>JBBPYC010000001.1:0-45816 GCA_038200275.1 Burkholderiales bacterium
GATGCAGTCGAGCGACGCGGCGCTCGCTGAACTTGCTTATGCGCTTGACGTGCTGAAGGCCGACGGCATCGGCCTGCTGACGAGCTATGGCAACAAGTGGCTCGGGCATCCGGACTTCGCGCCGGTGCTGGATGAATTGAACCAGCGCAAGGCCGTGCTCTACACCCATCCGACGGTTGCGCCTTGCTGCATCGATCTGCTGCCCAACGTGCCGCCGACCGTGGTCGAGTTCGGCACCGACACCACGCGCACCATTGTGGACATCGTGTTCTCCGGCACCGCCGCGCGCTGCCCCGACATGAACTTCATCTTCTCGCACGCGGGCGGCACGCTGCCGTTTCTGACCGAGCGGCTGCAGAAGATGCCGTTGCTCGACAAGACACTCGCAGCGCGCGTGCCGAACGGCGTGCTGCACGAACTGCAGCGGTTTCACTACGACACGGCGTGGAGCGCGAACCGCTACGCACTGCCCTCGCTGCTCGCGCTGGTCGGCACGCCGCATCTGCTGTTCGGCTCCGACTATCCGTATCGCACCGGCGCCGACAACATTGCCGGGTTGATCGATTCCGGCAAGTTCTCGTCTGCAGAGCTCGAGGCGATCGGGCGTGGCAACGCGCTGCGGTTGTTGCCGGGGCTGCATAGTCAGTGAAGGGCGAAGCGCTGCTCTGGTGTAGAAACCGATGGCGACGGTCACGAACCGATCCATCAACCTTCAAAATAGCAAGCGGCAGGCGCTTGCTGATCATCAACTGGTCAAGCATCCGTTTCGAGCCTTCCCTGCCGTCCTATGACTTGGTGTCAGCCCCAATTGGGTAAGGAACCGTCCTGCTCACCACACTGCGCAAACTGGGCAATTCGCACGGCCTCATCATTCCCTAAGCCGTTGCTTGCGCAAGCGGGCATGACCGATGAGGCCGAGATCGGCGTCGAGAACAGGGCCATCGTGCTGCGACCGATTCGACGCACCCTGCGCGACGGCTGGGCCGAAGCCAGCCGAGCGGTCCGTCCAACAGCGCTCGGAGGGGTTCTGGCCATGTTGCAGGCAATGTTTGCTCCCTGAAGCCTGAAGCCTGAAGCCTGATGGCTTGCGCCTGTGCTGTGCGTTGAGGATGAGGATGGCATTGCGAGTACAGCAAGCTGCTGCCTTGCGCGGTGTTGACCCCTTGGACAAATCCGGGTTCGGTTCTCTGACCGGCAACGCGGCCAAGGCCGGTCCGCTGCATCGCCCTCACCGGTCCAAACGGGTAGCGCGCCGAGCGTGCTGCGACTCAAGGCGCTGCGGCAGCCACCCCGTCGATCCCCGCACCACCAGCTCCGGCCGCAGCACGACGGTCGAGGGGATCCGTGCCTGCGTCGCTGGCTTTTCGATCCACTCCAGCAACATCTCGGCCGCGCGCCAGCCGAGTTCGCGGTGCGGCAAGCGGATGGTGGTCAGCGGCGGCTCGATCATGTCGACCAGCGGCATGTCGTTGTGGCCCGTGATCGAGATGTCTTGCGGAATGCGCAGGCCGGCTGCGCGTAATGCGTCGTAAGCGCCGAGTGCGACGAGGTCGTTGCAGCAGACGACGGCTGTGGCGCCAGCCGATTCGGCCAGCAGGTGCTGCATCGCCGTGCGGCCTGCTTCGCGGCTGTACCGGTCGCATTCGATAACCCCGAGCGGCGCCAGCGCATGGTCGCGCAGCGCCTGCTCGAAGCCTCGGCATCGCGCCAGGCCGGTCGGCACGTTCTGCGGGCCCGCGAGGTGGGCGATTCGTCGATGGCCGAGCGCCACCAGGTGATCGACCGCGAGCTTCATCGCGAGCCGGTCGTCGCTGACGACAGCCGACAGCCGGCCGCTCTCGTCCGCGCGATTGACCAGCACCGCGGCGACGTTGGCGCGCAGCAGCAGCGCGGTCAGCGGATCGTCTCTCATGGCGATCGCGGAAATCACGCCCGCGACCTGCTGCGCGAGCATGCGCTCCACCACGTCCTTCGCCAGCGCGGGATCGGGCACGTTGGCCAGAAACACGAAGTACCCGCGCGCCGAAGCGCTGGCTTCGATGCCGCCCAGGATCGGCGGGAACACCGCGTTCGTGATGTCCGGCACCAGCACGCCGATGGTGCGTGTGCGGCCGGTGCGCAGCGCGGAGGCGGCGCGGTTCGCGCGGTAGCCGAGCCGCTCGGCGGCGCGTTCGACCGAGCGCAGCACCTCGGCGCTGATCAGGCTGCGTTTGGCCGGATCGAGCGCGCGCGAGACGGTGGAGACGTGCACGCCGGCAGCGGCCGCCACCTCGCGGATCGTGACGATTCCAGGGTTGGCAGACTCTTTCATGCAAACGTTCGATTGGTCACTCGGTATCGCATCGTCTTGATTTTCTGCAAAGAAAGCTTGCGCTGCTGAAACCAGCAGACTATCATTTGCAAACGTTTGCACAACAGACCCCGAATCGGAGCAGGCCACATGAACGTCGTAACCACCCCCGAATCGGTGTTGCCGATCGCCCTCGCGGCGATGGCGCGCACGCCCGATGCGCGGCTGCGCACCGTGATCGCTGCGTTGACGCAGCACCTGCATGCGTTCGTGCAAGAGGTGCAGTTGACCGAAGACGAATTCGAGCGCGCACTCGGCTTCCTGGTCGACATCGGGCAGGCCAGCGGCGAGAAGAAAAACGAAGTGGTGCTGGCGGCCGACATCTTCGGTCTGTCGACCCTGGTTGCCCTCATCAACAACCGCGCGCCGGACGACGGCGACTCACCGGCTGCGCTGCTTGGGCCGTTCTGGCGTGCGAATGCGCCGCTGTGCAAGGATGGCGAATCGATCGCGCGCGCCGGCACCGAAGGCGTGCCGCTGGCGGCCAGCGGCACGGTGCGCGATGCACGCGGTGCGCCGATCGAGGGCGCGACGGTCGACGTCTGGCAGGCCTCGCCGGTCGGCCTGTACGAGAACCAGGACCCGAGCCAGCAGAACATGAATCTGCGCGGTCGCTTCAAGACCGATGCGCAGGGCCGCTTTGCGTTCTGCAGCGTGCGCCCCGCCGGCTACCCCGTGCCGACCGACGGCCCCTGCGGTGACCTGCTGCGCGCGCAGCAACGCCACCCGAACCGGCCCGCGCACCTGCACTTCATGGTCAGCAAGCCGGGCCACAAGGTGCTGATCTCGCAGGTATACGCGGACGACGACGAGAACCTGGAGAGCGACCCGACCTTCGGCGTCACGCGCCGGCTGATCGGCAACTACGCGCTCGCGGCCGACGGCAAAAGCGCGACGCTGCAGTACGACTTCACGCTGGAGCCGGGGGAGATGAAATTTCCGAAGGCGCCGATTCCTTGAGTGCGTTGCGGGCGGTGCCGGCTGCGGCCCTGCAGGACGCGACCGACCGTCAAGCGGGCTCGATCCGATGCGATGCAAGCCGGCACGCTGCGCCCGAGGTCACCATGCGTTTGCTCTTTTTTACATAGCTAAAAACGATGGCTGCACCAGCGCCATCGCCCTTTTTTCCTTAAAACCCAGACTTTGGAGACGCTTCCCATGACCCAAGCCCCATTCACGCCCGTCGCCCGCCTGAACGGCAAAGTCGCTGTGATCGCCGGCGGCCTCGGCGCGATTGGCCATGCGAGCGCCGAGCGGCTGGCCGCACTCGGCGCCAGCTGCGTGCTGCTCGCGCGCCGCCCCGACTCAGATCGTCGCGCCGCCGCGTTGCCGACGGCGGGCGAGCAGCGCCACACCGCGTTGGTCGTCGACATCGTCGACACGCCAAGCCTGCAGGCCGCAGCCGCCAAGGTGCGGGCCGACTACGGCCGCTGCGACATCCTCATCAACAGCGCCGGGCACACCCAGCCAGTGGCCGCCAGCGATCTCGATGCACTGACCGATGCATTGATCGACGAGGTGGTCACGTCCAACTTTCGCGGCGTGTTCGCCACCATCCGCGCATTCGCGCCGCTGCTCAAGGAAAGCGGCGACGGGCTGATCGTGAACGTCTCGTCGATCGCGGGCTTCACGGGCGTCGGCAGCAACCTCGCTTATGTCGCGGCCAAGGCCGGCCTCGACGTGGTGGGCGATGCGCTGGCCAAAGCGCTGGCGCCCGCGGTGCGCGTGGTGTCGGTGTCGCCGGGCGCGGTGGAGTCGACGTTCGTGCCGGGGCGCGGCGCCGCGTTCGCCGCCAAGATGGCCAGCACCACACCGCTGGGGCGCATCGGCCTGCCGGTCGACGTGGCTGCGACGATCGAGGCGCTGGCGACCACGCTGCGGTTTGTCACCGGCACGCGCATCGTGGTCGACGGCGGAAGAAGTATTTAGCTCTCCCCCAGGCTTCGCTCCCTTCGGTCGGCTCTCGCCTTCCCCCTCACCGGGGGCGGCGCCTGCGGCCCGACGAAGCCGACTCCGCGGCCCCTGCTGGACTTAGCCGCGCAAATTCAATGTACTCAATCAATCGGACCTACTGAAGCAACGCTCTCATGAACCCCAAGACCCTGACCACCTGCGCCGTCACCGGCAATCTCGTCAAGCCGGAGCAGACGCCGCATCTGCCGATCACGCCCGAGCAGATCGCCAACGAATGCCTGGCCGCAGCGGAAGCGGGCGCGGCGCAGGTGCACATCCATGTGCGCAACCCGGCCGACGGCAGGCCGTCGATGGAGCTCGATCTGTACCGCGACGTGGTCAGCCGCATCCGCCAGCGCAACCACGATCTGATCATCAACCTCACGACCGGCCCCGGTGGCCGTTATGTGCCGAGCGAGGACGACCCGAAGACGGCGGCGCCCGGCACCACGCTGCTGCCGCCCGAGCAGCGCGTCGAGCACATCGCGCAGATTCGGCCCGATGTGTGTTCGCTCGACCTGAACACGATGAATTCGGGTCCGGACGTGGTGATGAACACGCCGAAGAACGTGCGCCGCATGGCCAAGGTGATCCGGGAAGCGGGCGTGAAGCCGGAGCTGGAAATCTTCGATTCGGGCGACATTCATCTGGCGCTCGACCTGATTGCCGACGGCTCTTTGGAAGGCCCCGCGATGTGGACCTTCGTGCTCGGCGTGAAGTACGGCTTCGCGCCGACGCCGGAGACCTTGCTGTATGCGCGCAACCTGCTGCCCGCCGGTGCGTTCTGGAGCGCGTTCGGCATCGGCCGCGCGGAGTTTCCGTTCGTCGCGCAATCGTTTTTGCTGGGCGGCCATGTACGCGTCGGGATGGAGGACAACATCTATCTCGAAAAAGGCGTGCTGGCCGACAGCAACGCGCAGCTGGTCGCCAAAGCGAAAGACATCTTGAAGAGCCTCGGCAGTGAGGCGATGAATCCGGGCGAAGCGCGCGAGATGCTGGGCCTGACCGCGGGCCGCAAATGAAACGGACGGATCACGAAATCATGAACGACATGACCACCGACACCCGCGCACTCCGGGTCAATGAAAAGCCCACGGACATCGACACTTTGCGCCTCGAAGCGACGCCGCAGCCCGAACCCAAAGCGCCGGCCGGCCACGCGGTGGTGCGCGTGCGGGCGGCGGCCGTGAACCCGAGCGATGTGAAAGCCGCGATCGGCGCGATGCCGCAGGCGGTGTGGCCGCGCACGCCGGGCCGCGACTTCGCAGGCACCGTGGTGGCCGGCCCATCGGGCTGGATCGGGCGCGAGGTCTGGGGCTCGGGCGGCGACATCGGCATCACGCGCGATGGCTCGCACGCGAGCTACCTGGTCTTGCCCGAAGCCGCATTGCGCGAACGGCCACAGGCGATCTCGTTCGACGAAGCGGGCGCGGTCGGCGTGCCATTCGTGACCGCTTACGAAGGGTTTCGGCGCAGCGGCATGCCGCAGGCAGGGCAGACGGTGCTCGTGCTCGGCGCGAACGGCAAGGTCGGACAAGCCGCGGTGCAGATCGCGGCGCAGGCCGGCGCCAAGGTGATTGCGGTGCAACGCCACGCGGCGCCGTTTGCAGGCTTTGCGTGTGCACCGGTCGAGGTGATCGATGCGCGCGGCGCGGACGTCGCCGCGCGGGTGCGCGAGCTGACCGACGGGCGCGGCGCGAACCTTGTCTACAACACGGTGGGCAGCGCGTACTTCGAAGCGGCCAACCAGGCGATGGCCAAAGGTGCGACGCAGATCTTCATCGCCACGCAGGAGCGTGCGGTCGCGTTCGACATCTTCGCGTTCTACCGCGGCCGGCACACCTTCGTCGGCATCGATTCGCTCGCGATGGATTGCGTTGCATCGACCGCGCAGCTCGATGCGCTGAAAGACGGCTTCGAGCGCGGCACATTGAAGCCGTTCCAGATCGCGGCGCGTTCGTACGCGTTGGGTGAAGCGCTCGATGCGTACAAGCAGGTGCTGTCCGGCAGCAACGACCGCGTCGTGTTCCATCCCTGACGTTTCGAGACCCAACGACCATGCACATCACCCGCTTCGACGACGCGCCGCCGTACCAGGCCGCCAACCACTTCGACATGCGCTGCCTGCGCCTGCAGGGCAAGGAGGCCGGGCCATCCACGCAGATGTGGATGGGCGTGAGCCAGATCCTGCCCGGTGGGCATACCGATCTGGCCGACTCGCCGATGGAAAAGCTCTACCTCGTGCTCGAAGGCGAGCTGCACGTGATGGCCGAACAGGGCAGCCAGCGCGACGAACAAGTGCTCAAAGCCTATGACAGCTGCCGCATCGCGCCGGGCGAAAAGCGCCAGCTTGACAACCGCACGAACCGCCCGGTGCTGGTCGCGCTCGTGATGCCGCTGGCGGCAGCGGCCGCGTGAACCCGGCCGCGATGCCTGCCGTGTGAGTCCGGGCCACGGCACCCGCACTCTCACCCGCAAGGCGGCTTTTTCTTCTGATCCGTTGTTCAGCCGACGCGCACGATGAACGCGGCCCTGGCGCCGCGCTTCCTTTTCCCTTCGCTTCAATCCACCGGAAATCACCATGCAGACCACCCCTTCCCGCACCCGTCGCCACCTCGTGGCGGGCGCGCTCGTCGTGACCACGTTCGCCAGCCTGCCGTGCATCGCCCAGGCGCAGGACGCCTGGCCCAAAGGCCAGCCGATCAAGCTCGTGGTGCCGTTCACGGCCGGCAGCGGTACCGACGTGATCGCGCGCATCGTGGCCGAGAAGCTCGGGCCGGCGCTCGGCACCAGCGTGATCGTGGAGAACAAGCCCGGCGCGGGCGGCACGATCGGCGCCGCGCAGGTCGCCAAGGCGCCGCCCGACGGCAACACGTTGCTCGTGCATTCGGCCGGGCATTTGGTCAACGCGTCGATTTATCCAAACCTGTCGTACGACACGATCAAGGACTTTGCGGGCGTCACGCCGCTGGCGAGCCTGCCGAACGTGCTGGTCACGCCGCCGGGTCGCTATGCCGATGTGAAGGATCTGATCGCACAGGCCAAAGCCAAGCCGGGCGCACTCAACTACGGCTCGGCCGGCAACGGCTCGGCCACGCACATGAACGCCGAAGTGTTCCGGCTCGCAGCCGGCATCGACGCGCAGCACGTCGCTTTCCGCGGCACACCCGAGGCGATGACCGAGACGATGGCCGGGCGCATCGACTGGTTCTTCGCGCCGATGGTGTCCGCGCTGCCGCTGATCAAGGACGGTCGCCTCAAGGCACTCGCCGTCGGCACCGCCAAGCGTTCCGGGGTGCTGCCCGATGTGCCGACCACGGTGGAGGCCGGCGTGCCGGGCTCCGAGTTTTTGTTCTGGGTCGGCATGCTGGCACCCGCCAAAACGCCGCGGCCGGTGATCGAAAAACTTCAGGCCGAAGTGGCGAACATCATGGCCGCGCCCGAGCTGAAGGAGCGACTCGACAAGCTCGGCGCGGAACCGTTTTTGATGAAGCCGGCCGAGTTCGACCAGTTCATCGCGGATGAGACCACGAAAGCCGATAAGGTGGTGAAGGCCGCAGGGATCAAAGTGAATTGAAGCGACAGGCACCGCTCACCGGCCGCTGCGTCTGCCGGGACGCCGGTGGCAGCGCCGGTTCGCGGCCCGCGAGTCGACCAGCAGGAGCTGCTTGGGCCACATCACCTACACGAGTTGAACAGCCTTCATGCCGCCTCAGCGCACTTAGGCTCGTTAAAGCGCGCTTCGATTGATGCAGAACGATGCAGCAGCGTTTCTCAGCCGCTGCTGCCTGCGAAGGTTGCTCATAGCTTCTTGTGTTCACCCATGTTCGGCGGATTGCCGGTGACGGCGGCGGTCGCCATCTTGAACAGCTGGGTCAGCTTGCTCTCCGTCACGTCCCAATACTCGGCCTGATCGATGTGCACGGCCAACAGCGCAAGGTTGGGGTCCTCCACACCGTCCGGAAACCAGGCCTTGGCCGCAACCGACCAGAGCGCGCGTTTTTTCTCCATGTCTTCCACGAACGAGGCCGTGCCGGACACCGACACATAGCTGTCGTCGCTCGGGTTCGCGTAAGCCAAGCACGTCTTCGGATCGGCCTTCAACCGTTGGCAGATCTCGCCGTCGCGCGGGATGAAGAAATAAAGGCGTGAGTCCTCGTCGATGTCCCGGTTTTGCGTGGTCAGCGGGTGGGCGTGCAGGGCACCACTCTCACTGCGGTGGCTCAGCATGCCGAATTTGGTGTCCTTGATCAGCTTCCAAAGCGTGTCGTGCGAGGCTGAAGTGTCTTTGCTCATGGGTCTTCTCTTTCTAAAAAAACAACGGTTGATCGATGCGACTCATCGGACTTTAGGCGAGACGGTTGCACCTTGAAGGTCGAACGACATCGGCTCATTCGGTAGGCAAAAACCGACACGATGTCGCGTACGCGATATGTCCATGCAAACGCGATTCACCGGACCCCCCCCCATGCGACCGAAATTCGAACGGCAATTGCAAGAAATTCCGGACCGCGGCCACATGGACGATTTGCCCATCGCGTGAACCCTCGGCTTCGATGCACAGCAAGACGCCACTCAGGGAGCCAGTGCGGAAACCACGGCTGCATCGGCAACTTGATCACCTTCGGCAACGTACGCACCCGCCCGACGCAACAGTTCGACCCAGCGCCGATAGATCGTGTCCATGTCCCCATCCACCGTCCGCAGCAACGCGGCTGGATGCTGCACGATCAGCACGGGTCGACCGTCGGCGCGCTCGGCGAGCCATTCGCCCTCGTTGGCGCCGATCGGCACCGCGCGGCCGAGCAGGCTGCGCGCGGCGGTGGCACCCAGCGCGATCAATGCTTTGGGTTGGACGGCCGCGATCTCGGCCTCCAGCCAGCCCGAGCAGACCGACGCCTCGCGCTGGCTTGCGGTCTTGTGGATGCGGCGCTTGCCGCGCAGTTCGTACTTGAAGTGCTTGACCGCGTTGGTCATGTAGAGGCGCTCGGCAGGCCAGTCCAGGTCGGCCAATGCACGCTTGAGCAGGTTGCCTGCGGGGCCGACGAACGGCCGGCCGGCCAGGTCTTCGCGGTCGCCGGGTTGCTCGCCGACGAGCATCAGGCGTGCTCGGGCTGCACCGGTGCCCCAGACCATCTGCGTGGCGCCAGCACCGATCGGGCAGGCGCGGCAGCCGCTGGCGCGTTCCGCCAAGCGGGTGAGCGATTCGGGCTCGGCGCGCAGCAGCCGGATGGTCGCGCGATCGGGCGGCTGGTGCGGATCGGTGGGCATCGAGGCAGCTGCCGCCACTTGCACCTGCGCCTCGCCGCCGCTGGTGACCTGCTGCGCCACCGCAACGCCGCGCCGACGCACGCGTTCGGTACCGCCGGCCTCCACCATGCGCTGCACGCGCGCAGGCGCTTCGGCCAGCAGCGGCGCGATCAACTGCGCCTCGGGCAGGTTCTTCCAATAGCGCCTGGGCATCTCTTTTTTCATCGCATCAACTTTCACCCGCGCGGGATTGAAGATGCTGCCGTAGTAGGCAAGCCAGAGCGCCTCGTCGGCGTCGGCTGCAGGCGCGTCGCGCGGGTCGGCGCCGGGGCCGAACGTGAGCTTCTTGCGGTCCCAGGCGACGCAAACGCGCGGCGTCAGGATCGCCCATTCGATCGCGGCGAAGCGGCGCACAAAGAACGATGCAACGGCTTCGAGCACGTGATGGTCGGGCTCGAACCAGGCGACGTGACGCACGGCAGGTTCGCTTGCGGTTTGCGCATTGCCGCCCGACGACGCATCGACCGCGCCATCGACCCGTCCCACCGCCACCTTGCGAAAGCGCACGAACGCGTGCATCTTGTGCTCTTCACGCCGCACGGCCTTGACCAGGGTGTCCAGCCGCAGCCGGTCGGGGTCGAGCAGGTCGTGCACGAGGTTGCGGTCCTGATTCAAACGCCAGACCATGCGGTAGATCAGATCGAAACGCAGCGGATCGGCGTGCAGCAACGCGGTCTTGGCACGGTCGACGAACGACGCGGGCAACGACAGCGCATGGGCTGCAGGCAATGCGCGCGCAAGCATCGCAGGTGCTTCATCGAACAAGCCGACCGACTGCGCTTGGGTACCATCGGTCCAGCGCACCTGGCCAGGCGGGGTGCCGGCTTCGACCAGCGCGCGGGCCGCATGGACGAAGCTCTTCCAGTCGATGGGCCCGTCGAGGGCGATCGTCTGCGCGACTCCGAAATCGTCCGCTCGCGATGGCGGAGACAGCGAAGCGGCTGCAGTCGTCATCAGCACCCCAAGTACGGCGCGCTCAAAACAACGATTGCTGCTGCTGCGCGGCCGCGCGCGGCGCGGACAATCTGCGCAGCAGGCCATCGGCATCGTGCTCGCGCGGCTTGTGGTCGAGCAGTTCGACGAACGGCAGCACTTTGGACAGCGGCGCCTTGAGGCGGCGCAGGTCTTCCATGCGCAAACGACGCACCCGGCGCGCTGCGAGCAGCCGCTCCACCGAACGCGCACCCAGGCCCGGCACCCGCAGCAGCATTTCTTTCGGCGCGCGGTTCAAATCGACCGGAAAGCGCGCGCGGTGCGCCAAGGCCCAGGCCATCTTCGGGTCGACATCGAGCGACAGCATGCCAGTGGGCTCGGTCACGATCTCGTGCTGCTCGAAGCCGTAAAAACGCAGCAGCCAGTCGGCCTGATAGAGCCGGTGCTCGCGCATCATCGGTGCGGCGATCAGCGGCAGCGCAGCGGTCGAATCGGGGATCGGGCTGAACGCAGAGTAGTAGACGCGTTTGAGTTGATAGGACCCGTACAGCGTCGCGCTGGCCGACAGGATCGTGCGGTCGTCGGACGCGTCGGCGCCGACGATCATCTGCGTGCTCTGGCCGGCCGGAGCGAAGCGCGGCACGCGCGCGCGCGAAGGGGCCGCGTTCGCAATCGAACGCACCTTGGTCGCGTCGGCCCTGGCTTCCTTGTTGTCGTCGAGCTGGATGCGGATGCGCGCCATCGATCGTTTGATGGCGCCTTCGTCTTTTTCCGGCGCCAACGTGGCCAACGATTCGCGCGTGGGCAGCTCGACGTTGATGCTCAGGCGGTCCGCGTACTGGCCGGCTTTGAGGATCAGCGCCTCGCTTGCATCGGGAATGGTTTTCAAGTGGATGTAGCCGCGGAAGTTGTGCTCTTCGCGCAGCACACGCGCGACCTCGATCACCTGCTCCATCGTGTAGTCGGGGCTGCGCATGATGCCGGAGCTTAAGAAAAGCCCTTCGATCACGTTGCGGCGATAAAAATCAAGCGTCAGGTTCACCACTTCCTGCACCGAGAAACGCGCGCGCTCGACATTGCTCGATTCGCGATTCACGCAGTATTTGCAGTCGTAGGTGCACCAGTTGGTCAGCAGCACCTTGAGCAGCGAGATGCAGCGACCGTCGGGCGCATAGCTGTGGCAAATGCCCGAGCCCTCGGTGCTGCCCAACCCCTTGCCGTCGGCCGAATCGCGCTTGGACGTGCCGCTGGATGCGCACGAGGCGTCGTACTTCGCGGCGTCGGCCAGGATCGTAAGTTTGCGTTTGAGATCCATGGCTGTGATTTTATCCAGTTCGGGCGGTTTTGTCCGAGCGTATGCGGCGTTTCCCCTGCCTGGATTGATGGCAAGAACGTGGCCCACGCAGTGCGTTCAGATGGGATGGCAAAACGTGCTGCTTGAGCGTCTGAATACAGGCATTGAGGTCGCGCAATCCGGCTCGGCGAGGCCCGTGGAGGCGATGGTGGGCCATTCCGTGCGCGCAGCGCAGCCAGCACACCGGGTGGCCGGGCACATCAACCCGCTGGCCCTCGCAATCGAGTTATGGTTTGCAGCGCCGAAGCCGCATCGGCGCTCCGTCAATGCGTTCGATCAACCGCTTGGTGTAGATCGATCTGAGCGGCCAATGCACGGACACTGGCAGCGTTCCGCCGTCGTCACGGCGTTGGCACTTCCGCCTGTCCAACGTTCTGCTCAGCGGCATCTTCTTCGGCCCGCGCGCGGTCTTCTGCATCGGCGTCAATGCCTTCCTGGCCCACGCCGTCGGCCGGCGTGAACCAGATTTCGGCAAGCAGCGGGAAGTGGTCGGAGCCGATTGAAGGCAACCGCTCGATCTTGCCGATCGTGAAGTGCGCCGAATGAAACAGATGGTCAAGCGGCCAGCGCAGGAACGGATACTGCGCGTGGAACGTATTGAACATGCCGCGGCCCACGCGCGGGTCGAGCAGCCCGCTCAGCTTGCGAAACAACCGGGTGGTGGACGACCACGCGACGTCGTTCAGATCGCCCGTCACGATGATCGGTGCGTCCTGCCCAGCGATGCTGCGCGCAACCACCACGAGTTCGGCGTCGCGCTCGCTGGAAGACTCGTTCTCACTCGGACTCGGCGGCGCCGGGTGCAGGCAGTGCACCCGAATCGCGTGGCCCGATCGCAGCCGCACGCGCATGTGCATCGACGGCTTGTCCGGCTCGACCAGGTAGGCGATCTGTGGCGCCTCCAGCGGCAGGCGGGAATACACATGCATGCCGTAGAGGTTGTCCAACGGGCATTTGATGCTGTAGGGCATGTCGGGCAGCAGGGTGTCGAGCTGCCCCTGCCACCAGTCGTCGGTCTCCAGCGTGACCAGCAAGTCGGGCTCACGGGTGCGCACCAGGTGCAGCAGCTTGTCCGCATCGCGGTTCGTGCCGAGCACGTTGGACGTGATGATGCGCAGCCGGCGCTGTTCGTCGGGGCTGTCGGCGGGCCGCACTTCGGTAGGCCACAGCTGCGTGTACGGCAAGATCCACCACGCCTGCCAGGCCAGGCAGGGCAGCGCGATCGCCAGCAGCCCCCAGCCAGCCGGCCGCTGCAACCCCAGCCAGATGTCGGCGCCGATCAGCAGCACCGCCAGTACCGCGAGCTGCAGTCTCGGGAAATCCATGCTGCGCACCACCCAGTGCTTCTGCCGCAACAACGGCAGCAGCGTCAGCACCAGCAACACGGCGGTGGCGAACCCCAGCCCGATCAGCATCGGGCGGATTGATGGTGGCCGTGGCGGTGGCGGTGGCGGACTCGAACGGTGTGCAAGGTGGGGCTGGTAGTAATCGGTGGCATCACGGGGATGCTAACCCGCCACCCGGCGCGGCCTTGTCGGTAGCAGCCAAGCCGACGCGGCAAATGTCGCAGGGCTGGCGACCTGAGCGGGGCCCGGCCGCTTGTCCGCAACCGTCACCCTTCTTCGTCGTTCAGCAGCGCCTGCGCGTCGTCGTCGAAGCCGGGCATCGGTTGCGCCTTGGCCAGCGCGAGCCAGACTGCGAACGGCAGGCGCGGCACTATGCGCCGCACCGCCGCGCGCGCGACCTCAAGCCGTTCGCCGCAGTCGATCAACACGCCGCACTCAAGCGGAATTTCGTTCGGCGACGCAATCGGCCGGTCTTTCGCATCCCGGCCCAGCACATACCAGCACTCGCCGCCGAGGTCGAGGTACGCAGCGCGCTTGTCCGGCTTCCTCAAGTCGCCCAGCAGATCGGCGCGGCTGACTTTCACTTCGTGCACAACCGGCTGTGCATACGCCTCCACACTGGTGTTGCGGATCGAAAACACGTCCGGCTTGGCAATGCACCAGCGCATCGGCGTTTTTGACGGCAGCGGTTGCTCGGCCCAACCGCCTTCGCTGGCCAGCGCCATCAGCGCAGTCGGCACCACAGCAGACACCGCGCCGGCTGCCGGAACCTGCGCGCGCAGGCTCAGCTCGCGCCAGACGATGCGCCCGGCGCGCAGCATCTCGCGGGCGACCTTGAGGGCCAGCCGCTCATGATTCGTGCGAACCGCGCGGTTCGCCGCCAGCGTTTGCGACAACCGCGTGATGCCGGCGTCTGTCAGGCGCAAGGTTTCCCGGCCGGCCGCGTCGCGCACACGCTCCAGCAGGCCGGCGGCCAGCAGTTCGACTTCGACCATGTCATGACACGGCCAGCCGGCGGAGCGGTACACCTCACGCAGCCGCCGCATGTGATAGCGGCCGAGCACGACGACAGCCGGCTCGGCAGGAGTGGGCAGGGAAAGCGTCATCCGAGAGGAATGGGCAGAAAAGAAAGGAAGCAAAGAAGCAAAGAGAACGCGAATCGATCCACCACGCGGACCACGTGCGCCGCGTGGTGCACCGGTGGGTTAAGGAACGCCGATGATCGCCCAAGTCGGCAGCCGGGGGATGGCCGAGGTGAATGGATTGCCCGACCGGCCAGAGGTTCTGCTGCGTGGTCGAGCGTTCGAGTCGTCGAGCGCTGGTGCACTCAAGCGCTCAACCGCATCTCACGTGGGTTGAGACGAAGCAACCACGGCCATTGCCGGCTGCCGCTGTGTCTCGCCACGGCGGTCCCAACGCACATCGGTCAGCATCCGGCCCACCTGCGGCCGAACTCAGGCGCGATCAACCTCCACGGCAACCCCGCCGCGGCGCTGGCTTTTTTCCTCGTACATTCGCTGGTCGGCGGTCTGCCAAGCCGCCTGCAGCCCGCCCGCCACGTCCCGCGCCGCGAATCCGATTGAGGCGTTGATGCCTGTGTCCTGCAAGGCAGCGCGCACGCGATCGGCCAGCGCCTGCGCGCCGGCTGTGTCGCATTCGATGCCGAGCACGCCGAACTCGTCGCCGCCGATACGTGCGACGACGTCGATCTCGCGCGCTGCCGCACGCAGCGCGCGACCGATGCGCTCGATCAGCCGGTCGCCGGCAGCGTGACCGTGCTGGTCGTTGATGAACTTGAGCCCATCCAGATCGATCACCAGCACCGCAGCGGGGTGGCTATGACGGCGGCAGCGTTCTTCTTCGGCTGCAAGCAGCCGGTCCCAGGCCCGGCGGTTGAACAGTCCCGACAGCGCATCGGTCTGTGCTTCGATGCGCAGCCGCTCGTAGCGCCGCGCAACGGTTTCTTGCAAGCGCTCAGCCTGCAGCAGGCTGCTGAGCAGCCGCCCCAGCAGTTCAAGCAGCGATTGCTCGGCCACCAATTGCGCGGGCTGGATCTGCTTGTCGATCGCGCACATCGTGCCCAGCACCTCGCCTTCCATGCTGCACAGTGGCAGCCCGATGTAGGCGCCGATCGGGCGTTGCTGCGCTGCAGCCGCCACCGCGTAGCCGGCAACCGCGTGCACGTCGGGCGCGATGTTCGGACCGTTGCCAAGCACCATCTGTCGGCAGATCGAGTCCGGCCAGGAAAGTACGGCGCCGTCCGTCACGCCGTGGCTGTGATCCAGCGCGTGCAGCACGATTTGCCGGTCGTCGCTCACGCGGGTCACCATCCACACATCAAACCCCAACCGTGCGCGCAGCAGCCGCAACACGTCCATGACGGCTGTGCTGAAGCTCGCATACGGCAATGCGGTGGTCGGGCGCAGTGGCAAATCGGCTGAGGCTGGTGGTTCCATCGGGTGCTAACGTTTGGTATGTGACGCGTGGGCGGGTTTAATTCAACCGCGCTGCGTCAGCAGGGGTCCGTGATCCCATGTCAAATTGGACCGCTGAGGCCGTTTCCAACGGTTGCCGGATGCAGCAACGGTGCGCGGTTTCAGTGGTTTGACGATTTCCAGGTTAGCCCGGATCGACGGGTTGACTCGGGCAGCATTGTCAGGTCACCACCGGCGTGCCGGCATCCATCACGAAGGACATACACCACCATGCGGACCGCCAACGAACGGCTCTACCCCTATCGCTACACCGTGTTTGCGCTGTGTGCGCTGGCATTGCTGGGCACCGCCGCGGGGTGGCTATGGCTCGACGTTTCGGTGCCGTGGCCGGTGCTGTTTGCCTTGCTCGTCCTGCTAGGAATTTACGACTTGTTGCAAAAGCAACATGCGGTGCTGCGCAACTATCCGGTGATCGGACACATGCGGTTCCTGCTCGAGACGATCCGCCCGGAAATCCGCCAATACTTCATCGAATCCGACACCGACGCGGCACCCTTCTCACGCGCCCAGCGCTCACTGGTCTATCAACGCGCCAAGGGCGAATCGGACTACCGGCCGTTCGGCTCGCAGCTCGACGTGGAGAGCGACGGCTACGAGTGGATCAACCATTCGATGACGCCGACCCGGCTGGCCTCGCACGACTTTCGCATTGCGATCGGCATGCCGGTGAAGGGCCGTGAGCCGCGCCCGGGGGACTGCACGCAGCCGTATGAGGCCAGCGTGTTCAACATCTCGGCGATGAGCTTCGGCTCGCTGTCGGGCAATGCGATCCAGGCACTGAACCAGGGCGCCAAGCTCGGCGGCTTCGCGCACGACACCGGCGAAGGCTCGGTCTCCCGGCACCACCGCAAGCATGGCGGCGACCTGATCTGGGAAGTGGCTTCCGGCTACTTCGGCTGCCGAAACGACGACGGCACGTTCAATGCGGACAAGTTTCAGGCGAACGCGACTGACCCGCAGGTCAAGATGATCGAGTTGAAGCTGAGCCAGGGCGCCAAGCCGGGCCAGGGCGGCGTGTTGCCGGGCTCCAAGGTCACGGCGGAGATTGCCGAGGCGCGCGGCATCCCGATCGGCGTGACCTGCATCTCGCCGCCGAGCCACAGTGCATTTGGCTCTCCCATCGAGCTGCTGCAGTTCATCGAGCGGCTGCGCGCGCTGTCCGGCGGCAAGCCGGTCGGCTTCAAACTCTGCATCGGCCACCCGTGGGAATGGTTCGGTATCGTCAAAGCCATGCGGGAGACCGACATCACGCCCGACTTCATCGTGGTGGACGGCTCCGAAGGGGGCACCGGCGCAGCCCCGGTCGAGTTCATCGACCACGTCGGCGTGCCGCTGCAGGAAGGCCTGACGCTGGTGCACAACACGCTGGTCGGTGCCGATCTGCGCGACCGCATCAGGGTCGGCTGCGCGGGCAAGGTGATCAGCGCATTCGACATCGCGCGTCTCATGGCCATGGGCGCCGACTGGTGCAACAGCGCGCGCGGCTTCATGTTTGCGATCGGCTGCATCCAGGCGCAGACCTGCCACACCGGCAACTGCCCAACCGGCGTGACCACGCAAGACCCGATGCGCCAGCAGGCGTTGGTGGTGCCCGACAAGGCCGAGCGCGTACATCAATTTCATGAACGCACGCTGCTGGCGCTGCGGCACCTGGTGCAGGCCGCAGGGCTCGATCATCCGAACCAGATCACGCCGCACCACATCGTGCGCCGCATCGATGAGAACAACGTGCGGTCGTTGTCCAACCTGCTGCCGCAGGTCGTGCGCGGCGCGTTGCTGCAGGCCGACTTGAGCAAGCAGCATCACATCTACCGGCACTACTGGAAGCAGGCGCGCACCGACCGGTTTGCGCTGGCGGTGGAGTGATGCAGTCATGACGCGGCCGCCACGCCGGTTTCGAAACCGACATGGGCTGCATCGGTAAGCTGCCTGCAGGAGACCCGTCGAGACAGCCGCTGCAACGGATGGGCTTCACCCGGCGGTGGCTGCACGCCATGCCGAGATTGCCAAGGTGATGGCCCAGGTGAACAACAGGCGCGAACGGCTTGCGGCACGATTGCGCAGCGGCGATGCCGATCTGGCCGATACACGACGCCGCAATGCGCCGTTGCCGGGCCGGCTCGGGCAACTGTAGGGCTGGTTCATCGAGTTGCTGCAGGCGGAGCAGCTCACAGCGCTGGAGGCCGATGCATTTCATCAAATGGCGTGGCAGTCGCTGTTGCAGTGCTCGCCGTTCCTCAGCAGGCGTTCATGAAGTCGCTCGATGCCCCGATGACGCTTGCCAATGTGGAACCGCTGCTGCGGCGTGCCAGCGAGATCTCGAACCACCGACGGTTCGTGATTGCTGGCAGTCTGGTGGCCTGCGGCGCGGTGGTGCACCCGCCCGTGGACATGGTGATGTCCAGGGGCCTCGACTTTTATCCTCCGCTCGATCCCGGCCGGGGCTTCGAGGAGATCGCACGCCAGCTCGACTTGTCACGCGGTGGGCGTACCCCCTGCGGGCGGTTGCCAGGCTGCGCCAAGCCCGAACGCGCATGGATTGGTTTGACCAGGCCCGCAGTCCGCTGCTACAGTCCAAGTACTCGCAGGAGAGCGTATGCGTCAATCAAACCGATCGGCCGCATGCCACCGAAGGCGCAAACTCCCATGCACGCTCAGGTCCCGTACTGCGACACCCGGAAACGCCGTCTGGAGAGCCGTCACGCCACCGTGACGCACCGAAGGAGCAAAACCCGCGAAGACATCCCTTTGCGCGGTTGAATCTCTCAGGTACCAAGGACAGGGGGAGCGGCAACCACGCCACCCCAAGGCCGAGCAGCGCTCGCCTTGTGCACCTGTGCGTGGCTGCTCCCATCTGAAGAAAGCGCAGGGTTTTATTCCATGAAAGTCATCGTCTTGGGCGCCGGCCTGCTCGGCGTCACATCGGCCTATTTCCTGCGGAAGGAAGGCCATGAGGTCACGGTCGTCGACCGCCAGGCATCCCCCGCAGCAGAAACCAGCTTCGCCAATGGAGGGCAGATCTCGGTCAGTCATGCCGAGCCCTGGGCCAATCCGTCGGCGCCGTTCAAGGTGCTCAAGTGGCTCGGCAAGGAGGACGCGCCACTGCTGTTTCGGGTGCGTGCCGATGCGCGCCAATGGATGTGGGGTCTGCGGTTTCTGCGCGAATGCACGCCCGCGCGCACGCGCCACAACATCGGCCAGATCGTGCGGCTTGGCACCTACAGCCGCGACACGCTGCAGCAACTCCGACGCGACATCGGCATCGAATATCACCAGCGCACCCAAGGCATCCTGCACTTCTACACAAGTCAGCAGGAGTTCGACGGCGCGGAAGGACCGGCTGCGCAAATGCGCGCAATGGGCTGCGACCGGCGCGTGATCTCCGCCGACGAGGCCGTCAGGATCGAACCCGCGCTGCGCCACATCCGCCCGCGGTTGGCCGGTGCGACGTTCACGGCCGAGGACGAATCGGGCGATGCGAACCAATTCGCCCGCGAATTGGTGGACCGCTGCCGCGCCGACGGTGTCGAGTTCCTGATGAGCCATACGGTGACCGCGTTGCGTGAGGCGGGTGGCCGAATCGACCACGTCGAAGTGACCGACAGCCAAGGCCGTTTTCAGCGACTGCGCGCGGACGCCTATGTGCTGGCGATGGGCAGCTTGAGCCCCCTTTATGTGAAGCCGCTGGGCATCGACCTGCCGATCTACCCGGCCAAGGGCTACTCGGTCACGCTACCTGTGAAGGACGAGTCGATGGCGCATCAGGTGTCCTTGACCGACGACGAATACAAGCTCGTGTTCTCGCGCCTCGGCGACAACCTGCGCATCGCCGGCACGGCCGAGTTGAACGGCTACGACCGGGATCTGAACCGCGTGCGCTGCGAGGCGATCGTGCGCCGCGTGGAGGAATTATTTCCCGGCGCGGGCGATGCGGAACGCGCGCAGTTCTGGACCGGCCTGCGGCCCGCCACGCCGTCCAACCTGCCGATCATCGGCCGCTCCAAAGTACCCAATCTCTACCTCAACACCGGTCACGGCACGCTCGGCTGGACCCATTCGTGCGGCTCTGGCAAAAGCATCGCAATGATCGTGAGCGGCAAAAATCCGGAAGTCGATTTCGCGTTTACTGGATTGCAGTAATACACACGGAGTCAAAAGCAGGCAGCCGAATTTCCCCAGCGGGGGCCACGGAGCTGGCTTTGCCAGGCCGTAGGCGCCGCCCCCGGTTGGGGGGAGGCGAAAGCACAGCGAAGCTCGGGGGAAGAGTCAAGCGCCACAACACTTCTTGAATTTCTTCCCACTGCCGCAAGGACAAGGATCGTTGCGGCCCGGCACATCGGTCTTCTTCACCGGGTCGATGCGCGGCCCGAAGCTTTTCCAGACGTCGTGCAGGTCGTAGACACCCCACATGGCCAGCCCGAACGCATCAAAGCGGCGTGCGCTGACCGACGGCGGATCGGCATCGTCGAACGGTGAGACGTCCGGCGGCGCCGCGTCGTCTTCCATCAGACCACCGATCACGTCGAGCGACTGCGCGATCAGTGCACGCGCTTCCTTGTCGCGCGGCGGCGCCCACTCGTCCGACCAGAGGTCGACCACCTCCATGAAACCGAGCGCCCACAGTTGTGCGAATGCAGGCAACTCATCCAAGTCGATGTCAGCGCGTTCGGCCTCGTCCATGCGCGCAACGAGCCCGCGCATGTCGAACAACTGCGGGTGATAGGCCCGCTCGTCGTCGAGCGTCTCGACTTGCGCATCGAGCGCGGCCGCCACTTCAAGCCAGCGCGCGTTCCACAATTCCAGAAACCGTGCCCGCTGCGCCGCATCGGCAAACGGGATCGCTGCCACGGCATCGACTGGCGGCTGGGCAGCCACTGCTGTAGTTTCTTCCGCACCGAGCAACAGCGGCAGATAGTCCTCAACCGCAATCGGACGCCGGCAACACAGCAGCGCCACCATAAAGCCTTCACAGAATTCCCATTGCGGCGCGTCGCCGGTTCGCTCGCGCAAGTCGTCCAGGATCGACTCGAGTTTTTCATAGCGGTCGATGTCTTCGTCGTCGATGTCGGCACCCGGCTGGGTCGCGTCAACGGATGGCGGGGTGGATGTTGGGTCGTTCATGTCGTGCATCGTATTCAAGTCGCGGGCTGTGGCGTTGGGTCGCCGATTCCGTTGCCCTGGGCGCGGCGGATCGGCGCATCGTGCCCGTTGGACGTGCGTTGTGCGGCGCGGCGGCATGAATCTTGCTAAAAGCACCTGGAGGCTCCGGCATCACCACGCGCGCCCTGCACGGCTTCATGGAATGGCCTCCATCGCATCAATGCGGGATTGACCAGTGACCACCAGGCTCCACAAAATCAGCGCCCTCATGCCGACCAACTCCGACGACGACCGCCTGCTCGTATTCCTGCGCGCACCGAGCCGTGGCGGCGCCGCGTTGCTGCGCTATCAGTGGCAGTGCAACCACATCGACGTGCCGCACGCCGATCGGTTTTGCGTGCTGATCGAGAGCACCGCACGCGCCCATGCCGACAGCGAATACGCGGTCGTGATCGATGACGGCAGGTGGTGCGACGTGCAGCCGCCCGCGGTGCTCGCATTCATGCGCACGCAAACCGACCCGCCCTGGCGCTGGTCCGATCTGGCCATCGAGTTGCGTGACCAACCCGATTTGTTCGCGACGCTGGCCACGATGTTTCGTGAACTGTGTGTGAACAAGCGGTCTGTCTGCAGTTGTCTCAGGGCGCAGTGCTCAAGCGCTCTGGGACTGCGGTCGGCGCTCAGCGGTCGGCGCTCAGCGCGTTTTTGACGCTTTCTCGCTGGTCACTCGGCCTGCATTGAAGGTGCTGCGGTCGCCGCGATTTCAATAGTGCGACCTGCGCCCAGGCGCTTCCAGACGTCAATCACCGCGCGATCGTTGCTGACCAACGCAGCGCCATGCGCCCACGCGAGATCGATGAAACCCTGGTCATCCGGGTCGCTGCACAACAGCGGCGCAGGCGATGCGTCGGCCACGATGTGTGCATGCGCATCGAACCCTGCAAGCACGTCGATGCAAACCGCGACCGGGTCGCGGCCCCGCCTGGCAGACCAGGCGACGATGTTCGGATAGCCGAGCACGCGTGCCAGTTCGTCTCGCATTGCGCACGTGGCAAGCCACTGCAAAGCACCCGACTGCAACGCCGTTTTCAGCGCTCCCACGCGCGGGTCATCGAACACAAGCAGATTGAGCACGATATTGGTGTCCAGCACGACCAGACGCCGCGTACGGTCTGCATCGTCGGCCTGGCTCAAGGCTGCCGTGCGGGTGGTGTGGGACCGGCCGGCTGCGGCGCTGCAGCGGCCAACAACCCGCGCGGGCCACCTCGCCCTTCGCGACGCAGCTCGATCGGCGGAAAGCCCACGATGTCGTAGGTCGCCGATGCGATCTCGATGCCGGCCGACTCGAGCTCATCGACGATGAAGCGGCTCATCGAATCCTTGGCGCCGCGGATGCGGTGGGTGCCGACGATGAAGCGCACGGTGAGTTCGAGCCAGTTGTCGGTGATCCGGTAGAACACGCGCGGCTCGAGGTCGATCTGCTCAACCGCGAAGCGTCGTTGCAGTTCGGCCTTTGCGTCGGAGGCCATCGCGTTCGGGTCTTCGCCGTAGCGTGTGGCAGCCTCAATCAGAATGCTTTCCACTTTTTTCCGGTCGTCCTTGTAGGCGATCGGCAAGGTCATCTCCTCCCAGATGAACGGAAAATCCCGCGTGTAGTTGAACACCGGCTCGCTGAAGATTTTCGAGTTGCTCACGGTAACGATGCGGCCGGTGAACTGCCGGCTCTTCACCCACATCGCGGGGTCCGCGCCCTGGACCGGCGGCGGCTGGCCCATCTCCATGATGGTGGTCTGGATGAAGCCGAGCTGCACCACGTCGCCGCGCACGCCGCCCATCGAGATGCGGTCGCCCACAGTGAAGGTCGCGCCGCGCAGGATCACGAAATAACCGGCGAATGCCGTGACCACCTGCTGCAGCGCGAATGCCAGGCCCGCCGTGACCAGCCCGAAGGCGGTGGACAGCCGCGCTGGATCGTTGAACCAGATCGACAGCAGGCCCAGGATCAGCACGACCGCCACCAGCAGGCCGATCGCCTGGCGCGTCCAGAAACCGGCCTGGACGCCGGCTTGGTCGTTTCGGTTGATGATCCGGCCACTGACCCAGCGCGCCGCCGCGCCGAGCCCGAGTACGACCGCGATGAACACGATCGACAGCAGCAGCTTCTGGCCGTTTTCGGGATTGATGCCGACCCATTTGATGCCGAGGAATTCCATTGAATGACGTATTGGTTGACAAGATTTTTATCGAACGATGGGCAAACACGGTGCCGATGGTGGCGCACTGCGCCTTGTCAGCATTTGGCCCCGCCGGCCAGCGCTGCAACACCCTGCCGCTGCACGTCGCCGACGCGTTGATGCCGGCGGCGCAAGTCTTCGATGTCGCTGGGCGTGAACCGTTCCTGTTCGGTATCGGCAAGCATCAGATCGGCATGCGGCGCAAGCGAGTCGATGCGGGCCGAATCGGCCTTGGCACCGCCCACCGCCATCAGCACTTCGAACAGCCGGATCGGCACCGCAGGATTTTTGCTGCCGTACTGCCGGATCATGTGGAACATCGCGTTCAACAGCCCGTCGTACTCGCAGCCGGGATCACCAGCACCGTGTGCCCTGCACGCTGGATGATGCCGGTGAGCAAGGTGCGGCCCGCCAGACTGCACAACGCGGCGCCGAGCCGGTCGAGCACGCCGATCGCGGCCAGCGGGCTGTTGATTGCGGGCGACAGCGCACGCACCGCAACTTCGACCAGCTCGCGCACGGCGTATTCGAGACCATTCAGGCTGTGCCAATCGGCTTCGAGGTCGAGCGCGTCCTGCACGGCGCGATTGGCGCTCACGGTACCCGGCTGCACCACAGCGACGCCGCCCAGAAACCCATGGTCGCCGGGCCGCACCAGCAACTGCACGGCCGCGGTGGGGGCGGCGGATGAGGGCGGCGCCGTGCCAGTGGCTGTCCGGCGGCAGCGCAGGCTGCGCCTCCACGCTGGTGAGCCGTTGAATTGCCGATTGCAGGCCGCGCCCGACCAGCGTGACGACCGTCTCCACGTTGATGCGCCCGGCCATGTAGCCGACGAAGTAGATCAGCGACGCCACGCACAACAGCCCGAGAAGTAGGGCAATGGTCAGCGAAAGCCGTGCGACCGCCATTTCGTCATCCGCCGGACCCATGCGGTGCAGCATCAGCGAACAGGCACAGGTCGCCAGAAAAGCGCCGAGCTTGAACTGATTGCCACGGTCGCGGGTGAAATTGCGCAGTGGGTGCAGGCGATCACGAGGTTGGTTCAAGCCGTGCGGTCGACCGGCTCGGACAGCGGGCTCGGTCCCGCCAGCTTGTCGCCGCGCGCCGAGCCGCTGACCAGATCGAAGCGGAACAAGCGGCACTCGATCGGCCCGTTCCACAACGGCACGCGGCGCGACTCTTTGAGCCGCATGCGGCCTGGCAGCTTCAGGTCCGGCGTGAGCAGCCAGGCTTGCCAGCCCGCATAGTGCTTTTTCCAATGGCTGCTCAACTGGCTGAAGAATTCGCCGCCGTCTTGCGCCTGGGCCTGCTCGCGGCCGCCGGGCGCTGTAGCGCGGGCACTAGCGACACCGGCGACACCGGCCACGTCGATGCGCTCACCATAGGGCGGGTTCAGCAACAGCACGCCCGGCACACCCGGCGGCGGCATCCGCTGCAGCGCATCGCCGCCGCGAAACTGCACCGCATCGGCCACGCCCGCGCGCTCGGCGTTGCGCTCGGCGAAGTCGACCATGCGGTGCGCCACGTCGCTGCCGTAGATGGCGGGCAGCGCATCGATTTTTTGGTCTTTTGTGCCCGAGGCGCTGCATCCACCTTCACTTTCAGCTTCTTTTTTGATAGCGTCCCAAACGTGCGGCTGGTGCGGCAGCAGCTTCTCGAAGCCGAAGCGCCGGTTGCCGCCAGCCGGGATTTTCAATGCGATCTGCGCGGCCTCGATCGCGATCGTGCCGCTGCCGCAGCAGGGGTCGTACAGCGGCAGCTCCGACACGGCGCCGGTCTCCGGCTCCCACCAGCCGCAGGCGGCCAACATCGCCGCGGCCAGCGTTTCCTTCAACGGCGCATCGCCCTTATCCTGGCGCCAGCCGCGCTTGAACAGCGGCTCGCCGCTGGTGTCGATGTACAGCGTGCAGGTGTCCTGCGTCAGGTGCGCGAACACGCGCACATCGGGCCATTGCGTCTCGATGCTCGGGCGCACGCCGTCGGCCTTGGCGCGAAAACGGTCGACGATCCCGTCCTTGATCTTCAGCGTCGCGAAGTTCAGGCTTTTGAGGGGGCTATGCTGCGCCGTGGTCTCGATCTTGAAACGGTGCTTCGGCGTGAACCACGCTTCCCAGGCCACGCCGCTGGCGATGTCGTAGAGATCGCCCTCATGCCGATACGGCGCATGCGCCACCTCGATCAGCACGCGCTGCGCGAGCCGGCTGTGCAGGTTGAGCTGCAATGCATCACGCCAGCCCCCACGCACCGTGACACCGCCGCGCAGCACGACCAAGTCATCGCCCGCGAGGCTTGTCAGCGCATGCACCTCCTGCGCAAGCCAGTCGCTGGCGCCGGCGGCGCACGGCAGGAAAAGTCGGAAGTCGTTCATGAGGCGGGCAACAAGGTGGGTCTGCAAAGTATCCCATCCATGTGGCAATGCGCTTTTGGCCTGTTTTGCTGTCACCGTACACCACGCGGCCTGGATCGATGTCGGACGGTCGCATCGAACATCGCAGCGGTTCTCGGACCCCATGTTTCCGACAGTGACGCGTGCATGGGACTTGCCGATTGAGGAATGCCCCGTTGGATCGGCCACTTGATCAGCGACATCTTCGCCGAGGCCGCCCAAAAAGGTCAGCAAGGACCTGAAGACCGATAGCTTCATCAAGGTGATGGACAGCATGACGCTCAAGCCCGGCATGTTCGGCAGCCCGAAGATGATGTTCAGCGCAACCAGGCACCTCGGCAACGAAGCGTCACACTTGTCGCAGATCAAGGACGGCAAGTGGTCGGCGGTGGCGGACTACGACAAGCACCGATCGGGTGGGGGTGGTGACGCTCGGGCCGTGCAAAGCGGGACACAGCGCCGAAATGCTCAGCTGCCAGACCACGCACCAGTCCAGCGCAATGGTCACGACGACCCGAGCCGATTGCGAATCGGATTGGCAAGTGCAGGTCAGACCGAGCGCATCGCACTCAGCACCGCGTAAGCGACCTGTGCGCCCATCACGTCGCCGTGGTTGCTGATGAACGCGTCGGCATTCAGGTTGTACACCTTGCCAGGTGCGAACGCATAAGCGGCACCCACCGCATGCAAGGTGGACACGCCGGCGTCCACTTCGGGGGTGTGCTGCGCGCCGTTGCGACCCATGCCGCCGTAGGGATCGTTGCGGTCCCCCATGGCGGATGCCTGCTGGTCTGCGGCAATGGAAGCCAGCGGGTAGGAAATGCCGACCGCCAGATCGTTCTTGGTGTGGGTGATCAGGATCGGGCCCGACACCCGCGCCTTGCCAAGCACCGCACGGAAGTCGCCATCGTGCGTACCGTCGTATCGAAGCCCGATGCCATTGTGCGAATAAGCCGCCTGCAGCAGCGTCATCGAGACGGCCGGCGTTGCATCGGCAAGCGCATTCGCAGCCGCCGTCACAAGCCGTCCGCCGAAGCTATGGCCGACCAGATGCAGCCGCACCGCGGGCGCCGATTCCCGAATGCGGCGCAGCACGGGTGCCAGGCCCACGGTGCCGACGGTGCCGGCGCGCTCCTTCATCTCGTAGTAGGTTGTGAAGTTGACCAACCGCCGCGCCGCAGCAACGAAGCCGCTCCACAGGTCGCCCAGGCCAGCGGCGCCACCGCTTGAATCGAACGCTGCGGCGCCACCGTTTGGCCCACGCAGCGGCAAAGGCACCGGGCGCTTCAGCTCCGCAAACAGGGCTTCGGTATCCCGCGTGAAGAACGCGTTTGAGGCGTCGTCCACGCTCGCTGCGGACGGGTCGAGGATCGCGCGCAGGCGCAACACGAATTCGCGGCGGGCCGCTGTGTCGGTCTCAAGCGCCGGCAGCAACTGCAGCGCCGCATCGATGTGGGCGGCGCGGATCGGGTCGAGCTCCTGCCCGCCGAGCCGTTCGGGATTGCGCTTCAGCTCTTGCAGCAAATCGATCAGTGCATTGTGGTTCTCGCCGGTGGCGCTGGCTGCACCGCCGCCAGGGATCAGGTCGGCGTCGGCAAACCGCTTGCTGGGCCAGAAGACGCGCAGCACGCCGATCGTGCGGCCCTCAAGGCCGGTGACCAGGTTCAAGCCGAGCACCTTGGAGACCATGCCCATGAGTTCGTCGTACTGTTTTTCGGCATCGGCCATGTCGTGGTTCCA
Organism: Burkholderiales bacterium; assembly: GCA_038200275.1. Lineage (GTDB taxonomy): Bacteria > Pseudomonadota > Gammaproteobacteria > Burkholderiales > Burkholderiaceae_C > JBBPYC01. Next base: position 27,202 of record JBBPYC010000001.1, read on the forward strand.
GCCATGTGCCAGCACGATCAGGTCGGTGCATTCGGGCAACGCACCCAGCAGTGCCTGCACCTGCATATCGTCGTACACGGCGCCGTCTTTTGTGAACTCGACCGGGAACTGCGCAAAGGCCATGTCGTTCTCCTTTGGGGTTTTCAAACCGACTGGATCGCGCGCATCAGGTCCACCATGCCGTGGCCTTCGAAGTAGCGTTCGCGCCCGAGCGGTGTCGCGCTTTCCAGAAAAATCCGTTTCACCTCTTGTGGCTTGCCGATGAATTCGCGGCGGATCGACAGGAACGCGGCGATCGCGCCGGACACGTGCGGTGCCGCCATGCTGGTGCCGCTGTCGTCGACGTAGTACACGGTTGTGTCGCTGCTGCCTCCGCCGTTCGTGCCGGCCGCCGCATGCCGCGCCGCAAGCAGCTTGGCACCGGCTGCACACGACGTGATGCGCTCGCCCGGCGCCACCAGGTCGGGCTTCATGCGGCCGTCGCCGGTCGGGCCTTTCGATGAGAAGTACGACACGCCGTACGTGTGCGGCGAATCGCGGTGCGTGGAGCCCACCGTGATGGCCGACGCTGCGTTGCCGGGGTCGTTGATGCTGTTGGAAAAGCACATCTTTGCCACCCGGGTCGCCGTGCTTGCGCTGCCGTAACCCGTATTGCCGGCGGCCGTCACCACCACCACGCCTTCCTGCACCAGACGGTCCACTGCGGTGCACAGCGGGCTTTGGCCACAAGCGAACATCTCGGCATCGAACTCGTAGCCGACACTCAGGTTGACGCCGTGCACGCGCATCAGCTTCGGGTTGTCGTTGATGCGGTCGCGGATATATTCGAGCGCCTGAATCACGCGGCTTGCGCGCCCCTGCCCTTTCGCGTCGAGCACGCGCAGGCTTACGAGTCGGCAACGCGGCGACATGCCGCGGGGGCGGGCCGCCGAGCCTTCGAAGCTGCGTTCGCGAAACGTGCGGACTGCATCCTCCCCCTCGAGGGCCGCCTTGTATTCGCGTTCGAGCGCACAGACGGTGAGCTTGCCGTTGTCATGCGCGGGAGCCTGGCCTGCAATGATGCCGGCGACGTGCGTGCCGTGGCCGAAGTCGTCGATCAGCGCGTAGCGGCGATGCTGTTCGAGCAGCTTGTCGCGCTCGGCCGGGTCCATCGCCGGGTCGGCATCCGGATCGGCCAGCGGCGGGTTAATCGGGAGCTCGATCTCGTCACGCACCTCCACCGGATCGATGAAGCAGCGGTGCAGATCGGCCACCTCAGTGCATTGCAAAAGGTGCCGCTCCCGCTCCCCTTCATCGGCGCTGCCGAAGTGCAGATGATCGGCCTGCACCCCCGAATCGATGACGGCCCAGGTGATCGCCTCGCCGGCTGCGTCGAATGAGCGCAGTGCCGCATCGGCCTTGATGGTGGAGGCCGAATGATCGGTGTGCGCGGTCACGGGAAAGTCCGGCCACAGCCGGTAGATCCCGCGGTCGCGCATCGGCAGCGCTTCGTCTGCGGCCACCAGGCGCCGCCATTCATTGTCGGACAGCAGGCACAAGTAATAGGTCTTGGCGATGCGTATCGGGTTCCGTGGCTCGCGTGAATCGGCCTGCTCGGCCTTCGGTTCCGTCTGCTTCCTGCCGGCCTCCGCAGGCGCTTCTTTCGCGGGCGGCACGACGTGCTGCTGATGCAATGCAATGAATGCATTGGCCGCGCCGGGCAACCCGCCGTGATGCTGTACGTTGAGCTCGATCACGTAGGGACCGGGCTCGTCGGGCTGGTCAAGCGCAGGCAGCCGCCACTTCTTGCGATAGTCATCGTCATCGAGTTCACGTGGCGCCGTGGTGCGTGCAAGGCGGTCTCCAATGCCAGGCGGCGGGATGTCAGTGGGTAGGTTCGTGCTGCTTCGTCTCCTGCTCTTTTTGGCCGGTGCACGCTTGTTGTTCTTGTCATCTGCCATCGCGGATGCTCCCGAGGTGTGCTGATGGCGATTGAGCCGCAACACGCGCCCTTCGCCCCTATCGTTGTCTGCTTAGGTTACGCAGATCGTCAGACAATGCAACCGCGCAAATGCGGGACTGGCAGGAGCGCAAAACAGTGCGGTTGCGCAGCGCGCAGGTGCTGCTTCAATAACCCTCGTTCCCCATGCCTGATGCGTACGCCATACATGCTGGCACGACACCACAGCAACTCCCGCAGCTACTGTGCCAAGATGTCAGCCGAACCGTTCCTGCCGGGCAACCGCACCAATGCAATCCCGGCCAATAGGTGCACCAGTTCACTCTGCCGGTGGCAGCCGGTCTTGTCGAAGATCCGCTCCAGATAAGAGCGTGCGGTGCTGATCTGTATCCCGCACGCTTGCGCGGCCTGCGCAAGCTTGAAGCCGCCAGCCAACGCGCTCGCCAATCGGCTCTCCGCTGGCGACAGATCGAACAGCGCGCGCAATGTGTGCGGGTCCGGTGCATGGCCATCGCCCGGCGCGGCGGTGGTGCTGAAAAACAGCAGCAGTGCGCCCGACGTAAACGGGTCCCGCACAGAGTCGGCGAGCGGCACCAGGTGCGCGACGCATGCCGGCCGCACGCCACGCGCTGGCAGCGCAATTGAGCCGGCCTTGGGGCTGAGAGTGTTGGCCAGCAGCGCGGCCAGCTTCGCATCGGCAACCGGCTCTTTCAGCACCACCCGCGCGCCGCCGCGCACGTCAAGCAACACGGGTGTCATCAATGCATTGGTATCGCGTAGCCGGCCGCGCGCATCGAGCAACGCGGCCGGCAGATCGATTGCGGCCAACGCGGCCAGCGCACCGCGGCAGCGCTCGATGCCCAGGCGACGCGCCAGCAGGGCCGCGCGGTTCAGATCTGGGTGCAATTGGTTCAGTATCGCGACCTCGGCGGCGTTGTGCCGACCGTCGCGCAGGTGCCGATCAAAGCCGATACACGCCTTTAAAGTGTCACCCGCCAGTTCCGTCATGCGGGTACCCAGTTGCCAGCCAAGGCCGAGCGGGCGCAGCACCTGGTCTACCGGATCCTCTGCGCGTTGCTGCAGCGTCAACAGATCGTCTGCACAGTGAAACCCGTCTTTGCGTACCACCGAGTCCGGCCGGTCCGGATTGCGCAGGGTATTCACCCCTCCTTCCATGGCCGCGAACTCCAGTGCTGCATCCACGATCCGGTCGGTGGTCTTCCAGCACCGCATGACCGGCCCCTCGAACAGCACCATCGAGCCGCTCGCTGAGCCTAAAATGCGGCATATCTGTTCCAGGATATCGTCCCAGCGGTCGGGCACGAACGCGGCTTCGTAGAGGTCATTGATCAGTGGGGCAAGCATCATTCTTGTTGCTCCTTGGCCTGGCGCTGCGGGCAGCGTGTTTGCATCTGGCGATGCAGGTGCAGGCGGGTATTGCGGCGCGGATCGACAACGCCGTTTGCGGTAGATAGCGTCACCGTCCCAACCGGCGCACCAATGCGTTTTTTAAGCCATTCAGGCCTGGGGTGCAAATAATTCCTTCGTTCTCTGCTTTATTTTTTATAGCAAAAAGGCATTGCGATGACCCAGCAGCTTGGCGCGGTATCCCTTCGGTTTACCGCAATTTGCCGGTAGCGCGAGTGGCGTGCAGGCCGTGATCATCGGGGCAGACCCGCGTCCAGCCAGACCGCAGCCGGGTCCGACACAAAAAGGTAGTTCGTCGTGACTGTCTGCAGTAGCCCCGCAATCGACCGCTTGCAAAACCTGCAACGCCACTTCGTGCTCAGGGCGGCACGGCGCGAACGCGCGTTGACGGTGAACCTGGCGCGCATTGCGCGACTTGAGCGAGAACGTGCCGTAGCCGAAGAACGCCAGCGCATCATGCGGGACTTGCACGACGGTCTGGGCTCGCAGCTGCTCATCTCGCTGCTGCGCGTTGAACGCGGCGAGATGGACCCGCAGCAGGTCGCCGCTGCGCTGCGCGACTGCATTGCCGACATGCGGCTCGCGCTTGATGCGCTTTCCACGCACGACAACGGCGACGTCGGTGCAGCGTTCGGCGACTTCATGTTTCGCTGGCAGCCGCAGTTGACGGCCATGGGCGTGCAGTCGAGCTGGCGCATTGCGCTGGGTGCTGGCCAGATCGCCTTGCCGCCGCATGGCGCCTTGCAACTGCTGCGCATCGCGCAGGAAACATTGACCAATGTGGTGAAGCACGCGAAAGCCACGCACGTCGAACTGGAGCTCGCGTTGCGTCATGGTCGGCTTGAACTCCATATCGAAGACAACGGTTGCGGACTGCCACCCGAATTGGCAGGGCACCAGCAGCGTGGGCTTGCCAACATCAGGACGCGTGCCGAGCGGATTGGTGGTCAACTCCAACTGGCCTCACATGCTGCCGGCACACGTGTGAGCCTGTTGCTGCCCTTATGGACAGCCGCCGCCGCTCCGAAAAAGCGCGATATCGACGCGCGAACGCGTGATATCCGCATCGCTTTTCGCGCCCTGGATTGAACGTGCCTGCCGGGGACTTTCCGCTTTCCGTCCTCCAGCCGGCTTGGGTGGTCTCGACACCCCTTGGTTCGTCCGAGTGACCAGGAACTGCACGGAAGGCGATAAGGACAGGTCGTGTTTCATGTGCACCTCACATATCGCGTGCCTCGCGTGGGTAGAACCAACGGCATTGCGTGCCTTTGCCATTGCATCTTTGGTCACGGCGGTCGCCATCGGCACCGCCGCGTGCTCACCAAAACGGCCCATCAGCGCCGTTGCTGCAGTTGCAGCACCAATCGCCCCAGCATCCATCGGACCGCTTCCCGCGCGTGCGCCTACGCCGATCGGCGACCCGTCGGTGCCGTCAGCCGACCATGTGTTCGACAGCAAGATGCGTGACGCATCGGCGCAGCCGGAGACGTTCTGAGTTGTCAGGCGTTACGGATGCGCTGTGACGACACGAAATCGGGCTTGGCAAGCGCCTGGATCAGCATGATTTGTTGAAGCACCGCCACCAGTTCGCTGCGCCGCTGGCGGCTGATTTCCTCCGAGACGCATTCCGCTTAAGCACGCCCGGTGCTGATGCGGACGCGACATCAGCACCGCTGCTTGTGCTGGCTCGCAGCGGATGGCCCGTGCTGCCAGCGCATCGCACGCGTTCCATGGCCAATGCACGCTGCCAACGAGACCCCGCCTGCCAAGTGCTTGCGCAAAGCGCTTGGGCATCTGGGCCACCTTCTCGATCCGTTCGATTGCCGGCGGTTTGCCTGGCATCAGACGCTTCTCTTGCTGGCGGCGCTGCGTGTCGTGGGCGAACTCGCCCACGAAGGGCGGACAACGTCCCGTGCCGTGAATACGTGATGGCGCGCATAGCCAAAAGCCGCTACTGTGGCTTCAACGCGACTGCTCAGGCAGCGCTCAACCGGCTGCCTCGCCGCGTACATACACACTCGCACTGCCAACAGGATCGAGCCAAATGTCCACAAGTGTTCTCGTCGTCGAAGACGAACCCGAGTTTCTACGGCGCTTTTCGGATGCAGTGCTGGCCGACCCGCAGCTTCGGCTGATTGGCGCGGTGGGGACTGGCCACGCAGGCATCGCACTGCTCGATTCGGAAGCGCCGGATGCGATGCTGGTCGACCTGGGGCTGCCCGACATCAGCGGCGTCGAGGTGATCCGTCACGCCACCCGCACGAAGCCCAACTGCGACATCCTGGTCGTCACGATGTTCGGCGACGACGAGCACGTGACGGCGGCGATCGAAGCCGGTGCGACCGGTTACCTGCTTAAGGACGCGTCCGAACAGCGCATTGCGGCTGGCATCCACGAACTGCGCGCGGGTGGCTCGCCGATCAGCCCGAGCATTGCGCGGCGCGTGCTGTCACGCTTTCGGGTCGGCCTGTCGGCCAATAGCGAGGCGCCAGTCGCCACGCCGAGCCGACCGATGCCACTGACGCCGAACGACTCGCCACTAACGGCACGCGAAACCGAAATCCTGCGCATGACGGCGAAAGGTTTCGGATTCGACACGATTGGCGAGCTGCTGCAGATTTCGCCGCACACGGTGGTCGCGCATGTGAAGAAGATCTACCGAAAGCTGGCTGTGCATTCGCGCGGCGAGGCGGTCTACGAAGCGAGCCAAATGGGGTTGTTGTGAACGGTGCCGGTCGGCAGCGCACGCGCGCGCTGCCGGCATTGATGCTGACAATGTTGCTGCTGGTCGGCTTGCCCGGCTGCACAGCCAGCGACGACAACCGGTTGGAGCTGACCGATGTCAGCGTGGTGATCGGCGCGAGTGCGGCCAGCCCGCCACCGCCGGATGCGCCATGGCGACAGGTGACCCTGCCCGACGACGCGGGGCGCTCGCGACCCGCACAGTCACGCGAGCCGGCCTGGTACCGGATCGGTTTCGAGCGGCAGCCGCCGGTGCGCGACCGTGACGCGCCCTGGGGCGTCTACCTGGCCTACCTTTATCACGGCGGGAGCGTCTGGCTAAACGGCGTGTTGTTGGCCGACTTGCCCGTGAGCGGCGAGCAGGTCCATGTGCTTTCCCATCGGCCGCAGCTGGTCTCGATGCCAGCCGCGCTGCTGCACGCAGGCCACAACGACGTCGCGATCTTCACGGCGCATCCCAGCCCGCTGCCGATGCAGTTTCCTGGGGTGCGAATCGGGCCCGTCACTGCGTTGCAGCCATTGCTCGATCAGCGCCTGTTCTGGGCGCGCACGGTGCCGCAGTTGACGGTGTTTGGCTCGGTACTCGTTGCGGGCTCCATGCTGCTGATCTGGTGGCGCCGGCGCGCCGAAGTGCTGTATGGCCTGTTTGGCATCGCGGAGGCGCTCTGGGGCATTCGCTCGCTCACGTTTTTGATCGATGCGTTGCCGGTGGCGCAGTGGAACTGGTGGCGCGTGCTGTTTCAGTGCGCAACGGGTGGCTTCGTAATTGCGATGGCGCTGTTTTCTTTGCGGCTTGCACGGCTCGATCGCCCCTGGGTCGAGCGCGCGTTGCTCGGCTATGGGGTGCTCGGACCGCTGTGTTTCGCACTCGGGGGTTTTGCGGCGGACACGGCGATCGGGCGCTGGTGGATCGGCGGGATGATGGCGGTTGGCGTCGTGATCATCCTCGTGACGTTGCCGGCGCTCGGGCGACAGAAGAAACTGCTGCCGACGACCTTGCGGATTTTGATGATGGTCACGGTGCTGCTCGGCATCCACGACTATCTGCTGACTTGGCAGCCCGAGCTGCTCGCGCGCGTGCTGCCCGAATGGACCGGGCAGCGAATCTTCCTGCTGCACATCGGCACCAGCGCAATGCTGCTGGCGATGGGCGGCCTGTTGACCGCGCGCTTCATCAAGTCGCTGGTCGCGCTCGATGACCTGAACCGCACGCTGGAAGCGCGCGTGGCGGACCGTGAGCGCACGCTGGTTGAAAACTTCGCACAACTTGCTGCGCTGCAACGGCAAAAGGCCGCCGCCGACGAACGCCAGTTGATCATGCGGGACTTGCACGACGGATTGGGCTCGCAGCTGTTTACGTCGCTCTCAAGAGTCGAGCGCGGGGACATGGACAGCGGCCAGATCGCCGCTGCACTGCGCGCCTGCATTGCCGACATGCGGCTGGCGCTCGATGCGCTGGCGTTCGAACAAAACGACATTGGCGCCGCGTTCGGCAACTTGATGTTTCGCTGGCAGCCGCAACTTGCGTCGGCCGGGATCGAGTCCCGCTGGAACGTCGATCTGCCGAACCACGCGACGGCGCTTGCACCGCACGCGGCATTGCAGGTGCTCAGGATCGCGCAGGAGGCGCTGACCAACGTGCTCAAGCATGCGCGGGCAAATCATGTGGTGGTGCAGTTGCGGGAAACCGACGCCGCGCTGGAGTTGCGGATTGAGGACGATGGCTGCGGACTACCGGCTTTCGAATCGCCGCAGCAAGGACGCGGCCGCTGCAACATGCGCACGCGCGCGCAGCGGATCGGCGGCACGATCGACTGGCAGTCGGCCGACAGCAGTAGTGGCGGCGGCACCCGCGTCGTGCTGGTGCTGCCGCTCGCAGGCGCGAGCCGAGCCGCGGCACCGCACCCGCAGCCCGTTGCCGCCGACATCACATGAACGCGGGATATGGATCGCACGTTCACGCGATTTTCATGACGACGAGGGCGACCTAGATTGGATGCAAGCACGCGACAGACGAGTCGCCTGCGAATCCATCGCCAACGAAAGAAAGGTCGCCGCCATGAAAATCCGTCCCATTCCCGCTCATGAAGCAAAGAACTGGAACTCATCTGGCCTGCTGCCGTTCGTGACAGTTTGCGCGACTGCGCTGGCGGCTTTCGGCACCATTGCGTGCTCGAGCCGCATCACATCGCAGGCACCGCTGCCTATGAGCCACCAACCGGCGCCAGTTGCCTGGCCGATGGCGCGCAGCGACCCGTCGCTGCCATCGGCCGCGCAGGTGCTGCAGGGCCGTGTGTTCGATGCAGCCGAGCCGGCGCCGACGTTCTGAGCCTTTGCTCGACCGGCCACCCGCGTCCGGCCAGCGCCAGAGGGTGCCCCCCTCTGGTGCGCGCTGCGGCCCGGTGTGACAATCGCTTCACCCCTGTTCCTGCGAAAGCGGTCCGATGCGCACGAACGTGCTGGTGGTCGAGGACGAACCCGAGTTCATGCGCCGATTCGCCGATGCGGGCCTGGAGCTGGCGGGCGGCGCCGCGATCGCGCTGCTCGACGCTGACGCGCCTGACGCGATGCTGGTCGATCGGGGCCTGCCCGACATCAGCGGCGTTGAAGTGATCCGCCATGCGACCGGGCACCATCCGGATTGCGATGTCATGTTCGTTTTGATGTTTGGCGACGACGCACACCTGGTGGCGTCGATCGAGGCCGGCGCGACCGGCTACCTGCTGAAAGACGCAACCGAGCAGCGCATTGCGGCCGGCATCCACGAGTTGCGCTTGGGCGGCTCGCCGATCAGCCCGAGCATCGCGCGGCGCTTGCTTTCCCGGTCTCGCGTCTCAGTCACGCCGGGCGCGCCGGATGCACCCGCGACGGCGTGGTCGGAGCCACCGCTGCTGATCGAGCGCGAAACTGAAATCCTGCGTCTCACGACCAAGGGGTTGGGCTTCGACACGATCGGCGGCCTGCTCCAGATCTCGCCGCACATTGTTGTCGCACACGTCAAGAAAATCTATCGCAGGCTGGCCGTGCATTCACGCAGCGAGGCGGTGTATGAAGCGAGCCAGTTGGGTCTGCTTTGATCGACGCACCCGCGCAGTCATCGCGGCGTTGTGGCTGCTTTGTTGTGGTTGCTATTGCTGCACCGCCACCGCGGCCGATGAAGCGCCGCTCGGGTTCGGACCAGCGCTGCTGCAGGCCGGCTCGATCCATGAGCCGCCGCCGAACGCGAGTGACGGCTGGCAGCCGGTTCGCCTGCCGCACACCTGGCCTGCCAGCGAGTTGCCTACGGGCGCTGATGCGGTATGGCTGCACGTCGCGTTCGACTTGCCTGCAGGGCCAGACGATGTCGGTCCCTGGGCGGTCTATCTGCCCTATCTCGCCGCGGGCGGCAGGCTTTTGCTCAATGGCAGCCTGGTGGCCGAAGTGCCCGGCACGCGCCCCGAATTGAGCGTGAACTGGCACCGGCCGTTCCTGGTGGCCTTGCCGGCGTCGCTGCTGCACAAGGAAAGAGGCAACAACACCAATCGGTTGCTGATCGGCACTGGCATCGTGGCGGCGAACAAATCGTTCCGGCTTGCCGGTGTCTCGATCGGCCGCTATGTGGACCTGCTGCCGAAGTACGAGCGGCGCCTGTTCTGGGTGCGCACAATGCCGCAGATCACCATCGTCGTTTGCGAGCTGGCCGCGGCCTTCGTGTTGTTCATCTGGTGGCGGCGGCGTAGCGAAGTGCTATACGGCCTGTTTGGGCTTGCCGCGGCGTTTTGGGGCATACGTACCTCTACCTTCGTGGTCGAAGCGCTGCCACCCGCGCAGTGGCGCTTCTGGAACATCGTGGTGCTCTCGGCGACTGCGGGCTTCATCGTGGTGACTGCGATCTTTACATTTCGCCTGGCCGGCATGCGCCGACCCAAGGTCGAGCGCTGCCTTTTCGCGTACTGGCTGATCGGCACGGTCTGGGTGGTCTCGGCCGGCCGTGAGGGCCAGCCGCTCGTGAACCTGCTCTGGACCGGCGGCCTGATACCGATCGGCATCTCGATCTTCGTCACCTCTGCATTCATCGTCTGGCGTGACCGCACGCTCGCGGCTGCGGTGCTGCCGGCCACGCTCGGCCTCGCTGTGCTGGCCGGCGTACACGACTACATGATCGAGTGGTTTCCGGGCACGATCGACCGGCTGCTGCCGGACTGGCCAGGTCAGCGCATCTATCTGCTGCACCATGCAGCGAACTTGCTGTTGCTCGCGATGGCGGGGCTGCTGACCGCGCGCTTCATCCAGGCCGTGGGTGGGCTGGAAGACCTGAACCGCACACTCGAAGCCCGCGTCGCGGATCGCGAACGTACGCTCGCCTCGAACTACGAGCAGCTTGCGGCATTGCAGCGCGAGAAGGCCGTCGCCGAGGAGCGCCAGTTGATCATGCGGGATCTGCACGACGGCCTGGGTTCGCAGTTGTTTACCTCGCTGTCACGCGTTGAGCGCGGCGATATGGATGAACGGCAGATCGCTTCGGAGCTACGCGACTGCATCGCGGACATGCGGCTCGCGCTCGATGCGCTCGCGTCGCAGAGCGGCGACGTGGGCGCAGCTTTGGCGAACTTCATGTTCCGCTGGGAGTCGCAACTGATCGCCGCGGGCATTCATCCGCACTGGGACATCGATCCCGGCCTGGAGGCAGCGGACCTCGCGCCGCACGACGCGCTGCAGGTACTGCGGATCGCGCAGGAGGCGCTGACCAACGTGCTCAAGCACGCGCGCGCGACCGAAGTCAAGGTGCGGTTGGAACGACACGATGACAAGATCGAACTCGAGATCGAGGACAACGGCTGCGGCCTCACGGATCAGCCCGAGCGGCACGGCAGCCGCGGCATCGCCAACATGCAAAACCGAGCGCGGCGGCTCGGCGGCCGGCTCGATGTGCGATCGAGCAGCTGCGGCACCTGCATCGTGCTGAAGGTGCCGATCGCGGCGCGGGCTGTCGCAAAGGCTCTCAAACGCGTCGCTTCGCTGCCGATCGGCGCCCCGCCACAAAGCGTCTAGGCCGCCTGCAAGTCTGGGGGCAGACGGCGCACGATGGCCTGAGCCGGCATGCTTCGTCGCTGCGCCCCGATCCGGGCTCGCGGCGGTTTCAACGCCTGCAGCACAGCGGACAACGCTTGCCGTTTTCAAGTCGTTCTGCCGGCCGCCTTGCCGCCCTGCGGCTTGCGCAGACACCGGCGGTTGCCACCGGCATGGCGATAGAACAACCCGCCTTGATTGCCGTGCGCGGGTTGTTGGGCACGACCGCTTACCGCAAAAACGGGAGAGCCGAATACACGAACACGCGATTGCCGACGCGGCGCGGCGCTTCTAGATTGGACTGTGCCAATCGAAGCCTTCATACCGGGTCCTGCGGCCTGGCACAAGCCGCTCGATTCGCGCCTTTTCACCGAAGTAGAAAGCCGTGAACAGACCCCATGATGCGACTCGCCCGTTCGGGTCGTGTCCACCCTTCCCAGCCACTGCGGACATGCTGACCGGGTCACCGGCGACCGCAAGGCTCGACAGCCACCTCTGCGTTCACCCCAGGGTCGCGGCGATGGCGACCCGGGATGAGGGGGCCGACAGCAGAGCCGGCATGCCGGCATCGAGTGTCTGACGGCCATGGCCAACTTCGTGATGCTCGCAGCCTGCATGCTGGCCGGTCTGTGGCTGCGCAAGAGCGCCCGGCTGCCCGACAACGCGCATACGGTAATCAACACCGTGATCCTCCATCTGTCGCTGCCGGCGCTTACGCTGCGCTACTTGCACGAGATGGCGCTCGACCGCAGCCAGCTGCTGCCGGTGCTGATGCCCTGGATGCTGTTCATGGTCGGTGCTGCCGTGTTCGGCCTGGTCGGACGACTGCTGCAGCTGCCTGCGTCGAACGTCGGTGCGTTGACGCTGGTTGGGGGATTCGGCAACACCTCGTTCGTGGGCCTGCCGATGATCGAGACCTTGCATGGGCGCGACGGAATGAGCCTCGGCCTGCTGATCGATCAGCTCGGCTCCTATCTTGCGTTGTCCACGCTAGGTGTCGTCGCCGCGGCCTTTTACGACGCGCAGGGCGCGCTGCAGCCGGGCGCGATGCTGCGAAAGCTGCTGACATTTCCGCCATTCATCGCAATGGTCGCCGCGCTGCTGCTGTCCCCGGTGCCGTTCCCGCCGGTGCTGCGCGAGGTGCTGGCGCGTATCGGCGACACGCTCGCGCCGCTGTCACTGCTGTCGGTCGGCCTGCAGCTGCGTTTCGATGCGCTGCGCGAGCACCGGCGGTTGCTCGCCATCGGCCTTTTCTACAAGCTGGTGGTCTGCCCTGCGCTGGTGCTGCTGCTGGTATTGCAGACCGATGTCGGCCGTCAAGCAGCCGCGCATGTGACCGTGCTCGAAGCCGCGATGCCGCCGATGATCGGCGCCGCGATCATCGCTTCCCAGGCGAACCTGGCGCCCCGTCTGGTGTCGATGATGGTCGGGCTCGGCATTCCCTTGAGCTTCGTGACGGTTCCCACCTGGCATTGGCTCTTCGCTGTGTCGGCGGCCCTGCCGTAAACGCGTGATCGGCATCCTGACTTTCCAGACATGAAAGGAGATCTCCATGAACCCCCGTAACGACGAATTTCAAAGCCGCCGCGCAGGAGCCATTCGAACCCTGGTTGCGTGGCCAACAGCAGGCGCGGTACGGTCGGCTAACGCGGCACTGTCGGTGTCGATCGTGCTCGGCTGCGGTTGCGCGATCGCCGCCGGCGAGGCGGCGCCCGAACCGCACGATCCGGTACGGGCCTCCTTGTTCGGACAGGCGCCCGCAGACCTGCAGCAGATCTACCGGGTCTGCGCGCGCGAATCGGTCGCGGGCCGCTTGAGCGGCGCCGAGATCACGGCCTGCTCGATCGCATACGACGTGCTGCTCAAGCGTCAGTTCGGCGGCGACTTCGCGGCGCTGTTGAACTGGTCCAGGGCGAAGCGGGACGAACCGGTTGACTGCGCGGACGCGGACTGCAGCGCAAGCGAACCGGGCGAGAAGCCTGTTGCGCAAGGCGTCAATTGAGAGCGGGCGGAGCAACGGCTGCAGCAGCAGCCTGCAGGCGCGGCGCCGCAGCAGGCCGACAGTCCTTTGCGCCGTTGCACCGCGGGCGGCTGCGGCATGGCCGCTCCCGCTTCACTGTCCCGCTTGCTTTCTGTGGCATTTGCCGTGTCCGTGGTCGGCCGCTGCTATGGAGGTGCCGATTGCAACCACCTCGGCAGCATGCGTCCATGGCAACAACGCATGACCCGTCAACGCGCGATTGGTGCCACGCCACGCCTTCCGATAGATTGGCGTGGCCGCAATGACAGCAGCGGCGCAAACCCGTTCACAGGAGCGAGAACCATGTCATCGAACCCGCCGCATGCCGTTTCGCTGTGCCGCATTCATGGCCGAGAGGCAACGCAGGTGCTGGACTGCTTGATACGGCACTCGACCAGTCGCAGCGTTTCTGGGGCGGGCTGGTCACCGACGACACGATCGCGGACTATGTGCGCGGCCTGCGCGATGCGGATGACTTCGTGCTGAGCCTGCGGCACGGCGACGCGCCGCTCGGCGTTGCGCACGGCGTCCGCTACTGAAGGCGCTGCCGAATTTGCTACTAATTATGTAGTTATAAAACCATTATCAATAGGCGTTAATGGCTGATTCGATGCTTGAAGCCGCTGGCGAGGCAACCGCACTGATCGAAATACCGGCTCGTCGCTCGTTCGTAGTACAACCGTGCTTGCGTTCCTCCACAACCGACCGGATGGCCTTCCATCATGTCCATCGATCCCGAACCGCTGGTCGACCGCATCTACGAAGCCTCGCTGGTGCCCGAGTTGTGGCGAGCGACCATCGACGCGATCTGCGCCGTGTCCGGCTCGGCTACCGGCAGCATCATCTGCATCAACGAGCGTGACCGGACGCTACGCGGGATCGCCTCCGAGTTCGCCGAGGAAACCTTTCAACAATTCGCGCAGGATCCCGGTTCCTGGAACTCGACACGGGTTCGCCGCGGCCTCGCAGTGGACTCTCCCACCGCGAGCGGCTTCACGCGCTTTGAGGATCTGCTGAACCCGCAGGAACTGGAAGACGATCGGATCGAATCGATCCAGCGCAGGATCGGGATCGGCTTTCAAGTTTCCACCGTCGTGCATCTGCCCAGCAGCAATGTCGCAGCCATCACTTTCGAGCGCTGGCGGCACGAGGGCCGGCACACGGCGGCGGGCCTCGCGCAACTCGATGCATTGCGCCCGCATCTGGCGCGCGCCGCCGTGCTTGCGACGCAACTGGGGCTGGAGCACGCACGCACAATGGTCGCGACGCTCGAAGCGGTCGGCATGCCGGCGGCGGCGCTTGCGGCCGACGGGCGTGTCCTCGCAGTCAACGCAGCGCTCGAAAAAAGTGATCTGTTGCTGCCGCGCGCCTTCGGCAAGATCAGGGTCGCATCGGCCGCGGCCCAGGCGCTGTTCGAGAAGGCGCTGCAGGAGGCGCACAGCGTAGCGGCCCCGATCGTGCGCTCGATCGCCGTGCCGGCAGGCGCCGCCAATGCGACGCCCCAGGTGCTGCACCTGGTGCCGGTTGGCGGCGCCGCGCACGACGTATTCGCGAGCACCGCGCTGCTGTTGATCGCAACGAGCTTCGGCGCCGGCACGGCGCTACCAGACTTGCCGCTGCTGCACGGCTTGTTCGACGTGACACCGCGGGAAGCACAGCTTTGCGCCGCACTGGCCGCGGGCCATTCGCTGCAAGCCGCCGCTGCGCTGCTCGGCATGCAATCCAGCACCGCACGCGCCCACCTCGATCACATCTTCTTGAAGACCGGCACGCACCGGCAGGCGGAGCTGGTGTTGCTGCTGCAAAGTGCGCAGCCGCTTTGCGCGCGTGCAACGCTTCGGTAGCCCGAGCTTTCCGGCCAAAGAAAAACCCTCGCGCCGCTTCGTCTCCGGCTGCTGCGGTAGTGGTCTGGCGAGACACCCTCACTTCGCTGTTTATTGCTTGCTACGGCATTTGCCAGTGGCGCCGAGCGGGCGCTTCAGAGTAGCTTCGCAAGCAAGCGATTCGGCGCTCTTTGGCAAACCCGATGCGCGGGGGGGGGTGCCGAAGTGCCCGAACGAAAAGGGAGAAAAAGCGAAATGGGCGCAACCGCGATCGGTGTGCTGATCGTCGCAAGCGACGCCGACACGATGCGCTGCTGGACGCACGCGGTGCTGTCCGATACTCGACTGCGGCTGATCGCGGTCGTGGCCAGCCGTTGCGGTGCGGTCGCGCTGCTCGAAGCCACGGCGCCCGACGTGCTGCTGATGGACCTTGCTGTCGTCGAAGTGCCGGCGCAGGCTGGGCGCATCGAGCTGCTGCGCCATGCGAGCCGCGAGCATCCGCGCTGCGACTGCCTCGTGGTCACGGGCAGCAGCGACGCGCAGGCAATCGCCGCGATCGAAGCCGGTGCCGCGGGCTGCCTGCTCAAGCAAAGCGCTTCGCCGGAGCAGATCATCGCCGCAATCCATGAGCTGCGCGCGGGCGGTGCGCCGCTCGATCCCGTCGTCGCACGGCGGGTTTTGTTGGGCCTTCGCGGCAGCAAACCCGTTCAGCCACCTGCCAGCGCGCCGCCATCGCTTTTGACGCAGCGCGAAACCGAAGTCCTGCAGCTGACCGCAAAGGGGCTGATGTTCGAGACGATCGGCGGCCTGCTCGACATCTCGCCGCACACCGTGGTCGCGCACACCCGCAAGATTTATCAAAAGCTGGAGGTGCATTCGCGCGGCGCGGCGGTCCTTGCGGCAAGCCGTAACGGCTGGCTGTGATGCGAGCCAACCCGGTTTGCGGCCGGTGCCGAAGTAGCAAAAACACGGTATGGCCATACGCGAACGCGCGATTGCCGGCGCGGCTTGACGATTCCAGACTGGATGCACGCGCCAATTTAGAAGACGCGCTTTTTTCATCCACGAAAGGAGTTGCCATCATGAAATTGCCCATTGCGATCCCACGCCTTGCCACCCTGCTGGGCTCGGTTTTGACCTTCTTGGCCATCGCTTGCACGGGCGCGCAGGCCGACATGGCGCAGACAATTGCCGCTGCTGGTGACGCCCCAACAGAAGCCTGGCCCGAACCGGAATTCGCGACCGAATCGATCGAGTCGTTGCGCTGGGCCGCGGCGGTCGGCAACGTCAACGCCGCGATCGTGGTCGCGACCCGTCTGGTGGACCGCTTCGAACGCGACGGCGCGGTCGATGACCTGTACGAAGCGACGATCTGGATCGACCGCTATCACGGCGACGAAGCGTTTGCCGAAGCGCCGTTGATCGCAAGAATCCAGCAGCGGGACTGCAACCAGAAGGTGCTGCGCTACCACTGGTTGTGCGAGATCGGGGAATGAGTCGGCACGAAGGAGATACTCCCGTGAACCCACTCAGGATTTTCACAGTCGCACCGCCCATGATCGTGGCAGCCTTGTTTGCCGGGTGGACCGCCGTTGGCGCTGAAGGCAGCGACCCCGCGGTGGTGCGCATGCAGCAACAACAGGCAACGACACAGGATACCGGCGACGTACTGTCGATCCGCGGACATCCGCAATCGCTGCTGCTTAAAGCGGGCGAGCGGGCGCTCTTTCGCGTGACCGGCGTGCGCGGCAACGGCTCGCATCCGCTCATCTTCCAGTGGCGCCGAAACGGCGTCGATATCCAGGGCGCGGACAAGTCCTGGCTGAAGCTCGACCACGTTTCGCTCACGGACGACGGCAGCCGCTATACCCTGGCGGTCACTGCCGGAGCGTCATCGATCGAAAGCAAGCCCTGCACGCTGCGGGTTGTCAGCGCCACGACCACGTTCAGCGACGACTGAAAATAAACTGGTCGGGCGGGATTGGCAAAGCGCGGCGCAGCCGCTTCAATCAGGTTGCTGGTCGCGCTCGACGACGAGTTGGACCGCATGCTGAAAGCGCGCATGGCCCGCCGTGAGTGCACGCTGGTCGAGAACTTCCTGCAGGTCGGCTAGACATACAGTAAGTAGGTCCGGCGTCAGCTGCGCCAACAGCGGCTTGCGGACCGCTCACTCAGCTACGAGGTATGGACGCAGATCGGCCCCGATGATGGCGCGGGTTGTGCAGGCGCACTTCGCCAATGAGTAGGCTGAGTGACCAGTACGGCTGCCGGAGTGGCCGAACACGGCGACGTTGGCTGCCTCGCTCGACAACGACTTCGCCAGCGTGGACACTGCAGCGCTGTCTTGCATCCAGGTCAGCCCCTGCGCCACTACGACGAACGTATCCTCATAGACGGCATCCGGGTTACAGGCTGAGCGCCATGCAGTGGTGGGTCGCTGCCACCGCCGGAAAGCTGCGAACGCGCTGGCTGCCGACGCCGTGCTCGCCGAGCGCCTGATGAACCTGCTCACGGGGATACATACGCGCCAGCAGGCTCGCACCGAGATAGTCACTCAACTGGGCAACCCGCACCCAGCAACGCCTTGGTTCGCGCCATGACCTGCTCCGCAGTGAGGACGGGCAAATCATGAAAGAAATCCATCCAAACGAACAGCATCTAGACCTGACGCCTGGCCCCAGTTGCTGCCAATGCCCGGGGGTGAGATGCCGCGTCCCATCGGCTGCGTCACCTGCGATTGCCATACATTCGTATGGGCAAAAATCAAATTTTTGATCAGGCTTTCGGCGTATAGGCGAGCTTTAGCTGGGACGTCCGTAAGGATGCCAAGAATCAGTTGAAGCACGGTAGTTCGTTTTCACTGGCGCAGTACGCATTTGCCGATCCCAAACGTGTAATTCCATTCCCACCTCATTCGCGCAATAATTTCTTCCCACCGACATAAGCGGGGAAAGTCATGGCACGACCGGCCAGCAGAGATGAACAGGTGTTGGTGGAGGCGCGCCAAGCCGTTGCCGAAGCGCACATGGCGAAGCAGTCGCGCCAAACGCAATCTGTGGTGATGCCGCTGGAGTTCGGGCCGAGTCTGGTCGATACAGCCGCCATCCTTGGCCTCTCACCATACTGGGTCTGTCGCTTGCGCAGCCGCTTTATGCAAGTCCGCATCGCGAGCGTGCCCGATGCGCCTGTAGCCGGTGGCACAAGAAGACTGCGAAAAAACTCTGTGCCACGCTTCGCGACATCCGCTACGACTAGGCACAAGGCGGGGCGATCCGCTTGATGTTTCAAGACGAGGCGCGCTTTGGCCGCATCTCGGACATCCGCCGCTGCTGGGCACCAAAGCCGCTGCGGCCGCTGTGCCAAGCCATGATGACGCAGCAATACACCTATGCCTACAGCGTGGTGGACGTGTACATGGGTGAGCTCGACAGCTTCGAGCCTGCCGCATGTCAACACCCAGTGCATGCAGCTGTTTGAACCGCCCCGGGTTTCCCGGAGGCTCATTGGCTTGAGTCACACCGACATGGCGGACCCGGGGACTTGCAAATAGTAGTTGGCTTCGGCCTCGGCCGGCGGGATGTTGCCGATCGGCTCCAGCAGCCTGCGGTTGTTGA
>JBBPYC010000002.1:0-142098 GCA_038200275.1 Burkholderiales bacterium
CAACCCTGAGACGAACGCGTCCTCGACCCGTGAGCCGATGCACCAATCGCCGCACGCACCAATACCGCTTTTCGCATCCAACAAATACGGCTGCCCCGCGGGCATCATTGTCTTGGCCTCTCGCCAAAATCGCACCGCGGCAAAGCCCGGCGCGGCCCGGATGCCCGTAACTTCCGCAAACGCCTTGAGCAGCTTGTCCTGCGCGCGCTGCGGGTCGTCGCTGCTGTGCTCATCGGACCATTCGGCACTGGCCTGCACGGTCCAGCGCTCGATGCTGGAGCGCCCCGGCTTGGACGATTCGCGCGAGAGCCAGGCAATGCGATGGTGCGTGCTGCGCGCGGCGTTCCAGTGGGGCCCGAGCGTGGTCAGCTTTGGCTGCGCAGCTTGCGGAAATGCAAGGTTCAACGTCCAGCAGGGAGCCGACCAAACGCGCTCAAGCGGCGCATCGGCACCGAACGCCGGCTGCTGACCGGACGCGACCAGCAACGCCCGCGTGGCCGCCGCCGGCAACGCGGCCAGCACGGCATCGAAGCCGCTGTGCACTTGACTTGTGCCGCCCGCACCTTCGGTGTGGAGTTGCCAGCGCTGCGCATCGGCCGCATCGCGTGCGATGCGCAGCACGCTGGTCTGCAACTGCAGGGCGCCGGCTTGCAGCAGCGGCGCGGCCCAGTGCTGCACCAGCGCGTCCATGCCGGGCAGCCCCACCCAGTGCGTCTCCCGCCCGAGCGCAACGGCCGCCAGGTTGCGGCCACCCGGATCGAGCACGCGCACGCTGTTCGCGCTCCACGACTTGACGACGCCCGGCACGATGGCCAGCGCCTGCTGGAAGCGCGGATCGCGCACGGTGAAGTACTGCGCGCCCTGATCGAAGCCGCCGAACGGCGTCTCGAGCGTGGCCATGCGCCCGCCCACCTTCTCGGCACGCTCAAAGAGCGTCACGGCGCAGCCCGCCTGCATCAGCGTGCGCGCGCAGGCCACGCCTGCAATGCCCCCACCGACGATCGCGAAGCGGCGGGGCGTCATCGCGCGGCCCGGTTTTTTGGTTACGCTCATCAGAGGCCTGTGGTTTGTCATTGTTGTCGTTATCGTGGTGCGAAGGGTCATGCCGTAGCGGACCAATCGGGCTGCATGCACTCTAACGTAGCCGCCTCCTGCCACCACGGGGTTGTCTTGCGTTCTCGACGGTCTTGAATCGCCTTGGCTGGGCCCGCACCGCAGGTCGTCAAACAGCTTGCATTTTTTTATTCTTCAATCGTTTTTGCAACAACGCAAAGGACTCGGCTCTCATGGCAGGCATTGTGGTGGTTTATCACTCCGGCTACGGCCATACCCAGCGGCTTGCGCAAGCCGTCAGCGACGGCGCAGGCGCAACGCTGCTGGCGATCGATGCCGACGGTGAATTGCCCGATGGCGGCTGGAACGAACTGGCCGCAGCCGACGCGATCGTGTTCGGCGCGCCGACCTACATGGGCGGGCCGAGTTGGCAGTTCAAGAAGTTTGCCGATGCGTCCTCCAAGGCGTGGTACAGCCAGACTTGGAAAGACAAGCTGTTTGCAGGATTCACGAACAGCGCGGGCCTGGCCGGCGACAAGCATTCGACGCTGGCCTACTTCGTCACGCTGGCGATGCAGCATGGCGGCTTATGGGTCGGCAACGGCATGATGCCAGCCAACAGCAAGGCGGCCAAGCGCAACGATGTCAACTACATCGGCGCCTATACCGGCGTGATGGCGCAGTCACCGTCGGATGCAAGCCCGACCGAAATGGCCGAAGGCGACTTGGAGACGGGCCGGCTGTTCGGCCAGCGCATCACCCAGGTTGCGGCGCGCATCGGCGCCAGATAGTCGGCTGGTCGGCGGTCAGCCACCAGTCACTGGGGGGAAAAACGCCACCTCGCTGCCATCCTTCAACGGCGCGCCCGAAGCGCCAAGCACCATCACTTGATCGATCGCCAGCCGCACCGCACGCTCGCGTGACAAGGCTTCTGCATAGGCGCCGCCACGCGCAATCAACTCGTCACGCAATTCGTCCAGCGTGACGGCAGCAGTCTGCACCGACTCGCTGCCGATGCCGATCAACTCACGCGTCGATGCGAAGTAGCGGACGGTGATGGTGTGCATGGCTTGGGTCTGACTCATTGCAGCGCATCCGCAAACGCGATAAACGGCGCCAGTTCGCCATGCTTGAAGGTCTGACCTGCCGCCACATCGATCACGCCGTCGCCCCAGACCAGCGAGCTCAGCACACCCGAGCTTTGATTCGCGAACACGTCGAGCCCGCCTTGCTCGTTGCGGCGTACGCGCAAAAACTCACGCCGTCGGTCGCCTTTGCGCCAATCGAAGTGCACAGGCAGTTGCACCGCTGGCAGCTCCAGCCGAGTTGCGCCCTGCAGCTTCAGCAGAAACGGCCGCACCAGCAGCATGAACGTGATGAAGCTCGACACCGGATTGCCTGGCAGCCCGATGAAATGGCAATTGTTGCCGACCGTGCCGTAAGCGAACGGCTTGCCGGGCTTCATCGCGATCTGCCACAAATCGAGGCGGCCAAGCGCTTCGACCGCCGGCTTCACGTGGTCCTCCTCACCGACCGAGACGCCGCCGCTGGTCAGGATCAGGTCGTGCCCGCGTGCGGTCTCCTTTATCGCTGCGACGGTTGCATCGCGCCGGTCGGGCACGATGCCGAGATCGGTCACGTCGCAGTTCAGCCGCTTCAACAACGCGCGCAGAAAGAAACGGTTCGAGTTGTAGATCGATCCGGCTTTGAGTTGCGAAGGCGCGACTTCGCCGGGCATCACGAGCTCGTCGCCCGTGGAAAACAGCGCCACTTTGGGCCGCACTGCAACGAACAGTTCTGCCAGCCCGACACAAGCCGCCATGCCCAAGCTGGCCGGTGTCAGCCGGTCGCCACGAGCCAACACGCGTGCACCCAACGTGACGTCTTCCCCGGCGCGGCGAATCCACTGACCGGGCGACGCAGCAACGTTGATGCGCACGCGCCCTTCGCCGGCGACCGCCGTGTCTTCCTGCATCACCACCGCGTCCGCCCCCGGCGGAATCTGCGCGCCGGTGAAGATGCGCGCCGCGCTGCCAGCGGCCAGTGGCGCACCCGTTGCCCCGGCCGCGATGCGCTGCGACACCGGCAGTTCGACACCGCCCGCGCGCAGATCGGCGCTGCGCACCGCGTAGCCGTCCATCGAGCTGTTGTCGGCCGGAGGCACCTGCAGCGGCGAAAGCACATCCTGCGCGAGCACGCGGCCGTCCGCATCCATCGTGGCCACGCTATCGGTGGCAGGGATCGGTTCGGCATGGACGAGCAGCGCAGCCAGCGCGTCGTCGAGCGACATCAGCGGCGGGCGGGACGTCTGGGTGGAAGGTTTGGACTCACTGGCGGTCATGCGGCTCGACGCTCCGTTGAATAGATGAAAGTTCCGGCGGCGGTGTGTTGCAGCAGCCAGCCGGCGATCGATGCGGGGTCGTTCAAGGCGAGCAGCGCGGGCGGTTTGGCATCGGTCGGCAACCGGTCCGGCGCATCGGTCGCGACCGCGACGATGTGCGGGTCATCGGGGTACATCGGCACGTGGGTCAGGTCCGCGCGCCAGATTTCGATCTTCGGCAGATCACTGCGTTTGAAGCCTTCAACCAGCACCCAGTCGGCGCTTGCGTCGAGTTCGGCCAGCAAGGCATGCACGTCGGGCCGCGCGTGCTCGGCCTGTTCGCGCATCAACGCAAGCCTCCGGTCAGACGCGATCAGCACTTCATAGGCGCCCGCTGTGCGGTGCCGGTAACTGTCCTTGCCCGGCTGGTCGATGTCGAATTCGTGATGCGCATGCTTGACGACCGACACGCGCTGGCCGGCCGCTTTTAGCTGGCCGACAAGCTGTTCGACCAGCGTCGTCTTGCCCGAGCCGGACCAGCCTGCGAAGCCGACGACGTTCATCTGCCAATCGCCTCAATGCTTCTGTTTTTATCGCTAACAATGAAGCAAGCACATGCGACTCCTGCCATTTTCATGGTCAATTCGCCCCGCAGACGTCAGCGATCCGCTTTTTCACGGCAGCCGCATCGGGCTCGATCGCCTCCACGCGGCGCGGCAATGCCTCGATGCCTGCAAAGCGCGCCGGCCGCGCCGGTACGTGGCCCAGCGCTTCTTCAATCGTCTCGCTGAACTTGATCGGCAGAGCGGTCTCCAGCACGATCATCGGGACACCGCGCTGCAGGTGCTGGCGCGCGACCTTCAAGCCATCGGCCGTGTGCGGATCGATCGTGATCGCGTACTTTTCATGCGCGTCGCGAATGGTCGCAAGCCGATCTGCGTGCGTGCTCTTGCCGCTGACGAAGCCAAAGCGTTGCGCGGCCTTCACGAAGCTTGGATCGCCGCCGAGATCGAACAGGCCTTGCGTACTCAACTGCTTGCCGAACAGATCGGCACAACGCGCCGCATCCCGCCCCAGCAGGTCGAACACGAAGCGCTCGAAATTGCTGGCCTTGGAAATATCCATCGACGGGCTGGATGTCTCATGCGTATCGGCGCCGATTCGCACCCGATACACGCCGGTGCGAAAGAACTCGTCGAGCACGTCGTTCTCATTGGTTGCGGCCACCAGTTGTGCGAGCGGCAGGCCCATCATGCGGGCGACGTGGCCCGCGCAGATGTTGCCGAAGTTGCCTGACGGGACCGTGAAGCTGACCTTCGTGACCGCATCCTTGTCGTCCCCATCATCGGCCAGCAGATTCGCCGTGGCCTGAAAGTAGCCTGCGAAGTAATAGACCACCTGCGCAAGCAGCCGCGCCCAGTTGATCGAGTTGACGGTGCCGATGCGGTACTTGCGCTTGAAGTCCAGATCGTTGCTGACGGCCTTGACGATGTCCTGGCAATCATCGAACACGCCGCGCACCGCGAGGTTGTGAATGTTCTCGTCTTGCAGGCTGTACATCTGCGCCTGCTGAAACGCACTCATGCGGCCCTGCGGGCTCAGCATGAACACGCGCACACCATGCTTGCCGCGCATTGCGTATTCGGCAGCAGAGCCGGTGTCGCCGCTGGTCGCGCCCAGGATGTTCAGTTGTTCGTTGCGGCGTGCGAGAACGTACTCGAACAGGTTGCCGAGCAACTGCATCGCCATGTCCTTGAACGCCAGCGTCGGGCCGTTTGACAAGGCTTGCAGGTACAGGCCGCCTTCGAGCATCTTGAGCGGCACGATCTCATGGCTGCCGAACGCTTCACGGGTGTAGGTTTTCTCGCAAATGGCCCGCAGATCGGCTGGCGGAATGTCGTCGATGTAGAGCGACAGGATCTCGAACGCGAGCGCCGCATAGCCATCGTCCTCATGCACCTTGCGCCAGCGCTTGAGCGTGGCGGTGTCGATCTGCGGGTAGTGCGCGGGCAGGTACAACCCGCCGTCGGGCGCCAGGCCTTCGAGCAGGATGTCGCAGAACTTGCTAGGCGTGGGGTCGCCGCGGGTGGAGAGGTAGTTCATGGCTTGTGGAGTGGCACGCTTGGCGGCTCGCAGCGCATTTTTCGCATGATTGTTAAGCCGTCTGACATGGGCAACCATTCGACGGGGTTGTCTGGTCGCACTTCCCGGCATTCGCACAGCGCCACTTGCAAGGCGACTCGTCCGCCTGGATCGATTCGAAGCCGATTTCGGACCGGCGCTGATTCGTGGTCGCTGATCACTGGATGGGTGCTACGGCTCCGCCCTTCAGGCGCCGGTCAATGGGAACAGGCCGCCACCAGTTCACTCCAACCATGGGTTGTGCAGAGGCAGACCAGAATCGATGAAATGCCGGGTATTGCGCGTGACCAACGTTAGCCGGTGCACCGTCGCGGTGGCTGCGATTAGCAAGTCGAGATCATCCTGGCGCCGACCGATCGTCTCGAGCGAGGCTTTGAGCCGGCCGAAAGCAAGCCACACCGACACATCCGTCACCAGCATCCGCGCTGCGAACTGCGCACGCAACCCATCGAACCAGAGTTCGAGCAGATGCCGCTCGCGCCCGATCGACTTGCGCGCGATACCGTACTGAATTTCGCCCACAGTGGGTGCAGACAGCGCTGCGTCATCGCCGTGCTCCGCGAGCCAGGCCTGAACGCGCATATCCGGCGCCTTCCGAACGACTTCTGAGATCACACAGGTGTCCAGCAACCAGAGCATCGCGTCGACTGCGGATCACTCGCCCAGGTCCGGCGGGGCAGTGCGGCTGCGGCGCGGCGGTGGCTCCAAGTCCCCGATGCGAGGCGCGGACAGCAAAAACGCGGCGAATCCGTCGTTCAAGCGCACGTGCCGGTCTGCTGCCGCGCCCGGCATCGCCACGATCTGAACCACCGGGCGGCCATGTCGCGTGACAACCTGCGGCCCTTCGGCAAGTGCCTTATCGATCACTTCGCTGAAGCGATTTTTCGCTTCTTGTACCTGCCAGGCTGCGGTCATGGTGAACCCCAAAGGTCAACGAAACTAGACAGAATTATAGACAGAATTGATCGAATGTTGCTGTGGGGCTCAAGCGAGCTCCTCCTTGCGAATCCGCACGATCGGCGCCAGCACGGTGGGCAGCGCCTGCATCTCGGCCAGTGCGGCATTCATCGTTGCTTCACGCGTGTCGTGCGTCAGCATGATCAGGTCGGTCGAGGTCGCGCCTTCGCCGCCCACCTCGTCGGCTTCGCGCTGCAGCACTGCATCGATCGAGATACCAGCGCCGGCGACGATGGCCGTGACCTTGGCCAACACGCCGGCTTCATCGGCCACGCGCAGCCGCAGGTAGTAGCTCGTGATCACGTCGTCCATCGGCACCACGGGCGACTCGACGCCGGCCTGCTCGAAGGTGTCGGGCTGGAACGCGAGATGCGGGACACGGTGCGCGGCATCGGCGGTGTGCAGCCGTGTCACGTCGACCAGGTCGGCAATGACGGCGCTGGCCGTCGGCTCGGCGCCGGCGCCCTTGCCGTAGTAGAGCGTGGTACCGACCGCATCGCCATGTACGACGACCGCGTTCATCGCGCCTTCGACGTTCGCGATCAGCCGCTTGGCGGGCACCAGACACGGATGCACGCGGAGCTCGACGCCCTCGTCGCGTCGCTTGGCGATGCCGAGCAGCTTGATCCGGTAGCCGAGCTGCTCGGCGTAGCGGATGTCCTGGGTGCTGAGCTTCGTGATGCCTTCGACGTACGCGCGGTCGAACTGCACCGGAATGCCGAATGCAATGGCGCTCATCAGCGTGGCCTTGTGCGCGGCGTCCACGCCTTCGATGTCGAAGGTCGGATCGGACTCTGCATAGCCGAGCGCCTGCGCCTGCTTCAACACCGTGTCGAAGTCCAGGCCCTTGTCGCGCATCTCGGACAGGATGAAGTTCGTGGTGCCGTTGATGATGCCGGCGATCCACTCGATCCGGTTCGCGGTCAGCCCTTCGCGCAGCGCCTTGATGATCGGGATTCCGCCAGCCACCGCCGCTTCGAACGCGACCATCACGCCGCGCTGATGCGCTGCAGCAAAGATCTCGGTGCCGTGCACGGCCAGCAGCGCCTTGTTGGCAGTCACCACATGCTTGCCGGCGGCAATCGCCTCCAGTACGAGTTGGCGCGCAATGCCGTAGCCGCCGATCAGCTCGATCACGATGTCGATGTCAGGGTTTGCGATGACGGCACGCGCGTCATTCACCACCTGGACCTTGTCGCCGACCAGTGCGCGCGCACGCTCCATGTCGAGGTCTGCCACCATCGCGATTTCGATACCACGGCCCGCGCGGCGCTCGATCTCCTGGGCGTTGCGCTGCAGCACCCTGAACGTTCCGCCGCCGACGGTGCCGATGCCGAGAAGGCCGACCTGAATGGGTTTCATGGGTTTGTCTTTTTGAAAGAATCAAGGCTGGGACGCAGTTGGAATCTGCCTCACACGCTGCGATTTCGATAGCGTTCGAGAAATTTACCGATGCGCGAGACCGCTTCGCGCAGATCTTCTTCATGCGGCAGGAACACGATGCGGAAATGGTCCGGCGTGGGCCAATTGAAGCCAGTGCCTTGTACCAGCATCACCTTGGTTTCGCGCAGCACTTCGAGAAAGAACTGGCGGTCATCGCGGATCGGGTAGACCGCCGGGTCGAGCCGTGGGAACATGTACAGCGCGGCCGTCGGCTTCACGCAAGTCACGCCCGGCAGCGCGGTGATCAACTCGTATGCCAGATCGCGCTGGCGCCGCAGCCGGCCACCTTCGCAGGTCAGGTCGTTGATGCTCTGGTAACCGCCGAGCGCGGTCTGGATCGCCCACTGGCCCGGCACGTTCGGGCACAGCCGCATGTTCGAGAGCATGTTCAAGCCCTCGATGTAATCGGCCGCCGGCTTCTTGTCGCCCGACACCACCATCCAGCCAGCGCGGTAGCCGCAAGAACGGTAGCTCTTGGACAGTGAGTTGAATGTCAAGGTCAACACGTCGGTCGACAGGCTCGCGATCGGTGTGTGGCGCACACCGTCGTACAAGACCTTGTCATAGACCTCATCGGCCAGGATCACCAAGTCGTGCTCGCGTGCAATTTCGATGATGGCGAGCAAAAGCTCGTCGGAATACAGCACACCGGTCGGGTTGTTCGGATTGATCACGACAATCGCGCGCGTGGCTGGGGTGATCTTGGCGCGGATGTCATCCAGGTCGGGCATCCACCCGTTCGACTCGTCGCAGAGGTAGTGCACCGGACGGCCACCGGCGAGGCTTGCGACCGCCGTCCACAGCGGGTAATCGGGCGCGGGCACCAGCACCTCGTCGCCGTTGTCGAGCAGTGCGTTGGTCGCCATCGCGATCAGCTCACTCGCGCCGTTGCCCAGATAAATGTCGTCGAGCGTGACACTCTTGATACCCTGCTTCTGCGTCTCATGCATCACCGCTTTGCGCGCAGCGAAGATGCCTTTGCTGTCCGAATAACCGGCCGAGTCGGGCAGGTTGCGGATCATGTCCTGCTGAATCTCTTCCGGCGCATCGAAGCCGAACGGGGCGAGGTTGCCGATGTTCAGCTTGATGATCTTCTGGCCCTCTTCCTCCATCTGCTTGGCGGCTGCCATGATCGGGCCGCGGATGTCATAGAGCACATTGGCCAGCTTGGCGGATTTGACGATTTGCTTCAAGCGGGCACCCTGTTTGTTGCCGCTTACAAAGCAGCAAAACCTATAATTTGACCACATCCGCTGACCCATTCAGCGGCCATTTTTGCGTCGCTCGCACGCGCGTTTCTCTTGTGCAGCGGTGCTTCTTTTTCTCTCCACCCATGAAGCTTCAGCCTGATTCGTTTGACCAACCTTCCATCAGCGGCTACGGGCCCGGCTGGGTTGGCATTGACGGGGAACGCGTGGTCAAAAGCGTGGTGATCGACTCGAATGGCAACCGGTTCGATTGGGATTGCACCGATTTTTCATCGCTTGACGCGCAGCACTTTGCGCGACTGGCCGCGCTTGATGTCGAACTGATCGTGTTCGGCAGCGGCGCGCGACTGCATTTTCCGCAACTCGGCTGGCTGGCACCGCTGGTGCAACGTCAAGTCGGCGTCGAGACGATGGACACGCAGGCCGCTTGTCGCACTTACAACATCCTTGCGGGCGAAGGCCGACGGGTCGCTGCGGCACTGCTGATCGAAGCACCGCCCCAAAGCGAAGCGTGACTTGGCGCTGACGCGCGCCAAGCAAGGGCATATCGTGTGTTGTTCCTGCGTCGGCGCTGCTAGAGCGCTGCATGACCGGCGCCCAATCCTGCGGATAAACCCGAGGCCACATCCCGGCAGCTTTCAAGCTAAAATAGAAAGCTTGGCTGATGTCCGGCGCCTTGCATCTTGAGGCCAGATGAATTGTCTTTACCGCTCCAGTTAGCGGTGAAACAATTATCGACGCCGAACATCAAGATGCATTGTTGCAGTCAACCGCAAAATAGAAAAATCTTGCGGGATTAAAAGACAAAGAATTCGATTAGTCCAGCGCCCATAAATTACTTTTGAATCTGGCGTTTAGGCCAGGTTTCGGCACCCAGGATTCGAGACACGGTTGGCAACAGCCGCTTCCTGACGAAGACGCGCCAGCAGCGCGCAGCTTTCAAACTTTGACTTTACGGAAAAATTAATCACTATGGCGATCGTTGTCAATAAACCGCTGCCCGAATTCGAAGCCATTGCAACCGGTGACGTGCGCGTCACAAATACCTCGCACAACGGCGCGACGCTGGTACTGTTTTTCTACCCGAAAGACAACACGCCCGGTTGTACCACGGAAGCCATGCAGTTTCGCGACAAGCACAAGGAATTGGTAAAGGCGGGTGCCACCGTATTTGGCGTTTCCCGTGACAACATGCGCTCGCATGACGAATTCAAGGCCAAGCTCGAATTGCCTTTTGAACTGGTCGCCGACACCGAAGAAAAAATGTGTCACATGTTTGGCGTGGTCAAAAACAAGATCATGTACGGCAAAAAGGTCAAAGGCATTGAGCGCAGTACGTTTCTGGTCGGCCCGGACGGTTTGCTGCGGCAAGAATGGCGTGGTCTTAAAGTTCCGGGGCATGTCGATGAAGTATTGGCGGCAGTGAAAGAGATTGCCAAAACTGCGACCGAGTCGGTCTAGAACAAAGGCGACGCTTTTCCTCTCTCTGAAATCTCCTTATTTATCAAGATTGCTCGACTGCGGCTTTGAACAAAATCAATATTGGTTTGCTCGACTCATCCGTCATTTGATTTGAAGCCGCCCGGCTTGGCCTGGCGGCTTTTTTGTTTGTTTTGCCATCTCTCATTCAAGGCTCCATTCAGAGCGTGTGAAATCGACCGGCGTGAGCCTTCCCAGCCACAGGCCATGAGCGGTCTGGCCCGACAGATCCTTTTATTCATCCATGCCACTACCTCCCGCTCCGAACAAACGTGCCGCCGTGCTGCCGGCCCAGGCATTCGATGCCTTTGGCAAGATCCCTGAGTCGCCCGACGCGTCGTCGCTTGACATCGCTGCAGCATCGGCTGCAACCGAACGAACCGCCCGGCGTGGCCGCGCAAAACAAGTGCAGGATTCACGCGGTTCTGCACCTGACCAGCCAACGGCGGCACCGGCTGTTGTACGGCGCGGCGGCGCGGCGGCTTTGTTTCGCGATGCGCCCGAGCAACAGCAAACCCCGCCACCCGCTGCCCCATTGGCTTCCGCGCCTTTGCCGGCGCCCTCTGGCGTGAATCGTGTGCGAGCCCCGGCGCCGATGCCGGCAGAACTCGCACCGGCGGCTCCACCTGCTCGGGCTGCCCGGCCGGTTGCGCGCAGCGATGGCCGGGCGAATGACGAACGCAAGAAAAGTCGAGTGACGGACACCCGCACTCGGCTCTTCGTGCTCGACACCAACGTGCTGTTGCACGACCCGACCTGTCTGTTCCGATTCGAGGAACACGACGTGTTCCTGCCAATGGTGGTGCTGGAAGAGCTCGACGGACACAAAAAGGGCATGACCGAAGTCGCCCGCAACGGCCGCCAAGCCAGCCGTTCGCTCGACGCGCTGGTGGGTCAACCGGGTGCTGACATCAGCACTGGCCTGGCGTTGAATCAAACAGGCCACACCCAGGCGCGCGGCAAGCTGTTCTTCCAAACCCAGCCGCTTGAGTTCAAATTGCCCGCCAGCCTGCCGCAGGGCAAAGCCGACAACCAGATCCTGGGCGTGGTCGAAGCGCTCGGCAAGCTGCACAGCAAACGCGAAGTGGTGCTGGTGTCGAAAGACATCAACATGCGCGTGAAGGCGCGTGCGTTGGGGCTGAATGCAGAAGATTACGAAAGCGACAAGGTCCTCGACGACGGCGACCTGCTGTACACGGGCACGCTGGCCCTGCCGCATGACTTCTGGACGCGCCAGAGCAAGACGGTGGAGAGCTGGCAAAGCGGCAGTCACACGTTCTACCGGATCACCGGGCCGATCGTGGCCGAGTTGTTGATCAACCAGTTTGTTTACTTCGAAGCGCCGGGCGAGCCGAGCTTGTTCGCACGCGTGACCGAGATCCGCGACAAGACCGCGGTGCTGAAGACACTAAAGGACTACGCGCACCAGAAAAATTCGGTCTGGGGTGTCAACGCACGCAATCGCGAACAGAACTTCGCGCTGAACGTGCTGATGGACCCGGAGATCGACTTCGTGACGCTGACCGGCACGGCAGGCACCGGCAAGACGCTGATGGCATTGGCCGCGGGCCTCACGCAGGTGCTCGACGAGCGCCGCTACAGCGAAATCGTAATGACGCGGGCCACGGTCAGCGTGGGTGAAGACATCGGTTTTCTGCCGGGCACGGAAGAAGAAAAGATGGGCCCGTGGATGGGCGCGCTCGACGACAACCTCGAGTTCTTGGCCAAAGGCGAGGGCGGCGGCAGCGGCGCTGGCGAATGGGGCCGCGCTGCCACCAACGAGTTGATCCGCTCCAAAATCAAGATCAAGAGCATGAATTTCATGCGTGGCCGCACGTTCCTGGCCAAATACGTGATCATCGACGAAGCGCAGAATCTGACGCCCAAGCAGATGAAGACGCTGGTCACGCGGGCTGGGCCGGGCACCAAGATCGTCTGCATGGGCAACCTGGCGCAGATCGATACGCCTTACCTCACGGAAGGCTCATCGGGTCTGACGTTCGCAGTCGACCGGTTCAAGGGCTGGCCGCACGGCGGGCACATTCTGCTGGCGCGTGGCGAGCGGTCGCGGCTGGCAGACTTTGCCAGCGAGGTGCTCTGAGGCGAATCGCGCTGCTGTTGTCGTCTGCCTTTAGGTTGAGGCAGACAAACAGGTGATGGTCGGACGCTGCGCGTCGGGCCGCCGGTTACGCGCAGAATACGGCAAATTCGTGCGGTGCGAGTGTGTCGGTTTCGGCAGTCTGGCTGGCGCCGAAGTGCTCGACTTCCGACCGAAACAACGGCTGCACGCCGTGCAGATCGGCAGGCACCGGCCGCGTTTCAGCCGACAGGTTGAAGATCACCCGCACATTCGAGCCAGTCGCGTCCCCACCCGGGCCACGTCGGGTTTCGAGCACATCCCCTGGTTCGTGCAAATGGCTGGGTCGGTGGCTGAAGTCGCGCAGCGCTTGTGTGTTGCGCCGCAGTTGCAGCAGCGCCTGGTACAGACGACGCAAACCGGCACGGAATGCATCGCTTTCCCATTGCCAGCGCAATACCGCCAGCTCACGCGTGCTTGCGGCGACAGGATCGGGCGGCGGCTCTTTGCGGCCGAAGTACTCGAATTCCCTTGCGCGGCCTTTGCGCACTGCGTCGATCAACTCCTCGCCTTCGAAGTCGCAGAAATAGTGGAACGGCGCGGTTTCGCCGTATTCCTCACCCTGGAACAACAACGGCAGCCGCGGCGCGAGCAACAAGAGGCCGGCCGCAAGCCGAGTGGCGGCCGGCGGCAGCACGGCGGCGTGGCGTTCCCCCGCATTGCCGTTGGCAATCTGATCGTGGTTCTGCGTGAACGCAACGATCCGGTCGCCCGGATATTTCTCCGCTGGCGCGCCGTGCCGGCGATCCCGGAACAGGCTGTAGCCGCCGTTATTGACATACACATGCGCCATCACCTTGCCCAGTGCGTCCTCACCCGGCGCGAAATCGGCGAAGTAGCCGGTTGCATCGCCTGTCAACGCGACGTGGGCCGCATGGTGAAAGTCGTCGTTCCAGACACCATCGAGCCCGAAGCCCGCACCGGCCGCGCCCGACGGCTCCAGGAACCGGCCGGCCTGGTTGAAATCGTTTTCTGCAAACAGATGCACCGTGCGGCCAAGGGCTGCCGCCTCGCGCCGCGCGACTTCGGCGACCTCAGCCAGGATCGGCGACGGCGAGCGGTCGTACATCTGATCGGCCGCATCGAGCCGGAAGCCATCGAACCGGTAGTCGCGCACCCACATGCGCACGTTGTCCAGCACCATCTGACGCACCGGGTCGCAATGCGGGCCGTCGAAGTTGATGGCCGGGCCCCAATCGGTCTTGTAGCGCTCGTTGAAGTAATCGCCGAACTGCGGAAACAAGTTGCCGTCGGGGCCGAAGTGGTTGTAGACCACGTCGAGATAAATCGCGAGGCCTGCGCGGTGGCACGCTGCAATGAGCCGCTGCAGTCCTTCTGGTCCGCCGTACGAATGTTGGGGTGCAAACGGAAACACGCCGTCGTAACCCCAGCCTTGTACGCCGGCGAATTGTGCGACCGGCATCAACTCGACCGCGGTGATGCCGAGTTCCTTCAGCGCTTCCAGCCGCGGGATCACTGCGTCGAATGTGCCTTCGCTGGTGAACGTGCCAACGTGCAGTTCGTAGAACACCAAGTCGGCGCGTTCGATGGTGCCTTGCCAGCTCCCCTCGTCCCAGTCGAATCGGTCGGTGAAAAATACGGCAGAGGGGGCGTGTGCACCGTCTGGCTGCCAGCGCGACAGCGGGTCGGCCAGTGGCGCGCCGCCGTCGAGCCGGTAGGCGTAGCGTTGACCAGGTTCGGCCGCCTCGGCATCGGCCTCGAAGTAGCCGCGCTCGGCGGCGCGCATCTCGATCCGCTGAGCCGTACCAAGCAGATCAAGCACCAATTCGACCCGCTTGGCCTTGGGCGCCCAGACGCGCCAGGTGGCGCTGCGGATGGGGCCTTTCGTACTCGGCAACACACCGACTGGAGGCAGTAAAGGGTCATCGATCATGGGGTAGTCTGTTGCAGGAGTTGTGCTGAATTACGCGCGAGCATAGCCAACTCGAAACGGCAACAACGCGCCCCAGTCAACGCATCATCGGGACGCGGCTGCAAGCAACGACCTTAGGTTTATGGTCGCGATGTGGGCCGACGCTGCCTTGGAGCACCCATTGACATCTGGTGAAGCGACGATCAAATTCGGCCCTCGCCCCCGCCATCTCCTTCAACTGCGATCGGCACCAGAACGTAAATCCACTTGGCAAGACCTCGGCATTGATCGGCGCAATGCTTTTCGGCCTGAACGCACATGGCGGCGTGTCGATGGCGGGCACCGGCGCAGCGGGCGGCCTGAGTGCCACCACGGCCACCAAGCTGTCGGTTCAGCGCGGTGGCGGCAGCGCGCACATGTCGTTGATCCCGTACTTCAGCACGCAGGGCGGCAACAGCACGTTGATCAACATCGTCAACATGGACATGGTCAATGGCAAGGCCGTCAAGGTGCGCTTTCGCGGTGCGGGCAATGGGGATTCGCTGTTCAGCTTTACACTGCTGCTGGGGCCGCGCGACACCTGGGCCGTGAATGTGTCGAGCGACGGCAGCGACGGCACATCGTTCGCCACCGTCACCGACGCGTCTTGCACGCTGCCCGCCGATTTGAACGCGGCATTCGTCACCGCTCGACTGCCGGCATCGTTCAGCGCAGCTCGCAAGGCCGAGTGGACGCGTGAAGGGTCGGTCGAGATCATCACGATGGCTGACATTCCACAGTCCGCTCAATCGCCTCAATCGCCGCTTTTCCAAGCCATATTTTCGAACGATTCGGCGTCGCCCCCATGCGGAAGTGAAGCAGCCGGGGCCGCAGTACTCGACGCACTGAAGCAGGACCTGGCTTCCGAAGCAGCAGCCAGGCAGATGGGGCTCGACACGCCCACCATCGGCGTGCGCGCCACATCGATCCTGATCAACATACAGGACGCAGCGATCAGCTGGTCCACACCGACCACGTCACTGACTTGGCTCGACGACGCTGGCCTGCCCGCGCGGGGCCGGCTGGTCTTCTCACCGCAGACGGGCACTGCCGCACCGGATGCCGACCTGTACACCAATGATCCGCTGTTGCGTTCGGTCAGCGGTGGCGGCTCTGGAAAACTGGCGTCGATTCAGGCGGACCTGCCCGACCTGTCGACGCCTTATGCAAGCCGGTCTCCGAACGCCATTGATCTGCCGTTCCGCCAGACCGAGGAGATCGGTGGTGCGCTGCAGGCCAGCGCGGTGAGCAACGAATTTCAGCGCGATCCGGCGATTGGTGCAGTTACCGATTGGGTCGTATCGCAGCCACTGAAACGTTACGCGGTGGCGGTGGACCACTCGGGGGCCCGACCTGCTTCGGTGTTCAACGGATCTCCAGCGGGGCCGTCAAGCCATTACCGGCTTAGAAGCAACACGCCTCCATTCGGCAATGTGGGCCTCGATGGCGATCTCACTGGCACGCGGCAGACAATTCAGTTTTGGGACGACAGCGGTCGTCGTCTGCCAACTTCTCACTTTGTGATCCTCGAGCCGGGCCGGAGCGTCGATTTGCTGGGAAATGTCTCGGTCGTTGTGTTCGACCTCCTCGGCAAGTCTCAGCTTGGGGCATCGATTACTGCACAACAGCCTACAAATTTTCCGATTGACCAGGACTCCATCAGTGGCTGGGCACAGATCGGTGCCTACACCTCGCAGGGACTGCTACCTCTGACCGGCGCGCTCTATTCCGGCGCGCGCGGTCCAACCGTGTCGGGCAAGTCCACCAACTTTGGCATCGCGGTCAACCACGAGTTCACGAAGTAGGGGTTGGATCAGGCTGCAAGTGTCTGATCGGCCCTTGCGCGGGCTTGCAAGGCCCGCGCAAAGGCGCTGCAGCGCGATTAACTTATCGATCAGCGCACTTCAAAAATCATTCGATCCAATTGCCAGACTCTCAAACCGCGTCAACGGCTTGATGAACGCGAGCTTGCAAACCCCCGTCGGCCCGTTCCGCTGCTTGCCGATGATGACTTCGGCCACGCCCGGCTCCTTGCTGTCCTTGTTGTAGTAGTCGTCGCGGTATATGAACATGATCACGTCCGCGTCCTGCTCGATCGCGCCCGAGTTGTGCGTCACGATGCCATCGGCAAGCCAGCAGGACGGTCCCGGAACCGTGAGGTCATAGACGCTTTCCTCACCGGCCTGCTCGACCGCCACCACTTGGTCCCAGAACAAGTCGGATTCGGCCCACTGGAGGAGTTGGGCGCTGCCGAGAATGCGCGCGTAGTCGGCTGCAACATCGCGCGAAGGCGCGAAAGAAAAATGCGACGAGCCGCCATAAGAAGTTCCTCGCACGGCTGCCATGGCCCGCTGCGAAAGCCCCGCGTCGCACATGGCGCCGCGCACGATATCGAAGACCGCCTGCGGCAAGGTATCGACGTTCGTGTTCGGGGCGACGGTCACGAGCTTCGACCGCAGCGCCTCGGCTGCTGGCACCTTGGGCCCAAACGCGCCGACCGCTGCAAGGAAGCGCAGCTGCTGCTGGCTGCCGCTGACGTCCACATTCCAGATCGAACCCGAATCGCCAGACACCAAGCAGCGCAGGCGAGCCACGATGCCGAAGCGCAGAAGCAGCGCTGCAACGTCCCGCGCCAACCGCTCGCTGCAGGTAGCAAAGTAAACGCGGTCCCCGCCGCGCGTGCCTTCGGCCCTGAGGTGGATGCATCCGTCAGTCGCCCACAGGTGGCGCAGAAACAAGGCCAGCTGTGCGTTCGACAGCGCAAACAAGCCCGCGGGAAGATGCTTGTCATGCGACCGCTGCCCGAAGATTCCAAGACGCTTCAACCATGCGCCGACACCCGCCGGCTTCCAGCGGTTCCCGTTGCCGGCGATGACGAGCTGGTGCCATGCGCCGCGCCCGGCATGGCGCGAGACTGTGGAGCCCAGCGCCTTCGCGGCGTTGGCGACGGCTTCGCTGTTTTCTTCCGAAGCGGTGGTGTAGCGCAGTGGCTGGTGCTTGGGGTAGCTGCCGTCACCCACCAGATGGGCCAGCAGGACCAACTCGGATTCGTTCCATTCATCTGGCATGGGCGGTTCCGGAATGTGCCGGGCAACAGCGACCCGATCCCCGGCGCGGATGCTCCCAAGCTCCATCCACCCCTTGCCCGTGAGCAGCCGGTGCTGCGCGGTGGCGCGAATCGTCCTGCCGCTGGCGAGGGACAGGCGCAGCACCGGCTTGCGGCCCACCTCCCACACGCAATCGCTGGCGGCCATGGTGAGCTTCTGCGAAGCATTGACGGCGTGAACCGCGGGTTTGGACCCTACGAGTTCCGATATGGCAATGCGGCGACCATCCGCGAGATTCACCAGCGTGTCGCCTGTGACGCATTCACGCAGGTCGCTCATCATCGGCCGCTTGTCGGCGCGGGTTTCCACGCTGCGGTTCAACTGCGACAGGGCAATCACCGGACACTGCAGTTCTTTCGCGAGCATCTTCAGGCCGCGCGATATTTCGCCGAGTTCGGTTGCGCGGTTCTCATCGCTGGACGTTGATCCGCTCATCAACTGCAGGTAGTCCACCACGATCAGGCCGAGCTTGCCGCATTGACGCGCGAGCCGCCGAGCATTGGCACGCAGCTCGCTAGGCGTCAAGCCCGGCGTCTCATCGATGTGCAGCGACACATGCCGCAGCTTCTCGATCGCCTCGGTCAGCCGCGGCCATTCATCGTCGGTGAGCTTCCCGGTGCGCAGATGCGTCTGGTCGATCCGGCCGATCGAGCCGACCACGCGCACCGCAAGTTGCGACGCGCCCATCTCCATAGAGAACACCGCCACCGGCAACTGCTCGTTGAGCGCGACGTGTTCGGCGATGTTGATGGCCAGGGCAGTGTTGTGCGTGACCACATCGCCGTCGGTGAGGTAGAGACGGCTCGGGTGACTCACGGAGATGCATTGGCACGGCGCTTCGCGGCTCGGCTCGATCAACGCCACGGTCAGGCGTTTTTGCCGGGTCCATGCGGCCGGCGCCCTGCTCTGTTTCGCCGACAGCAGGAACAGGCTGCGCGGTTCGGGGTGCGAGATGTTGCAAACATAAGCGAGCAACCCTGGTACAGGGAGCCCGGCAACATTTGTGAAGCGCGGCTGCTTGTTGGCGGTGGAACACCAACCGCCCAAAGAACGCACCAACTCCGCCATGTCTTGCGCCAGTTGCTTGCTCGACGTCGAGAAGCGCACGCTTCCCCAGCGTTCAATCCAGCCGTCTGAATCCAGCAGTCCGCGCAACAAATCCAGCCGTGCGGGACGGGCTGCTTCCAGATAGAGACGGGGGATGAACTTGCGGTCGCTCGGCAGGCCTGACAAACGCAGGCTCTCCAGCACCAGCCGCAACGGATTCGGTTGCATGCCTGCAAAACCCGCCGCATGTCCCCGATCTGTGCGTACGATTCGGTAGTCGTATTTGCCAGCGTACGTTACCGCAAGGCTGGCGCCAACCCGTTCCTCCATTTGCTCAAGCACTTCGGGCTTGGCTGTCGAAAAACGAACGCTCCCCGTGCCGGTCAGGTTGCCATCACCAATCAAGCAGCCGAGCACCCAGGGATCCACCGGCAACGAATCGAGATGCCCGAAGTCGCCGCTGGCACGCTCGATCCAGATTCGATCTTTGTAGCGTGTGCGCTTGAGGAGCTCAGCAAGGTCACCGGTTGCCACCACCCGCGGCTCCTTCCAATGTCGGCACGACACCTTCCACAAATGCTCGGCGCAGCATTCCGCTGATCTGCCATCGGAGAACGTCACGCGATGCACGGATTTCATTCCCTGCGGAAAAACGCCGGTCACGATCGACGGCCGGCCATCCACCGATGCCAACGCGTCGCCCACCTCCAGCTCACCCATCCGTTTCCACCCGGTAAGCGTGCGCACGTTTGCATCGAGGGGCTGAGCCTTACCCATACTGGGCCTTGCCGCCAGCACCACCAAGTCGCCCGCCTGAAACCCCGATGTCATCCGGTCCAGATCGTAGAAGCCCGTCGGCACACCGGTAATGTCGTTCGGGTTGTCGGCCATCTCCTGCACGCGGTCGAGCAGCTTGACGACCAGCGAATCCATGCCCTGAAAACCCTGCTTCGAGCGCGAACCCTCCTCACCGATGTTGAAGATTTTCTGCTCGGCCTCGTCAAGGATGCGGTCCACTGCGCGACCTTGCGTGTTGAACGCATTGGTCGCAATCTCATCGCTGGCGGTGATGAGTTTGCGCAGGATCGAACGCTCGCGCACGATCTCTGCATATCGCCGGATATTCGATGCGCTCGGCACGTATTGTGCGAGCGAGTTCAGGTACAGCAGACCACCGACCTCATCCGACTTGCCCTGTACCTGCAACCGCTCGAATACGGTGATCACGTCGGCCGGTTTGGTCTCGTTGACGAGCGCATAGACCACCTCGTAGATCAACCGGTGCTCGTAGCGGTAGAAGTCACCCGGCACCAGCAGATCACCAACGCGGTCCCAAGCAGCGTTGTCGAGCAGCAATCCGCCAAGCACGCTGGATTCCGCCTCGACCGAGTGCGGCGGGATGCGCAACTGCGCGATCTGACGGTCAAGGCGGTCGTCCTGGCCGGAACTGAAAGGCGGGGAAACGGTGGACATGAGGCTCCTGTTCGGCGAGCGACCCATGCTAGCCGCTGCCGTCTACCGGGTCATTGGACAACCCTGTGGATAAGCGGTGAGCCGAGAGTGTTCAAACGATGCACAACACGGCACAGCGCAGGGTTGTAGCAGGTGCGTGCTGCACTCACGACAAAGACAAAAAAGCCGCTGCAGCGTTTCACTGCAGCGGCCCTCAGAAAACGGAGCTCAGAAAACGGAGCTCAGAAAACCGCTGTCTCGCCGACAGCAATTTTTCTCCCCAAAGGTGGTGGTTCGCCCGGCTGGTCAGGCGGTCTCGCCGTATACCGACACCGGCACTTCTACAGTCACATCGGTATGCAAGCTGACGCTTACCGTATTTTCACTCACGGTCTTGATCGGGCCGTGCGGCAAACGCACCTGCGACTTCACGACTTTGTAGCCGAGCTTGTTCAACTCTTCAGCCACATCGGCGTTCGTGACCGAGCCAAACAGGCGGCCATCGACGCCGGCTTTTTGCGTAAGCTTGACGGTCACACCGGCAAGCTTCTCGCCTTGCGTCTTGGCTTCAGCCAACTTGGCGGCAGCCGCTTTCTCAAGGTCTTGCCGCTTGACTTCGAACTCTTCTTTCGCTGCCGCAGTGGCGCGCCGCGCACGGCCGGTCGGGATCAGAAAATTGCGTGCGAATCCGTCTTTCACCCGGACGACTTCGCCCAGATTGCCGAGGTTCACGACCTTGTCCAACAAA
Source organism: Burkholderiales bacterium (assembly GCA_038200275.1). Classification (GTDB taxonomy): domain Bacteria; phylum Pseudomonadota; class Gammaproteobacteria; order Burkholderiales; family Burkholderiaceae_C; genus JBBPYC01. The sequence continues at coordinate 21,006 of JBBPYC010000002.1, forward strand.
ATGATTTGCATGATGTGCTTTGCTTCTTCTCGGTGTCAGCGCTCAAACGCGGTGCTGGTCGGTATAGGGCAACAGCGCCAGGAAACGCGCGCGTTTGATCGCGGTATTCAACTGGCGCTGATAAATCGCGCGGGTGCCGGTCAGGCGCGCCGGCACGATCTTGCCGTTCTCGCCGATGAAGTCACGCAGTACGTCCATGTCCTTGTAGTCGATGTGCTCGACACCGGCCACGGTGAAACGGCAGAACCGCTTGCGCTTGAACAGCAGCGATTGTGTGTTGCGCTTCGGACGCTTGTCCTTGTTGAATTTCTTGAAAGTCGCCATGAGATCAAAACCCCAGTGATTTGAATGTCTGAATGAGCACCGGTCGAATTCAGTCGTCCGGTGCGGTGAAGTCCTGGATATGCAGCACCGACGCCACGCCGCGTGTGGGTGTTGCAAGAAAACCGATGAAGCGCCATGTGCTTCCGATCGGTTGTCCTTTGAGCCGCTCAGCCATCGCGCCGAACGCGACCGCTTTCAACTTTGCCCTGACCAATCGCAGCTGACCCGCTTCTTCAATCTGGGACTCGTGTTCAAGCCGAAGATCAAATGCAGGCAGTTGCGCAGGTGTGAAACGAAGCACTCCGACTTCGACGATGCAGGCGCTGATCACCAATTGGTTCACGCGTCGGTTCGGCCGTTCGGGGCCGTTCGAAGGCCTTAGTTGGACGTTTGTTCGGCTGGCTGTGCGCGGCGCGCTTCTTCACGCTCCACAGTCTTCATCATTGGCGACGGATTCGTGTCAGCGTTCTCGCGCAGCACAGTCAGGTGGCGCAGCACGGCGTCGTTGAACTTGAACGCGTGTTCGATTTCAGCCATTACGGCCTGATCCGCCTCGATGTTCACGCACAGGTAATGCGCTTTGTTCAGCTTGTTGATCTGATAAGCCAGCTGGCGCCGGCCCCAGTCTTCCACGCGGTGGATCTTGCCGCCGCCGGCCGTGATCATGCCTTTGTAACGTTCCAGCATCGCGGGCACCTGCTCGCTCTGGTCCGGGTGGATCAGCAAAATGATTTCGTAATGACGCATGCAAACTCCCTTATGGATAAAGCCGCCCACATGGGTTGCGTCCGTGCCCCTGACGAAAGTCGGGGCGTGGTGCGGCAAGGCAAAGCCGACGATTGTAGCGCGCGGGTCGTCAAGGCATGCATATGCGGCGCCGCCGCCGCACACTTGGGAAAGTCCTCAACAATACAAATCGTTCTCAGCAAATGCCGCACGTGCGCTTGCATCCCCCATGCGACGCGCACGGTTGGTGTTGGGCCGACGCCGCAATCGTAGACTCGAAGCCAGCCACTGCCTTGATACCTGCCAGCCCATTGACCCGCACGCCCGGATAGATCACAACCAGATCGGGGTGGCCGGACAAGTCCACCGTGCGGCAGTCGACCTGTGCTTTCGCAGCTGCAGATTCGGCCGCTCTTGCTGCCGACGCCCAAGCTACAGCGACTGTGCAGCGAACGTATCGCAGCGCTGTATGTCGCCGCTGTTCATGCCCTGGGTGAACCAGCGGACGCGCTGCGCGCTCGAGCCGTGCGTGAAGCTGTCTGGCACGACCCGACCCTGGCTGCGTTTTTGCAATGCGTCGTCGCCGATCTTCTCGGCTGCGTTCATCGCAGACTCGATGTCGCCGCGCTCCAGCCATTGCTTGGAGTCCTGCGACTTGCGCGCCCAGACTCCAGCAAAGCAATCGGCCTGCAATTCGACGCGCACGCTGACCGCGTTTTGCTCGCGCTCAGAGGCACGTCCGCGCATCTGATCGACCTTGTCTGTGATGCCGAGCAGGTTCTGCACATGGTGGCCGACCTCGTGCGCGATCACATAGGCCTGCGCGAACTCACCTGGCGCGCCCAACTGGTTTTTCAGCGTCTGATAGAAGTTCAAATCGATGTAGACCTTCTGATCACCGGGGCAGTAGAACGGTCCCATGGCCGACTGCCCGCTGCCGCACGCGGTCGGCGTGCTGCCGCGAAATAGCACCAGATGCGGCGGTACATAACGTGCGTTGCGCTGCGCAAACACCTTGGTCCAGACGTCTTCCGTGTCGGCCAGCACGACCGAGACGAACTTCGCCATCTGGTCATCGGCTGGTGGGCGCTGCGCTGGGGCCTGCTGGGTCTGAACCATCTGGCCCCCATCGCCGCCGCTCAACATCCCCAGCAGCGTGAGTGGATTGATGCCGAGCACCCAGCCGCCGATCAGCGCGACCACGATGGTGCCGATGCCGATGCTGCGACCGCCCAGAAACCCGCGTCCACCACCACCGGCGGAGCCTTGGTCCCGACGATCTTCCACGTTGTCGGATTCGCGATTGCCTTCCCATCTCATGACCGCAGTCTCCTTTTCGGCGCGCCGGAGCGCTAAAGTCCCGCGATGGTACTCGTGCCTCACCCAACAGGCCGAACAGACGCTGCACGAGCACCGTGGTACGTTCCGGTCGCATTCCTCCCGTGTGGCGAGTGCATCCTCGTGATGCCGCGCCGGTGCAACGTCATCTGCTCGCAATAAGAAGCAGAAGTGCGATCGGCACGCCCAGACCAACCCGATGCCGGCACGGCAATCAACGGCACATGACAAATCCTCAATCCGTTCTCGATGCGGCACAGACTGCTGCGTTGCTGCCTTACGCTGCCCTCGCCGATGAGATCGGTCGGCTGTTGCAGGACCCGGCCGTGCAGGTGCCGGCGCGGCGCGTGCAGCCGTTGCCAGGCGGCGGCACGCTGTTCGTGATGCCCGCGCACGATGCGCGCATCGCCATCACCAAGCTGATCACCTTCACACCTGCCAACGCAGGCACGCCACGCGCGACGATTCAGGGCGACGTGGTGGTGTTCGACATCGCAACCGGCAGTCGCATCCTGCTGCTCGACGGTCCCACCGTCACGGCGCGACGCACGGCCGCGGTGTCGCTGCTTGCCGCGCAATGTCTCGCGCCGAATCGGGACGGGCCGCTGTTGATCATCGGCGCCGGTGTGCAGGGACGCGCCCATCTGGAGGCCTTTGCGGCCGGTCTCGGCTTGAAGGAAGTGCGTATCGCATCGCGCAGCATGGCCAGCGCCGAGGCGCTCGCGGCCCACGCGCGGTCCCTGGGCGTCTCGGCACGCGTGGTGCACCAGGCCGATGCCGAACTGGCCGATTGCCCGTTGATTGCGACCTGCACGCCGGCCAGCAGCGTGGTGCTGCGCGGCGAGCCGCGCGCCGATGCATTCATTGCGGCTGTGGGTGCCTTCACGCCGCAGATGGTCGAACTCGCACCGGAACTCTGCCGCACGTTGCACCATCGTGGCCGCGTCGTGCTGGATGCGGCCGACGCCCGGAACGAAGCGGGTGACCTGCTGCAGGCCGGGCTCGATACCGATGGGATGGAAACGCTTGACAGCGTGATCGCGTGTGAAGCCCGCGCGAAAGCGACCGCCGGCACCGTTACGCCCGTGTTGTTCAAGAACTGCGGCTGGGCCGGTTGGGACTTGGCCGCGGCACGGGTCGCGTCAGCCCACCGGTCTGGAGCAGCCTGAGCACTCAGGTCGCGTTCGCTTTCGCGCCCATGCAGCATCACAGCGACTGCCAGGCCGCTTGCTCATCGGCCAACGGACTTTTTTGCTTGATCGTCAGTTCGGCAGCGCGACATCTCAGCAACGGTGGTCGCCACGAATAACAAAGCACGCATGCCGGCAATGCGTTGTCATGGGCGCTTACTTGAAACCTTGCGGCGCATCGATTGCTTGAATCGACTGCCAATGTCCGAAGCTGCCCTGATCAAGCCGCGGGCCTGGCCTGAAAGACCCGCATGAGTTGGTTGACCCGGAACATGACGTCGATGCCGAGCGCGCCGATCGTCACCACGTGTGCAAATCAACCGGAGCGATCAGGCCAAACGCAAGCCTCATACATCACCTCCACCGCATCGGCCAGCATCTTGGCCGAGCCGTCGTGGGAGTAAGGCTCCGTGACCGCCGCAGTGCACATGCACGGCACTTCAAAGATGTGTTTGTCGGTGTTTTTTTTGGTGAGGTTATAGCGCCCGAGATCGGCGTCGGTCGGGTTGCCGCGCTTGGCGAAGCAGTCGCCCGTTACGCCGAAGTGCTGGTACCTGCTGCCGCCGACGTTCATCCCTTGGTAACACGCCACGCAGCCGTAGGATTTGAACAACTGGAGGCCGCGCAGCTCGTCGTTCGACAGCGCGGACTTGTGGCCTCGCAAGTACTTGTCGAAGTGTGCATTCGGTGTCGTCAGCGACTGCTCGAACACCGTGATCGCATCCGCAATGTTCTTGGCCTGCAGGCCGTCGGGGTACGACTTCTTGACTTGTTCGACCAGCGCCGCATCTCTCGACAGCTTGCGAATCACTTCGACCCAGTTGCTGCCCACCTCCACTGGGTTGTGCACCAGCCCGGTGGTCTGCTCTTCCAGCGTGGCGGCACGGCCAACCCAGAACTGACGGGAGTTGAAGCTGCTGTGGAACACCGTGGGGGCGTTGATTACCCCCTTGCCGCCGTTGATGCCGATCGAGAACGGCAGCCCGTCGATGCCCCCCTTGCCCAGATCATGGCAACTGGCACACGACATCGAGTTGTCTTTCGACAACCGCTTGTCCGTGAACAGTTTTTCGCCGAGTGCGGCCTTCTTTGCATCGAGCTTCAAGTCGGCCGGCAGCGGTTTGACCGGCTCGTCGTTTTGCGCCTGAACCGGCAAGGCGATGCAGCACGGCGAAACCGGACGCCGACCGCGCTGGCGGTCTGCACTGGATGTACAAATTGCATGGAGTTCGCTCCTCAGCAGGCGGTGGAACTGACGTTAGCCAAAAGGCGAGGCATTCCACACGGAAGGTCCGGCCACACGTCAGACTGCAGGGACGGTTGCTGTAACAACGGGGTTCTGGACTTGGGCAAGACCCGGTGGTCTGCCACTCAGACGATCAGCAGTTGCGCAATCGGATGGCGTCGGATGGGTTTCAAGGTCCCGAGGCTCAAAGTCAGGATTCCGCAGATGGGCACTGTCTAAGCGCCCTGTAGCGGACGCCCGAACCTGGGTCTTCGGATCAGGCTTCGTCCGGCGGGCGTTGACGGTTGCGAAACAGCGCCACCCGCGTCAGCAGCAGCGTTGGTACCGGCACCGAGACGGCGAGGAAGATCAGCACGACGAGCTGATAGACCGCAAACGTGTGCCATGCAAACGAGAAGTACAGGATGGATGCCACCACCGCACATGCCGTAGCCAACGTGGGAATCACGGACGCGGCGTGCATGCGCAGAAAAAACGTCTTCATGCGCACCAGACCGATCGCACCGATCAAGGTCAGCGCGCCACTGGCCAGCAGCAACACCGCGACCAGCACTTCAACCCAGAGCGGGACCGCAGTTGCCAGCACTTCAGCTTCGCTCATTCGATCACCTCGCCGCGCAAGACAAATTTGGCCATCACCATCGTGCCGACGAAGCCCGAGAGCGCAATCAGCAACGCCGCCTCGAAGTACATCCGGCTGCCGTGCCGAATCGCCAACGCCATCACCAGCGGCACGGCGCACAGATACAACGCATCGAGCGCGACGATCCGGTCCTGCGCGCTCGGGCCGATGAACAGCCGCGCAAGCACCAGCAGCAGCGCGATCGCCTGGCAAGCCAGCGTCAGCGTGATCGCAACGGACAGAAACGAACTCATGGGGGAAACAGCTCCAGCAGCGGTTGTTCGTAGCGTGCCTTGACCTCGGCCACATAGCTCGCCTCGTCAATGGTCAGATCGAACACGTGGATCTTCAGCAGGCGGCCATCGGCCGACAGCTCCGCCCACAGCGTGTCCGGCGTCAGGCACATGATGATGGCCAGTATGGCCAGTCCCTTGGGCGTAGACAGCTCGAGTGGCACCTGCACCATCACCGGGTTGGGCGGCGCGCGGCGCAGCACCCCGCGCGCGACCTCCAGGCTGCTGGTCAGCACGTCCCACAGCACCCGGCGCAGCAGCCGCAGGGCAACCACCGGCCGCCAGACTTGCACCGCCACATGCGCTGGCCGCAACGGCGCGACCAGCCAAGGCACGGCCACCGCCACCGCGGCCCCCAGCAGCACGGTGCCCAGCGCCAGCGACTGATTCAGCATCAGCCACAAAAGCAACAGCGCGACCGACAGCAGCGGCGCGGGCAGCACGCGCGCGCGCCCTTTGCGCCTCGGTACATCTGCCCTCACGGTGTGCGCGCCTGCGATGGCGGCACGGGCCGTGCAGCGGCAACAGCGCTTGCATATTGCGCAGGCGAATGCAGCGCCGCGGCGGTCGCATTCAGATAGCGCAGCGTGGGGTCCGGCCAGACGCTGACGGCCAGACAAACCACCAGCAGCCCCACCACCGGCGCCACCTCGATCTTGCGAAGATGCGGCAGCGGCCGTTTCTGCGCTGCCCAGAACATCCGGATGCCAAGCCGCGACAGCGCGATCAACGCCGCCGCACCAGAAAGTGCCAGCAAAGCGACGAATATCCAGCCCGCCGCACTGGGCCCGACCCCACCCACATCAGCGCGCGCAAGCACCGCCTGCAGCAGACCGAACTTGGACAGAAAACCGGCCAGTGGCGGCAGCCCGGCGATCAGCAGCACACAGGCGATGAAGGCGAATCCGAGAAACGCCATCGCGGCGCGGATCGGACGGCCGATTGGCGCCGGCAACTCATCCTGCGACTGCATGGTCTCGATCTGTGCGTCCGGATCGAGCTGCAGATCGACCGACACCACGCCGGGCGGATCGATCGCTGCGCGCGGCACCGGTGCGCGGCCGGCTTCGTCGTACGCGTCGACGCCGGCAATCAAGCGCGAGCGATCGATCAGCTCAGACAGCAAAAACAACGCACTGGCCGCCAGCGTGGAGATCAGCAGATAGAACATGGCGCTGGCCGTCAACGCATTCGCAGCAAAGCCGATCGCTGCAAGCAAGGTGCCGGACGACACGATCAAACTGAAGCTGGTGAGTCGTGCAAGCTGCTGCGAAGCCAGTGTGCCCAGCGTGCCGAATGCCATCGTGGCCAGCCCGGCCCACACCAGCACCGGGGCACCAAATGGCGCCGCTGAAGCGGCTGCGCTCTCGCTGGACGGAAACCACAACGACCACAGCCGCAGCACCGCATAGATGCCGACCTTCGACAACAAAACGAACAAGCCCGCCACGGGTGAGCTGGCCGCCGAATACGCAGGTGCGAGCCAGAAATTAAGCGGCCAGATCGCCGCCTTGGTCAAAAAAGCCACCGCCAGCAACGCGGCACCGGCTTGCAGCAACGGCCGCTCGGCAGCAGGCAGCTGCGCGATGCGTGCAGCGATGTCGGCCATGCCGAGCGAGCCGGTCGATCGATAGATCAACGCGATCGCCAGCAAAAACAGGAACGACGCGCACAGGTTCACCGCGACATAGTGCAGCCCGGCACCGACGCGAGCGCGGCCCGAGCCGTGCAGCATCAGCCCGTACGAAGCCGCCAGCAGCACTTCGAAGAACACGAATAGGTTGAACAGATCGGCGGTCAGAAACGCCCCATTCAGTCCCATCACCTGCAGCATGAACAGCGGATGGAAAAACACCCCCGCACGGCCCCAACGCGCGGCCGCGAACAGCAACGCGGCAAGCGCCACGATCGCCACCAGCAGCAGCATCAAGGCCGTCAGCCGGTCGGCCACCAGCACGATGCCGAACGGCACCGTCCAGTTGCCGGGTAGATACACACCGATCGCGGCAGCGGACGCCTGGCCCACTTGGCCGCCGACCGCGCCCGGGATGGTTGCCCCGCCGTTCACCCACAGCAGCAACGCAACGGCGACCGAGAGATTGATCGTGCAGACGGCAACATTCAGCAGCGCGCTGGCTTGCCGCCGCCGTTCGCCAAGCAACAGCATCACGGCCGCGGCCAGCAGTGGCAGCAGCACCGGGACCAGCATCAGATGGGGGAGCGCCGGCTGCAAGCCCGGCAGAAATGAGCCTGGCACGCCGTTCACGGTTTCGGGTCGGCCGCGCCGTCCACGTGGTCGTTGCCGGCAAGACCCCGCAATGCAAGCAGCAGCACCAAAAACAGCGCGGTCACCGCGAAGCCGATCACGATGGCGGTCAGCACCAGGGCTTGCGGCGTCGGGTCCGAATAATTAGCAAGCGTCGGCGCGAGGTTGTCGCGCAAGATCGCCGGCTTGTCGATCGCCAGGCCGCCCGCACTAAACAAGAACAGATTTACGGCGTACGACAGCAGCGACAAACCGATCACCACCTGGAACGTGCGCGGCCGCAGGATCAGCCAGACGCCGGACGCGGTCAGCACCCCAATGGCGGCGGCGAGCACGAGTTCCATCAGGCGCTCCCGGCCGGGGCGGCCACGGCGTTGGCGCTGTGGGCGCTGTCGGCGGCACTGGCGCTTCCGGCGCTGGTGCGCACGGTGCGGCCCTGCTGCCAGCGCACCGACTGGTGCGCCAGCGCCGTCAGGATCAGCAGCGTGGCCCCGACCACAAGGGCGAACACGCCGGCGTCGAACAGCAACGCACTCGCAACATGCAACTCGCCGATCAAGGGCAGCGTGAAGTGCGCCGTGTGCGTCGTCAAAAACGGATAGCCGAATGCAAGTGCGCCGAGCCCGGCCCCGGCCGCCAGCAGCAGGCCGGCCGCAATCCAGCGCGGCGGGTTCAGGGCCAGCCGCGACTCGACCCACCGCGTGCCCGAAACCACGTACTGCAGGATGAACGCCGTGGCCACGACGAGCCCCGCGACAAAGCCGCCACCCGGTTCGTTGTGGCCGCGCATGAACAGATAGGCTGCCACCACCAACGACACCGGCAATGCCAGCCGCACAAGTTGCGCGGGCACGAGCAGATAGCCACTGCGGGCGGGATCGGTGAACGTACTGATGGTGCCCGCGGTGTGGGCTGGGGCCGCGGCGTCGGTTGCAATCAGGTCGGGCATCTGGACGCGTTGTTGCGCCGGCAATTGCGCAGCTTCACGCGGCGGCCGGAATCGCCGCAGCAGCGCATATACGGTCAGCGCCACGGCGCCCAGCACGGTGAGTTCACCCAACGTATCGAACGCGCGGAAGTCGACCAGGATGACGTTCACCACATTGGTGCCGCCGCCTTCGCTCAACGCGCGCTCCAAGAAAAACGGCGAGATGCTGGCGCCCGGCGCGCGCGTGAGCATCGCGTACGCCAGCATCGACACGCCCAAACCGACCGCGCCGGCAACCAGCAGATCGCGCAGCCGCCGGCCGCCTTCGCGCCGCGTGACGGAGAGGAGGTTGCGCACGGGCGCAACTCGCGGCGGCAACCAGCGCAGGCCAAGCACCAGCAGCACGGTGGTGACGACTTCGACCGCCAGTTGCGTCAATGCGAGATCGGGCGCGGAAAACCAGATGAACGTCAGGCTCGTCACCATGCCCGCGCCCGCCATGAGGATCAACGCCACCAGTCGGTGGTATTTGGCCTGCTGCGCGGCACCGAGCGCGCAAGCGACACCGACCGACCAGAGCAACACGAACACGGATGAGAACGCAAGCGGCGCGGCGGTGTCGATACGTTCCCCGCCGTCCAGCCCACCCGGCACCAGCAAGAACGGCAGCGCCGCCGCCGCCGCCGCCAGCACGACCAGCAAAAACAGCTGCGTCTGCAGCCGCTGTGAGCCGAGCGCCTTCACGGCGCGACGCGCCCACAAGGTGGTGGACGCCAGCAGCGTCTCGAACATGCTTTTGCCGCTGATGCCGCCCAGCAGTGGCGGCACTGCGAGACGCCCGCGCGCCCAGGCGCGGCGCAGCAGCAGATACAGCACCGTGCCAAGTCCGAGCGCGAGCAGACTCATCGCAATCGGCAAGTTGAAGCCGTGCCAGATCGCGAGGCTGTATTCGGGCAGTTCGACGCCGATCACGGCCTGCGCGGCCGCAGCCAGCGGCGCACCGACCGACCACTCGGGCAGCAGGCCGACCACCAGACAAGCCAGCACCAGCAGTTCCACCGGCACCAGCATCCAGCGCTTCGGATCGTGCGCAGGACGCGGCAGGTCTGTGGCAGGCGGTCCGAAGAACACCCCGATCGAAAACCGCAGCGAATAGGCGACGCTGAACACGCCGAAAACCACCGCAGCGAGCGGCAGCCCGAATTCGATCCAGGGTGCGGAGGACACATACACCGTGCCCGCGAAGAACATTTCTTTTGACAAGAAGCCGTTCAGCAGCGGCACTCCCGCCATTGCCGCGGCCGCAACCAAGGCCAGCGTGCCGGTATGCGGCATCGCCCTGTACAGCCCCGATAGTCGCCGAATGTCCCGGGTGCCGGTCTCATGATCGATGATGCCGGCGGCCATGAACAGCGACGCCTTGAACGTTGCGTGGTTCATGATGTGGAACACCGCAGCGACTGCCGCGAATGGGCTGTTCAGGCCGAGCAGCAGCGTGATCAGGCCGAGGTGGCTGATCGTCGAATACGCGAGCAGGCCCTTCAGATCGGTCTGAAACATCGCGGCATAAGCGCCCAGCAGCAGCGTGCACAAGCCCGCGCCGCCGACGATGTAGAACCACAGGTCGGTGCCCGAGAGCGCCGGCCACAGCCGCGCGAGCAGGAACACGCCGGCCTTCACCATGGTGGCCGAATGCAGATAGGCGGAAACCGGCGTGGGCGCCGCCATCGCGTGCGGCAGCCAGAACTGGAATGGAAACTGCGCGCTCTTCGTCAGCGCGCCGAGCAGCACCAGCACCAGCAGCACCGGGTACAGGTTGCTGGTGCGGATCGTGTCCCCGGAGCCGAGCACCACGTCGAGGTCGTAGCTGCCAACGACTTGCCCGATCAGCAGCACGCCGACAAACAGGCAGATACCGCCCAGGCCTGTCACCGTGAGCGCCATTCGCGCACCACGCCGCGCATCGGCCCGGTGCTGCCAGTAGCCGATCAACAGAAAAGAAAACAGGCTGGTCATCTCCCAGAACAGCACGAGTTGCACCAAGTTGCCCGCCAGCACGATGCCCATCATGCTGCCCATGAAGGCAAGCAGAAATGAGAAAAAGCGCGGCACCGGGTCCTGCGTGGACATGTAGTAGCGCGCATACAGCGCCACCAGTGCGCCGATGCCGAGGATCAGCACGGAAAACAGCCACGCAAAGCCGTCCAGCCGTATCGTGAAGTTGAGCCCGGCGGCCGGCAGCCACCGGTATTCGTCGCGCAGCACGCCGCCGCCCTGCACCTCCGGGAACAGCAGCACCACCTGGACCAGACAGACCAGTGCGACCAGACCGGCCAGGGTCGACGCCGCATTGCGTGCGTGCGTCGGCAGTAGGCCGGCGATGGCGCTCGCTAAAAACGGAAGGACAATCAGGGTTGCGAGCGGCATTCACGACGATTGTAGAAAGCCACTTGAGCCCCAGGCAATGGCATGGGCTGAACGGCCGGAAGCAACCCCAAAAATTGAATTGAAACTGGCTCAGGCACTGGTCCAGCAAACGTCCTAAGCAATCAATTCGATAGCAGAATGACGATCAGGATGATGCCTACGCTGGAATCGGCCGCGGCTTGCCCTCCCCGTCGATCGCCACATAGGTCAGCGATGCTTCCGTCACTTTCTTGTACTGCCCCTGCGTCTGGAAGTTCTCGGCGTAGACCTCCACATCGACCGTTATGGACGTGCGGCCGATGCGCGTGACGCTCGACACGAACGACAGGATGTCGCCGAGCCGCACCGGCTGCTTGAACACGAACTGGTTCACCGCAACGGTCGCCATCCGCCCGCGTGCATGGCGCGCCGGCAGCACCGAGCCAGCCAGGTCGACCTGCGCCATCACCCAGCCGCCGAAGATGTCACCGTTTGCATTGCAGTCCGCCGGCATCGGGATCACCTTCATCACCAGCACCTTGTCCAAGGGCAAGGCGGGCAGGGTTTCGCTTGAATTGGTCGACATGGGCACAATCTTTCAATAAATACAAACCGGCCGGCAGCGAACCGCGGGCCGCGTTCGACTGCCGCGATTTGCGATGGCTTGGCCCGGTTGGCCTGCTTAAGCCCGTCATCTCCTGAAAGATTCTCCACGATGCGTCCCAGCGCTGAAGTCGTCGGCGCCGTGCCGCGTACCGCCCCCACCTCCCCCCACGCTGCCCCGGCGGGCCAGCCTGCGGCTGCGCAGGGCCACACCGACTGGAGCACGCTGAAACGCCTGTTCCCCTACATCTGGCGCTACAAGTGGCGCGTCGGCGCGGCGCTGCTGTTCATGCTGGGCGCCAAGCTGGCCAACGTCAGCGTGCCGCTGTTGCTGAAAGACTTGGTCGACTCACTCACGATCAAGCCGGGCGACCCAGCGGCCGTGCTGGTGGTGCCGGTCGCGCTGCTGGTCGGCTATGGGTTGCTGCGGCTGTCGACCTCGCTGTTCACCGAACTGCGCGAACTCGTGTTTGCCAAAGCCACGCACGGCACGGCCCGCACCATTGCGCTGGAGACGTTCGAGCATCTGCATGCGCTGTCCCTGCGCTTCCACCTGGAGCGCCAGACCGGCGGCATGACGCGTGACATCGAACGCGGCGTGCGCGGCATCGAGTCACTGATCTCGTATTCGCTCTACAGCATCGTGCCGACATTGATCGAAGTGGCCCTCGTGCTGGGCATCCTGGCGGTGAAGTTCGACGTGCGCTTTGCGAGCATCACGATCGCGGCGCTGGTGTTCTACATCGCGTTTACCGTGACCGTTACCGAATGGCGCACCAAGTTCCGGCGCGAAGCCAACGAGTCGGACTCGGCCGCGCACACGCGCGCCATCGACTCGCTGCTGAACTACGAGACCGTCAAATACTTCAACAACGAAGGCTTCGAAGCCAAGCGCTACGACGAGAGTCTGGAGCGGCTGCGCATAGCGAACCTGAAGAGCCAGAGCACGCTGTCGATCCTCAACACCGGCCAGCAGCTGATCATCGCTACCGGCCTGGTGCTGATGTTGTGGATCGCCACGCAAGGAGTGGTCTCAGGCAAGCTCACGCTAGGCGACCTTGTGATGGTCAACGCGTTCATGATCCAGCTCTACATCCCGCTGAATTTTCTGGGCACGCTGTACCGACAGATCAAGCAGAACCTGATCGATCTGGACAAGATGTTCGTGCTGCTGGAGCGCGAGCGTGAAGTGGCCGATGCGCCGGATGCGGTCGAGCTCTATGCGATTGCTGATGCGACCGTGCGCTTCGAACACGTGAGCTTCGCCTACGACGCGGAGCGGCCGATCCTGCACGATCTCGACTTCGAGATTCCCGCCGGCAAGACGGTGGCGGTGGTCGGCCCGTCCGGCGCAGGCAAGTCGACGCTGGCGCGCTTGTTGTACCGTTTCTACGACGTGAGTGACGGGCGCATCACGATTGCGGGTCAGGACATCCGCGCCGTGACACAAGGATCTCTCAGGCGCTCACTTGGCATCGTGCCGCAGGACACCGTGCTGTTCAACGATACGGTTGAGTACAACATCGCGTACGGCCGGCCCGGCGCCACGACCGAACAAGTGGTTGAAGCCGCGCGGCAGGCGCGCATCCACGGCTTCATCAGCAGCACGCCGAAGGGTTACCAGACGATGGTGGGCGAGCGCGGCTTGAAGTTGTCCGGTGGCGAGAAGCAGCGCGTGGCCATCGCGCGCACGCTGCTGAAGAACCCGCCGGTGCTGATCTTCGACGAGGCAACGTCCGCGCTCGATTCGGCGAACGAACGCGCAATCCAGGCCGAGTTGCGCAGCGCCGCACGCAACAAGACCACGCTCGTGATCGCGCATCGGTTGTCCACCGTGGTGGATGCGCACGAAATCCTTGTGATGGAGGCCGGCCGCATTATCGAACGCGGCCGGCATCACGAACTGCTGGCACGGCAAGGGCGATACGCGGAGATGTGGGCGTTGCAGCAGATGGCGAAGGAACTCGGGCAGGTGGAAGTCCCGGAGCTGCCGCCGCTTCCCGCTTCGTCACCGGCCGGTCTCGCGCACTGACGGGCAGCCGCGTAGCGCGCCGCCAGACCGGGGGCGGTGCCGCTTGCAGCGCCTGGACGGCATTGAGGAATCCGCCAAATTGGCATAGAGTGAAACGCAGCACGCGCGGTGAGCCCAGGCGCTCGGGCGCTGCCAAGCACAACCTTCACCCAACAGGAGACACCTCTCATGCGCCGACTCTTGCCTCTGCTTCTATGCACTTCGGTCTGGTTCGTTGCGACGTCCGCAACAGCACAAAAGCTCGCGACGGAGACGTTCATGATCCCGGCGGCCGATCCGGGCATCCAGCTGCACGTGCGCAACAAGTACCGCGAAGGCCAGGGCCAGGTCAAAAGCGAGCGCGTGGTGCTGTTCGTGCACGGCGCGACTTATCCGTCCGAGACCGGCTTCGACATCGACCTACCCGGCGGCTCATGGATGGAATACATCGCGCGCCAAGGCTACGACGTCTATTTCGTCGACGTGCGCGGCTACGGCCGCTCGACCCGCCCGGCCGCGATGGATGCACCGGCCGCCGACAATCCGCCGTTCGCGCGCACCACCGATGCGGTGAAAGACGTGGGCGCAGCGGTCGACTTCATTCTGAAACGCCGCAACATCGAAAAGCTCAATCTGCTCGGCTGGTCCTGGGGCACCGCCATCATGGCGGGTTACGTGCAGGACCACAACGACAAGGTCGAGAAGCTCGTGTTGTACGCGCCGCTGTGGAACCTGAAGTCGCCTTCGCCCGTCAGCGGCACCGGCGCTTACCGCGCCGTGGCGGGCGATTCCGCGCGCCAGCGCAGCATCCGCGGCATTCCGGCCGACAAAGTCGAGCAAATCAGCCCGAAAGCCTGGGCAGATCAATGGTGGCAGGCGAATCAGGCGACCGATCCGGTCGGCGCGAAGCAGAACCCGCCCGTGCTGCGCGCGCCCAATGGCGTGATCCAGGATATCGGCGAACACTGGGGCGCGGGCAAACCGACCTGGGACCCCGCGAAGATCAAGGTGCCTACGCTGCTGATCCTGGCCGAATGGGACCAGGACACCCCGCTCTATATGGCGCTGGAAGTGTTCTCGAAACTCACCAACACGCCGGACAAGAAGCTGGTGGTGCTGGGCGAAG
The DNA here is from genome assembly GCA_038200275.1 of Burkholderiales bacterium. Lineage (GTDB taxonomy): Bacteria > Pseudomonadota > Gammaproteobacteria > Burkholderiales > Burkholderiaceae_C > JBBPYC01. Next base: position 36,085 of record JBBPYC010000002.1, read on the forward strand.
GCACGCATGCGATCGCACTGGAGAAAAACCGCATGGTACTGATCGACGAGGTGCAGGACTTTCTAAACGACTGACCTGCTGAGCAGACAAATCGGGCGGCCTCGGGCGCTGCCCGTTCTGGCTCAGAGACTGGCCAGATAGTGGCCGAGGTTCACGATGTCCTCGTCGCTCAACGTGTTGGACACGCTCGTCATGTTGCCGGCGTCGTTGGTGCGTTGCCGAGCCTTGAAGTCGCGCAGCTGCTTCACGACGTATTCGTAATGCTGACCGGCCACACGCGGAATTTCGTTCTGGCCGAGGAAGCCGCCCAGGTGGCACATCGTGCACAGCGTCTCATCGGCCTTTGCCTTGCCGAGTCTGACCCGCTCCGGGTCCGGCTTGAATGTCGACGGCGGCATCTGCTGCTTTGAAAAATAGTCGGCCAGATCGCGCATCTCCTGCTTTGTCAGGTCGGCCGCCATCGGCGACATCTGGGGATCCTTGCGTCGCCCTTCCTTGAAATCGCGCAATTGCAAATACAGGTAACGTGAGCTCAATCCCGCAATGACCGGATTCAGTGCGATGGCGGACTGACCCTTGTCGCCGTGACAGGCAGCGCAGATGGCGGCCTTGCTGGGCACGGCCGCAACCTCGTTCGTGGCGGGGGTCTGTGCAAGCGTGGCGCTGTGCGACGCCGCCAGGACGGCTGCGGCAACCCAGTTCCGGTTCAATTTCATCGGCATAAGTTGTTGTTTCGATCGCCGGTCAACGGGTGCTGCCCAAGCGCGGTTGGCCATGAGCGGGATCAGGCCGTCAACGCAGCCCAGGGTCCCGCTCGCTTGTCAGACGCAGGAGGGCCTCAGGGCAGCGCGAACACCGCCACCGTGTTACCGCGCTTGAAGTCGAGCTGCGTGTTGCCGCCCGCAGCCACCGCGATGTACTGCTTGTCGCCCACCATATAGGACACGGCGGGCGCGTTCACGCCGGCGCCCAACTGGAATTCCCACAGCTTCTTGCCGTCCTTGGCATCGAACGCGCGGAACAGCCCGTTGCCTTCGCCGTTGAACACCAAACCGCCAGCAGTCGCCAGCACGCCGCCGATCAGGGGCTGCTCGGTGTCAAACTTCCATGCGATCTTGCCGGTGTCGAGATCGACGCCGACGAGCCGTCCCCACTGCTTCTCGTCCGGAACGACCTTGAACGCGCCGCCGAGCCAGAGCTTGCCACCGGGATAGTTGGCCTCCTCGACGTGGTAGGTCATCGGCTGGTGCAGATTTGCCGCGTAAGCCATGTGCAGTTGCGGATTGACCGCCATCGGGCTCCACTCGACACCGCCGTTCGCACCCGGCAGCATGCGCGCGCCGTTCTTGGTCGGCAGCACCCACATGTTTTCCTGCGGAATCATCGCTTCGGAAAAACGGATCAGCTCGCCGGTGTCACGGTCGTGCACGTAGATGTGGCCGGTCTTGCCGCCATGGATCGCGACCTTCTTCGTCTGACCGTCTTTGCCTTTGGCTTCGGTCAGGATCACGGGCGAGACCGAATCCAGGTCCCAGACGTCGTGCGCGATGTATTGGTAGTGCCACTTCTTCGCGCCGGTGTTCAGGTCGACTGCGACGATCGAATCCGTATAGAGGTTGTCGCCGGGTCGCTCGGCACCGTACAGGTCGGGGCTCGGATTGCCGACCACGAAGAACGCGGTGTTGCTTTCCTTGTCCACCGCGGGCGCCATCCAGACGCCGCCGCCGAGCGTCTTGTAGAAATCGCCGCCTTTTTCCTTGAGTTGCTTTTTCTCGGCTTCGATGTCGCGGTGCATGTTGCGGCCGGTCGCATCGTTCACAGCCCAGACGCCTTCGCTGCCCTGCTCGGGAATGGTCGCGAAGCTCCACAATTCCTTGCCGGTCTCGGCATCCAGCGCTTTCACGAAGCCGCGGATGCCGTACTCGCCGCCGTTGGTGCCGATCAGCACCTTGCCGTTCACGGCCACCGGCGCCATCGTCTCCGAGTAGCCGAGTTCGGGGTCGCCGAGCTCGGTCTCCCACAGCTTCTTGCCGGTCTTCGCGTCAAGCGCGATCAGCTTCGCATCGAGCGTACCCATGAACAGCTTGCCGCCCATGATCGCGACGCCGCGGTTGTTCGGACCACAACAGAAAGTCGTGACCGGCCCCATCTTGTGCTTGTAGTGCCAGAACTCCTTGCCAGTCGCGGCATCGATCGCATACACATGGTTGTAGGAGGTCGTCAGGAACATCACGCCGTCGACCACGATCGGCGCAGTCTGCATCGATTCGAGCACTTCGGTCTGGAACAGGAACGCGGGACGCAGCTTCGAGACGTTCGTCGTGTCGATCTGCGCGGCCGGGTAGTAGCGCGTCTGCGCGTAGTCCATGTTCGAGTGCAGGAAGTTCTTGCCATCCTTGCCCGCAGCGTCGAGCTGCGCCTGCGACACATTGACGTCCTTGGGCACCTGGCTGACCTGACCCGATCCGGTCTTGGGGGTCTGAATTTCGGTTTGACCCGAGATCTCGGCCTGTGCCCAGGCACCGCTGCCGACACCTGCCAGCGCCGCCGCCAGCGCCGTGGCCAACAACGACTTCGAACCGCAACTCGTCTTTTGCATGCATTTCTCCGTTTAAGTTTTGATGACAGAACAACACGCGCCTAGGCCCTTCCGAGCGACCGCTGTCGGTTTTTCTTACATGGCCAAGGCCTACTTGACAGGCTCGTCGATTCGGTGATGATTTCAGCTGCTGCGCCCGTGCGCCGATGACGGTTCAAGCGAGCCGCTGCGGAGCTTAGGCGAACTTGAGCAATCGCGCCAGTTGGTGAAAGCGCATCGCTACCATAGCCAATTTCTACTCTTTGACACCATGGCCTCGACTCTGTGCCACCGGCTTTTCGATACTCGACACAGCGTACTGGCAATCGCCGCAGCACTGGCGCTCGGCGGGCTGTCCCCGGCCGTTGCGCAGACCGTCAGCGATCCGACGCCGAACGGCCAGTTGCTGGTGGCCGCTCGTGAAGGCGATGTGGCGCGGGCCGAACAGTTGCTCGCGCGCGGCGCCGCAGTCGATTCGCGCAATCGATTCGGCAAAACCGCACTTATCGTCGCCGGCGAAAAAGGCAACCTCGCTCTTGCCGAACTGTTGTTGCGCCACGGCGCACGGGTCGATGCAGCTTCGCTCGAGGGCGTCACGCCGTTGATGGCGGCGAGCTACGGCGGCAGCGCCCGGCTGGCGCAACGCCTGCTCGCAGCCGGCGCCGATGTGGCTGCGCTCGACAACCGGCACAAGCCGGCCATGGTCTACGCGGCCGGGCACGGTGGTGCTGCCGTGGTCGCCGCGTTGCTGGACGCTGGTGTGCCGATCGATCGCACCTACGAGCACGGACTGACCGCGCTGATGTGGGCCGCTGGTCAGGGAGAAGTCGACAGCGCGCGACTGCTGATGCAACGCGGTGCCGCGACCACATTGCGCGATGATCGCAGCATGACGGCGCTCGACATCGCAGCGGATGCGAAGCACGACACCATCGTCTCCGTTCTCACAGACGCGGCCCGCGCCGCGCCTGCTGCCACTCCCGCAGCCGTACCGTCGCGCTGAACTGTTTTGACGAACCGCGTGGCTGCTGCCGGTGAGAACAGGCAGGCGCGTCGGCGCTGCGCCATGTCGACTGCGGAGGCTGTCGTTGGGCCAGCAGGCGGCCTGCGGACAGGCCGCGACCGGTGGAGCCGACTTGCATCGACACCTTGGACTCTCCGAGTCGATCCGTCTTGCCGACAGGCCTTTCGCTGCGGCTTGCAGCGGCTCTTTCCGGTCTCGCTTTTCTGCATTGACGGCAACAATAAGTGCGTTACCGATGCTTTCGATATGTCGAGCACGGGTCAGGGTTTGATCGGTTGCGTACCGAATTCATTCGGCATAGGATGAATCTCGCTGGCTTCACACGACAAGCGTTTGCAAGCGCAGCGCGAAGAAAAAGAGATGGTTGCAAGCTGTGGTGCATGGTCCACAGCCGATGGAGACAAATACTGTGAATGCAAAGATTACCTCGCTTCGACGATCTCCATGGAGTCCCGTGTTTGGGGCTTTCGTTTTTGCACTTGGCACCGGCGCTGCAGCGCAGACGCTTGACGATCTGGCCAAGGATCAGGCCACGCCCGGCGACATCCTGACCTACGGCATGGGCTATGCAAACCAGCGCTACAGCGCGCTGAAAAGCATCGACAAAGACAACGTCGACAAGCTGGTGCCGGTCTGGAGCTACAGCCTGAACAACCCGCAGGGGCAGGAGTCGCAGCCGATCATCTACAACGGCATGATGTACGTGACAACGCATACGACGACGATGGCGGTGGACCCGCTGACCGGTCGACAGAAGTGGAAGCAAGAGCTCGACTACGCATCCGACGTGCCGAAGATGGCATGCTGCGGCTTGCTCAATCGCGGGGTTGCGATCTTCGACGGGAAGATCTATCGCACCACGCTCGATTCGCATGTGATCGCGTACGACGCGAAGACCGGCAAACAGCTTTGGAAATCGAAAGCGGCCGATTACAAGTTGGGACACGCGATGACGAGCGCGCCGCTGATCGCCAACGGCGTCGTGATGACCGGCATCGCAGGCGGTGAATACGGCACACGCGGCTTCATCGACGGTTGGGACCCGCAGACTGGCAAGAACCTCTGGCACATGTACACCACGGCCGCCCCGGGTGAGAAAGGTGGCGACACGTGGCCCGGGGACACCGCGATGAAAGGCGGCGCGCCGACCTGGCTGACCGGGGCTTACGACCCGGAACTTGACCTTGTCTATTGGGGCACCGGCAATGGTGGGCCTTGGAACCCGGAGGTTCGTAAGGGCGACAACCTCTACATCGGCTCGGTCCTTGCGTTCCGGCCAAAGACCGGCGAACTCGTCTGGCACTATCAGTTCTCGCCGAACGATCCGTACGATTACGACGCGACCGAACTCGGCATGCTGGTCGACATGCAAGTCGAAGGCAAGATGCGCAAGCTCCTGATTCAAGCCAATCGCAACGGCTTCTTCTACGCGCTCGATCGCACCGACGGCAAGCTGCTCGCAGCCAACCCGTACATCAAGGTCAATTGGGCCGACAAGATTGACTTGACCACGGGCCGGCCGGTCGAATCCGAAGTGACCAAGCGTGCTCGGGCCGGCGAGAAAGTCGAGATCTTTCCGTCGATGCTGGGCGGCAAGAACTGGCAGCCGATGTCCTGGAACCCGCAGACCAAGCTGGCTTATGCCAACACGCTGAACCTCAGCTTTCCGTATCAGATAGTGAAGCCCGAGTACAAGCAGGGTGAGTGGTACACCGGCGTGGAGATGAATGGCGCCTATTTTCCAAAGGACCAGCCTTATGGTTACCTGAGCGCAATCGAACCGATGACGGGCAAGTCGAAGTGGCAGATGGCGTGGCCGGGTCTGCCGAGCATGGCCGGCACGTTGTCCACGGCGGGCGGCCTTGTCTTCACCGGTGCGGCGACCGGTGAGCTCATCGCAGTGGATGCCGAGACCGGCAAGAAGCTTTGGCAGTTCCAGACCGGCTCGGGAATCATTGGCCTGCCGGTGACGTGGGAGCACGACGGCAAGCAATACGTCTCGGTCGTCTCCGGTGGCGGTGGCGTGTACGCGCTGATGGGTGACGAACGCATGTCCGAGATCCCGGCCGGCGGCTCGCTCTGGACGTTCGCGATCCGACAATGACGACACTGCGTGCTGGCGCTGCGCTTGCAGCCGGTGTGCTGTTGGCGCTGGCCGCTGGCGCGCAGACCCGTTTCACACCCGAAGACATTGAGCAAGGCAAGGCGCAGTATCGACGCACCTGTGTGCATTGCCACGGCCTCAACATGGTCAACTCGGGTACCACGGTCTACGATCTGCGGCGCTTTCCGGTCGACGACCGCGAACGTTTCTTCCACTCGGTGACGAACGGTAAAGGCAATATGCCGTCGTTCAAGGATGCACTTGAGCCGCTACAGATCGGCTGGCTTTGGGCCTATGTGGGCAGCCGCGGCGGAAAAGAGCCATGAGACCGATGCCGCTCCGCTGCACTGTGATCCGCTGCGCACTTCTCATAGCGACGTTCGTTGCGCCGCTGGCCTTCGCAGCGCCGCTTGCGGTCTGCTTGGCCGAAGACAATCCACCGTTGTCATACCTAACGGAAGGCCGGGTCTTGAGAGGCCTTGACGTCCGCGTGGCCGAAGCGGTCGCCGCTGAACTCGGCCGGCCACTGAAGCTCGTGCCGTTCGAGTCGAAGTATGAAGGCGACAGCTCGCTGGCTTCCGAAGTGAATGCGCTTTTGTCGTCTGGCGTCTGCGAACTCGCCAGCGGCTTTCCTCTGCTGGCACCGGATATCGGGCCGGCACAGCGCCCAACCGCGCGCGTGCCAGATCATCCAGGTGCACCGCCACCACCAAAACGTCCTTGGGTACCGCTGGGCACCCTTGAAGCCAGTCGCCCCTATCACACCGCAGCGCTCGCTCTGGTGGTGCGGGATCCGGCACGGTCGGCCGCGACGCTGGCCGAACCTGGCGATGCGCGCATCGGCGCCACCGCCGGCACACTTACCGGCACCATCGTGTCGCTCTATCGTAATGGCCGGTTGAAAAAGCAAGTGTTTGGGCTAGCTCAAAACGAAGATGCGCTGGAGCAGCTCGAAGCTGGCCGGATCGATGCAACGCTGGTGCCGCTGGACCGGCTGGACGCGTGGCGGATCAGGCATCCGGGCAGCGTTCTACATCGCACCGGCTACCTGCATCCACTACGCATCAACATCGGCTTCGTCGCGCTGCATGCGGCACGAGACGAACTGGACGCTGCCAACAAGGTCATTGTGCGTGCGGGCTCGGACGGGACGCTTGAACGCTGGTCGCAAGACCTGCAGACCAGTTGGATCCCACCTGTCGCACCAGACGTCGGCACGCCGATTGGTTTGTCGCAGTTGCGGGAGTAGCACTCAAAACGGTGCCGCACTCCGCGTTCCGCCATTCAACCGGCAGAGTGCAGCACAAGCACCGCATTCGTGCCACCGAACGCGAACGAGTTCGACAGCATGATCTGCCCTGCCGCGCCGGGTCGCGCCGTATTTGGTACGTAGTCGAGATCACAGGCCGAATCGGGCTGCAGCAGATGCATGGTCGGCAGCGCCACATTCGCTTGCAGCGCACACAGCGACAGCACGCATTCGAGCGCCCCGGCCGCGCCCAGCAGATGGCCGTGCATGGATTTGGTTGCGCTGATCGCCAACCGTTCGGCATGCGCGCCGAACACAGCGCGAATTGCACCGGTTTCCACCACGTCGTTGGCATGCGTGCCGGTGCCGTGCGCGTTGATCGAATCGATGGCTTCCGGTGGCAGCTGCGCCGACTGCAATGCAGCATGCATCGCAGCCGCCTGGCCTTCCACGGTGGGCCGCGTGATGTGTGCAATGTCGGTGGCCAAGCCATAGCCCAGCAGTTCGCCGTGGATTGTCGCGCCACGCGCCACGGCACGATCCCAGGGTTCAAGAGCCAGCATGGCGGCGCCCTCACCGAGCACCATGCCGCTGCGGTTTTTCGAAAACGGCTTGCACGAAGCGCTGGGTGCCCCGGCATCAATGCGCGCAAGCGTGTGCATCGCCTCCCAGGCTTTGAGGGATCCAAGCGACAACGGGGCTTCGCTGCCGCCCGCAATCGCGATGTCGAGCATGCCGTGCGCGATGCGCAACCAGGCCTCGCCGATCGCCACCGCCGACGACGAGCATGCCGTCGAATACGTCAGGTTCGGCCCACGCAGCCTGTACTCGATGCCGATCCAGCCAGCCGGCGCGTTGTGCATGCCGCGCAGTACCAGCGTCGGGTGGATGCGGTCGGACTGCTGCCCGTACAGCGTCTGGTAGCTGTCGTCCATGCTGAGCGAGCCGCCCATGCCGGTGCCAACGAATACACCAGTGCGCGCGCGCTCTGCATCCGACCAGCCAACGCCGCCCGCATCCGCCACGGCTTGGCGAGCTGCCACCACGGCGAGCTGTGCAACCCGGTCGAGCTGACGAAACTGCGGCGGCTCGAAATGCGCGGCGCCGTCAAAACCCGACACGCTGGCAGCCAGCGGCGCCGCCAGCCGTGCCGCGCCTGCAAAATCGAGCAGACCGATTGCCGAACGACCTGCGCGTGCCGCTTCGAACGCAACGGCTGCCGATGCCCCGAGCGGCGACACCACGCCAAGGCCGGTGACCGCGACGCGCCTCATGCCGGCGGTGAGATCGGTTCGGATATTGCTGATTTTGGCGCTTGTTCGGCCATCACGCGTTCCACATAGCGCACCACATCGCCGAAGGTGGCGAGCGGCTCCACCGGCTCCGGCAGTTGGAGCGTCAACGCATCTTCCAGATTAAAGATCACCTCGGCCATGCCGATCGAGTCGACGCCGAGCTCTTCCAGCCGCGCATCATCTGACAGGCGCTCCGGCGGAATGTTGAAGTCTTTCGCGATCAACGCCCGAATGCGGTCGGCGGTGGTCAGGGAGGGGGCGGTCATGAACGGTGCTTCCTTGTTGTTGTCTTATGGGGCGTCAGCGGCACGGGGCGCGCCCGGTGCGTCAGCCCGTTGCAGTCTCCTGCGAACGCGGTGCAACGGCGGCCATCACCGAATCGCTCACTGGGTCGACCTTGCCACACCAGCGCGCGCCTTGGGTGAGCAGACCCGGCCAGCGCGCGAGCACCCCGATCAGCACCTGCGACGCCGCCGGACGCATGGCCGCGTGCGCGAATGCGGCGGCCAGTGCCAGCCGAGGCACGAAGCGGCGCCGCCAGCGCGCTGCATGGCGCGCCGACACCTTGGCGTGCCAATCGGCATCCTGTGCGGTTGGCGCCGATGCAAGCAGTTGTTCGCAAAGCAGGAAAGCCGATTGCAGCGCCATGCTCATTCCCTCGCCGACAATCGGGTGGGCTTCGCCGGCCGCGTTGCCGATGCGCAGCAACGCATCGCCACGCGCACGCAGGCGCACCCCTGGAGCGAGCGGCCCCGAAGCCAGCCAGGCACCTTGGCGCCCGGCACCGTCAAGCGCCGACTCGACACCGGCGCAGTCACGTCGCAGCATGGCCTCCACCACCGCACCGGCGGCAACGCCGGGCGCCGCACGGCGCAGCGCATCGAGCCGATCGGCGCGCACGCAACCGGCGAGCGTGGCCAGTCCGCCATCGCCCAACACCATGCCGCCGTAGCCCCCGTCGAACGCGAGCACCGGCAGCAGGCCGGGCGCCAGGTTGGCGTGGCTGAAATTGGCTTTGAACGCGATCAAGTCATGTGGGCTGCGGCTGGCACGGCGCGCGGCGCGGGCCGCCGGCAACGGCTCCCAGGACCCATGGGCAAGGATCGCCACACGCGCGTGCAAAGTCCGCAGCAAGCCCGATCCCACCTCGCGCAGCACGCATCGGTGGTCGCCGGCCGCGCCCTGAATGTCCTGCACGCTCCAGGGTACGAACACGGTCGCACCAGCGGATTGAGCACGGGCCAGCAGCAAGGTGTCCAGCGTCTCGCGGCCGAGCGCACGGCCCCAGGCGTGGCGCGGATGGTCCGCCCGCGGCAGATCGGCCGTAACCGTCGCGTTGCCGCGCATGAGTGCCACCTGCCGCAGCGGCGGGCCGGCTTGCGCCCCGAACGCAACGCCGATGCCCAACGCATCAAGCAGCGGCAGGTTGCTCGCGGCCACGCATTCGCCGCACACCTTGCGGCGCGGAAAGACTTGTTTCTCCACCAGCGCAACCGACCAGCCGGCCGAAGCCAGCAGGATGGCGGCGCTGGCGCCGGCCGGGCCGGCACCGACGATCAATGCATCGAAATGGTCGGACTGCATCGGCTGAGTCGGCTCAGGCTGGCTGGATCAGGCCGCAGCTGGCACACGCGTGGCCAGCAGGCAGTGGCTGAACATCCCGGCTGCGTGTTCGCGCAAGTCCCAGCCCGAAGCAGCCGCCGGCCACAGTGTGCTCAACTCGTCGCCGACGAAGCCCGCATGCACGCTGGACACCGCGTCCTCGCGCGTGATGGCGTTGACGCCGAGTGCACCGATCAAATGGCTGCCCGCCAGCGCAAAACGACTGCGGCGCGGCTCGCAGGCCAGCAACCGGTCACTGCGCGCGGCGATGGCACCGAGCAACCGCGTCAGTTCATCCGGCTTGAAATGATGCAGAAAAAGGTTCGCCACGATCAAGTCCCAGCGCGGCGCGGCGGGCGGCAGCACGTCGATGCGGGGAGCGCTGCCCGCCCAGTCCAGCACATCGGCGATTTGCGCCTGCGCGTGCCAGCCGCGGACGGCGTAGTCGGCCACCAGACTGGGCGTCAACAATGCTTGCCGATCAAGCAAGGTGAGCCGCACCGATGGCGCACTGCCGGGCAAGCCAGCTGGCAAGGCACGTGCGATGCCGAGCAACAGGCTGCCATCACCGGCACCAAGTTCGAGCACCTCGAACGGCTGGCCATCGGCTCGCGCTGCCGGCATGGCGGCGCGCCAGGCTTTCAGCAAGATGCCGCGCGTGCCCATTACGCGGTGTACGCGTTGCAAGTCACGCCGCGAACGCTGTGCGGCAGGGTCCTGCTCGGCCAGGCCGTCGAGCAGTTCGGGTTCGACCCGGCGCGGCAATGGCATCGTTGGCAAGCGCAGCTGGGTTCAGCGCACGCGCAACAACGCACCGTGGCTGCTGAAACCGGCGCCAAACGCAGCCAGCCACCACCAGCCGGACGGGGGATCGTCGGCCAACGCGGCTTCGAGCACGAAATAGATGAACGCACTCGACAGGTTGCCGTATTCGCGCAACATGGCCGTGCTGTGGCGCAACGCACCCACAGGCGGCTCAATCCGACGCTGCACGGCTTGCAGCACATCGCGGCCGCCCGCGTGCAACACCCAGGTCGCCAGATCGGAAGGAGCCAGGCCGTGACGCGGCAGCACGGTGTGCAACAGCTGCTCTGCGTATTCGGCCGCCAGCGCCGGCACCGCGCGCGTCAGGATGTTGCGTTGCAGGCCCTGGCGTGACTCGATGCGCAGCGCCTCGCGCTGCTCGGTCAGCATCAGCGAACTGCTGTCGATCCATTCGAGCGTGCGCCGCACAGACAAGGCGCCCTCGCCGTCACCCGACGCCCTTGGTTTGCGCGACAACACCACGGCACCGGCGCCGTCACCGAACAGGCAGGCGCTGACCAACACACCAGGGTCGTTGTCCAAGTACATCGCGGCGCTGCTGACCTCAACGCAGATCGACAGCACATGCTCGGCCGCGTTCGAGCCCAGCAGCGCGCGGCCCAGCTGCATGTTCGGCAGCGCCGCACCGCAGCCCTGGCCGACCAGATCGAACGCCTGCACGTTCGAAGGCAGGCCCAGCCGCTCAACCACATAGCCCGACAGCCCTGGGCACAGGTAACCAGTGCAAGTGCTGACGACCACCGCGCCGATGTCGGCCGGCTCCAGCCCTGCATCGACCAGCGCGCGCCGGGCCGCACCGGACGCGAGCACCGGCGCGTGGGTGATGAAGCGCCGGGCCAGCGTGTCCGGATCGATCTGAAACACCTCATCGAGCGAATCGACCGCAAGCCGACGGTGTTCGATGCCGTTGTCGCGTTGCAGCACCGTGCGAGCGATGAAGTGCGCGCGCGCATCGAGCCGATTGAACCAGTTAGAGCGCTCGAACGCAGCCAGGCACTCGGCTTTGGAATACCGCGTCTCAGGCGCTGCCGTGCCGACACCGCGGATGAAGCAGCGAGCCACTGCGGGGGCCGCCGGGGCCGGGGCATCTGCTGGATCGGTCAAACGGGTCGTGTCGGCAGAGCGCGCGGGCGCGGGCTCAAGCAAGGCGGTGTGCGTCATGACGCAATTCTGCTTCAGCCCCATGAAGCCGTTTGAACCGTCGGGGCAAAAAATAATCGGCGCATCGCGAATCGGCCACTGCCTCGGCGGCAAGGCGCCTGACCTGCGCTGGCCAGCGGATCGACCGGACGTGGCCCGGGCTTGCACGGTCGCAGGTCATGCATGCGCTGGTCTTGCCCCGCTCGTAGCACGGCAGCATCCCTATCGAGCCAAGCCTGCTCGGCGCCAATGTTGCGCTGACGCGCAACCAACTTGAAGCCGAATTGCTCGTAAAACGCGACGCTGCGCTCGGCATCGGTCACGCAGATCGCCGCATGATCGATGCCGAGCGTCGGGCGATCTTCGCGCCGCCCCCGGGCCGCGTGCGAGCGCCGATCGCCCACGCCGGGTGGGAACTCGATCAGCTCAAGCGGGTGTCCGTCCGGGTCGCGAAACTTGAACGCGCTCATACCGCCAGACAATTGTGGCAATTGCTGCGGACCACTGCGGCTGATTGGCATGGGTATGACCGATTGCAATTGGTCGTAGTCACGCTGGATGTCGCTTGCGACGACCGCCACATGTTGGAACCGTGCCCCTGGCGCTTCGGCACGTGCCGGCCCGCGCGCGTCGGTGTGCGCCACCACCAGTTCGATCCGCTCGTCACTCAGCGCGAGCACAGCGACGTCACGCATCGGCGCTGTACCGAGATCGCCCACCACCCGAAAACCCAGCCCATGCCGATAGAACGCCATAGTGGCTGCGAGGTCCCGTACCACGCGCCGCAGCGCGACGGTGGGCGCAGAACCCACGCGTACCGGCTTCACGACCACTGCGCGCGCCGCCGATTGATTGCGACTTACATCAGCCCCGTGACAGCGCACAGATACAGCCAGTTGTGCTCGCGTCTACCGAAACACAAATTCGAGATCGCTGCCGGCGTGAACAGCTTGCCCAGCACGGCACCCGACGGATCAATGCAATGCACCCCGTCGTCGGCGCTACTCCAGAAGTTGCCCTCCGTGTCGCAGCGAAAGCCGTCCGCATAGCCGGGCGACACGGAGGCGTCGCCTTGATGCCCTCGTAGTCGGTCTGGAGCCGTCTAAGGGATCGGTCAATCACACGGTGCCGTCACTCTTCACTGCCACACCGTTTGGTGCATTGAGCCGGCGGCCATTGAAGCGGTCGACTGGCACCGTGCGGCGGCCGTCGGGCTCGGTGCGTTCGACCGCGCGGCGCAGATGAGAGCAACTGATCAGCCGCCCAGAGCGATCGCGTGCATGGTCATTCGGAAACCCGGCCGGCTCGCAAAACACCGAAACACCCCCGGATGCGCTCAAGCGCAAGTTGCGGTTGTTCGGGATGTCGCTGAACAGCAGCGTTTGGTGGTCGGCAAACCAGACCGGGCCTGTGAGCCAGCGGCAGCCGCTGGCGAGTGTTTCCAGTTCTGCGTTGCCGAGCACGAATGAGCGAAATCGTGGGTCGACGACTTGATACTTCGCCAGCGCGTTCATGTCGTTGCGCTTGTCCTCGTTGTCCGCGCTCGTCAGCGCCGGGCGCCGAATGGAATCTGTCCGCTCCAGTAGCGCAGTACCAACCAGCCGCCGACCAGTCCACCCAGATGCGCGAAATGCGCAATGCCGGTGGCGCTGCCGCTGATGCCGAGCGTGAGTTCCAGTGCACCGTACAGTGCTACGAACCAAGGCGCGGGCAGCGGAATCGGCGGAATCAGCAACATGATCTTGCGCCGCGGAAATACATAGGCAAAGCCGAGCATCAGACCGAACAGACCGCCCGACGCCCCGACCGTGGGCGCCATGCTGCCCAGCCAGCCGGTCACGGCCAGTTGGGCCACGGCTGCGGCCAGTACGCTGGCGGCGTAGAAGATGCACAGCCGGCGCGGCCCCCAGACCCGTTCAAGCTCGGTGCCGAACATCCAGAGTCCATACATATTGAATGCAAGATGCGCGAGACCGCCGTGCAGGAACGCATAAGTGGCAAGCTGCCAGGGCATGAACAGCCCAGACCCGATCGGCCACAGCGCGAAGGTTCGCAGCACGTCGGCTGGCGCCGTCTGCATCAGGAAATACACAACGACGTTGGCAATCAGCAGGATTCGGGTCATGTGAGGACTTGGAAGAGAGGCCGCCTGCAACGGACCTGGGCAGCCGGCCAGGCACGACGAGCTTTCATGGAATGGCATCTGCTGCTCGCGCTCATGATACGGTGGCCGCTGTCGCAAGCGGCTATGCCAGGCGCACCGAACCACGCCAGCTGCGGTTCGCGAACCGCAGCTGGTACAGCCACCGCCGAGCGTGACGGCGACGTTCTGGTCATCGGCTGGTGAGCGTGTCGGTTTTCAGGCGGAACTCGCCACTGATTCCGACTTGATCCACACGGAAGCCCGCATCGCGCACTACGACCTCATCGGCACCGGCCCCGGAGGCGCTTCGCTGACACAGCGGCTTGCGCCCACGGGCAAGCGCATCCTGCTCCTGGAGCGCGACGACTATCTGCCGCGCACCGGGAAAAACTGGAGTTCGCAAGCCGTCTTCGTCGACGGCATTTATTAAACCAAACAGACCTGGTCCAACGCCAAGGGCGACACGTTCAGCCCCGCGCTGCAGTATTATGTCGGCGACAATTCGAAGGTCTATGGTGCAGGGACCCGACGAGTTCTCGTTCGGCGAGGATCAGGGTTGCCTTGAGAGGAATGGCAAGAAGGGACACCGTTCCGGCACGGTTGGCGATGACCCGGCGGCGTTGATGCCGGTGCAGTTGCACCAGCCGCCGCAGCGGGCACCGCGCCACATCAAGTAATCAACAATTGTTTCGGTACGCAGTGGGACGCAGATCGATCCCTGCGCCAGACTCAGCCGCCGCTTGCAAAGCCCGGAAACAGCGTCATGCCGCCGTCCACGAACAGCGTCGCGCCGGTTACGTAGTCGGCTGCATCGGATGCGAGCCAGACCGCGGCTTGAGCGATGTCGTCGGGCTCGCCGATGCGCTTGTACGGCACCAGCTTCATCAGCTCGGCATAAGCCTGCGGCGTTTGCCAGGCGGCGGTGTTGATCGGTGTGCGGATCGCGCCCGGTGCGATGGCGTTCACACGGATGCGCAGCGGGGCGACTTCCTGCGCCAGGCTCTTCATCATCAGATCGATACCACCCTTGGATGCGGCGTAGTTCGCATGGCCCGCCCAGGGAATCATCTCGTGCACCGAGCTCATGCAGATGATCTTGCCGGTCGCCATCGATACTTTCTCATCGGGCCCGCGCCGCACGAATTCACGCAACGCGCTGCGGGCGCACAGGAACTGGCCGGTCAGATTCACCGCCAGTACTTTGTTCCATTGCTCGATCGTCATGTCGATGAACGGTGCGTCGCGTTGCAGCCCCGCGTTGCAAACCACAATGTGCAAAGTGCCGAATTCGGCGATCGCCTGCACGAACATGGCCTCGACCTCGTCTTCCCGGCTCACGTCGGCGGCAATTGCGATCGCGCGCGAGCCGCCAGCGCGAATCTGCTGCACGACTTCATCGGCCGCAGCCGGATTCACCACGTAATTCACCACCACGTCGGCACCGGCAGCGCCAAGTGCCAGCGCAATGGCGCGGCCGATGCCCGAATTGGCACCGGTCACCAACGCGGCTTGGCCACGCAGCACGACCGGCACCGGTGAATGGGCTGCCGGTGGACTTTGCTGCTCGGAAATCGGGTCGGAAGGTGAAGGGGCGTTGCGCGAGCTGGCGGTGTTTGGTGGATTGGCCATGATGGATGGGAATTGAGCTTGGACGTTGTTGAGCGGGGCGCGCGTTGAGTGGCCAGAAATGCGGCAAGCACCTGCATCGGAACACAGGGATTGTGGACAAAACGGATTGTCCAAGGACCGCTGTTGCGCAATCGGATCGGCTTCGTGATCGCGCATGCGCGCCCGGTGGACGATGGTTGTGCTGCGCTTGAGGTCTTTGACCACGACGTCCATGACCGTTCTGTCCGCGCCTGCATTGGCACGATCATTGCAGTATTCCTGATCTTCCATTAATGCACCGCCGCTGCAAAACTGGGCGGGCGACACCCGCGCAACGATGAGCTACGGGTTATCCCGGAACATGGTTTCCCTAGCGCGAAACCTTGGGTTGGCGCGTTATCCTGTTTGGTTGGTAATCCATTCGTTAAAGAAAGACAGACAACTCAATGAACAAGCAACTCATCGCCCTCGCAGTCACAGCAGCATTGGCGACTGGCGCTTTCGCCCAAGCCAACGACACGCTGGGGAAGATCAAGTCCTCCGGCGTCGTCACGGTGGGCGTGCGCGACTCGTCGGTGCCGCTCGGCTATACCCTTGGCGGCGGCAAGTACGTCGGCTTCCATACGGAGATGGCCGAGAACATCGTTGGCGACATCAAGAAGAAGCTCAACATGCCGAACCTTGAGATGAAGCATCAGCTGATCACTTCGCAAAACCGCATCCCGCTGATCCAGAACGGCACCGTGGACTTCGAGTGCGGCTCGACCACGAATAACGAAACACGGGCGAAAGACGTTGCGTTCGCAAACACGACTTACATGGAAGAGGTCCGCATCGCAGTCAAGAAGGATTCGGGCATCAAATCGATCACCGACCTGAAGGGCAAGAACGTCGCGACCACCACCGGCACCACCTCGGTGCAGACGCTGCGCCGCAATGAGCGTGCTGGCAACCTCGACTTCAAGGAGGTCTACGGCAAGGACCATGCAGACAGCTTTCTGCTGCTCGAGTCCGGCCGTGCCGATGCGTTCGTGATGGACGGTTCGATCCTGGCGGGCAACATTTCTCGCTCCAAGAACCCTGGCGACTACGCGATCGTCGGCGAAGTCCTTTCGGTGGAGCCGATCGCCTGCATGCTGCGCAAAGACGACCCGGAGATGAAGAAAGTCATCAACGACAGCATCGCACGCCAGATCAAGGACGGTTCGCTTGAAAAGCTCTACGACAAGTGGTTCCTGCAAGCGATTCCGCCGACCAACACCAAGGTCGGGCTGGCGCTGGGGCAAGGCACAAAGGACGCTTGGGCGAACTTGAACGACAAGCCGATGGAAGCCTACCGCAAGTGATTGGTATAACAGCCGTCTTGCGTTCGGCGTAACACGGCCTGCAAGTTTTGCAAAAAAAAACACAACGCCCGCCCTGATCCACGCGGGCGTTTTTTCTGGGCTTCGAACGCCCTTCCAGTCGCCGGCATTGTCCGGCCCTGAACAACAAAAGCCGAACGCGGGAGCGAACACATGGCATGGGACTGGCAGGTATTTTGCAAGGACACGATCGAAGGCACGGTATCCCCGACGTGCTTTGGCACTGGGCGCGATCAGACATATCTCGACTGGATGATCGGTGCCTGGGGTTGGACCATTTCGGTCTCGTTCGTCGGCTTGCTGATCGCGTTGGTGGTGGGCTCGGCAGTCGGCATCATGCGCACGTTGCCGGACAGTCCGTGGCTCACGCGAATAGGCAACGTCTGGGTCGAGCTGTTTCGCAACATTCCCTTGCTGGTGCAAATCTTCCTTTGGTATCACGTGATACCGGCGTTGATCCCGCCCGCACGCGATGTGAGCCCGTTTGTGCTGGTGGTGCTCGCGCTCGGCTTTTTCACCTCGGCGCGGATCGCCGAGCAAGTGCGCTCGGGCATTCAGACCTTGCCGCGCGGGCAGCGCTACGCGGGCATGGCGGTCGGTTTCACCACATGGCAGTACTACCGCTACGTGATTTTGCCGATGGCTTACCGCATCATCATCCCACCGCTGACCAGTGAGACGATGAACATCTTCAAGAACTCGTCCGTGGCGTTCGCGGTGTCGATTCCTGAGCTGACGCAGTTCGCGATGCAGGCGGGTGAGGAAACGTCGCGCCCGATCGAGGTTTATCTGGGGGTCACGATCCTGTACGTCATCTCGGCGCTGCTTGTAAACCGGATCATGGCGTTCATCGAAAAGAGAGCGCGCGTGCCCGGCTTCGTGGTGGCTGGCGGCGGCGGGGGACACTGAGCATGAACCTCGATTTTTCGATCTTTTCGTGGGAAGTTGTCAGCAATTTCGTGCTGGGTGGCCTCTGGTTCAGCCTGATCCTGACCTTGATCTCCACCGCAGGTGGCATCGTTTTTGGCACCCTGCTTGCGCTGATGCGGCTCTCCGGCCTGAAATGGCTCGACATCCCGGCTGCGATCTATGTGAACGGCATGCGCAGCATCCCGCTCGTGATGGTGATTCTGTGGTTCTTTTTGCTGGTGCCGTTTCTGATCGGCCGGCCGATTGGCGCTGAGTACTCAGCCATCATCACGTTCATTGCGTTCGAAGCGGCTTACTTCAGCGAGATCATGCGCGCCGGCATTCAGTCGATCTCGCGCGGTCAGGTGCACGCAGGGCAAGCAGTCGGCATGACCTATGCGCAGAACATGAAACTGGTGGTGCTGCCGCAGGCGTTTCGCAACATGCTGCCGGTACTGCTGACGCAGACCATCATCTTGTTTCAGGACACGTCGCTGGTTTATGCAATCGGTGCGCGTGACTTGCTCAAAGGCTTCGTGACGCTCGGCTCCACGCTGGGTCGGCCGATCGAGTCTTATTTGATGGCTGCGTTGGTCTATCTCGTGATCTGCTTTGCGCTGTCCTGGCTCGTCAAGCAGCTGCACAAGAAGATTGCCATCATCCGTTGATTGGAGAAAAAAATGACCGAACGAATGATTGAGATCAAGAACGTCTCGAAGTGGTACGGCCCGGTGCAAGTGTTGAACAACTGCTCGGTCACCATCAGCAAAGGCGATGTGGTGGTCGTGTGTGGGCCATCGGGCTCGGGCAAGTCCACGCTGATCAAGACTGTGAATGCGCTGGAACCGTTTCAAGAAGGCGAGATCACCGTCAACGGGATTCCGCTGCACGACCCGAAGACGAACCTGCCAAAGCTGCGCTCAAAGGTCGGCATGGTGTTCCAGCATTTCGAGCTGTTTCCGCACTTGTCGGTCACCGAGAACCTCACGATCGCGCAGATCAAGGTGCTTGGACGCACGTCGGACGAAGCCAGGACGCGGGGCTTGAAGATGCTCGACCGGGTTGGCTTGATGGCGCACAAGGACAAGTTTCCCGGTCAGCTGTCGGGCGGCCAGCAGCAGCGTGTGGCAATCGCGCGTGCGCTGTCAATGGATCCGATCGTGATGCTGTTCGACGAGCCGACGTCTGCGCTTGATCCGGAGATGGTCGGTGAAGTGCTCGACGTGATGGTTCGGCTGGCCAGCGAGGGCATGACGATGATGGTGGTTACGCACGAGATGGGCTTTGCGCGCAAGGTAGCGAATCGCGTGATCTTCATCGACGTCGGCGGCAAGATTCTGGAAGACTGTCCGAAAGACGAGTTCTTCGGCGACATCGAAGCACGCCAACCCCGCACGCGCGACTTCCTCGCAAAGATCCTGCATCACTGAACAGGCTGAGCCAGCGACAAAATTCACTGCGCCCGGATTTACCCAGTGCGGGTAAGTCCGGGTCGTGCGGGCGTTGCAATGCCCGTGTTCTCCCGGATGCGGCAGCTGATATCAGTGCCTACCATCGGTGGATGCCGGACTTGCAGTCATCAACGCAGCAGATGGTGCAACCCCGCGAAAGCCGCATCTTGACCGAGACCGATCACGTCCGGATCTTCAACCTGCTGCAGCGCGAATCAAGACGCGGTGTGGGCCATAACGCGATTGCCGACCTGATCGACAGCGCCGAGTTGGTCAGTCCGCAGCATGTGCCGGCAGACGTGATCACGATGGGAAGTCGGGTGCTGGTTGCAGCAGCAGATGGCCTGCCTTCAGGCCCGCCCGCTGAGGCCGTTGCGCATCGCGAACTGACGTTGTGTTATCCGGAAGATGCGGATCCGGCTGCCGGCAAGTTATCGGTGCTGACACCGGCCGGTGCGTGCCTGCTTGGCCGCAAGGTTGGCGACGTGGCGCGTTGGAGCACACCCGAAGGTGGCCACGGCTTGGCGACGATCGTGGCGGTGCTGTTTCAGCCAGAAGCAAACGGCGATTACGTTGCTTGAGCTCAGCACATTGCGCTAGACGGGCGCTTCTCCTTCACAACATCTCAGTACCGACCACAGCATGCATGCAATGAACACCCGGTCGATCGCCCTGCTTGCCCTGTTCGGCCTGGCCGCTGCCTTCTCGTACTTGCGGGACGCAGCGCACATCACCAACAGCTTCTACAGCGGTGCAGGCGCCTCACTATGGACCGACGCAGCAGGTCAAGTCGCGCGATGGCTCGATTGACGGCGAGTTGGTCGGGCGCATGGTGCCCGGCGGCAAATTCTCGAAGCTTCAGATCGGCATGAAGATGCCTGGAGTGCTGGCGCCGGTCGGCGGTATGGACGGCCATGAGACCGGCAAGTGCTGGATTCCATTTTATCTTGCCGGCGATGCGCGTCGGATCGAGGCGTTTTACAAAGGCGAAGGCTGCCTGACCTTCACCGGCGGCAACGCCTGGGGCGGCGGCGAGAACCGCTTGACTCGCATCATGGGCACCCAGCGCACCGACTGTATGGAGTAGCCTGAAAAGCCGACGCAGCCCTGAGACAGCGTCGGCTTGCTGGCACTGCTTTACTGCTTGCGTGCAGCAATTGCTTTTTCGGCCTTGGTCACCAGTTCAGCACCGATCTGTGACTTCCATTTGTCATACACCGCCCGCGTGTCCTTGACGAACGCATCGCGTTGGGCCGGGCTGAGTTCGGTAACGGTCACGCCCATCCCAGCGATGTCCTTCAGCAGGGGCTGCCCCGGTTCGTCCAGCCCCTTGCGCGCGATCACGATCTCCTGCTTGCCCGCATCGACGGCTGCCTGACGCACGATCTTTTGATCTTCTGCCGTCCAGGCAGCCCAAACATCCTTGTTCACCACGAACACCAGTGGATCGGCGACGTAGTGCCACATCGTGACGTACTTCTGGCCGACGTTTTGCAGTTTGGCGGCAGTGAAGATCGACATCGGGTTTTCCTGGCCGTCGACTGCGCCGCTTGCAAAAGCCGGCTGTGCGTCGGCCCAGCTCATCTGGGTGGGATTGGCACCGAGTGCAGTGAACGTGTCCAGGAACAGTGGCGAGCCGACCACGCGAATCTTCATGCCTTTCAAATCCTCTGGGGACTGCACCGAGCGCTTCGAGTTGGTCAGCTCCCGGTAGCCGTTTTCACCCCAGGCCAGCGGCACCACACCAGCCGACTCAAGCGTGGCGAACATGTCCTTGCCGACCTCGCCCTGCGTCAACGCATCGATGGCACGGTAATCGGGCATCAAAAACGGCAGCGAAAACAAGTTGAGTTGCTTGACCTGTGGCGACCAGTTGATGGTTGAGCCGACTGCCAGGTCGATCACGCCCTGGCGCAGCGCGCTGAACTCTCTTGTTTGGTCGCCCTGAACCAGCGACACGCCCGGATAAAGCTTGATGTTGATGCGCCCACTGGTTCGCTCCTTCACCAGATCGGCCCAGATTTCGCCGCCCTTGCCCCACGGGAATGCGGTGCCCACCACCAGCGACATCTTGTATTCGGGTCGGTAGTTGCTGCTGTCCTTGGCTTGAGCAAACGCCATCGGCGCGCTGGCCAGGGTCGCGGCAGCCAGCGCCACCGTGGTCATGATCGTTCGAATCTTCGTCATCTCAAAAGTCTCCTCTTTCCATGGAAAACACCACTCGCACAAACCAAGTGGGACAAGGTGCCGATACGGCAGGCTGTCAATAGCCCAGCTTCTGCGGCAGCCACAGCGCCAGTTGCGGCCAAGTCATTACCGCCAGCGTGACCACGAACATCGCCGCCACGAGCCAGAGCACCCAGCGCACCGTCTCGTCGATGCCAACCCGGGCGATCCGGCACGACACCATCAGGTTGACCGCCAGGGGTGGCGTGAATTGACCCAGCGCGACCAGCAACGTCAGCAGCACGCCGAACCAGACCACATCCCATTGGTAGTGTTGCACGATCGGCACGAGCAGCGGAACGAAGATCAGAAAGATCGAAACGCCGTCCAGGAACATGCCGACCACGACCAGCAGCAACACCAGCAGCACCAGCACACCGTACTCGCCGAGCCCGGCGCCGACGATCGCACGCGTCACCGGATCGATGACGCCCAACGTGGACAGCGAATACGCAAAGATGCCGGCCAGCGCAACAACGATCAGGATCACCGCGGACAACTCGCCCGATTCGCGCAGGATCACGAACAGATCGCGCACGCGGATGGTCCGGTGCACCACCATGCCAATGAATAGTCCGTAGAACACCGCGACCACGGCGGCTTCCGTCGGCGTGAACCAGCCTGCGCGCATGCCGCCCAGGATCAATACCGGCGCGACCAGCCCCCAGGCGGATTCGCGCAGACTGCGCCAGAACGGCGGGCGCGGCTCTTCCGTCCCGATGCGCCCCATGCCGTGCCGGCGCGCAAGCCACACGCTCGGGATCATCAGCGACAGCCCGACCAGCACACCCGGGATCAGGCCGGCGGCGAACAGCGCAGGCACCGAGGCGCCCGGCACCAGCACCGAATAGACGATGAACGCGATCGACGGCGGGATCAGGATGTCGGTGGCGGCTGCAGCGCCAACGACGCTGGCCGAGAACGCGGGTGGATAGCCAGCACGCGACATGGCCGCGATCATCACGCCGCCCACCGCCGCTGCCGTGGCTGGCCCAGAGCCGGAGATGCCGCCCAGAAACATCGCCACACCGATCGCCACCACCGGCAGCATGCCCGGACCACGGCCCACGATCGCGATTGCAAAGTTCACGAGCCGTGCGGCCACGCCGGAACGGTCGAAGATGGAGCCGACCAGCACAAACATCGGGATTGCGAGCAGCGGGTACTTGCCCAGACCGGCATAGAAATTTTGCGGCACCGCAAGCAGACCGAACCATTGTGCGTACTGGTTCGCAAGCGCGATGCAGGCTGCACCGGCCAGCCCCATCGCAGCGCCGATCGGCACGCCGGCCAGCATCATCAGCAGAAACGCCGCGAACAGCAGGGTCGCGATCATGGTGTGGTCATGTGAGCAGCCAACGCGCTGCTCGCACGCCAGCGGCGCCGCAGAAAGCCGATTGCGCGCAGCGTGATTGCGAAAGCGATGATCGGCAGCCAGATTGAGTACCACCACTGTGGCACGCCGATGCCGGGGGATGTCTCACCGAAACGGTAGTCGTCCCAGACCAGCCGGATGCTGAGGACGGTCAGCAGACCAAACAGCAACGTGACCATCGCGGCGCCAAACAGCGCGAGCCGGCGCTGGCGCTGCAGCGAACCGCGTGCGGAGAAGAATTCAATGCGGATATGGCGGTCCCGCGCCACCGCGGCGGAGCCGGCGACCATGGCCAGCACGATCATCAGGAACACCGAGAACTCTTCGGTCCAGGCAAATGAGCTGTCGGTGAAGTAACGCACGAGCACGTTCGCAAACGTGATCAACGCCAGCGCCGCCATGATCAGCACGGTCAGCCAGTCCTCAATCGCAAGCGGCACGTGCGACGGCTCCGGCGGGGGTTCCAAGAAGGGGGGGCGCTCGGCGCCGAGCGGATGCGTGGGCGCCAGCGGCGGGTTCGGCGCAGCGCCTAACGTCGCCGGCGCTGAGGTCGGATCGGACATCGAAATTTGCGGATGGGGGTTCGAGATGGCCTGCGCTTGGCTGAGTCATCGCTCAAGCAAAGGCTTGGGGCGCGGTGGCGACCGACATCGTAGCCGGGCGACCCACCGGGCTCAGGTGGGAGTATCCCGCACACGCCAACTGCTGCGCATTGTTTTTTGCTTTATATTTGATAGCACACAATCAAGCAAGGACTAGCGGCTTTGGCTTGTTTTGCTTGATTTGTGAAGATCTGCTGCGTCTGCGCTGCTTGCGCAATCAAGGCGCGGGTTGAACGAAAATAGGTTCATGCCCCTGCCCGACCACGCGACGAGCGCAACGCCCGCCGACACCCTGACTTTCACGCAACCCGACGACTGGCACTTGCACTTGCGCGATGGGCCGGTGCTGGCCACCACAGTGGCACACACCGCAGCACAGTTTGCGCGTGCCGTCGTCATGCCGAACCTGAAACCGCCCGTCACGACGGCGGAACAAGCGCTTGCGTACCGGGATCGCATCAAGGCGGCATTGCCGCGCGGTGCGACGTTCGAGCCGCTGATGACGCTCTATCTGACCGATCGATTGCCGCCCGACGAGATCGAACGCGCCCGGGATGTCGGCGTGGTTGCAGTCAAGCTGTATCCGGCCGGCGCCACCACCAACAGCGATGCGGGCGTGACCGACCTGCGGCGTGTCTACCCCACCTTGGAAGCAATGCAGCGACACAACCTGCCGCTGCTGCTGCACGGCGAAGTCACCGACCCCGAGGTAGACCTGTTCGACCGGGAAGCGGTCTTCATCGACAGCCAGCTGATACCGCTGCGGCGGGATTTCCCGGAATTGAAGATGGTGCTTGAGCACATCACGACCCGTGAAGCCGCCCAGTACATCGAAGCGGCCGACCCCTTCAGCGCTGCAACCATTACCGCACACCACCTGCTACACAACCGCAACGCACTGTTTCTGGGCGGTATCCGGCCGCATTACTACTGCCTACCGGTGCTCAAGCGCGAGATGCATCGCGTCGCGCTGGTCGCAGCAGCCACCGGAAGCTCAACCAAATTTTTCCTGGGCACCGACAGTGCACCGCACACAACGCAGCTGAAGGAAAACGCTTGCGGTTGTGCCGGTTGCTACACCGCCCACGCGGCGCTGGAGCTGTATGCCCAGGCGTTCGATGCCGCTGGGGCGCTGGACAAGCTGGAGGCATTCGCATCCTGGCACGGCGCCGATTTTTACGGCCTGCCGCGCAACACCGGCACGGTGACGTTGCGCCGCGAACGCTGGACCACACCCAAGTCGCTGGCGTTCGGCGATGCACAGCTCACCCCTTTGGGCGCTGGCGAGCCATTGGACTGGCGGCTCGTTGCCGTGGAACGGGAAGCTTCAAGCCATGGCCATGCTTGAGCCCACGTTGCGCATCGCGCTGCTGATCGATGCCGACAACGCACCAGCCAACAAGATAGACGACATCCTGAGCGAACTCTCCACGTTGGGCGTCATCAACGTGCGGCGTGCTTATGGCAACTGGACCAAGACGGGACTCGACGGCTGGCAGCACAAGCTGCTTGAATACGCGATCCGGCCGGTGCAGCAGTTCGACTATTCGAAGCGCAAGAACGCCACCGACATGATGATGACGGTCGACGCGATGGAGCTGTTCTATGCAGACCGACCGGATGCATTCGGCATCGTTTCATCGGACGCCGACTTCACCCCACTGGTGATGCATCTGCGCTCGAAAGGCGCTGCCGTCTACGGCTTTGGTGCGGAACAGACACCGAAGCCGTTTGTGAATGCGTGTTCGCGCTTCCTTTATCTGGAAGCGCTGGGCACCTCGGTGCCGCCAAACTTGATCGAAGCAGATAGCGACGGCGCGAGTTCCCAAAGCAGTGCGGGTGGCAATGGCAAGGCAGGCCCAGATACACATGCCGTGCGCTTGGCTGGCCCGGCAGCGCCGGACGATGAATCGGCCCCTGGTGTTCCGTCCCATCCAGCTCGACTGCGGGTGCCCACGGCGGAGTTGCGACAGAACGCACGACTGTTGCAGCTGCTGCGCGATGCGGTGCAGGGCTCGGTTGATGAAGATGGCTGGGCTCGCGTCGGCGCGGTTGGCACGCAGATTGCGAACAAAACGTCATTCGACGCGCGCAATTATGGGTATGCGAGCCTGACCAAACTGCTGGCCGCAACGCAAGCATTCGACATGCGCGCGGAAGGGACTTCGCAGGTTGCGGTGCGCGACAAGCGCACTGCGCGCTCGTCCGCCTCCGCGTGAGCGCTGCCCCGCCTCTGGCCGATGCGATCTGCTGCATCGACTGGGATCGCCCTTGGCTGGAGTTGGTGAGAGCATTCGGCCAGGCGGCGCATTTACAGGTCGCAACGGGCGCGTCGGTCAGCACCGCACTCAGCGCGGTCGGCGGTGCACATGGCGACAAAGCCGACGTGATG
This sequence comes from Burkholderiales bacterium, assembly GCA_038200275.1. Taxonomy (GTDB): domain Bacteria; phylum Pseudomonadota; class Gammaproteobacteria; order Burkholderiales; family Burkholderiaceae_C; genus JBBPYC01. The sequence goes on from JBBPYC010000002.1 coordinate 61,972, forward strand.
TTCGTCCCAGCGTCGGCATTGCCGGCTGCAACGCCTTATGAAAGCTTTGTGGGTCGCACCGGCCGCGTGCCGACACGCAACAACCTGCACGATTTGTTCAATGGGCTGGTCTGGCTGGCATTTCCGCAAACGAAACGCTGGCTCAATCGCTGTCAAACAGCGGAAATTGCACGCGCTGGCGGCACCAGCGGACGCGCACGTGGGGCGCTGCGTGACGCGCTGACCGTGCTGGATGAAAACGGTGCATTCCTGCAGGCGCCGGATGTACTGTGGCAGGCGCTGGCCGCACGGGATTGGGCCCGGCTGTTCATCGAGTTGCGGCCACTGTGGCAACAGGCGCGGCTGGTTCCGTTCGGCCATGCACTGCTGGAAAAACTGGTGCAGCCACGCAAGTCAATTACGGCCCATGTGCTGCGTTTGCCGACGGTCATCGCACCCGGCACCGACGCGCTCGATACAGCGATGATGGCAAGTCTGTCGCCTCAGCGGCTGCTGAGCTGCCCAGCGTTCATGCCCCTGCCCGTACTTGGCATACCCGGCTGGTGGCCAGAAAACGGTGCGGCCGAGTTTTATGATGATGTGTGCGTCTTCCGGCCGAGACGGCCGCCTACAGCAGCGCATTGAATTTCTTGGCGTTGTCCTCAATTTGAACGATCGTCACTTGGTTTATTGAAGCCGATCGGCACATTCTTTTTCTCCCAAGACTTTTGGAGCTCTCGACTCATGAAGCGGATTTTCTTGTTCTTGCTGACCAACGTGGCGGTCGTTGCGGTGCTGGGCGTGGTGGCCAGCCTGCTCGGCGTGAACCGCTATCTGGAGCCGAACGGATTGAACCTGGGCGCTCTGCTGGGCTTCGCACTTGTCATCGGCTTCGGCGGCGCGATCATTTCGTTGCTGATCAGCAAGCCGATGGCCAAGTGGACAGCCGGTCTCCAAATGATCGATCAGCCAAGCAACGCCGATGAGCAGTGGATCGTCGACACCGTGCGTCAGTTTGCAAATCGCGCAGGCATTGGCATGCCCGAGGTTGGCATCTTCGAGGGGGCGCCGAATGCATTTGCCACCGGTGCATTTAAGAACTCTGCGTTGGTCGCGGTCTCGACCGGTTTACTGCAAGGCATGACGAGAGAAGAAGTCGAGGCGGTGATCGGCCATGAAGTGGCTCACATCGCCAATGGCGACATGGTTACGATGACGCTGATCCAAGGGGTGATGAACACGTTCGTGGTGTTCCTGTCGCGCGTGATTGGCTATGCGGTTGATGGGTTTCTGCGGCGTGACAGCAACAGCTCGGGTCCGGGCATCGGCTTCATGATCACCACGTTCGTGCTCGACATGCTGCTCGGTTTCGTTGCAGCCATGATCGTTGCCTGGTTCAGCCGTCACCGGGAATTCCGTGCCGATGCCGGCTCCGCCCAGTTAATGGGCGACCGAAAGCCCATGATGCATGCGCTGGCGCGGCTGGGCGGGATGCAGCCGGGACAACTGCCACAGAGTGTGGAAGCGTTTGGCATCACCGGCAACATCGGAAAGTTGTTCGCAACTCACCCACCGCTCGAAGAGCGAATTGCTGCGTTGCAACAAGCTGCCTGATTCGCAAATAAACCGGTGGATAGTGACGGGACGCCCGACTGAACCGCCCCGGGGCGGTTCAGTCCAGGCGACGAAGGCCTGGCCGTTGACGGAGCCATCCAAGACGCAGGGTGCGGCCAAGCCGTCGTTGCGCAGCGCGCACACAAACGTGATGGTGTGCCACTGGCCGCAGAGCTCTCGCCTCAGACAGCGCTCGCCCCGCGGGGCGCGGCCTCGCGCAGGCGTCATGTTGGTCGCAAGCCCAGGTCTCGTCGAGAAGGACCAGATGGCCCGCTTGCAGCGCGGCACGCTCGCTGGCGTGGAAGGTCTTTTTTAAAGCTGAGCGTCTTCCACATGGTGAAATGCCTACCCGCACGCCGTGCTCGCGCTGCACACAGTTGTACAACTGCGCCAGCGTCTGATCTGGCTCAACCGCAACCTGAGCGCCCAGCGCCGGCTCCAGCCCGGCCAGCCGCCGCGGCACGTGGCCGCACTGCAGGCCCGGGCGGTCTTCACCCAGCCGGCCGCCGCTTCGAGCGCGCTCGCGCTACGTACGAGTGGTCGACCGCAAAGCGCTCGGCGACCTTGCGAAATGATGCCTTCTGCGGCCAGCACCCGCATCAAGCAAGCCCTGCCCATACGATTGCCTTGGATGCCATGCCATGACCGTCTCCCCACGCTGTCCGTGAAACAAAGCCAGCTAGCTTGCCAGCACCGCCTGACTCTGCCAAGGTGGCACAGGCCAGAACGAAATGGCTCTAGGTAGCAGTGAACAGCCCTGGTCCGTTCAGCCCGCCGCTGCCGCAGTTGCTGACGGAGTCGCGCTGGACGCAGATGGGAGCGACTTGTCGAATTCGCAGTAAACCACGTTGGACTCGGGTGGGCGCCGCTGCTGTTGCCTGTGCCGCCACGCTGCCATCGCGCTGTATTCATCGGCATACAGAAGATGCCGTTCGAAGCACAGGCGCTGCTCGCTCGTGGCTTCCCAGACCACGGGCACGCTGCCCGTTCGGCCGTCCGGGTCCGCGCAATAAACGGTTTGCCCCTGGTGGGGCCACCAGGTCAAGTGCGTGGTGAGCGCCATCAAGTGCGCGTCTGAGGATGCTGCCATGCTGGTTGCGATGTCAGCAGATGGCTTGATTCGAACCAGCAGCCCGTCGTCGTCCAGCAACGCTTGCAACGCTTGGGTTTGCGTTGTGAAGGACGCCCAGTTCATCCCGTCGAGACAGAACCATTGCAAATAATGGCCGTCGAGTACCGCACGCATCAAATGCGCATGCGGAATGTGATCGCGTGATGGGGTCTGTGCGCTCATGGAAACGCTCATCAAATGAATCGGGGCTTGCTGCTCGCCCAGCGTCGAACGCGTCGCTGGGCTTCCGCATCCGGATCGGTCTTTGGACCTGAAAGATCAGGCACTCCGAATGTAACCACGGTCCCTGACTGCCGCCAGTCTGATGCGGCATGCCGCATCCACATGCGCTTGTGCAAGCGCTGGCACTGCCCTTGCGTGAACAAATGCGGATCGATGCCGGCGGCTTCATTTGGAATTGCTCCAGCCCCGTTGGCGCCGACGATGTTCTTGAACAGGTTGCGCTGGCCGCTCACGATTTAAATCATTGGCGGGCTTGCGTTCGAACGGGACTGGAAGGATCGTGGTTCGGTATGCGCACCCGCGCGTTGACGTGGCGAATCTCCTCAGCGAGCCATCCAACAAATCACTATGTTTTTTATAGCTGAATACGCATTCAATACGTGCGCCCCGAGAACTTTTCGTTCAAAAATTGGGCTGCAGCGCGCCTCTCCTGTGCCACCCGCAACGCATTCCTCAAGCCACCGTAAACACCCCCGCCCCCACCGCCAGCAGCCGCCCGTTCGCATCCAGAAACTCCATCCGCGTGTTCGCCAGCCGGCGCCCGAGGCGCAGCACGTTGCCGCGCAGCTCGAAGCGCGTGCCAATGCTCGGGCGCAGATAGTCGATGCGCAGGTCCACGGTGCCGATGCGCTCGAACTGTTCGAGCTGGGTCTGCGCGGATGCTTCGGCGTGGCGCGCCGCCAACGCGCCGAGCACGGCCAAGCCACCCATCGTGTCGAGCCCGGCACTGATCACACCACCGTGCAGCATGTCGCGCTTGAAATTGCCGATCAGCTCGGGCCGCATCTCGATGGTGGCGGCCACATGCTCAGGCGTGAGTTCGGTCAGCTGCAGACCCAGCAGCCGGTTGAATGCGATGCGCTGCTCGAAGATCTCGGTCGCGGCTGCGATGAATGCGGGCGAAAGCGCACCTGGGCTCTCGCTTGCAGGGGCTGAAGGCGTCACGATGCAAGCCCTTGCGGTGCCAACGCCCCGCGCATCGAGTCGATCACCGTTTGGTAATCGGGCTGCCCAAAGATTGCACTTCCGGCCACGAACGTGTCGGCACCGGCTGCGGCCACGCGCGCGATGTTGCTCGGCTTGATGCCGCCATCGACTTCGAGCCGAATGTCGCGGCCGCTTGCATCAATGCGCTTCCTCGCCGCTTCGATCTTGCGCAGCGCCGAATTGATGAAGCCCTGGCCGCCAAAGCCCGGGTTCACGCTCATGATCAGGATCAGGTCGATGTCGTCGATCAGCCAGTCGAGCACGTCGAGGCTTGCGGCCGGGTTGAACACGAGGCCGGCCTTGCAACCCGCTGCGCGAATCGCCTGCACCGAGCGGTGCGCATGCGGTGTGGCGTCTGCGTGAAAGCTGATGAAGTCGGCGCCGGCTTTGGCAAACGCGGTCGCCAGCGCATCGACCGGCTGCACCATCAGGTGCACATCGACCGGCACGGGCGTGCCGTCTCGGCGCACCGCGTGGGGCTTTAGCGCCTTGCACACCATCGGGCCGAAGGTCAGGTTCGGTACGTAATGGTTGTCCATCACGTCGAAGTGAATCCAGTCGGCGCCGGCATCGATCACCGCATGCACTTCGTCGCCGAGCCGCGCGAAGTCGGCCGACAAAATGGACGCTGCAATGCGGTGCGGGCCGGACGGCGCCCCGGCAGCGGTTGGCATGGAGGGCGAAGTGGGTTCGGCGGCAGGTTTCATGGCGCTGCATTCTCGCAGTTACCATTCGATTCCTATGCCCACCACCGCCACCCCCCGCTATCAGTTCACGGTCGATGTCGAGCCGGAATATTTGCCCGACCAGTCGGCGCCGCACGAGCAACGTTACGGCTTCGCCTACACCATCACCGTAACCAACAGCGGCCACGTGAGCGCGCAGCTGATCTCGCGCCATTGGGTGATCAGCGACGGCAACGGGCAGGTCGATGAGGTCAAAGGACTCGGCGTGGTGGGCCAGCAGCCATTGCTGAAACCCGGCGAGGCGTTTCAGTACACCAGCGGCTGCCGGCTGCGTACATCGAGCGGCTCGATGCGCGGCACCTACTTCTGCGTGGCGGAGGACGGAGAGCGATTCGAGGCCGAGATTCCGGCGTTCATCCTCGATGCGGGGACGAGTGGTCCGCGCGTGCTCCACTGACACGGCCTGCGCTTTGGCAGGCGCCCAAATCGGCATCCGACGCCTCCACGCAGCACACTCGATTTGCTGCGTTTTTGATAGCTGAAGACGCTTTTGGCGTTTGCGCTGACGAGCTTTCTGGCACCGAAACGCCTGGCGTTACGCCAAATGCCTGGACGCAACCCCACCGCGGATATCAAGACACGGCGTCGCTACTGCACGAACCCCATTCCGCGCGCCTCCCGCACTTCCGGCTTGATCCGGTGCTCGGCTTCGAGCTGCGCCAGGAAGTCGTCTTCACCGAACGCTTCGCCGAGGATGTCGATCTGCCGCTTCACGGCCGCGAAGTCCCCAGGGCACAACTGGTCGAGCCGTGCAAGTCGACTGCGGGCATCGGTGGTCAAGCAATCGGCCGCACCGGCCAGCGCCTCGGTAACGAACATGCGCTCACGCTGCTCACCCGTCAGCGGCTTGAAGCGAATCTTGAACGTGAAGCGCCGCAGCGCCGCCTGATCGATTCGGTCGAACAGGTTCGTGGTGCAGACGAACACGCCGCGAAAGCGCTCCATGCCTTGCAGCATTTCGTTGACTTCCGTGACTTCGTAAGACCGCTGCGCATTGCGCCGGTCCTGCAGAAAACTGTCGGCTTCATCCAGCAGCAGCACCGCGCTCTCGGCCTCGGCTTGCCGGAACATGGCGGCCATGTTCTGTTCGGTATCCCCGACGTATTTGCTCAGCAGATCGCTCGCCTGCTTGACGATCAGCGGCTTGGCCAGCGTGCGTGCAATGTGTTCGGCCAGCGCGGTCTTGCCGGTGCCGGGCGCGCCGTAGCAGCACAAGGTGCCATGGCCGCGGGTCTTCAGTGCCTGCACGATGCGCGGCAGCTCGAAACGCGATTCGACGTTGAGCATCTGCAGATCCCAGGTCGTGACCTGTGGGCGGAATGCGGCAGTGCCGGCCTTGTTGCCGAGCGCGGCATCGGCGTTTTTCAGCTGCCGTTCGATCAGCGCTTCGACTGGGCTCGCCGCACTCGGTTCCGCCGCTGCGGTCTCGATGCCTGCCAGCCCTGCAAAGCGCACCGCGGTCTGAATCTGCGCGGGCGTCAGCCCCTTGCGTTCGCTCAGGCGCGCCACGAACGCATCGCTGATCGCAACGCTGCCCAGCGCCCGCCGCACCAACTGCTCGCGTGCGCCGGGCGGTGGCGAGTTCAGCTCCAGGTGATAAGCAAAGCGGCGGCGAAACGCCGGATCGATCTGCTCGATCCGGTTCGTCACCCAAAGCGTCGGCACCGCGTTGTTCTCCAGGATCTGGTTCACCCACGCCTTGCCGTTGACCGACGCGCCGGCCGCGCCGCTGCCGCTGAACGCCTGCTGCTCTTGGCGCGCGAGCAGGCTGTGCGCGTCCATGCTGATCGGCGGGAACACGTCTTCCACTTCATCGAACAGCAGCGCCGCCTGCGGCGCACCCTGCAGAAAGACCTGCGCGATCTGCAGCGAGCGGTAACGGTCGCGGCCTGAGAGCGAATTGCCATCGCGGTCTGCGTACTCGACTTCGAATAGTTGCAGCCCAGCCGTCTGTGCGATCACCTTGGCGAGTTCGGTCTTGCCAGTGCCGGGCGGCCCATACATCAGCACGTTGACGCCGCGCGCCTTGCTCTGTACGGCCGCCTTCAGCAGCGCAGTCAATACCTGTACGTCGTCTTCGATGAACGAGAAGTCGGCTCGGGTCAGCGCAGTGACGCCAGCCGGGCGCGTGAAGACCGCCATCAATTCGTTGCTGTCGCGGTATTCGCGCATCAACACCGGCGGCAGCTTGTCGCTGACTTTCATCAGATCGGCCAAGTCGGTGATGCTGTGCTCGGAGATCAGGTTCTCCACCAAGCCGATGCGCTCGAGCCGGGAGCCCGCACGCAACGCATCGCCGACTTCGTTGGCGGGCACGCCCGCAAGTTCACCGATGGCTGCATAGGCTTCGGGTGCGTTGTTGACCTTGAACTCGACCAGCATGCTGCGCAGATCGCGCTGGTAGCGCGCCAGCGTGCCGTACAGCAGCAGCGCGCGCTCAGCGCGGTTCAGTTGCAGCAACCCGGCGAGTGCGTCGATGTTCTTTTCGACCAGCGTGCTCTGCTTTTTGAGCGTGCGGTTCAACCACTGGCCGGTTGCAGCCAGCAGCGCGAGCAGGTCCTTCGGTGCGTCTTTGGCGTATTCGTCGAGGTAGAAAAACAGCGTGCCCTCTTCATACGGCCCACGCCAGATGCCGTGTCGGTCGAGAAACGCGCGTGCGCCCAAGTCTTCGTGATCGGTCCAGAACGCGTTGTCCTTGCAGCGCCGAGCCAGATACGCACGCAGCCGCGCAAGCACCGGCTGCGGCCAGACCAGATGGCGCCCCGCGAGCGACAGCAGACCGTTCAAGTCGCGCCGCACATTGAACTTGCCACCTTGTGCAGCCGCCAGCGTCAGCACCAGGTGCGAACACATCAGGTCCAGCACCGGCGCGGTTGCCAGTCCGGGCGACGGCAGCAGGGAATCATCGGGCGATGTCGCAGGGGCGGCCGGGCGCGTGGTCATTGGGCAAAGCTCCAGGTAAGCAGGCGTGGCAGACCTTAACGCAACCAACCGCCTGGAGGAATACCCCTGCGCAGGCGACTGCCTGCGATGCTAAAAAAAGGACTGCTCCTTGCTTCAATGACACACATACACCATGCCCTATCACATCGAGACCTTCGACAAGCCCGACCACGCCACGATGCGCAAAGACTTGCGCGACGTGCACCTTGCCTATCTGAACGAGCACATGGCGCTGCTGCTGGCGTGCGGCGCCAAGCTCGACGACGCGGGCGAGTCGGCCGGCGGCGGCATCTACATCGTCGACGTTGAGCAACGCAGCGAAGCCGAGGCGTTCATCGAAGCCGACCCGTACCATCAGCACGGGCTGTTTCGCGAAGTGCGCATCACGCGCTGGCGCAAGGCGTTTCTGGACGGCCGCTCGTTTCTCGTCTGACAAGGCCTGCGTCGAAGCGGCCGCGTGCGACGCAGGCAGGCCGCAATCGGTTTTAGGGATTGATCGCCCCAGGCCCGGACGCCTCAACGCACCCCGGGCAACTCGGTGCTTGCGTGCAGGCGCTCGTACAGCTGCCGCAGCTCGGTTTTTTCGTCGTCAAGCATCGCCGTCAGGTCGACTCGCTCCATGGACCGGACGGCCTGCCGGTGCGCCGCTGGTGCCAGTGTGACGGAACCACTTGCAGCGATCGCAGCGAGCACGCGCTGGATTCGCACCTGCACTTCGAACACCGCGGCACCGTCGCGCGCAATCGCATCGATCGACTGTGTGATGAAGTCGCTCTCGTCCAGGTCACGCATTGTCAGACGGTCGAACTCCTGCGGCGGCTCATCATCGCGTTCGTGGTCGCTGGAGCCGTTTGGGCGCGCATCGATCAACACGCGTGCAATCGTGTTGAGCACCGCGATCGCCGTGCCTGGATCGTTCACGGCCGGCGAGAGGGCTCGCTGCGCCACTTCGCTGAGCACGATCAAGCCGAACCGCGGGTCCTGCCGATACGTGCGCGCGGGCCCTACGATGAACGCTTCGCGCAACAGGTCGGCCTCGACCTTCATGCCGGCTTCGCAGTTCAGCAGCGCGGTGCCCGGGTACACCTGCGAACCCGGTCGAACGCGAATGTGCAGTTTCCCGCCGACCTCCGCTGCATGCTTTTGCAGCGCGCGCAGGTCGATGTAGCGCACATGCCCGACCCGGCCAGCCAACACAGTGGCGCCGTCGAGCGGTGCACCGATCTGGGTGCCGGCGCCCATGCGTGGGGCTCTGCGGTACGCCAGCATCGACTCGGTGGCCGCCTGTTCCACCTTGCTCAGCGTGTTGCCCATGCGGCCGAGCGACGACAACGTCTTGACCCAGACCACCAACGTGTAGATCAGATAGAGCAGCACGAGCACCGTCGCCACGAACAGCACGAAGCGCCCGCTCGGCCCGTAGAACCCGATGCCCAGCGCAATCTGCGCGATCACCGCGTAGATGAACGCCGAGATGAACGCGGCGATCGCGTTTTGCGTGTTGTCGTCGCCCATCACGAGCTCGGTCGCGCGCGGGCTGGCGCCACTGGCCACCGACGCGAGCGAGGCCACCATGATCGACAGCGAAAACGTCGTGACTGCGAGCATGCTGCTGGCGATCACGGTCAGCACGTTTTTGATCGTGTCGACGTCGATGCTGGGCAGGGTGTCGGCGGGCACGAACTTGTCGGTCAAGGTCGCAAACAGCGCGAACGCGATCGCAAAGACGCTGCCCAGCGCGGGCTTCACCCAGAGGCGGTTGCTTCCGTCCTTCAGCCACAGATAAAGTCGATAAAACATGGTGTCTTTTGATGCAGGGGGCGGCCCGATTGCGCTACGCCCCAGTGGACGGCCCGCCGTCGCGAGCGATGCGCGATCGTAGGGCATCGACTTCGGCCTCCGATGCCCGTTCGCAGTGCTGGAAGGCGAACAGATATGGCTTGGGCAGCCGGTTAAACTTTGATCCCAAGCCCACCGTGTATTTCAGCAGGAACGAACTCGATGACCGATGCCAGCCATGCCGCTATTGACGACGCCCGCACCAAGACGCGCGCCGACGTCTCGACCGTGCCGAATGCAGCTGACAAGACGGCGGTCAGCGGCGCCGGGCACGATGCGGATTACCCGGCCGAAGAAGACCCGATCGAACGCATCACACGCTCGATTCCGATCCTGATCCCGGTCGCTGGCGCGGTGTTGATCTTTTTGCTTGCCTTCATCGCCGTCTTCATGGCTTGACGAAGCGGGCCGGACAAGCCCATATCCTCAGGGCACAGCGGCGTGCGAGTACAGCCGGTGTCCTGAGCCCGGCAGCGTCGCAGCCAGCACGCTGCCGGTGGTCGATTCGGTCAGCACCAAGCGGTGCGTCTGAGGTTCGAACGCAACATTCGTGACCGCCGGGCCCACGCCGCCGCGCACGAAATGCGAGATTTCACCCAGCGGATTGAGCACGAACGCGCCGCCCAGGCTGGCATGCGCAACCACCAAGCAACCCCGTTCGTCAAAAGCCAGTCCATCCGGGCCGCTGGTGCCGAAGAAGCGCTGAAACTCGCCCACCTTTGAGGTCGCACAACCGCCCTCGAACAGCGGGACCCGCCAGACCGCATTGGCCCGTGTGACCGCCACGAACAGCACTGCGCCGTCCGGCTGCAGTGCCAATCCATTCGGGCTCGGCACGTTCGCCAGCAGCATCGACAGCCCGCCGTCAGCGGCCAGCCGATAGACGCGCCCGGTCGGGTCGTGCAACCCGGTCTGGCCTTGATCGGTGAAATAACAATTGCCGGCTGCATCGAACGTCAGATCGTTCAGCCCCTTGAACGACTCGCTGTGGCGATGACCCAGCAGCGATTCGGGCTGCCCTGACCCATTGGCGAGTTGCTCGGCCGACAGCCGCAGCAGGCCGCGCCGGTAGTCGGCGATCCACAAGCTGCCATCGGCATGCAGCGCAAGCCCGTTGGGCCAGCCGTCGTATTCGGCCACCAGCGTCCAGCGCAGCGCCGCATCGACGCGGAAGATGCGCCCGTAGGGGATGTCGCATACATAAAGGTTGCCCGCACGGTCGAAGCTGGGGCCTTCCAAGAAGCAATCGAGCACATCGCCGGGCTTGTTCGCATCGACCCAATCGGTGCGGCGTGGGCGGCGAAACATGTCGGGCAGGCGCGTCGAGACACAGGCATCAATGGTTCTCGGCGGCGCAAATGAAAGGCTCCACATCGCCATTTACCGCTTGGTTGGCGCAACGCCGTCGAGCGCGAGGATCGGCGGCCGATTCGATAAGCTATCGTGGTTCATTTGGCTGGCAGCAAATGCGCTGGGAGCAAGCGATCAGCCGCAGGTGCCACAAGGCCGCTGCCCAGCCGCGACTTGACAAAGCCTGCCGTCGCATAGCGCGTGACCTGGCGGTAGCAGTCGACGCTCAGGCGATCGACCATGGCGCCGTAAGCTTCTTCCAGTTCCGGGCCCAGGAAAAAATTGTCGTAGTTGACGACCACGTCGACCTTGAGGCCGTGCAGCGGCGCGAGCAGCGACCGCACCTGCGCATCGATCGCGTCGATGGTGGCCATCACGTTGACCTTGAGGCCAGAGAAATCAATGTGCAGAAGCTCTCGCGCCGCATCCAGTGCAAACCGCTCGGCAAAGGGACGATTCAGCATCCGTTCACGCAATCCCAGCGGGGCCGGCTCGAACAGCCTCGCATCCATGGTGCGCAGCCGCTCGTCGATCAGCGGCACGAACGCCATCTGCGCAAGCACGTCGCGCTCGAGGTCGACACCGGGCGCGAGTTCGATCAACTCGAGCGCGCTGTCGCCCGCCGCATCGGGCACCAGCCGAAATACGCAGCGCTCGGTCACGTAGAGCACGCGCTGGCCGCGCCGTAACGCTTCCGCACCGCTGAACGTGCGTTGCTCCACAGTTTGCACAAACTTGACCGTACCGCGCTGCGTGCCAAGCTGCAGCCGGCCCTGCTCGATCCCGGGCAACGCGCCGCCCGCGGTGAACGTTCCTGCGAACACCACCAGAGGCGTGTTCTGGCTGATGTTGATGAAGCCGCCCGAGCCAGCCAGACGGCGGCCGAACCGGCTCACGTTCAGGTTGCCGTGCCGGTCGGCTTGCGCAAGGCCCAGGATGCAGATGTCGAGGCCGCCGCCGTCGTAGAAATCGAACTGGTACGGCTGGTCGATGATGGCCTGTGCATTCACTGCCGCGCCGAAATTCATGCCACCGGCCGGGATGCCGCCGATCACGCCGGGCTCGGCGGTCAGGGTGAGCAGGTCGAAGATGCGCTCTTCCGCCGCCACGCTGGCCACGCCTTCAGGCATGCCAATGCCGAGATTCACAATCTGCAACGGGCGCAGCTCCAGCGCCGCGCGGCGTGCAATCACCTTGCGGGCGGACAGTGGCATCGGCGCAGCGCCTTCGGTCGGCACGCGCAGCTCGCCCGCGTACGCCGCGCTATAACTGGTTGCAAATGTCTGCATGTGATGCGCCGAGTCCTGCGCCACCACGACCGCATCGACCAGCACCCCCGGCACCTTGACTTGGCGCGAGTGGAGCGAGCCACGCGCAGCAACGCGCTCGACCTGCGCGATCACGAGGCCGCCGCTGTTCTTGGCGGCCATCGCAACCGCGAGCGCTTCCAGGGTCAGCGCCTCCCGCTCCATCGTGAGGTTGCCGTCCGCATCCGCAGTGGTTGCGCGGATGATGCCGACCGAGATTGGAAACGCCTTGTAGAACAGGTAATCCTGCCCGTCGATCGGCAGCACCCGCACCAGTTCTTGCGTGGTGCGCGCGTTGATCTTGCCGCCGCCATGGCGCGGGTCGACGAACGTGCCTAGGCCCACATGCGTAAGCGTGCCGGGTTTGCCTGCAGCGATGTCACGGTACAGGTGCGTGATCACGCCTTGCGGCAGGTTGTAAGCCTCGATCAGGTTGTCGACGGCGAGCCGCTGCAGCGCAGGCGTCATCGCCCAGTGGCCGCCGATCACACGTTTGAGCAAACCGGCATGGCCCAGGTGATTCAAACCGCGCGTGGCCCCGTCGCCCTGTCCGGCTGCATATACCAGTGTCAGGTCCCGCGGCGTGCCAGTTTCCAGAAAGCGCTGTTCCAGCGCCAGCATGACGGCTTCGGCCACGCCGATGCCAACGAAGCCGCTGGTGGCCACCGTGTCGCCGTCGTGCAGCAACTGCACGGCAGCGTGCGCGGCTACCAGTTTGTTCTTGTACGGGCCGGCTTGGGCCAGAGGTGGGTCGGCTGAAGCGTTCATTTAAAGCGGTGCTGACCTTTGACGGGCGGCAGGAGCCAAACAGCAAGCCCGATCATTGTTGCATTCGCTGCAGGCCGCTTAATCCCGGGCGGGATCGGGCGGCCCAGCTTCGTACACACCAGGGTCCACATGCGCTTCGGCTGCAAGCCGTTCGATGCGGCGGCGCAACCACTGATGCGGAGCCGATGAATCGGTGCGCCGGTGCCAGACCGCATCGATGTGCACAGCGGGCGATGGAAACGGCAGTTCGCGCCAGACCAGCTGATCGGCGATACCGGTCACCGGCACGAAATGGCGTGGCAGCACCGTCACAAGATCGGATTGCGCCACCACCTGACCGGCGGTGAAGAATTGGTTCACCGTCATGGCAATGCGCCGCTCGTGGCCAAGCCCGGAGAGCGCTTCGTCAATGAAGCCATAGGGCCGGCCCGAAAAACTCACCAGCAGGTGGCGTGCGGCGGCGTAGCGCTCGATGTCGAGCGGGCCAGTCGCCAGCGGATGCCCACGCCGCAGCACGCAGACATAGTCGCTGTCATAGAGCCGGTGGTGCATGAACGCAACCGCCTCACCGACTTGCGCGTGCGCCGTGAGGTCGGCGATGACGGACGGGAAGTAGCCGATCGCGAGATCCGCCTCGCCGGTTTCCAGCAGCGGCCTCGGGTCGCGCGTGATCAGCGACATCACGCGCAGCGAGATACCCGGTGCAGCGCGCTGCAACAGCCGGCCCAACGCCGGCACCAGCATGGCGGCGGTGGCATCCGCCATCGACAGCGAAAACACGTTCTGCGCAGCCGCTGGCTCGAACGCACCGGGTGCCAGCGTGTGCTGCAACTGACGCAGAGCCTCGCGCACGGTCGGCCAGAGTTTGAGCGCGTAGGCGGTCGGCGCCACGCCCTGGCCGCTGCGCAGCAGCAGTTCGTCGCCGAGCGTCTCGCGTAGTCGACGCAGCGAGTTGCTCACCGCCGGCTGGGTCAGCGACAGATTGCGCGCAGCCCGCGTCAGGCTGCGTTCTGCCATGACTTCGTCGAATACGCGCAGCAAATTCAGGTCCAGCGTGCGGAAGTTGATGAGTTCGGTTCGGCGTGCCAAAGAGTTTGTGCCGGATTGGCCGGACATTACGTTTGTGAATGAGACAGATTAGCAATCTAAAGTTGAACCGCATTAGGTTAAACCCTAATATCCATGCATCAACAGATTTAAGCAATGCCCCAGCGGTTAACCCGATCGCAACCGGCACGACTTGAAAGCAGAGAAAGCAAAGCGCCATGAACATCACCCACAGCCAATGCACCGTTGCGAACTGTCTCGCGAACTCGCTCACGCTTGGGCGTCTGGAGCGCGCATTCGGCCACCTCGCCGCGTTGGTGCAGACCCGCAGCGAGCGCCGCGCTGCTCCCACGACTGAGCAACCGACCGAAGTCAAATTGAGCCGCAGCGAGCTGTTTCGTCAAGTGCAGCGCGAAAAATGGCTTGGCAAGCGCCCCACCGGTGCCGCTACCGCAGCCCGTCCGAAGGATCTGAATCGTCGCGTGCTGATCGATCCAAACGCCTGAAATCGTGACTGCGTGCGCTGGGCATCTGGCCCGGCTGCGCCTCTTTTCCAGCCTCCAGTTTTTTCGGGACCTGCGTTTGACCGCGGTCCCACCCCAATTGCAAAACAGGAAATTTTCGTCATGAGTGCCAGCACCATCTACAACAGCTACAGCATTGCATTGCCGAGCGTTCAGGTCGCCGTTGCGTCGGGCCAAGGCCTGCTGTCGCGCGCTGTCGAAGCCGTCGCGCGCTGCGTCGCGCGGTCGATCGTCGAGCAGCCGATCGCTCAGTCGGCCCACGCCGTGCCCGCGCAGTGGCGCACCGACGCTGCGTTGCGCCAGCAAGGCATGCGCGAATGGCTTGAGACGCAGACGTCTGGCGGTTTGGCCGGGCTGCCTGCGGCGCGTGGCATCGCAACCCCCGCACAGGTGCACAAAGCGCTCTGGCTCGAACTGGTCGGTTGACGGTTCGCCGCGCACGAATCAAGCGCTTCTCACTTCAAATTGCCTGTGTGCTGGGTCTCGCCGCAATCCGGTCGCGCCAAGCTTGCAACGCAGGCATGTTTTCTTCGGCCGGCCGGAACTTGAGCAGACCACGCGCGAATTCAAGCGTACAAAACGCGGTGATGTCGGCGATCGTGAAGCGCTCGCCGGCGATGAAGGGGTGCTGCGCGAGCTGATCGTCGAACCAGCGGGCAACCAGGCGCACCTTCTGTGCCTGTGAGGCGCCGAATTCGGGAAATTGCGGCTGCTCGAGTGCGGCCAGCCCCGGATGCCCATGCCGGATCGCATTTGCAAAGCCGAGCCCCAAATACAGCTCGACCCGCCGGTCCGCCATTTCGATGAACGCACGTTCCTCGAAGCCGTCGCCCATCAGATTCGGCTGCGGTACCAACCCTTCCAGATAAGTGCAGATCGCGCGTGTCTCGGTCAGCACACGGCCATCGTCGAGTTCGAGCGCCGGCACCGTGGCCAGCGGGCTTTTTTGCCGGAATTCGTCGCTGCGGTGCTGGCCCGCATTCAGATCGATCGGCACCTGCGCGATGCCGTCGATGCCTTTTTCGGCGATGAACATCTGGACTCGGCGCGGGTTCGGTGCACGGGGTGCGATGTAGAGCTTCATGGTGTGGGGACGCGCGTGTGCGCTGAGCAGATGGAATGGGTGGACGAACGCAGTTCATTGTCACGCCGGAACTTGACCGCGGCGCAGGCGACACCCTCCTGCCGCCGCACTGGCCGCTTGGATGTGCAGCACGCCCGCACTGTTGCTCGCGCCCGCACACGCTAGCCCGATTCCCAGCTTCGACACCACCGCGCTCACCGGGAAGCGCGTGCAATCAAAGGCGTCGATCGGCCAGCCGAAGATCTTGATGGCCATGCCGAATCGAGCCGCGACTGATGAGAATCGAGAGTGGGCCAAACAGCCGCCGAAGTACTTCGACTTGGTCGGTGACCAATTCGCGCCGACGCGTCTCCGTAGGCCCAAACCGGCTGCATGCGCCATCAGGTCATGAATCCCAGATCGCGCGGATGGCCTGCATGGCCTGGCATGCCGAAGTTGCCGACGTTGGGCAAGATGTCGCCCATCTCCGTGTCGGTCACACCGAACCAGTGTGCCAACGTCGCCGCGTATTGCGTGCTCGACGTGCTTGGCAGCAACTGGTCCTGGCCGACATGCCACTGGTCTTCCGATGCACCCGAGTTGCCGACGCTGACTGGGGATGCCGTGGCGTGGGGTAGAACGCCTGGCCTTTGACCGCACCGCCGACCATGAGGTGATGGCTGCCCGAGCCGTGGTCTGACCCGTCCCGGTTCGATGACAACGTGCGGCTGCAGCACCGTTTGGACAGCGCGCGAGTCGAGGCAGCATGGCTGGGCGAGCCGTGTCTTCAGCCGTAAGGGTTGTGACAAATGCCGCGGCGGCTTGAGCGAATCGGTGGTGCGCACCGAGCGTGCTCGGCCCCCATGTGATCGGTCGTTACCGAACTACCCACCAATGAACGTGTATGGCATGCAACGGTCTATTTGGTTTTGCTATGACGTGTCGTGGCCGCCCTGCGTCAAAGCGTCTGCCGCGAGGGTGAAACGGTTGCCTGGTTTGCCCGAACGCCGACGGAATCGCACATCCCGCGCCGAGCGCCGTGCCCAATCAGCTCAGTCGTGCCGCCTGCAACTCAGCGCGCGTGCGCTCGGCCTCGCGCCGCGCCGCATCCGCAAAATCGGCCTCGGACGACGCATAAAGAATGGCGCGCGACGACGCCACCACGATCGGTGCATCGGGTCGCCAGCCGGCCTGCACGGTGGCCTTTGCATCGCCGCCCTGCGCACCGATGCCGGGGATCAACAGCGGCAGTTGCGGTGCCAACGCGCGCACGCGCTCGATCTCCTGCGGATAGGTTGCGCCGACCACGAGTCCGAGCTGCCCGTTCGTGTTCCACGGGCCGCTGGCGAGTTTGGCGATCAACTCATACAGGCGCGGCTGGCCGGGTTCAGAAGCCAGCGTCTGGTTCTGCAGATCGTCACCGCCCGGGTTCGATGTGCGGCACAGCAGGAAAGCGCCTTTGCCTTCGTATTTCAGATAGGGCTCGATCGAATCAAACCCCATGAACGGCGACAAGGTGACCGCGTCGGCCTGATAGCGCTCGAACACCTCACGGGCGTACTGCTCGGCGGTGGCGCCGATGTCGCCGCGCTTGGCGTCCAGGATCACCGGCACGGCGGGTGCCACGTCGCGGATGTGCGCCAGCAACCGTTCGAGCTGGTCTTCCGCGCGGTGCGCGGCGAAGTAGGCGATCTGCGGCTTGAAGGCGATGGCAAGGTCATGGGTCGCATCGACGATGCGCGCACAAAAGTCGAAGATGTGCGCCGCATCGCCACGCATTTCATGTGGAAACTTCGCCGGATCGGGGTCGAGCCCGACGCAAAGCAGCGAACGGTTTTGCGTCTGGGCCGCGCGCAGCTTTTCGGTGAAGGTCATGTGCGCAATTCTATGAAGCGGCCATGAATCAAAATACGGCGCTATGCCTTCCCTGACCCGCCAGCAACTCGGCCTTTTGATTGCGCTGACTCTGCTGTGGGGCATCAACTGGCCGATCATGAAGGCCGGCATCACGGGCTTTCCCCCGCTGACGTTTCGCGCGCTCTCGATCTGGTTCGGGCTGCCGGTGCTGGCGCTTGGGCTCATCGTCATGAAGGTGCCGTTCGCGGTGCCGCGGGCCCGTTGGGCGGAACTGCTCTGGCTCACCGTCGGCAACCTGCTGGTCTGGCAGGTGCTGATCATCCTGGCGCTCACCCAGTTGTCCAGCGGGCGCACCGCAATTCTCGGCTACACGATGCCAATTTTCTCGGCCGTGATTGGTGCGCTCTGGTTCGGCGACACCTTGAAGCTCCGCGGCTGGCTTGGCGTGGCAGCAGCTGCCTTGGGCGTGCTGCTGCTACTCTGGTATGAGCTCGCAAACATGGCCGGGCGGCCGATCGGGGTGTTGCTCGCGTTGACCGGCGCGGCCGTCTGGGCACTCGGCACGCGCCAGTTGCGAATCAGCACGATTGGCCTGCCGACGATGACGATCGCCTTCTGGATGGTCGCGCTGACCGGCGTGGTGATTGCCGTGCTGGCGGTCGTCTTCGAACGCGATCAATGGCATACGCCCGGTCCCGCCAACCTGTTTGCGATCGGCTACAACGCCGTGCTGATCTTCGGCATTGCGCAGACTGCATGGTTGCTGCTGGCACGCGGGCTGCCGCCGCTCGCATCAACTTTGAGCGTGATGTTCATTCCGGTGCTCGGCGTGTTCAGTGGCGCTTGGTGGCTGGACGAGACACTGCACTGGCAGGACTGGGCTGCGGTGTCGCTGATGGTGGTGGCGATCGCTTCGGTGTTGCTGCCGACGCGGGCGCTGGTTGAGCCGAAAACACTATGAAAATAGTAGCTAACTATGCAGCATTTTCCTGCGCCGATGCCTGTTTTCATCGAAAATTTCCGGCTGGACCGGCCTGCTGCGGCGGCTGAGATGAGCGACGCAACTCGAACCGGCCTGCACGTGGATTCGTACGCCGCGCCTGCCTGCCCGGTTTGCACGCAGCCGAATCGATGTGCGCTCGCGCTGGCGGCCGCCACCGGTGATGTGCAGCCGGCGTGCTGGTGCAGCGCGGTTGCAATCGATCCGGCTCGGCTTGCCGCACCTGCTGCACGCGGTGCACCCTTGCGTTGTCTGTGCGCCGCCTGCGCAGGCACCGAAGCAATCCCTCCAACCAGCAAAGACCCGTCGCTGTGACCGCTTCCGCCGCCAACACCTTCGACGCCCTGCAGGCGCGCCACGGCGAACGCTACCGCTGGCTGCTGCTGATCGCGGTGATGACCGGCACGATGGCGTCCATCATGTCGTCAACCATCGTGAACGTCGCGATCCCTGGCATGAGCCATTACTTCGTGCTGGACCAGAGCCGCGCGCAGTGGGTCACTTCCGGCTTCATGGTCGCGATGACGGTGGCGATGCTGACCACGCCGTCGTTGCTCACGCGCTTCGGCGCACGGCGCACGTACGTCGGCTCGATGCTGCTGCTGATGGCTGGGGGCATCGTCGGCGGGCTGGCCAATGCGTTTCCACTGGTGCTGGTCGCCCGCGTTACCGAGGGTCTGGCCGCAGGCGTGGTGCAGCCGATCCCCGCGCTCATCATCATGCGGTTGTTCAAGCCGGAGGAACAGGGCCGAGCCAGCGGCCTGTTCGGCATGGGCGTGGTGCTGGCGCCTGCCATCGGCCCGAGCATCGGCGGCGTGCTGGTCGACTGGTTCGGCTGGCGTTCCATCTTCTTCATGGTGGTGCCGTTCTGCTTTCTGTCGATCGCGATGGCGTATCGCTACGTGCCGGAGCTTGCCGCCGGCAAGCATGACGAGAAGCGCTTCGATTCCGTGGGGCTTGTGCTGGCCGCGGCAGGCATCCTGTGCCTGCTGAACGGGCTCGTCGAGCTGCATGGCACCGGCAGCGGCAGCGGCGTCGCCCTGGTGCCTGTCTTGCTGCTGGCAGCTGCCGCGCTGCTGCTCGCCTGCTTCATCGTCTGGCAGCGGCGGCTCGCACGCACCGGTGGCGACCCACTGATGAACCTCGCGGTATTCCGCACACGGCCGTTCACGATGGGTGGCATCGTCGCGATCATCTACGGCACCGCGCTGTTCGGCTCGACCTATCTGCTGCCGATCTACATGCTGCTCGGGCTGGGCTTGTCGGCGTCTTACGTGGGCACGATCCTGCTGCCGGCTGGGCTGGTGCTGGCGGTGGCGATCGCCGTCGTCGGGCGGCTTGCGGACCGGCACCCGACATGGATCCTGATCAGCATCGGCCTGGCGCTGTTGGCTGCCTCGTTCGCGCTGATGCCGACGGTAAAGCTTGACAGCACCATCTGGTTGATCGTGGCCTGGGCGGTGCTGGGACGACTGGGCCTGGGCTTCATCCTGCCGTCGCTGAACCTCGGGTCGCTGCGGCCGTTGCCCACCGATCTGCTGTCGCAAGGTTCCAGCGTGATCAACTTTCTGCGCATGCTGGGTGGCGCGGTCGGAGTCAGCCTGTGCGGCATCGTGCTGGAATGGCGCGTGGCGGTGCACGGCGTGTCATTGACCGACGGCGCACCGAGCGCAGCCCGGCTGGCGGCATTCAACGAGACGTTTTTCATGCTGGCAGGCCTGTGCGTACTGGCCCTGATCGCTGCACTGCAATTGCGGCCCGCGCGACCGACTGTGCAGCCCTCTGACTGACATCAACCGACCCCACTGCTTCCACTACCACGATGTGCCAATTGCTCGGAATGAATTGCAACACGCCGACCGACGCGATGTTCAGCTTTACCGGTTTTGCCGAACGCGGGGGCCGCACCGACCATCATGCGGACGGTTGGGGCATTGCATTCTTCGAAGGCCGCGGGCTGCGTCAATTCGTTGAGAACCAGCCGGCGTGCGACTCGGCGGTGGCCGAGTTGATCCGGCGCTATCCGATCAAGAGCAAGAACGTGATCTCGCACATCAGGAAGGCCACACAGGGCGTCGTGTCGCTCGAGAACTGCCACCCATTCGTGCGCGAGTTGTGGGGCCGCAACTGGGTGTTCGCGCACAACGGCGACTTGAAGGACTACGCGCCGCGCCTGCACGCGAACTTCCGCCCGGTCGGCAGCACCGATAGCGAACAGGCGTTTTGCTGGATCATGCAGGAACTGGCCAAATCGCATGCGGATACACCGACGGTTCAGGAGCTGACCACCACCCTGCGCGAACTGGTGCCGCGCATCTCCAGGCACGGCACCTTCAACTTCTTGCTGTCCAACGGTGAGGCGCTCTGGGCGCACGCAACGACGAACCTCTACAGCATCGAACGCAAGCACCCATTCAAGCACGCGACGCTGGCCGATGAGGAACTGTCAGTGAACTTCGCCGAGAAAGCGGGCTCGACCGATCGGGTCGCCGTCGTGGTGACCGCGCCGCTCACGAACAACGAAGAATGGACTGCGTTCGCGAGCGGTGAACTAAAGGTGTTCGTCGACGGCCAGGCTATGCCGGCCTGAGCAAGCTCACCGATTCGCGAGCACCTTGCCTGGGTTCATGATCCCGTTCGGATCCAGCGCAGACTTGATCGCGCGCATCAAGCCGAGCGCCGTCGGCGACTTGTAGTGCTCCAGGTCCGCCACCTTGGCGCGGCCGATGCCGTGTTCGGCCGACATCGATCCACGTGCCGCGTCCACCGCGTCGTAGACGAACCGGTGCACGTCTTTTTCAAGTTTCAGGAATTCCATATCGGACAGACCCGCCGGTGGCTCGACGTTGTAGTGCAGGTTGCCGTCGCCCATATGGCCGAGGATCGTCATGCGCGTGCCCGCGAACCGACCGGTAATCGCGCGGCCGGTTTCCTCGACGAATGCGCCGATGCGCGCGATCGGCAGCGAGATGTCGTGCTTGATGTTCTTGGGCTGGCTCAACGCAACGCGTTCGCGGATCAGCCAGAACTGCTTGGTCTGCGCGATCGACTGTGCGATCGCGGCATCGCGCACGATGTCCTGTTCCAGCGCTGCGCCCATCAGCGCCTCGAAGCGCTCCACCGCATGCGCTTCGCTTTCCAGATCGGACGATTCAAGCAGCACATGCCAAGGATGCGCTTCATTGAACACCTTGGGCGTATCGCCGAACTTCGCCTCCACCAATTGCACGCAGTACTGCGACATCAGTTCGAACGCAGTCAGCGATGCGCCGAGCATCTGCTGCGCAAGGCCCAGCAACCGCAATGCGTGATCCGGCGAGGCCAATGCGGCCCAGGCCGTGACCCGCGCGACCGGCTGCGGATACAGCTTCAACGTCGCGCCTGTGATCACGCCCAGCGTGCCTTCGGCGCCGATGTACAGGTCGCGCAGGTCATAGCCGGTGTTGTCCTTGCGCAGACCGCGCAAGTCATCCAGCACCTCGCCGGATGGCGTCACCACTTCCAGCCCCAGGCACAACTCACGCGTGTTGCCGTAGCGCAGCACGCCGGTGCCGCCCGCGTTGGTCGACAGGTTGCCGCCGATCTGGCAGGTGCCCTGTGCGCCGAGCGCGAGCGGAAACAACCGGCCAGCATCGTGTGCGACCTGCTGCAGCGTTTCCAGCACCACGCCCGCATCGACCGTCACCGTGTTGCCGATTGCATCGACCAAGCGCACCTGGTTCATGCGGGAGAGCGACAGGATCACCGCCGCACCCGAATCGTCCGGCGTGGCTGCACCCGTCATGTTGGTGTTGCCGCCCTGCGGAATCACCGGCACCTGATTCGCATTGCACCAGCGCAGCAGCGCGGCCACTTGCGCCGTCGACTCGGGCTGTACCACGCAGCGTGCGTTGCCGATGAAGCGTTTGTTCCAATCCTGCTCGAACGGCGCGAGCGTTTCGGCGTCGGTCAGGACACGGCCGACTTCGGTTGCAGGCGGCAGCAGTCTCTCAATGGTGTCGGACATCTCATTCAACCTTTACGTTGGCTTCTTTGATCACACGCCTCCAGCGGTCACCGTCGCGCTTGACCATCGCATTCATCTCGGTGGGCGTTTTGCCGATCATCTCAAGACCCAGCAGTGCGAACTTCTCGCGCATCGCCGGCGACTTGATGATCGCGGCCATTTCGCGCTGAAATTTTTCGATGATCGCAGGCGGCGTTTTGGCCGGGGCCAAGATCGCGAACCAGATATCACCGGCCAGTTGCGGCAAGCCCAGTTCGGCCACCGAAGGCAGGTCGGGCAACCGAGGCAGCCGCTTGTCGGCCATCGCGGCCAAAACCTTCCGCTTGCCCGACTTCACGGTGCCGAAGTTCGAGCCGATGATGTCTTGAACAGCAGGCTTTGGTCGCGCGGATCCGATATCGCGCCTTCCGTGAACACAGAACCAGTCGCTATGCATTCGATCGCTGCATCGAGCGAAATCAAGGCATACGCAGCTTCTTGCAGGATTTCAACAGACATCGAAGCCAGTCCTCTCACAAATTCAATCGCAGGTTGCAGATTGTTTCGACTGCAGCGGTTCGCCGAACAAGGAAATCGCCGCCTTCATTCTGCACGCGTCGCCCTTTTCAGTCAGTTACAGGATCTTTGTAGGAAAGGCCCGGTAGTGTGCGTCGGCGGTTCGCGCCAGCACGGCTTTCAGCGTCGAAACAGCGCCGTCACCGCATAGAGTGTTTCTCTGGCGCCCACCGTGTTGCGGCCAAATGGGCGGGTGCGTAGTGCACAGCCTTTCCAATTTTTTTGACGTAGGTAAAACCCATGAGTCCAGTAGAACGAACCACGATTGTCAGCCCCGGTGCCGAAGTCGGCACCCGAGGCACTGCACCCCTGCTGCGGCGCATTTCCTGGGCCGCCGTGATCGCCGGCATGGTGATTGCGGTCGCCGTGCAGGTGGTTTTGAGCTTTCTGGGCACCGGCATTGGCATGGGCACCATCGATCCGATGCAGTACAGCACGCCCAGCGCGGGCGCGCTTGGCACCGGGGCGGGCATCTGGTGGGCCGTCAGCAGCATCGTGTCGCTGTTCGCAGGCGGCTGGGTTGCGGGCCACCTGGCCGGCTCGCCGGAGAAAAGCGATGCGGTGCTGCATGGTCTTTTGACCTGGGGCGTGGCCACGATCATTACCGTGTACCTGCTGGCGTCGTTGGTCGGCACTGTGGTGCGCGGCGGTGCCGCAGTGGTTGGCAAAACGGCTGAAGTGGCCGCTTCCGGGGTTGGCGCAGTCGCAGGAAAGGCAGCCGATGCGGCAGCCGACAAGATTGACTCGAGTGATTTCTCGCTCGACAACATCAAGGCGCAAGCGCAAAAACTGCTTGCACAGACCGGCAAGCCGGCGCTGCAACCCAGTTCGGTGGCCAGCCAGGCATCGACGGCAGCTGATCAGTTGACCACTGCAGCATCGCAAGCGGGCGCGACAGGGAATCCTCCTGCAGAAGACTTGAGTGCGGTGCTGCAGCGCATCATCAGCGCTGGCAAGAACACGGTGGAGCAAGCCGATCGTGAAGCGCTCGTCAATGTGGTGGCTGCGCGCACCGGTTTGAGCAAGGCAGAAGCCGAGCAGCGTGCCGATGCGTGGATCAAGCAGTATCAAGAAGCGCGCGTCAAGTTGGCACAGGCAAAAGAGCAAGCGGAAGCCAAAGCACGTGAGGTGGCAGACGCTGCAGCCAAGGCGACTTCGAAGGCCGCACTTGGCGCTACTGTGGCGTTGATTCTGGGCGCCATCGCAGCCGCATTTGGTGGTTTGCTGGCTCGTCGACGTTATTTCGGCGCTGCAGTGGTGCGTCGCTGAAAGCACACGCCATGAAAGACCCGGTACCTCCTCAGGCAAGCAGCATGACTGTGCCCGTCGTTGAGCCGGCGCCAACGGTGCTGCCGTTGATCGAGGAGCGTTTCGACGTGGCGATCGAGCGAGTCGAGGCCGGTGCGTTGCGCGTGCGAATCGTGGTGGACGAGACAGTGCAAGGTGCCGAGGTCGATCTGATATCGACCGAAGTGCGCCCGACTGTGGTGCCTCGCGGTGTCGAAGTCGATGCACGGCGCGAGCCTTATCTCGACGGCGAAGAGCTGGTGGTGCCGGTGTATGAAGAACGCTCGGTGATCGTCAGCAAGCTGTTTTTGAAAGAAGAAGTGCGGCTTACCCGCATTCGTCACAAAGCGCGCCAAACGCTTCAGGTGCCTCTGCGACGCGAACGCGCGGTGGTGGAACGCCAGCAGCTGGACGGCTCTTGGCGGATTGAGCCAGATCTGCAGGCAGGCACTTAGGCTGCTGCTTTGAATGACTGAAGCAGTTGAGGGATTGAGCCGGATGCGATATGCATTCGAGGCAGCTTGAATCCCATTTCTATTTTTTAGCAAGCAAGGGGAATTTCTTATGAGTCAGACATTGGTAGCCATTTTTGACAGCCTTACCGCAGCCAACGCTGCCGTCGAAAAACTGGTGAACGCCGGCCATTCGCGTAGCAAGATCGATGTGAAGACCACCGATGACGGCGCGGCAGCAACGCGCACCACGTCGACCACCACCAACCGTGTCGAAGACGACGATGTTTTCAGCTCGATTGGTCGCTTTTTCAGCGATCTCTTCAGCGACGACAACAATCGTGAATACGCAGGCCACTACTCAGAGGCGGTGCGTCGCGGCCATGCCGTGTTGACGCTCGAAGCAGAAGATGCTCAAGTGGACCGCGCGCACACGCAGCTGATTGAAGCCGGCGCGACCGATGTCGATGAGCAGGTGACGGCTTGGCGTGGCCAGGGCTACACCGGCGGCACCGCAGGCGCAGTTGGCAAGGCCCAGACCGGCGCCGCCACAGCGGATGCCAAGGGCGTGATCCCGGTGGTTGAAGAAGAACTTGATGTGGGCAAACGCCGCGTTGATCAGGGTCGCGTGCGGGTGGTGACGCGGGTCGAGTCGAAGCCGGTGCATGCGTCGGTGCAATTGCAAAGCGAGCGCGCCGTCATTGAGCGGCACGCGGTTGATCGCCCGGCATCCGAGGCCGATCTGGCCGGTCTGAAAGACCGCACGATCGAGGTGCGCGAATCGGCTGAGAAAGCGGTCGTGAGCAAGACAGCCCATGTCGTGGAAGAAATCCAGGTCGGCAAGCAAGTGGCCACCGAGACCAAAGAAGTCGACGACACCGTACGCCACACGGAAGTCAATGTGGTTCGTGACGACCGCGGGACGACCAACCCGACTGGCACCACAACCAAGCGCCCGGACGATCGTCGCAACTGAGTTGGGTGGGACTGCACAGAGCGGTTGATGACGCTGGCCTGAGAAACTCGTTCGATCCGACAGTTCCTCACGCCAGTTTCGACCGTTCGATGTAGATCAAAGGACAGGGGGTGGCCGTGCGGTGCGACCATCCCCTTTTGTTTTCTTCTTTAAGTGTATGGCTCGGTCTACCATCCACTTGGATGCTACTGAGATGATTGCATATCACGCACATCATCACTCCCCGCACCCAACCGACCCCCGGACGAAAAGGTCAGGGTCAACCTGAGTTGGGTGGACTTGGGCCAGATTGACTTGCTGGTGCAAGAAGGCTTTTATGCCAATCGCGCGGGTTTGATTCGTACTGCGGTGCGCAATCGGATCGCCCAACACGGTGAGACGCTGCGCCAAGTGATTTCGCGCAAGACCTTGGTGCCTGGTATTCAGCAGCACAGCGTGGCCGATCTCGAAGCCGCTGTCGACAGCGGCGGACAACTTGACATCCGCGTGCTCGGACTTGTGGTGTTCGCCGACGATGTGACGGCCGAACTCGCGACGGCCGCGGTTGGTTCCCTGACCGTGCTCGGTGCGATGCATGCGCCTTCTGCCGTCAAGACGGCACTGCGCAGTCGGCTGCATTGAACGCCGCGTGCGGGCTTGCCTATTTGTTGCATTTCCTCTTCGTTTAAAAAAGATTTCCTGAAAGTCCCCTACCCCATGCATGCCGACTACCAACAGCTGATGGCCGAAGCCACCCGACTCACGCAGACCGGAGACCTCGGCGGTGCGACCGCATTGATCCAACAGGCACTGCAACGCAACGGCTCAGCGCAGCCGCCCAGCTCAACTCGACAACCAGACCACAGCAGCCGCATCATCGACGTGACCGCACGCGCGGTGGCAGATGCTCCGGCAGCGGCCAACGCACAGGACAGACAACCACCCGCAGCTGCGCAAAGCCGTTTCGTCGCTGGTAGCTATGCGCATCCAGCGGCTGGACAACGCAACTACAAACTGTTCGTACCGGCGCAAGCCAAAACACTGGCCGCGGCGCCGCTGGTTGTGATGCTGCATGGATGCACGCAAGACCCGGACGACTTCGCACGCGGCACCGCGATGAACGAAGCGGCTGAGGCGCAGGGCCTGTTCGTGCTGTATCCGGCCCAGTCGACCGAGATGAACCCGCAACGCTGCTGGAACTGGTTCAAGCACAACCACCAGCAGCGAGACCGCGGTGAGCCGGCGCTGCTGGTCGGTATGGTGCGCGACGTGATCGCACAGCATCCGTCGATCGACCCGTCGCGTGTCTATGTAGCGGGCCTGTCGGCCGGCGGTGCAATGGCAGCAATTTTGGGCGAGACCTATCCAGATGTATTCGCTGCTGTGGGGGTGCATTCCGGCCTCGCTGCAGGAGCCGCGACCGACATGCCATCGGCATTTGGCGCGATGCAAAACGGCGGCAGTGCGCCGACGACCTCGGCCAGCCGGATGCCGACCATCGTGTTCCACGGGGACGCCGATCACACGGTGAGCATCAAGAATGCCGAGCAAGTGCTGGCCGCTAGCGTGGGCGAAAATGCAGTGCTGCAGAGTGAGGCTCCCGCCGACGCCAGCGGCAGTCGCAAGATCACCCGGACGGTGTCGCGCGACGACACGAACGGCAAGACAACGGCCGAATCGTGGACCATTCATGGCGCGCCGCATGCCTGGTCCGGTGGGCGCGCGGCGGGGTCGTTCACCGATCAGTCGGGACCCGACGCAACGATGCAAATGCTGCGTTTTTTCAAGCAGCACAAGCTCGCTGCGGTTCGCTAGATCGATTTGGCTGCGAACGCCTTTCGCAGCCAACCGCTGCCGCTCGAGTTACGGCTCGAGCCAGTCGCTCAGTTCCTCAGCATGCTCCTCTTCCTGCTCCAGGATGTCGGACAACATGCGACGGGTGGTGATGTCTTTGTCGCCGATCAGATGGATCATCTGGCCATAGGCTTCGATCGCCACGCGCTCGGCAATCAGATTGGCGCGGATCATCGCTTGCAGATCGAGCGACTGGTCGTAGTCCGCGTGGCTGCGTTCGATCAGCGTGGTCGGTGAAAAGTCCGGTTCGCCGCCCAGTTGCACGATGCGCTCAGCGATCCGGTCTGCATGCGCCGTCTCTTCCTGTGCATGCACCATGAACTCTTCGGCTACCTTCGTTGCGTTGATGCCCTTGGCGGTGTAGTGATGACGTTTGTAGCGCAGCGTGCAGACCAGTTCGGTTGCCAGCGCGTCGTTCAGCAGCTTGATGATGTCCTCGCGCCAGGGCCCGTAGCTGGGCACCACGGCGCCGTCGTCGAGCGAGCGTTTGGCTGCTTCCAGTTTTTCTTCGTCCAGCACCATGCGTGGCGACTCGGCCACATCGCCTCGGGGTGCCATCTCGCCAGCCGTTGGGTTGAATGTCATTGCAGATTCCTTCGTTGGTTGCGTCATGAATGGGCGGATCGATGATAGTGGCTTCCACCCTGGGGAGTACTCGGATGGCAGGCGGCCACTGCGGTTGAAATGCCGGGGTGGCCCCGATCCTGAACCGCTGCCGCATCATGTAGGCAGCGCCCGCCTTGATTTGCATCAGCCGGTCGGCGCCCCTGGCGTCGGCACGCGCTGGTGCCGATCCCGCGCATGAATGTGGCTCATCAGCGCATCGCCGAAACCGCCGCGCACGCGGGTCTGACGCCGTGCGCTGGTCGTCACGCGCGGCAATGCGCTCCACGCAATCGAAGCGCCAGCCGCCTCCAGTGCGCGCACCAGTTCCACGTCTTCACTGCAAGTCAACGCCTGAAAGCCGCCGACCTGCACATACGCGCTGGCCGACACGCCCAGATTCGCTCCGTGGATGTGTGGGTGGCCGTCCGCGTCGGTATAGGTGGCGTTGAAGCGGTCGCGCAGGTAGTTGCCGTCGACGCCGTGCGGGGTCCAGTCTTCCACGCCGACCGAGCCGCAGACCACGTCGGCCTGCAGTGCGAGCTGGTGCACAAGCCAGCGCGGTGACACCATGGTGTCGGCATCGGTAAATGCCAGCCAGCGCGCACCGAGGGCCAACGCCAGTTCGGTCCCGGCCGCACGCGCCCTGCCGACGTTGCGGAACTCCACGTCGAGCTGGCGCACCCGCGAATGCGTCGCCGCGATCTGCGCAGTCGCATCGCGGCAATCGTCGAGCACCAGCACAATTTCCACCGCTTCGCCGTGCAGCGCCGGATGGACGGCGGCCTGCACAGCTGCACTCAAACAAGCGTCGATGGTGTCGGCCTCGTCATGGGCCGGAATCACGATGCCGATCACCAGATGTTCTCGCGCTGCGCCACGGAGCGCGCATCGCGCGACCAGACCTGCAGCAGGAAGTCGTCTTCGATGTGCATGACAAGGCAGGGCAAATCCCCACCCAGCAGCGCATGCACGCGATCGGTGGGCAGCGTGCGGGCGTCGAACGGCACCCGCCAATGGCAGGCGATCAGCGTGCCGTCCGCTGTCAGCGATGCGGCGCAGCGGTGTGCGAGTTCGCGCAGCTCAATCTCGTTCAGGAAGTACCCGATCTCGCTGAGCACGATCAAATCGAACGGCTGCGTGGCTGCCGATGCGGGCCAGTCGTGCGGTAGCCGTTGCCGCTCTGTTTGCACATGGGCCAGATGCTGCGTGCGGCGTTGTGCCGCGGCCAGCGCGCTCGCATTGAAGTCGGCAGCGAGCAACGCCTCGCAGCGCTCGGCCAGCATCACTGTCAGCTCGCCGATGCCGCAGGCCGGTTCGTAAGCATGCCGGAAGTGCGGCTTTGGCAGTGCGGCCAACAGCACGTCGCGCTTGCGTTGCTCGTACCAGCGGCTGCGCAATCCATACGGATCGTCGCCTGCCTCGCCTCCATACATCGCATCGAAATACCCTGTCTGCCAGTTCGGCTCACGGGTTGAAGGAACCGGGTCGCTCATCGCAGCACGATCTCGAACGGCCGCAGCGCGCGCTGCACGATCGATGGCCTCAGCACGGCCGGCTCGCCGGTGCTGGCATCGGGCGTCAGTTGGCTGGCAAACGCTTGCAGCGCCGCCTGTTTGCGCTGCACGGCGGCTGGATCAAGCACGATGCGATGTGCACGTTGCCAAGGCACACGCGCATCATTCGGGGTGGCCCAGTGCCACGTCCAGACCGGCACCTCAACCAGCGTCGCGTTGGCGTCGCGGGCTGCCGTTGCACATGCCGCGCCGGTTGCGTCGTGGTCCGGGTGCCCGTCGAGCCGCCATGTGGTGAACAGCACATCGCCAGGCTGCAGCAGCGCTGCGATGCTGGCACTCAAGCGTTCACTTGCGTGCGCGAGACCACCGTCATCGAACTGCAGCCGCCGCACCAGCGTGGATGCTGCGCCCAGGGCGGCAAGCGCTGCTTCGGTCTCCCGAGGGCGCTCAATGGCCAGGCGTTGCGGGGGCCACAAAGTCGACCGTGGATGGCTGGCGCTGCCATCTGTCAGCGCAATCAGGCAGAGCACACGGCCGAGCCGCGCCAGTTGCGACCACAAACCACCGACTGCAAGTACCTCATCGTCTGGGTGAGGTGCCACCATCACGGCGCGTTGCCCCGGCGGCACCAGGTGGTCAGGTGCGACCGTCGGCAGACGCTGTTGTTCAAGCCACGGCAGCCACACATGCTCGGGCGTGCCATCGCTCGCGTCAATCAGTCGATCAGCGCGTGGCGCCATCAGAGCGCCCAAAGTGCGTCTCCGGTGTCGCTGAGCAAGCCACCAAGCGCCGCAAGATCGCGTTCTGCGTGACTCTGCCGCAGGTACACCGGCAAATCGGCCATGGCGCGTGCAAAGCGTGCGTCCCGACACAACGGGCCGGCGCCGGTGGCACGGCCTGCATGATGAAGCACACGGTTGGCAGCGTCTTCCACGACCGCACGCACGCGCATTGCGCACGGCTGAGCATCGGCATTCGGGTTTGCGTCGATCCACCCGGCCGCTTCGCGCAATACTGCTGCACCAGCGGTCAGCGCCGCATCGATCGCACCCAGATGAGCTTTTGCATGCGGATCGTCGCGCTGGCCGACGAAACGGCGCGTCATGCGGCCGATACCGGCCGCACCACCCCACCAACACGCGGCGATGCCCGCCCCGCCGTGCCAAAAGCCGGGCCGATGCACATAAGCGTTGGAGCCGCCAAGCTGCGTGGCCGGCGTTTGCTCGAACCGGACATCGACGCTTCGGGTCTCGGCCATGCCCACGGCATGCCAGCCCCGATCGGTGATCTGCACCGATGGGTCCTTCAGCGCAACGGCTGCAACGCAGGGCTCGCCGTTCGGGTTCCAACCGCTGACCACAGCGTGGGTCACCTGAGCGGCACCTGAGCACCAGGCTTTGGTTCCCGTCAGATGCACATCGAAGCCGCCCGATCGGGCAACGAACAGCAATCGCGCGTCGGGCGGCTCAGCGCACCAGGTTCCCCAAAGGCTGCCTGGGGAGGGTGGTGGCCCGCCGAGCTCAGCCAGAATCGCAACGGCATCGGCATGCCCTTCGAACAGCTTGATCAACGACAAGTCCTGTGCCGCGACGTCTGCCAGGACACGCCAGCGCTGCAGCGTGGCGCCACGTCCAGGCAGCGGCAAATCACTGCCGAACCGGGCCACGGCATCCGGCAGCGACAACGACTGCACCAACACTAAAGGTGCAGCGGCTTTGAAGCCACCCGAGTCGTCCCCATCGCCTTCTCAGACATATGCGCTCTGAGAGCAAGCGTTACTGGACCTTCACCTCTTTGCGCATGACTTTTTTGCCGCCGGTTTCGGCACCCATCATCGCGTCGTGAAGGCTCACTGCCATCTGCTGGTGCTCACGCAAGGTGGGCAGCGTTTTGGTTGCAAATGCCTTCAGTTGCGCGTCCTTGCCGGAATTGGCTTCTTTTTCGAACAGCGCAACGTCCTTCTTGTGATCGGCCACCATGTGCGACATGTAGGCGCGGTCGAAGTCAGCACCGGACATGGTCTTCATCTTGTCCATCATTGCCAACTCTTTTTTCGGCGGGGACTGCGGCAACTCGACGTTCTTGCTCGCAGCGATCGATTTCAGCTCAGCGTTCGCCTTGCTGTGATCGGCTTCCATCCGGGCACCAAACTGCTTGACTTGTTCGTTCGTTGCCTTGGTCTGCGCCAGCTTGCCCATTTCGACTTCGGCGATGCCACCTGCAGCGGCTTTGGTCATGAACTTGCGCCCGGCCACACGCTTTTTGCTGGCGGCCATACCGGGCTGCGGCGCGGTCGCATTCATTGGAATCGCGCCGGCCATCGGCGCGGTTCCCGGCTGCATCGCACCAGCAGGCGCTGCGGTACTGGTGGTCTGCGCAGTCGCCGACAAGGTGGCTCCGGCAAAAACAATGGCAACAGCAATCGCGCTGGGACGCATCGTGAAAATTTTGAACATGTGAATTCCTTGAGTTGAGAAGAATGGGCTGCAAACTGAGATTTACCTGCCGGCGATTGGCATCGCCGAGCCGCGAAGCAAGGCATCTGGTACACCGGTGCGACGCATCCTAGAGCAAGCCGCGCGCCCAACCTGCTTTCTCAAGGCAGATTGCTGGCGGATTTCAGGTGCCTGGACAACGAACCCTCAACCGTCGCTTCGGATCTGCAGTCTGGCAACATTGGCACTGCATGACCCCTCCCGCCACGCTGCAACGCCTGCCCGCAACGGCACGCTTTCTGCTCGCCCATCCTGCGCACTTCATTGCGCTTGGGTTCGGCGTCGGGCTGGCGCCGTGGGCGCCGGGCACCGCCGCCACGTTGTGGGCATGGGTCGCGTTCGTTTTGTTGCAGTCGGCATTGACGCCGGCTGCACTCAGCTGGCTGATTGCCGGATCGCTCGGGGTCGGCTGGTGGGCCTGCACCGTGACAGCGCGCAACCTAGCGAGCATGGACCCGGGCGAGATTGTCTGGGATGAGATCGTGACGTTCTGGATCGTGCTTTGGCTGCTGCTGCCAGCGGGGTTTTGGATGCAACTCTGGGCGTTTGCGCTGTTTCGCTACTTCGATGGAGTAAAGCCAGGCCCGGTGCGCTGGGCCGACCGCACCTTCAAAGTATTTGGCCCGCGCGGCGGCTTCGGCATCCTGCTGGACGATCTGTTGGCGGGCTTTCTGACACTGCTGGTGCTTGCAGTCGGTCGCACGGCCGGCTGGTGGCTCACCTGAGCCAACGCCCCGGTGCAGCACTGTAGTTGCTATAAATTTGATGGCAGGCCACGATGGACCCTATTGCGCAACTGGCCGATCTGCTGACGAAACGAGGCTGGTTGCTGGCCACGGCTGAGAGCTGCACTGGCGGTTTGATCGCTGCGGCCTGCACCGAGCGGGCTGGCTCAAGCAATTGGTTCGAGCGCGGTTTTGTGAGTTATTCGAACGCATCCAAGACCGAGCTGCTCAGCGTGCCGGTCGATCTGATCGCGCAGCACGGCGCGGTCAGCGAACCGGTGGCACGCGCCATGGCGCAAGGTGCAGTGACGCATTCTGCTGCCCAAGTCGCTGTGGCCGTCACGGGCGTGGCCGGCCCCACGGGTGGCTCAGTGTCCAAACCAGTCGGCACCGTATGGTTCGGCTTCAAGGTGGGCACGCAAGTCGATACCGAGTGCCGTTGCTTTCCAGGCGACCGCGCCGAGGTGCGCCGCGCCACCGTCGCGCATGCGGTCGATGGGCTGTTGCAACGGCTAGGACGGCTACCGACAGCTCCTTGAGCGTTCGGCAAGCAATGCCGCTGGGCTTTCAGCCAGCGCCACGCAATTGACGCCGGTTCAGGAAGCGACGCTCAAATCCACGTCAATGTTGCCGCGTGTTGCGTTCGAATACGGACATACGACGTGGGCTGCATCAACGAGGTTTTGTGCGGTGGTGCGGTCCATGCCCGGCAGCGAGACGACCATCTTCACGGCGATGCCAAAGCCCTGCTGGATCGGGCCGAGCTGCACCGCTGCATCGATGGATGCGTCATCGGGCACCTTGACCTGTTTTTGCTTGGCCACGTGCTTCAACGCGCCGAGAAAGCAGGCGGCGTAGCCAGCCGCAAACAGTTGCTCTGGATTGGTCGCATCACCGCTGCCGCCCATGCTGGTCGGGGGCGCAAGCTTGACGTCGAGCTTGCCGTCGTCGGTCTTGGCGCGCCCTTCGCGGCCACCGGTGGCGGTGGCATGCGCTGTGTAGATCACATTGTCGAGTTTGGTGCTCATGAGAAAAAGTCTCTGGTAGAGGAAAGAATGAAGATGGAAAGCGCGAGCCATCAAGTTTGCGGCAAAACGCAAAGACGCACCGGCCGGCCATGACCCGCCCGAAACGCATAGGTGTCACGTTATGCGCGGCCTGAGGAAAATGACCCGCAACCGACGGAAACGATCCATGCGCTTTTGAAAATCGGCTGTGGTGCAGTCGCACCGCAGAAAGATTACGTCGAGCCGAGTCCGAGAAGCAGCCCGTTTCCACTCTGTCAGATTGCGCCGCGGGCGAGGCGTTCACACTCTGAAAAGTTGCCTCATGGTAGCATCACGCGCGAAAAAAAGCGCTGTTGGCGGGCGCGCAAATGCGGGCTCCAACCTCACCTTCAGCCCCACCGTTCGTCGAGCCGTTTGCGCAAGCATCGCTCGTATGAATCTCGGCTCGCCGTTGCCAATGGTCACACTCAGCCGCAGACCATCGCGGTCCCTACGAAGCGGCCGCAACGGCTTGTTCCTGGCGTTCCCTTTTTATTTTTCTTACAGCCCCGACCCAAATTGCAGCACGATCTCATCCTGCGCGCGCCGGCGCCTGTTGACAACCAGCATCCTCCGATTGGGCCAGACGGCTCGGTCACGCCACTGCGTCATGTGTACCGCCGAGAAATTCGAAGTGGCGAACACACCTCCTTGTCGGCGTTGGCCGATCGCATCAAAGTGGGCGCGCGCGTGCTCGACCTGGGCACAGGAAGCGGCGCGCTTGGCAAGTTCCTGACCTACTTCAAAGGCTGCACGGTCGACGGCGTCAACTACAACGCGGTCGAGGCAAGCCTTGCGGAACCCTATTACCGACGCGTGCTGGTGGCCGATCTGGAGCAGTGCGACCTGGCGTCGATGTTTGCGAGCGAGCGGTACGACTACATCGTGTGCGCCGACGTGCTTGAGCACATCCGCACGCCGGAGCGTGTCGCACAGGCTGGACACGGTTTGTTGGCCAAAAACGGCCGACTGCTGCTGTCGGTGCCAAACACAGGCTACGTAGGCCTGATCGCCGAACTGATCGCAGGCGAGTTCCGCTACCGCGAAGAGGGCCTGCTGGACGCCACGCATGTGCGCCACTTCACGCGTCAGACTCTACTGCGATTTCTTGATGAAAACGGCTGGGCGGTGCAGGCGGTTGAGCCCGTCACGCGCGATCTGACCAGTTCTGAATTCCGCGTTGAATTCGATTCGATGCCGCCCGCAGTGGCGCGCTACCTGCTCGCGCAGCCCGACGCAGCGACCTATCAGTTTGTCGTGGAAGCGCGCCCTGCGGCTGAGGTCGAGCCGGATGATCTCAACGACTTCGTCGCTGCGCCAGTCGCACAGGCGCTGTTTTCTGCCCAGCTGTTCACCCGCATCGATGGTCGGTTTGCAGAAGATCGCAAGGTGCTGGCTGCAGGCGTGATCGGCAACGAGCGCCAGACGCTCGTGTTTGCGTTGCCGCCGCAGCAAGACGGAATGGGCGCAGCAGATGGATTGCGGCTGGACCCGGCCGACCGCGCGGGCTACCTCCAACTCCACGCAATGCGGCTCCTGGGGCCGAACGACATCGAGCTTTGGCAATGGGACTGCAGGCGCGATGCCGTGGATCCGTTCTTGTCCATGCCCAGCCAGCAAATGGCACTGCAGGCGCCAGGACCGTGGTCGCGCTCGGTGCTGGCGCTGCTTGAAGGCGACGACCCGTGGATTGAGTTGCCGGTGCCTGCCACGCTGATTGCGCGGGCTCAAGGCGGCCACTTGGAAGTCGATGTGGGATGGCCAATGTCGGCTGACTACATCGTGTTGGCCGAACTTGCCCACGATCTCACCGCTCAGCTTGCCGAGTCAAGAGGTCGGGCCGCCCAGTTGCAAGTCGCACTGGATGCCAGCCGCGACCGTTTGCCCGCACTGCTCACCCAGGCAAGAGGCGATGCCGCCCAGTTGCAAGCTGCGTCGGATGCCAGCCGCGACAGTCTGGCTGCACAGCTCGCCCAGGCACGAGGCCACTTGGCCGAGCTTGATGAACTTAAGCGCCATGCCGCGCAGCTGCAGGCGATGGTGGACACGAACGAGGCCCGGCAACCTACACCGGACGCAGCCGAACGGCGGTCGGCCCGCAGTGCTGCGTTGGCGGTCAAGCGGCGTGCAAAGCTCGCCCTGCTCGCGTCCCGTATTGCGCAGGGGGAGCAGGCGATTGCATCGCTCATGCATCAGCTCGAAGCGCTGCGGCAGCAGCTGGACGACGCGACCACGCGCGCCGAACTCGCCCAGCGTCAGCGCCTGGTGACCCAGTTGCGGCTGCTGTCGCAGACGCGCACCGTGCAACAGCTCCAACAGGAGCTCGACATTGCGCGACCGCAAGTGCAGGCGCTCGACCAGCGGCATCGGCAACTGCGCGCGCAACAACTTGTGATCACCCGCGAACACCGCGCAGCGGCTTCTGCGATTCGCACGATGGCTGCAACGCGTGCGCAGCTTGCCAATCTGAAGCTGCAGAACCAGGATGTGCGTGAGCAAAAGCAGGTGCTGCTGGACCGCTGTTTCCGGCTTACGCGGGACCGTGATCTGGCGGTGCGCCACCGCGATACAGCGGTGCGCGAGCGCGACACCGCGGTGCGCGAGCGCGCTGCCGTGATAGCTGAGCGCGACACCGCGGCACGGGACCGCGACAGTGCGCTCGCGCACATCACCTGGATCAAGAACTCCACCGTGTTTCGCGCGACCCGTCCGATCGTGGGCGCCAAGATGGCACTGGATCGGGCCGTTGCGAGGCCGCGCCGTTGGCTCGACACCGGCGCAGCGACAGCAAATGCGAATCCGCCCGCGCCAGCGCAGCCGCAAGCCGAACCGCTGCAAAGCAATGGGCAAGGCGACGAACCGGCGCAGTCGCAGACGCTGCTGGCGCGCTCCAACTGCATCGACGTGATCGTGCCGGTCTATCGCGGTCTGGCCGACACGCGCCTGTGCATCGAATCGGCGCTGGCCAGCCAATGCCGCACGCCGTGGCGCCTGATTGTGCTCGACGACGCGAGCCCCGAGCCGGCGGTTTCCGCTTGGCTGCGGGAGATCGCCGCACAGGACGCGCGCATCGTGCTGCTCGTCAACGAAGAGAACCTCGGCTTCGTTGGCACCGTGAATCGCGGCATGGCGCTGTCGGAGCACAACGATGTACTGCTGCTCAACAGCGACACCGAAGTCGCCGGTGACTGGCTCGACCGGCTGCGCGCCGCCGCCTATTCGGGCCCGCGCGTGGCCAGCGTCACGCCGTTTTCCAACAACGCCACGATCTGCAGCTACCCGCGCTTTTGCCAGGACAACCGGCTGCCTGAAGGGTTCGACACCGCGCGGCTCGATGCGCTGTTCGCACGTACCAACCCGGGCCAATCGGTCGAAGTGCCCACGGGCATCGGCTTTTGCATGTACGTGCGGCGCGACTGCCTCGATGCCGTCGGATTGTTCGACGTCGAGAACTACGGCAAAGGCTACGGCGAGGAAAACGATTTCTGCCAGCGTGCGATTCACGCGGGCTGGCACAACCTGCACGCACTCGACGTGTTCGTGATGCATTCGGGTGGCGTCAGCTTCGGCGAATCCAAAACCCCGCGCGAGGCACAGGCGATGGCCACGCTGCGGCGCATGCATCCGACCTATGAGACGCAGGTGCACCGGTTTCTGGCGATCGATCCGGCCGCTGGTGCGCGGCTGGCGGTCGACGTGGATCGTTACACCGAGAGCGCACGGCCGGCCGTGCTTGCGGTGCTGCACGACCGCGGCGGCGGCACCGTGCGCCATGTGCGCGAACTGGCCGAGCATCAGCGCGCACGCGCGCAGTTCTTCATCTTGCGGCCTGCTGCCGGTGGCCAGGTGCTGCTCGAATCGGCCGACAGCAAAGAAGCGTTTTCGCTGAGTTTCGATCTGACTCAGGGCTGTGACGACTTGGTGTTTGCACTGCGCAGCCTGCGCGTGCGGCTGATTCACTATCACCACCTGATCGGCCACACCGAGATCGTGCTCGATCTGCCGAACCGGCTCGGCGTGCCGTACGACTTCACCGCGCACGACTTCTACACCGTGTGCCCGCAGATCACGTTCACATTCAGCGATGCGTCCAACAGCTACTGCGGCGAACTCGGCAACCAGCAGTGCGGCGAATGCCTGCAGCGCTCGCCGGCACCGGGCGGCCTCGACATCGAAGCGTGGCGCCACAAGTACCGCATGTTCCTGCGCAGTGCGCGTTACGTCTTGGCGCCGAGCCGCGATGCGATCAATCATCTGGCGCGTTACGTGCCGATGGCGAACCTGCATGCCGTGTCGCACACCGATCTGGCCGCCGATGCGGTGCTGCCGGCGCCGCAGCCCCAACCGCTCGGGCCGACTGCATCGCTCAAGATCGCCGTCATCGGTGCGCTGAGTCCGATCAAGGGCGCCGATGTGCTCGAAGACGTGGCCGCACTCGCTGCGCAGCGCAACACGGCGGTTGAATTTCATTTGATCGGCTTTGCTTATCGATCACTGCGCACCGAACCGAAGACACGTCTTGTGGTGCACGGCGAATATCAGGAGTCTGAGCTGGGCGCCCTTCTCGACTCGATCAAACCCGATGTCATCTGGTTTCCAGCGCTGTGGCCGGAGACTTACAGCTACACGCTGAGCGCTTGCCTGCAGACGGGGTTGCCCGTAGTGGCGCCCGAGCTCGGCGCGTTCACGGAACGCTTGGCTGGCCGCAACTGGACCTGGCTGGTGCCCTGGCAGCAGACGCCTGTGCAGTGGCTGGAGTTTTTCGATGACGTGCGAGCGCGCTGCTTCGCGAGCGCCACGCCGCCGCGCCGTGCGTTTCGCATCGAGCCACTGCCCATCTCGGACCGCGGCATCGAGCACAGCGACTGGTCGTATGAGGCCCATTACCTGAGCGGACTGGCGCCGCTGGACGCAGTCGGCCACAGGTTCAACACCGGACAGCCGCAGCAAACATGGCAGGCGCAGCTGGAGCCGACGTTCATCAGCGCGCATCTGCCCGGCGGCGGCGCAGCGGCCTCGTCGGGCCTGCAGGCTGCTGTCGGCGCGCCGGGCGTGAAGGGGCGCGTGCTGCATGTCGCACTGCGACTGCGCGCATCGCCGGCACTGAGCCCGGTCACGCGGCGCATTCCGTTGCGTTGGCAGACCCGATTCAAGAGTTGGTTGCGCGCGTGAGGGCACACGCGGCGTCCAGGGGCTTCGCTTGGGCAGCAGGCCTTGGATGTACAGCCGCGATCGGCGCGCTTGCCGCAGGTTGGTTTGCGCTGCAGACCACGATGGGTACGCAGCCGCTGCTGCTGGCGCCGATGATCAACGTGATGCAGGGCTGCATCGAGCGGCTGCAGCCTTTATCGACAACCACCTTGCCCGATGGCCCGGTCGTCCAGGCTTGTCGACGCGACGGCGGCTCTGCGGCGGCTCTGGTCGAGTCAACCTTGCAGCGCCTCGGTCCGCAACGCAGCCCGGACGGCCGCTACGAGCTTGGCTACACATTGCAGGTGCCGTTGCTGCAGCTGTTCAAGCGCACGGACGCTGCCGGGCTTGCAGCGGGCTCCCAGCCGATTGTTGCTGACCACGGCAGCAGCAGCGCCTGGGTGATCGACCGCGACGCCGTCACGCGTCTGGTGCACACGCTGGCCGATGACCCGAGACCGGCCATCGTCTATCTTTTCTCGACGCATTTCGGTATCGGCGCACCGATCGAAGCGGCGCTGGCGGCCGACCCCGCGAATCTGGCCGTCACCGCCCGTGGGCCGCTCGCGCGGGATCGCTATTTCGGCCTCGACATCCACCCCTGGAGCGTGGCACGCATCGACAACGGCATCGCGCAGCGCCGGCTGCAGGCGATCGATGCCGTGATCGGCGCGATATGCCGATTGCCCAGCGAAGCGCGCGAGAAGATTCGTGCGCTGACGCTGCTGGGCGAAGTGCACCAGTTGTTTCCTGACTTCGAAGCCGGCATGGGGTTCGCCTCGCCTTATCTCGTGAGCGACTACAGCACGGCGTCGGTCCGGGCGTTCCGAGGCTTTCTGCGTCAGCGGTTTGGTGGGATTGCTGCGCTGAATAGATTCCTGGGCCAGTCGGCCGATGTGGCGTACCGAAGCTTCGACCAAGTCGATCCGCCGTCGCGCGACATCCGCACCGATCGGCTGCAGCGATTTGTCGAGCACATCGACTCGTTTGCGCAAGGCACCTTGCCGATCGCCGGCTGGGCCGCACCGGCCGCGGATGGCCGACCGCGCCGCGTGCAGTTGCTGCTCGACGGCGAGCCGCTGGCTCAAGTCACCGCGCAACTCGGCCGGCAGGACGTGCTGGCAGCGCGACCAGAGATCGGCCGCGCCGACGTCGGCTGGCGGTACGACCTCGACTTCCGCGAGTTGCCAGTCGGCGTGCATCGCATCGACTTGTTGCTGCTGCCGCCCGACGGCACGAAAGCGCTGCCGCTGCACGTCGGCACACGCCGGATTTCCATCATGGGCCGGGACCAGGCCACGCCGCCTGAGCTGCCGATGAAGGCTGAGCTGCCCCCACACGTGGTCGGCCCGCTGCCACCCGACTTCTGGATCGATCTGCCGGCAGATCGGACCGCGTATTGGTTCAATCCGCTGGTGCCGTTGTGGCACGCGTTTCGCAATGATCAGGTGGTCCGCTATCTCGACCGTTTTGATCGCCGCGTGGCCGACTCCTGCTTGTGGGATACCCCGCGTTATGTGCATCAAATCCTGCCGTTCACAAATCCCGGCTGGGATGCGAACAAGTTCGCGGTCGATGCGTCGTTGCACGCGGCGGGGGGTATCCAGCTTGGC
Source organism: Burkholderiales bacterium (assembly GCA_038200275.1). GTDB lineage: Bacteria > Pseudomonadota > Gammaproteobacteria > Burkholderiales > Burkholderiaceae_C > JBBPYC01. The sequence goes on from JBBPYC010000002.1 coordinate 102,648, forward strand.
GTGAGTTTGTATGGCGAAGCAGCGCGCGGCGAAGGCCTGTTTCCGCTGCTCGCTCAATGGCAGAAAACCCGCTACGGCGTGACTGAGTTTCATCCGCTGAAAGCCGTATCGGCTGCGCAGTTGCAGGACGTGCTGAAACGGCATCGGGCGCATGGTGCGCAGTTCGTCTCATTCTTTCTGGAACCCTATGCGGGCAGCGAGTCAATCGAACATCCGCAGAACCTGTTTTCGTTCGATCCGAGCAACCCAAAGTTCGGCTCCGATCGGTTGTTCGAATCGGTGCAGGCGCTGATGAACGGCAAGGCGCCGTAGATCGTCAGGACAGCGTAGCGTCCGGTGGCAGGAACACGCGGTCTGCCTCGCCCCAAAAGTGCCAAGCGCTAGCATCTTCAGCAATGCAGGCACTCAGCAAGCCGAATACCGCTTGCACGAGCAGCTCGGTCTGGTCATGCAAGGGCAATTGGTGGATGCGCAGGAATCGTTTGCCGTCGCTCATGCGGACACCCGTCACATAGACGCAGACCGGTACTTTTTGTCCTACGGCCATTCGCAGCAACCCGTGGGGCACGCGCGCCGGCATGCCGAGCAAGTTGATGCGGCTGTTCGCGCTGAGCTGGTCGGCCGGCGCGTCGACGGCTGCGCCGACTTTCTCTTGCCGGCGCAGCGCGCGGATCGCCGGCAGCATGCTTGCAGACACGTCGAGCGTGCTGCGATCGAGTGCGCGCGAGACCTCGTTCGTGCGCGCACGCGCATACCAGTGCAGCACGCTGCGGCCAACGAAATGCTCCCCGTGCAACGCAGCGACCAGCGCATGCACCTTGATACCAGCTGCACCCATATGGCGCAGGCCCCACATGCCGGCGCCCCAGTGAAACGTGCAAAGCACCGCCGGCAGATCGGGCGCAGGCCAGGCGCCCTGCACCACCAGGTGTCGCTCCATCCAGCGGTCGCTGCGCGTGCGCGCAAGGCACAGATCGGCGTGATCGACCAACGTCAACAGCCGGCGCTTCCAGGCCCAGTCCACTTCGTCTTCGACCCAGCCGCGCTGCCTGGCCTGCGCCAGCGCACGCTCCACCGGCACGCGGTACAGGAACGGCCAATGTGCAAGCTTTTGGAACACCCGAAACGCCAGCGGCCACGGCAGGAAAGCGGCCAGTGACGGCGCAAGCACCAATTCGATCAGATCCCGTGACTCGATCTTGCACCGTGCACGCCAGCGCGCCAGGCGGCCGGTTGCGGTCAGCTCCATTCGTGCGGCAACCGCACCAGCCCCGGCGTGGAGCGCGGATAGATCCAGGCAAAGGTCAGGTGGCGCTTCCACTCGTCGTAGACAACCATCCCGCTCGAATCGAACAGGTAAGCGCTCACGACATAGTCGCCGGTATGCAATGACAACTCAGGGAACGTCACGATCGCGCGCCAGATCCCGGGCTCGACCTGCTCGGCTGCGGCGCCGTCGGCATGCGTAGCGACCGAGGTGATACCCACGCCGTGTGCCTGCTCGATCATGATGCCGAAGCATGGCCGCTCGCTGCTTGGCGCGCGCGCATAAAGGGTGATCTTCAGGTCGGTTGAGGTAAGCATTGGCACCTCGCCCGATCCAAGGTCGGCGACCTCGAGCGCGACCAGCTCGGCGCGCTTGCCGGTGTCGATTGTTTGTATTGCAAGCGTCGATGCTGCGACCGGCTCGACCGCCTGAATGCTCGCAATCTGGCGCGCGGCCACCGCGTCTTGCCGCCGCACGTGCGCATCATAAGAAGCCAGCACGATGTCGGTTGGCCCAAACGCTTGCACGCGGCCACCATCCAGCCAGAGCGCCACGTCACAGATCAAACGCACGTGATAGAGGCTATGTGAACAGAACAAGATGGTGCAGCCGTGCTCGCGGAATGCATCGATGCGCTCGACGCATTTTTTTTGAAAGTGCTGGTCGCCAACAGCCAACGCTTCATCCACGATCAGCACGTCGGGTTCAATCGCGGTCACCAGCGCAAACGCAAGACGAACCGCCATGCCTGAGGAATAGGTTTTTACCGGCCGATCGATTGCATCGCCAAGCTCGGAGAACTCGATGATGCTCGATTCAAGCCGTGCCATGTCGGCCGTGCCGATGCCGATCAGGCTGCCACCAAAGTACAGGTTGTCGCGCCCGCTGAAGTCGGGATGAAAGCCCGCACCAAGTTCCAGAATCGCGGTAACACGTCCGATCCGGCTGACACTGCCCGTGGTGGGCTGTAGGGTTCCAGCCATCAGCTTGAGCAACGAGCTCTTGCCCGCGCCATTGTCGCCAATCACTCCCATGCACTGGCCACGGTGCAGCTCAAACGACACGTTTTGCAACGCCCAATGGCTGCGGTGATAGCTGCGCCCAGTCAACAGCGACTTGAGCCGGGCACGCGGGGTGTCGTAGAGCTTGTATTCCTTGCCAAGCTGAGACACGCGCAGCACAGCCGTAGCGGCATCATCATCAAGCACTTCCGCGTCTTCAGTCGACGCTTCAGGCGCATCATCGAGCGGCCCGCGCAGGACGGTCGATGCCGATCCCAAGCCAGCTTCGGCCGGCAATGCAACAGCCACCTGGTCGTCTTCGAGCGCCGCCACCGCAAGCGCGTTCTGGTCGTCGATCGAACGATTTTCCGGCAGCGCCGGATGGAATAAGTCGTGGCCCTCACGCATTGCTTATTGCCTGCACGTTGCTTACAGCCAGTCGACCAATTGCTCGCGACTGCGGCGCACCAACACAGCGAGCAACAACGCGAGGCCACCGATCCACAATGCAATCGCGATCCAGACGCTGGCAGGCGGCACGGTGCCTTGCAGCAACAGGCTTTGATAACCGATCACGAAAGCCGTCATGGGATTCGCCCACAGCACCCAACGCCAGTCTTCCGGAAACAGAGACAGTGGAAACAGCACCGGCGACAGGTAAATGCCGACCGACAGCAAGAAGCCGACCACCTGCACCGTGTCCCGCAATGCGGCAGCCAGAATCGCCAGCGCATAGCCAAGCACGAGGCACAACAGCAACTCCGCAAACAGCAGCGGCAGCAACGTCAGCAGCGCTGGATCGAAATGGTGAAACGGCGTGTAAGCGAACGCGACGACCGCGATCAGCGGGCCAAAAATGACACCGCTGGCCAGCACCGCACGCACTGGAAAGAGCACCGGCGGCAGTGCGTTCTTCTGTAGCACACCGCCCGCTTCGATCAGACTGTTCATGCCGCGCGAAACCGCGTCGCAAAAAGCCATCCAGGGCAAGGCGCCGACAATCAGATAAGCACCGACCGCACGTGTCGGCGCGTTTTCGCCCAGCCGCATTGAAAACACCACGTCGAATACGAGGTAATAAGCCGCCACCGTCAACAACGGCTGCAGGTACGGCCAGATCACACCGGCTGCGGTTCCAGCATGGCGCGCTGCTATTTCGCGTCGCGTCAGTACCCAGACCAGTGCGCGAGAACGCCAAAGCGTGCTGGCTTCAAATGCGAGCGTCATCATTACGGAACAAGCATCACCACCTCAACCACAATCGTAACCATTCAAGTTGGACGGCGGCCGTAGTTTCCGCCTGAAGAGGGCGATGACCGAAGCGCAGGAAAAGGACACCGCGCGACTACTTACTTTGCGCGGCCGCAAATGCTTCAATCGCGGGCTTGTTGAACTGCAAAGTTTCATTCAACCGCTGCAAGACCGCATCCCGCACGTCCTTGACGCTTTGCTTGGCGGCCTCGTCCTTAAGCTGCTTTTCCACCTCGTCAAACGGTTGCGGGGCAGCGGGCCGCTTCTTGGTCAGTTCGATGATGTGGAAGCCGAACGGGCTTTCGACAAGCGGACTCAGGTCACCTGGTTGTTCCAGCGCAAAGGCAGCGTCTTCGAACGGCTTGACCATCTTTCCCCGGCCAAAGAAACCCAGATCGCCTCCGTTGGCTGCGCTGCCGGGATCGTCGGACGATTTTTTTGCCAGCGCTGCAAAGTCGGCCCCTTTTTTCAATTCCGCAAGCAATCCTTCGGCTTTTGCACGCGCTTCGGCATCTGTGCCCTTCACCAAGATATGCCGCGCCTGTACCTGCGCCGGCTGCATGAAGCGATCGGGTTTGGCTTGGTAAGCCGCCTTCGCAAACTGCGTCATGGCCTCGTCTTTCGGCGCCTCTTTCAACTCGATTGCTGCGAGTCGCGCGTCAGACAGCACCTTATCGCGCGCAATCCGCAATTGCGCCTGAACCAGCGGATACTTTTCGAACCCGGCCTCGATGGCCTCAGCCGCAAGCACACGCCGCATATACAAATTCGATGCAACTTCCGCAACATTCTGTGGCTTGCGAAAAAAAGCGATTCTCGCTGGCTCGGGCATTCGTTGCGCCTCGGAAAGCACATCTTCGGCCGTTACCTGAGCGCCAGCGCCTTCAACCAGGATGTCTTCGGTATTGCTGGCTGCGCTGACCGTCACGCCGTGCATCAGCCCCGCCAGCACCCCCATTTGAATCAACAACCGCACGCGGGAATTCATTGGCTTCATCATTTTCAGATACACACAACAGTCTGCTGCGACAACGCTTCAGACCACACACGTGGCTTGAAAAAACGGACGCAGCAAAACTTAAAACAGCAGATATCGATCTGCAAAGAAAAAAGCGGGAGCACGCTCCCGCTTGTCAGACCGGTGGGACAGCAATCAATGCTGTTCCCAGGGCTGTTCGACTCGTCGAATTAACTCGTCGAATTACTTGACTACGCGCTCATAACGGTGATTCCAGACGCCGCTGTAGTTGGACGTAAAGTTGCCGTTGTTCGGATTCGTTACCTTCAGGTAGTACGCACCCAACGTCGGCAGACCACCGCCCAAGCCCGGCGTGAAGATCGTTGCCCAACCCGAATTGGCCGGAGCACCAGGAGCCTGGCTTGTCCCTACACCGGTCGTGGCCGCAACGTCTTTGCGAGCCACCGAAGCGTTCAGCACTGAAGAAGCAGCCGTGTTGCCTTGGTTGAACGACAACACCTGAACTTCACCGCAGAACTTCAACACGGCACCGGCTGCACCCGGAGAAATAACGAAATCAGAACCTACATCCGATACCCGCTCTTCCCTGTCGTAGAAGCTGAGGGTGGAAGTGCTCGCACCGGCCGACCGGTCTGAGCGGAAGTCCAGACAGACCTGCGGGAAGTTGCCGGTTGTCGCGTCGTTTCTGAACTCTGTGTTGGTGCGATCGAAGTAGTTAACACGACCTGGGCCAGCAGAAGCAAAGTCGCTGTACACAAGCCCAGTCAGATTCGGCGAAGACGCAGGTGTGGACGGTACGGCATCGTAGTTCAGCGCCACGTTATAACGCCGCGTCGGGAAGGACAAGGTCCAATCGGTTGCCGCCTGCAAACCGCCGCCCGTCAGATACTCGTTGCGAACCGAGTTGGTTGCGATCGCCATCGACAGATCGCTGGCCTGGCGCAACGGTGCAAGTGTATTCGTCCCAAACACTGTGCCATTGCTATCGTCGGTCGACGACCCAATAGCCAAGGTGTCGTTCAGCCGGGTGTACGGCGTGGACATATCGGGCAGGTCAAAAGACAATGCCAGCAACGGACCTTGACGCAACAACGGATCGGACGTACCAAGCAGCGTTGCCGAGCGGCCGACTTGGGTCGGAAGCTGCGGCGAGAAAACGATGTTGCCGGTGCCAGCAACGTTTCCACCGGGGGCTCCCGGGAGACCGTTCACCGCCAGAATCGACGTGGCTTCGTTGGTCCAGCTGGTTGCAGCCCCGACCTGGTTGATGATGCCGTAGTTGGCAAACAAGCCCGTTGTCGGTACATAGAGGCCCAGCTTGTTGGCCTCTGTTTCGTTGGCCGGATCGCTGCGAAGTGCACCCAGAGCGGTGCCAGTGGCGACAGAACACTTGTTCGGCGGCGCGCCGTCGACGTGCTTGATCGCTACGAACAACGATTTCGGATCAGTGTTCGGGTGGATGTCTGCCATATTGAAGATTTCAATATAGCCTTCGCGCGTTTGCTGCGCCTTTATTGCATCGCTGAAACGGTCTGGGAACCGAGTGGTCACGAACGGAACCCCGTCGACCTTCTGGGGCAGAGTGCAGCTTGAGTCGGTCACGCTGAGACGGGGCAAGCCGTTGACATCGCCACCGGTGTTGATGTTGGCTGACCAGACGTCGCCCGGCGACAGGAACAGCTGGAAGTCAAACACGTCGTCTGAGTTCGATGCGCCGCGGAAGCGGATCTTGACGGCCTTGCCGTTAACGGTATCGGTGTTGACAATGTTGAACAGCGTGCTGTTGCCTGCTTGGGCAGTGTAGTAAGGAATCAGCAGGCTGTGACCAATGCCGCCGTCATTCACGCGCAGATCCTGCGCGGTCGTGGTCGTACCCACGATAACGGCTGCGGATGCACCGCCGACCAAACCCAAGCCGGCGATCAGCGCAGCTACGCTCAACGCAACAGCGTTTTTTCTCATCTTCATCAATTCACTCCAGTTAAATTTTAACTTCAAGACCTACTCTACGCGGGGTCATCGTAGCACAAGGAATTTCTGCTTTTTCTCAGATACAGCGCCACACAACATCAGCGTGTTGGCGGACTGCAACGCCAGACAAATCCTTCTTGTTACGGTCCGCTTCATCGCGTTGCCTCGGACTGCAAGTTCCTCCAGACAACGCCACGTCCCCTGCGATGCAGTTCGGCACGGAGCGCTGACGATTACTCCGCGGGAAACAGGTACCACCCGCCCTCCTGCCTGATCCAATTCTCCTGTACATGGGTATCCAACTTGTTGGCGGGCAGACCCGGTAGAAAGGCTTCCGTTTCAATGCGAACCGTGGCGGTGCACTGGTCGCCGGCAACGTTGCATTCCACCCGTTTGGCTTCGCCGCTGTTCCAGCTTGCTGCGCCGAGGGGGCGCACATAGCTTTTCAGAGAACGCACCGCCCGGTAACCGGGTGAAAGATATTGATAAGCCTGTTCGAGTTTGCCGTCCACCAGCAGCTGCCACCGTTCGTTCGCACGCACTCGCACAGCGGCTTCGGGCACCAACTGGACGGCGCTTGCCTGGGTGACGATGGCCGATGCGGCGAGCAGCACGAATGCGGCACGGACCACGCGCCTGCTCTGGAAAGCGCGGTGCAGCGCGGGCATTTTTTCCGTCATGGAAGGGATCCTCCGGGGGGGTTGGTTGAGATTGCGGGCGCGGTTGGCTGGTCGCTGATCACGAGCGGCTGCTGACGCAGGAGCGCACGATCTTCGATGGCTTTAAAACCCTTCATGCGGTCGCGCATCTCGCGGCCCACGTCGCGCGCTTCTTGGTCCGAGCGTACAACCCGGGGGGTGATGATGACGAGCAGTTCGGTCCTGCGGCCATCGGAGTTGGTCGTACCGAACAGGCTGCCGACCAAGGGCAAATCGTGCAGGCCAGGAATGCCGGACTTGCCGACGGTTTCCCGCTCCCGAATCAAGCCGCCCAGCACCACGGTCTCGCCGGAGCGCACCGCAATCTTGCTGTTGATCTGCCGCTGTAGGAACGTCGGCTGCGCAGTCGCGCTGGCCGCGCTCACGTCCGTCACGGCCTGGTTCAACTGCATGGTGACGACGTTGCCTGAAGTGACGGACGGAGTGACTGCCAACTGCACGCCGGTGTCTTTGTATTGCACGCTGGAGGTGGCCAAGCCACCCGTGGTGATGGTGGTGCTGGAGACGATCGGAACCTGATCGCCGACGCCGATCGTCGCTGTATGGTTGTCCAGCACCAGCAAGGACGGACTTGAAATCACCTTCACTTGCGTCTTGGTGGCCAGCAGGTTCAACACCGCGCGCACGTCGCCCAGGGAGTTTTTCAACGTATAAGAAAACCCGGCGCCGGCACCGCCCAAGACGCCGCCGGCGACCGTACTGAGCACACCACGGCCCGTGGTTCCGTTGCCGGGGTTGTCGCTGAACGCCCACTCCAGGCCGTAGTTCAACTCGTCGATCAGAGTCACCTCGATGATGCTTGCCTCGATCAGCACCTGCGTGGCTGGCACGTCGAGCCGCTGCAACACAGTTTCGATCTTTCGATACTCGGCTGCGGTGCTGTAGACAAGGACCACGTTGTTGAGTTTGTCCGCGATGACCCGCGCGCCGCTGCCCAGATTCACTGCGGTCACACCAGCGCTCTGTTGAGCTGCACCGGCTTGCACGGCACCACCGGTGGCAGCGAAAGGACGGTTCAATGCCGCACCACCAAAGGCCCCGCCGCCCAGCGTTCCACCGCCGAACCCGCCCACGCCGCCGAACCCACCGGCCCCTCCGCCCGCATAACCCAATCCACCAGCAGCCCCGCCAAGCCCCATGCCGCCAGCGCTGTTCAAACTTCCCGCGTCCAACCCCGGCGCAATCCCAGTGCCACCAGCAGCTCCTTGCGTGCCCGCTCCACCAAACAATCCGCTCAACACCTCCGCCAAATGCTGCGCTGAGCCGTTCTGTACCGCATAAACACGAAGTTCCGGCTCCTTGCTGTTGCCATTCGGCTGATCCAGCCGCTCAATCCATTCGCGTGCGGTGTCCAGGTACGAAGCACGCGGCGTGACCACCAGGATGCTGTTGAGCCGCTCGATCGGCACGATGCGCAGCGCGCCGTTCAGTGCGGCGGGCAGCGGCAACGCGTTGCTCGGCTCGGGCTGGCCGGCGGTGCTGGGCGGCGGCGCGGCGGCGGCACCCGCGGGCAAACCGGCAGCGCCCGGAGAGCCGTCCGCGTTTCCGATCACCACGCGCAGCGCTTCCTGCATTTCACGCACGCTGGCGTACTTGAGCGGAAACACACCGACCGACATGCCCTTCAGCAGATCCACGTCAAAGGTGTTGACCAGATCAAGCCAGCCTTCGGCTTGGCTGCGCGTGCCGACCAGCACCAGCAGGTTGCGCACCGTGTCCGCGCGTACCAACGCCTCAGCGGGCAGCAGGGGTTTCAAGATCGCAGCCATCTCATTTGCGCCGATGTACTTCAGTGGCACGATCACCGCGCCGTAGCCGGGCGGCAGCGCGCCGTTGCCCACCTGGCGCGGCGCCGCGACGACGCCTTTGAGCGCTTCCGGCCGGCCGACGTGGTAGACGCCGCGCGTATCACGGGCCAGCAGCATGCCGTTTGCGTACAGCGCGCTTTCCAGCAAGGTCATGGCTTCGTCCGCGCTGACCCGGCCCTTCGTGGCCAGCGTGACGGTGCCGTTCAGCGGCGGATGCAGCACGTAGTCGACGCCGACAATATCGCGCAGAACCACGTTGGCGACTTCGGCAACCGGCGCATCCTCAAAGCGGAACTGGTTGGCAGGGCCAGTGATTGGTGCGATGCGCCGCGCAGGCGCCACGACCCGATCGGTGCCGCGGATGATGCGCGGCTGAAGGCTGCGTTCGTCGTCTGCAGACGGGCTCGACGGCACCGGGTTCGCACCTGCGGCGCTGCCGCCCATCGACACCGCACTACCGGCTCTGCCCGCAGGCGAATAGTCACCCCCGTTGAACAAGGTGCCAACGATCGGCTCGGAGCTTGGCAGCGCGACGGGCGGCGCCACGCAGCCGACTTGCACCAGCGCAGCGGCCAGCATGATCGGGGTCAGTCGGAAGTTGGGCATGGATTTACGTGGTTGTCGGTGTCTGGCGGTTGCAGGCTTGCGACTCGCCGGCGTAGCGACCCATCAGGGCCGCGCCTTCGGTGGCGCGCCAAGAGCGGTAGCGGGCGACTTGGGTTGCCGCCCGCCGATCACGAACGGATCGGCCGGGGGTGCCGGCTGGGCAGTTGGTGCTGGCTTGGGCGGCAGCGGCGGGTTGCCCGCCGGCAGCGCGGGCGGCTGCGACACGCCAGCGCCACGGCCCGGGCGCTTGACTTCGAGCGGCAGCACGCGCTTGATGCCCGCTTGCGAGAAGGTCACGTCGTGGTCGCCGATCGACGTGATGGTCCAGTCGGCGATCTGGTCGTTCAGTTGCGCGCGCCGCGGCTTTCCGTCCACCATTGCGATGATGCCGCTGCGGGTGGCGCCCATGTACATGCCGAGGATCTTGACTTCCGCCAACGGGTCCGGCGGAGGTTTTTCGGTCACGACCGGCACTGGCGGTGGCTTGACCGGCGCTGGCGGCGGCAGCGGCACCGGCGGGCGGCGGCTTGGCGAGAACAGCGGACGCTGCAAGGTGGCTGTGAATGCGCTCGCGTCGGGCGAGGCACGGGATGCCAGCAGCGGCGCCATCGCGGCGAAGTCGGGCTCGCGCGCTGCCGGCGGCTGCCAGTGCGTATTGCGCAATTGCAGCGTGATCGGATCAAACCACAACGCAGCCAGCGCCGCGGCCAGCAACAGGCTGAAAGCCAGCAACAGCAACAGCACCGGCTCGAGGCGCCTCAAGGCTTGAGCCTCAGCACCGACAGGTTGAACTGGCTGGCCATCCGCTGTGCCTGTTCGGGCCTTGCCGCGCCCATGCTCTGAATATTGAGCCCGTCGATCAGGATCGCCGGCGTCTGGTGCGACAGCGCAACCAGCGCGGCCTGCAGCGCAGCCAGGTCGCCTTCGAGCCGCACCGCCAGCGGGATCCGATCGAACTGTTTTTCGTCCTTGGCTGGCAGCACCTGGCTGCTGACCAGCTGCAGACCGGCGTTCGTGAACACGGTGCGCACGCGCTGCTGCGCGTCGTTGCCAGCCTGGGTCAGGTCTTGCGTTGCTGCGTAGGTCAGTTCGCCGAGCTGGTTGCGCGCAGCCGCCTCCGCCTGCTCGAGTGCCTTGCCACCGGCGATCAGGCCAGCCAGCCGCGCATGGCGCGGCTCAAGTTCGGCAATGCGCTGCTGGGCTGCATGCCGCAGGTCCACCACGTACAGGCCAAGCGCGACGAGCGGCAACAGGGCGAGCAGTGTCACGGTGGCCAGCGCGATCAATTGCCTACGCAGCATGCGCTTCATGGTGACGCTGTGCCGCCGACCACGAACGGGCTGCCGCCGCCAGCCGCCTGTGCCGGCACGGCCGGCGCAGCCGGGGCTTGCACCGGCGCGGCAGCGGCCACGTTCACGCTGGGCGGCGGCCGAAACGCATCGGCTTCCAGGGCGAATTCAACATCGAAGTTCTCCTTCGGCGAACCCGGATAGCGCGTGGCCGGCGTCGGCGCCTTCACGTCGCGCAGGCCGGGTTGGGCGCCGAGTGTCTGCATGAGCGCTGCCGCATTCGTCGCCTGGCCGGAGATGCGCACCTTGAGGCCATCGAGCTGCAACGACGTCAACGCAGTGTCGTCGGGGATCACCTGGGTCAGGCGATCGAGCACGCGCAGCGGATCGACATGGTCGAAGAACACGTCGCGCAGCGTCGTCAGTCGGTCGGATGCTGCCACCAGCCCGGCACGTTTTGCGACCATCGGCGCGGCCGACTGCGCAAGCCGCGCGTAGGCGTCTTCGGCCCGCAGCGCACGCCAATTCAACTGCACGGTGGGCGTCAGCAGCACGGCCAGCAGCAGCAGCGCGATCAGCAGCAGCAGCAGCAGGCGCCGGCGCCGGCCCGCCAGCGCGCGCGCGGCCCGGCGTGGTTCGCCGAAGCCGTGCAGCTGCATCGGCAGCGCTGCATCATCGCTGGCGACCGCCCAGACCTCGACTGCGGCCGGATCGTCGAGCCCTGGGGCCCCAAATGTCTGCGCAACCGAATACAGGCAGCGCTGCGCCCCGCTGCGCGATGCGAGCGCGATGTCGACCTGGCGCCGCCCATCGGCGGCGACCGTGCTGCGGTGGCCCCAGGTCAGGTCATCACGCGGAAACGGGCTGGCACTGGCGACGTCGAGCGCAACCGCATCGGCCAGCGCCGCTTCGTCCATTGCGGGGACGCGCAGATGACGGTGCAGCACCTGGTCTTCCGGTAGCTCCACCGCAGTGGCGTAGGAAGCAGAAGCCACATTACCGACGCGGCGCGGCGCGGCGGGCTTGAAGGTCTGGCCGTCCAGCCAACGCTCGCTGCCGTCTGCGCGCAACAGTCGCACCGGCTGCGACGGGGTCAGCCACGCGCACGCGCGCGTACGAAGCAACGCCTGCCAGCCCGCGCGCAAGTCGCGTCCGAAGCTGCTCAGGTCGATGCCGAACAGGCGCGATTCATGGGAGAGTGAAGGCATTGACCAGAGAAGTAGGTATCCGGGCGGCGGTCATTGACATGGGGCAGACCGCAGCGAGGCGGAATTATCCCGCACTGCAATAAGACCATTCGGCAATTGAGTCCGGGCCTGCCTCAACCCGGTCGCGGCTTCGCCGATCGATTGTTTTAGCATCCGGGCCGCCCGTCGCCTTAACGCTTGCTTAAGCGTTGCCGGTGCGCCAACGGAGCATCAACCACTTGGCACCGCCTCGATTCGGCGCGACTTGTGAAAGGTTGTCCATGGCAGCCCGGACTTGGCAGAAAACCGCAGGCTCACGCCGCGGCCAATCAGCGCGAACCCGCCGCTGGCGAGCGGCACGCGTGCGCGCATCCGGTACCGGCTGCCCGCGCCGCCATCGATGAACCCGGCTTCCAGCCCGGTGGTGTCGATGCCGACACGGCCGGCGCTGCGGCCCGCGGCGATCGCCTGTGCCTTGCCCAAGTCACCGCCGGCCAGCACCACCAGCACCGGCAGCGGCGCAGCCAGCAGATTGACCCGGCCGCTGCCGCGCAGGTCCGCAGTCACGAGCGGTGCGATCCGAGCAAAAAGCGGATAGTCCAGCCCTGGCACGCGCAGCAGATCTTCCGTTGCTTCGAATCCGATAGCACGGCCCCGTGCATCCTTCTGCGTTCGTACGGTCTCCGTTGCGAGCGCCAAGGCTTCGGCTGCGGGTGGACCCAGACCGCCAGCGATCCGGTAGAGCGCGGCCAGTAGCGGTGGCGGCGCGGCGTTGACGTCGATCAGGCCGTTCACCGGCACGATTTCGACGCTGATCGGCGTACTTCGGTAATTGGCGTCGATGACCGACAGCACGGCCAGCGGGGTCGGCAGCGCGGCCATCTGCTGCAGAACCAGTTCGATCGCGCCATCGCCCAGCGCCTGCGCGACGACGCTCTGGCGCGCGAGCGACACGATCCGGACGTTGTCGCGCACGGCGTGGCTCGCGCCAGTCACCAACACCGCCAGCGCCGCGACTATCCACAACACGGCGATCAGCACCATGCCGCGCGGTTGGGTACGGGTGTGCGGGTGCGTCACGACTGGGTGTCGCCGACCACGAAGCCACCGTCGCCGCCGCGTTCGCCGCTCGGCAGCGCGCGCATCGGAATCACCAGCTCTGGCCATGCGCCGTTTTCGGTGGTGATGCGCAGATTCACGCGGTCCGGCAGGCGGTCATCGACCGGCCAGCCGGGCACCCATTCGGACGGCATCACGCGGCCGTTTTCGTAACTGACGGAGAAAGCAGAGACGCCGCCGACCAGCGCGCGCGCGGTGGCGTTGGACCAGTCGGGGAAACCGGGGCTATCGAACCACGGGACGAAGCGCAGTACAAGTGCGCGCCGGCCCGCAACAGGCTCTACGCCGAGCTTGAAGAACGTCCGGCCGCCAGCACCGTAGCGCGCCGGCATGATGCCAATCCACGCAAGCGCATCCGGTGCGCCCGCAAACATCACACGGCCGCCGGCTGTTTGCGCTTGCAGCGAGTCGACCTTGCGGCCCGAAACCTCGCCCAGCACGTTGCGCAGGAACGTGCTGACCACGCGAAAATCATCGGACTGCGCCAGCCGCTGGTCGATCTTTTCACCGGCCTGCCCCACTGTGCGCAACGCGCCGGCCAGGCCCAACATCAGCAGCGATAGAAGCACCAGCACGACAAGCATTTCGAGCAGCGTAAAACCACGCCCCTGCCCAGGCTTCGCTCCCGTGGGTCGGCTCTCGCCTACCCCCCACCTGGGGCGACGCTTGCGGCCTGGCAAAGTCAGCTCCGCAGGGTCTTTTGAAATTCGATATATCGGTTTCATCAGTCTGGAGAAACACCTGTGACAGGGCCGCTCCTGTCCACAGCCCGTGCGGAGGTTGGATGCCCTGGCTTCATTGGCCACGGGCAGCGCAAGCGCCGAAGCTGACGAATAGGAGCCGGCTCATTGCGACGCCACCGGCAGTGGTGGTTTGCGTTCTGGCTTCAGAGTGGTCAGGTCGATCGAGCGGCGGCGGCCGTTGTCGTCCCATTGAACCGAAAGCGCGAGTTCATACAAAGGGGGCACTTGCGGGTTGGCGGCGGCCTGGGTCGGATAAGGCGCACTGCGCGCGCTCCAGGCAAAATTTGCCGAGCGGCCCGCTTCATTCCAGCCACCGGGCGGCAACGCGTCGTGCAACGCGAGCAGCGATTCGGCCAGTTCACTGGCTTGTGTGACGCGTCCGATCTCCCCGACATTGCGCGCGCTGCTGCCAGTGGCACGATATAGCATGCCAAGCGAAATGCCCATGATCGCAAATGCAACCAGCAGCTCGAGCAACGTGAAGCCGCGCTGAACGCGTTTTGAATTTCGGCTCACGAGCCGATGCCTTCCTGCTCGACCCGGCCGAACAGCCAGTCCACCCGGAGCCGCACCCCGCTGCCGGACGGCCGCACGATGTCGATACTGCCGCCGGTAGCGCCGCCGCCGGGCAGAAATCGGATCGATGCGAAGCGGCCAGCGGTGATCTCCTGGTTCGCCACCGTGGCCCGCATCACGAGCGGCTCGGGCAACCGGTGCGTCGCACCGCCTTCCACACCGTAGCTGCGCGCAGCCGTGTCGACGATGAATCGCACATCCGCACCCACGCTGATCGCCCGGGTGCGCGCGCTGCGCATGTCGGTGATCATGCTGCGCACGCTGTCACGGTATTGCGCGGCCTCGCGCAGCTTGCCGAACGCCAGCGGCACCAGCGCGACCAGCATGGCCAGAATCGCGAATACCACCAGCAGTTCGACCAGCGAGAAGCCGCGCAGGCGGCGCAACCCCGATGCCGCGCCCACGCGCCGCACCGCGTTACTTGACGTTCCGGACGTCGGCGTTCTCCCCCTCGCCGCCCGGTGCGCCATCCGCCCCCAGCGAGGTGATCTCGATCGTGCCGCCCGGGCCCGAGCCGTTGTAGCGGTATGGCCGACTCCACGGGTCGGTCGGTACCGCGCCGCCCTTCAAATACGGGCCGGCCCAGCCGTTTGCGGAACCCGGTTTGGCGACGAGTGCGCCCAGGCCCTCTTCGGTGGTCGGGTAGCGGCCGACGTCGAGCTTGAAGATCTCAAGGGCCTTGTCCAGGTCGGCGATCTGGACCGCGGCCGTCTTCGACTTGGCACCACCCAACTGGCCCAGCACCCGTGGGCCGACCAAGCCGGCGAGCAAGGTCAGGATGGCCAGCACGACCAGCAGTTCGATCAGCGTGAAACCCCGCGAACGCACGCGAGTCGGAGCACGTTTTGAAGCAAAAAAAGCAATTTTCATGAGGTAAAAATTCTATACAGCCAAGTCATTGATCGACAAGATGCCGAGCAGGATGGAAACGATGATGCTGGCGATCACGACGCCCAGCACGAGGATCAGCACTGGCTCGACCAACGTCAGCGAACGCTTGATGCCGGTCTCCACTTCGCGGTTCAGGATGGTGGCGAGCTCCAGCATCATGGTGCCGATGCGACCAGTCTCCTCGCCGACGCGCACGAGGTTGATCGCAATCGGCTCGAAGATCTGCGTGGCGATCATCGCCTGCACGACCTTGCCGCCTTCCTTGACGGACGGTGCAATCGTTTCCAAGCGCTGACGCAACCGCGCGTTGCCGACGGTCTCGCTCGCGATGTGCAGGGCCGAGAGCATCGGCACGCCGTTGCCCAGCAAGGTGCCCAGCGACCGCGCGAACAACGTGAGCTGATATTTGAGCATCAGCCCGCCTAGGATCGGCATGCGCAGCATCAGCGCCTGCCACCAGTCGCGGCCGGATGCCGAGCGAAACCACCGCATCAAGAGCCACACCACCAGCGCGATGCCGATGCCGATAAACACGCCGTAGTCGGTGAATGCGCGGCCCGCAATCATCACGATGCGCGTGGGCAGCGGCAGCGCATCGCCCATGTCGGTGAACAGTTTTTCGAACTGCGGCACCACGAAGCCGAGCATCGCGATCACCGACAGCACCGCCACGCCGACCAGGATCATCGGATAGATGGTGGCCGACACCACGCTCTCGCGCAGCGCGCGCAACCGCTCCAGATGCTCGACCAGCCGCGTCAGCACTTCGGACAACTGGCCGCTGGCTTCGCCCGAACGCACCATGTTGATGTAGAAATCGCCGAACAGGTCCCGATGCCGACCGAGTGCGCGGCTGAACGGCACACCGCCCTTCACGTCGTCGAGCACCTGCTGGAGCAACTGCATCACAGCTGGCTTGGCTGCCATCTCGATCAGCACGCGCAGCGCGTTGTCGAGCGCCAGGCCCGCGCGCAGCATGATTGCGAGTTCGGTGGTGAACGCCTGCACGTCCTTGCGATCGGCGGGTGCGCGGGCGGCACGGCCGCTCATTTTGCGGCGTCCTGGTCCTGCCGAAAGCGCTGCACCGGGCCGGGCCACAGCAGCGCCCCAAGCGCCAGCCTGTGCGGTGCCTTCGATGCGGATCGGCGTCAGTCCGCGATCCCGCAATTGCTTCAGCACCACCAGATTATTGTCTGCGTCGCTGTGCCCCTCCACTACCTCGCCGTCGCTTTGCGCAGCGCGCCAGACGAACTCAGCCATCGTTTCGGTCCTGCGTCACGCGCAGCAGCTCGTCGAGGCTGGTGGTACCGGCTGCGACCTTGCGCAGTCCGTCTTCATAGAGCGTCAGCATGCCGGCCTGCGTCGCATGCGTTTGCAGCGCGCCCGCATCGAGGTTGTCCAGAATCGCGCGGCGCATCCGCTCGTCGAGCACCAACAGTTCGTGAATGCCGGTGCGGCCCTGGTAGCCGCTGTCGCGACACTGCGCGCAACCCGCCGGTTGATAAATCACCGGGTCGTCGCCGCAGAACCGCCGCAGGCCGCTGGAGTCCAACAGTTCGTCCGTCGGGTGATACGGCGTCTTGCAATGCGAGCACAACCGGCGCACGAGGCGCTGCGCGAGCACCGCGTTCACCGCCGAGGTGATCAGGTAGCGCTCGACGCCCATGTCCTGCATCCGGATGATCGCGCTCGCGGCCGTGTTCGTGTGCAAAGTGGATAGCACCAAGTGACCCGTGAGCGCCGACTGCACCGCAATCTGGGCCGTTTCGCCGTCGCGCATCTCGCCGATCATGATGATGTCCGGGTCCTGCCGCAGGATCGAGCGCAGCGCGTTCGCGAACGACAGGCCAATCTGCGGATGCACTTGAATCTGGTTGATGCCTTCGAGCTGATACTCGACCGGGTCTTCGACCGTGATGATCTTGTTGGCGCTGGCGTCGATCTTCGACAGGCCGGCATACAGCGTGGTGGTTTTTCCCGAGCCGGTCGGGCCGGTGACCAGCACGATGCCGTGCGGGCGCTGCAGCAATGCGGTGAAGCGCTCGAAGTTGTCGCGCGCAAACCCCATGTCTTCCAGGCTGAAGCGCACGCTGGCGCGGTCCAGCACGCGCATCACGACGCTCTCGCCGTGCACAGTCGGCACGGTGGACACGCGCAGGTCGAGTTCGCGGCCTTTTACGCGGGTTTTGATGCGTCCGTCCTGCGGCAGCCGCCGTTCGGCGATGTCGAGATGCGCGAGCAGCTTGACGCGCGAGCTGACGGCAGCGCCGTGCTTCGGCGGCACCGGCTCGGCCGACGAGATCACGCCGTCCACGCGGTAGCGCACATGCAGTCCGTCGTCGAACGGCTCCAGGTGGATGTCGGACGCGCGCAACTCAATCACGCGGCCGATGATTGCGTTGACGAGCCGGATCACGGGCGCTTCGCTGGCCAAGTCTTTCAAATGCTCGACGAAGTCACCGGAGTCCTGGTTGTCGAACGCCGTGTCCGCCGCATCTGTTTCATTATTCGCATCAAGCGAATGGGTCAACGCCTTCTCGATGTCGGCTTCAAGTGCGAGCCACGGATGGATGTCGAGCCCGGTCGTCAGCTTCAGCGCCTTGAGAACGAACGCGTCCTGCGGCACCGCCATCGCCACTTCGAGCTGGCTGCCATGCTGGCGCAACGGGTAAACACTGTGGGTGCGCAAAAATTCCGGCAGCAGACCGTCGACATCGGGCGCCACTGCAGGGAAGTCGTTCTCGCTGGCCAGCGGCAGGTCGAGCTGCTGCGACAAAAACTGCATCACGTCCGGGTCCGATACCAGCCCAAGGCTGACCAGCACGCGACCGAGCCGACCTCCCATTTGTTGCTGTGCGGCCAGCGAACGTTCCAGGTCGCGCGCGCTGAGCTTGTTGGCACCCAGCAGCAGTTCGCCCAACCGGGGCCGCGCTGCGCCGAAGTCTGGCTCAATGGCTACAGAAGCAGGAACGGCCGACATGGTGGGCAATTGAGTGGGAAGACGGTTGGAGGAAAAGCGGAGTGGGAATTTTGATGCCAACAGGCGAACCCTCAAGCCGCCGTGGCAGGTTGGTCAGTGCGAAGCAGCCTGGAGCCGTTTGAAGTCCCGATAAGACGTTGAGCTCCACAGCCGCACCAAGCTGCGCACGTGCCACAGCAGATGTTGCGTGCTGCGCCGGGTGGCACGGTTGCCCTCATGCAGCACGCGGGCTGCGTCGACCCGCACGATGCGCCAGCCCGCCAATCTCATCCGGATGCACAAGTCGACGTCCTCGCAATACATGTGAAAGCGACTGTCGAAGCCGCCGAGTGCTGCAAACACCGGTGCAGGAAATACGAGAAACGCCGCGTTGACCCAGTCCGGCGCAGACTCCGCGCTGCCGGTTGGCTCGGATTTCGTATAGCGCTGCAACAGCGCCAGCGGCGTGGGCAAACGCCGCTCGTGATCCTGCGCCCGGCCGCTTAAGCCAATCTGAACGGGGTAGGCGCAGCCCACGTCGGCAGGCACCAGGGCATCGATCAACAACGCCAGCGGGTCGCCAATCAACCGAACGTCCGGATTCATCACAGCGAAATAGCGGCTGGCAACGGTCGAACCGTCGACGGCAAATGCGGCATTATGATTGGCCGCGAAACCGGTGGGCTGCAGGTTTGGCAAGATCACGAGTTCGAACGGCCAGCTTCCGGCGTCGAGTTCGCGCTGCAGCGCCGGCTCCGGCCGGTTCAGCGTCACCAGCACGCGCCGCAAATGGCCGGTGTGCAATGCAGCAAGCTGCGCGACGAGGGCAGTGACCTGCGCCCCGTGGCCGTGGCTTACGATCGATATGGTGAGACTGGCACCGCCAGGATTCACCGCCCGGTGCTCAGCCCGCAAACACTTCGGCTTGCGCAAACGGCACGCCTTGCGCGTCCTTCGCCGACAAGCTCGGTGCAACGCCGATGTCGGGCCACTGGATGCCGAGTTGCGGGTCGTTCCAGGCGATGCAGCGTTCGTGCTTGGGGGCGTAGTAGTCGGTCGTCTTGTAGAGAAACTCGGTGCCGTCCTGCAGCACCAAAAAGCCATGACCGAAACCGGGCGGCACCCACAGTTGGGTATGCGTCTGGTCGTTGAGCTCCACACCGACCGACTGACCAAACGTGGCCGAGCCGCGTCGCAAATCGACCGCCACATCGAACACGGCCCCGCGCACCACCCGCACCAGCTTGCCCTGCGGCTGCTCAATCTGATAGTGCAGGCCGCGCAACACCCCGCGTGTGCTCTTTGAATGGTTGTCCTGCACGAATTTGAGGGCCAGACCCGTCGCTTCAGCGAACGCCTGCTCGTTGTAAGACTCGTAGAAAAACCCGCGCGCGTCGCCGAATACGCGCGGCTCGATCAGCAGCACGTCGGGAATCTTCAGCGGCGTGACCTTCACAGCACCGGCCCTTCGCGCAGCAGCCCTTGCAGATACTGACCGTAGCCACTTTTCACGAGTGGCGCGGCCAGCCGCTGCAGCGCCTCGTCGTCGATGAAACCGTTGCGCCAAGCGATCTCCTCAGGACAGGCGATCTTCAGGCCCTGCCGATGCTCGAGTGTTGCGATGAACTGGCTGGCTTCGAGCAAGCTGTCGTGCGTGCCGGTATCGAGCCACGCATAGCCGCGCTGCATGATCTGCACTTCAAGCTGGCCACGCTCCAGGTACGCCTGATTCACGGCCGTAATCTCCAGCTCACCCCGCGCGCTCGGCTTGACCGCACGCGCGATGTCGACCACCTGATTGTCATAGAAGTAGAGCCCGGTTACCGCATAGCTGCTTTTCGGCCGCTCTGGCTTTTCCTCGATGCTGACGGCGCGACTGTCGCCGTCGAACGCGACCACGCCGTAGCGCTCGGGATCCTTCACGTGGTAGGCGAACACGGTAGCGCCTTCGGTCTGTGCATCGGCGGCGCCAAGCAATTGTGTGAAGTCGTGGCCGTAATAGATGTTGTCGCCGAGCACCAGCGCGCTCGGCGCATTGCCGACGAAATCGGCACCGATCAGGAATGCCTGCGCAAGCCCATCGGGACTCGCCTGCACCGCATACGTGATATTCATGCCCCACTGCGCCCCGTCGCCGAGCAATTGTTCGAAGCGCGGCGTATCCTGCGGGGTGCTGATCACCAGCACCTCCCGGATGCCGGCCAGCATCAACGTGGACAGCGGGTAGTAGATCATCGGCTTGTCATACACCGGCAGCAGCTGCTTGCTGATCGCCAGCGTTGCCGGATGCAGCCGCGTGCCGGAGCCGCCGGCCAGGATGATGCCTTTGCGTGAAGTCATGGGCTTTCGTCGGATGTTGGGTTCATAGCGTCTCGCGCAACATACGCTCGACACCGTGCTGCCACGCAGGCAGTTGCAGCCCAAAGGCGGCTTGCACGCGCGTGCAGTCGAGCCGCGAATTGTGCGGACGCGCAGCTGGCGTCGGGAACGCGCTGGTCGGCACCGGTTCGATGGTCTGCGCCTTGATGGGAAGCGCAGGTACCACTTGCCGTGCGGTTTCGATCACGAAGCGCGCATACGCGTGCCAACT
The DNA here is from genome assembly GCA_038200275.1 of Burkholderiales bacterium. Classification (GTDB taxonomy): domain Bacteria; phylum Pseudomonadota; class Gammaproteobacteria; order Burkholderiales; family Burkholderiaceae_C; genus JBBPYC01. Next base: position 123,604 of record JBBPYC010000002.1, read on the forward strand.
GGTTTCACCGGCTGCCGTCAGATGATAAAGCCCTGCAAGCGACGGATCTCGCTGCAGTGCGACGACCGCTTGCGCCGTTGCGTCGGCCAGCAGTTCGGCGCCGGTCGGGCTGCCGATCTGGTCGTCGATCACGGTGAGCTTGTCGCGCTCCTGCGCAAGCCGCAGCATGGTCTTGGCGAAGTTGCCACCACGGGCTGCGTAGACCCAACTGGTGCGCAAGATCAAATGCTTTGCGCCCGCAGCCTGAACGGCCTGTTCGCCGGCCAGCTTGGTCCGCCCGTAGACGCTCAGCGGTGCTGCCCGGTCGGCTTCGCGCCAAGGCCGTGTGCCGCTGCCGTCGAACACATAGTCGGTCGAGTAATGCACGAGCCAGGCGCCAAGCCGCGCGGCTTCTTCGGCCAGTGCTCCCGGGCCCTCGGCATTGATCCGGTGCGCGAGTTCGGGCTCACTTTCTGCTTTGTCGACTGCGGTGTGTGCGGCCGCATTCACGATCAGATCGGGCTGTACTGCACGCACGGTGTCGCGCAAACCGGCTGGATCGGTGAAGTCACCGCAGTGGTCCGTACTGTCGAAATCAAGTGCGACCAACGGGCCCAGCGGCGCCAAGCTGCGCTGCAATTCCCAGCCGACCTGGCCGCCCTTGCCGAACAACAGGATCTTCATGCTTGCACAGTACGCGCGTCGTATTGGGTCTCGACCCAGTCGCGATACGCACCGGTTTGCACGTTGCGCACCCAATCGCCATGCGCGAGGTACCACTGCACGGTTTTTCGAATGCCGGACTCGAACGTCTCGGCCGGCTTCCAGCCCAGTTCGCTCTCGATCTTGCGCGCGTCGATCGCGTAACGCCGGTCGTGGCCTGGGCGGTCCTTCACGTGGCTGATTTGCTCGTGATAACTGCGTCCGTCGGCGCGCGGGCTCAATTCATCGAGCAGTGCGCAGACTGTGTGCACGATCTCCAGATTCGGCTTCTCGTTCCAGCCACCCACGTTGTAGGTTTCGCCCAGGCGCCCGGCCTCCAGCACGCGGCGGATCGCACTGCAATGGTCGCGCACGTAGAGCCAGTCGCGCACCTGCATGCCGTCGCCGTAGACCGGCAGCGGTTTGCCGCCCAGCGCATTGACGATCATCAGCGGAATCAGCTTTTCGGGAAAGTGGAACGGTCCGTAGTTGTTGCTGCAGTTCGTCGTCACGACGGGCAGGCCGTACGTGTGATGCCAGGCGCGCACCAGATGATCGCTGGCGGCCTTGCTGGCTGAGTACGGGCTGTTCGGCTCGTGCCGGTGTTCTTCAGTGAATGCAGCGTCTTGACTGCCAAGCGACCCGTACACCTCATCGGTGGAGACATGCAGAAACCGGAAGGCAGCCCGCTCCTCTGTCGCCTCAATCGACGACCAATAGCCGCGCACCGCCTCCAACAGCCGGAACGTGCCGACCACGTTGGTCTGGATGAAGTCCTCCGGCCCGTGGATCGATCGGTCCACATGCGACTCGGCTGCGAAATTGACGACCGCACGTGGGCGGTGCTCGCGAAGCAACTCGCCCACCAGCGAGGCGTCGCCGATGTCGCCCTGCACGAAGCGGTGGCGTGCGTCACCGGCCAATGCCTGCAAGTTCTCCAGGTTGCCGGCGTAGGTCAGCCGGTCCAGATTGACGACGGTCTCATCATTCGCCTCGGTCCAGTCGAGCACGAAATTTGCACCGATGAAGCCTGCACCACCCGTCACCAGAATCATTTATGGAGTTCCCGTTTCGTTGCGTCAGAGATTGTCTTGTGTGCCGTCGCTGGCAAAAGCCTGCGCAAGCGGCGAGTCCTCGGCGCGGGCTGCGGATTATCTCATCGGCCGCACGCGGGGCTGCATGGTTACCGCGTAGAGTTCAAGCTGCACGACAGATCGACGGACAAAGCGCATCGCATGGTCAAGAAACTTGAAAAGTTGAGCGCCGACTACCGAGCCGGCGCAGAGTTGCCGCTCGCGGCAAGCGATTCCGCCCAACGCATCTGGCTGGCGGGCCTCGGCGCGTTTGCCAAGGCCCAGGAAGAAGGCGGCAAGGTGTTCGAAGCGCTCGTCAAAGAGGGTTTGAGCTTGCAGCGCAAATCGCAAGTGGAGACGCAGGAGCGCATGCAGCAGGCAGCCGACCGCATGACGACCCTGGCCAGCGGCTTGTCCGGCCGTGCCAATGAGCAGTGGAACAAGCTTGAGAACATCTTTGAGCAACGCGTGGCAAAGGCGCTGCCGCGGCTGGGCGTGCCTTCGGTGCACGACGTCGAGCAGCTGAATCGGCGCGTGGCCGAGCTGACCGAGCAAGTGCGCCGGCTTGCGCCGCAAGCAGCCCCTGATTCGACGCCAACCGAGCCGGCACGCCGCGCAGCCCGTAGACGCTCGTCAGCTGCCTCTAAAAAGGCGAGTTGACGGGGTCCTGCGGCAATGGCCGCGCTTCTGTTGCGCTCGACCGCGCTTTGACCTCTCCTGTTTTCTCCCCAACGCCAAAGGCCACGTTTCAGCACCATGCCCAAGAAGGCGCCGCGCCGCACCGCCGAGCGCATCCTGGAGACGACCCTGGAGCTGTTCAACCGGTTCGGTGAGCCGAACGTGTCGACCACGTTGATTTCGGCCGAACTCGGCATCAGCCCGGGCAACCTCTACTACCACTTCCCGGCCAAGGAAGTGCTGATCACGCAGCTGTTCGACCACCACCAAACCCGCTTGTACGAGCTGCTGACCGCGAGCGATTCGGTGCGCGACGTGGAAGATGCCTGGTTCTTCATGCACAGCTTGTTCGAGCGGATCTGGCAGCACCGCTTTTTGTATCGCGACATCAACGACCTGCTGTCGAACAACCGCCGGCTTGAGACGCAGTTCAAAAACCTGCTGGACCTGACCGAGCAGGCGATGCGGACGCTGCTTGGCGGCCTGCAGCAAAGTGGCGCGCTGCGGATCGACGCGGTTGAGATCGCGCCTGTGGCCACCCGGATGGTGATGATCGCCACGTTCTGGCTCAGCTACGAATACGTGCGTGACCCGCGCCATGCGCTGGAGCCGGAATGTGCGCAAGACGCCTTGCTGCGCGGCGCCGATCACGTGCTGGGGCTGCTGCTGCCGTATCTGGAGCCGGTCAGGCGCAACCACTTGAGGACGCTGGCGGCTGCCTATCGCGTTTCGAGCAACAATAGGATGCCCCTGTTACAACCAGACCGGCAACGACCGGACGGGCGCGACGACTGAGCGGGCGTCGGCAAGCAACGGGACCAAGATTTGCCACACCGGCACGCAAGACCACACCACAAGAACAAGGCATGGTTGACTGGAGCCCTCACCCTTACCTGGCCGAATACGCGGCGACTGCGGCTTTGGTAAAAAAAAACTGGAGCCGCCTGCACCGCGGCGACCAGGAGCCGCTGCCTCGCGACGCACGCGTGCTGGCGGCCTGGGCGCTCTATCACGGCGGCCGCTATCAAGAGGCCTGTGAAGCGGGCCTTGCGATCGGTGACGTGGCGGGCGTGCTGGTAGCCAACCGCGCAACCTGCGTCTACGCGAATTTTCTCGAGAAAAAGGAAGCGGTGAGGCTCGCGCTGTTCCTGAAGGCGGCAGAACGCGCCCAGGAGCAACTGCGCCGCGAGCCCGACAACCCCAACGCGTGGTACAGCCAGGCATATGCGCTGGGCCGCTACAGCCAGGGCATCAGTGTGGCGAAAGCGCTTGCGCTCGGGCTTGGCGCCAAGGTCAAGCAAGCGCTTGAGCGCACCATCGCGCTGTGCCCGCACCACGCCGATGCCCATGTCGCACTTGGCACGTTTCACGCTGAAGTGATCGACAAGGTCGGCCCCCTGATCGGCGGCATGACTTACGGCGCGCGGCGCGACATCGGACGCAAGATGTTCGAGACCGCGCTGGCGCTGCACCCCGACTCCCCGATTGCGCTGATCGAGTACGCGCACGGCCTCATGATGCTCGACGGCGACAGGCAACTCGCCCTCGCCACCGAGCTCTATGGCCGGGCTGCTCAATGCCGCCCAGCAGACGCCACCGAGCGACTGGACATCGAGCTGGCCAAGGCCGAGCTCGACGAGTGAGTACGTTGCCCGCACGCCAAGCCCTTTTTTTGCTAACCATTGACCCGAGACCATGCCCGACCTCGACGCCGCATTTGACATCGCCGCCGCCAATTCGAAGAACCTGATCGACCACCCACAGGGCGGTGCGCAGTTCGAGCTGCATGCTTACCATCAGCAGGCGCAGCACGGCGACAACCACGCCCCCCAATCCGATGTGAACGATGCGGCGGCGCTTGCCACGTGGGCCGCCTGGACCCGTTTCGCCGGCCTGGACCGCGCGCAGGCCAGGCAACAGTACGTCACGTTGCTCGGCGCGATCGGCTGAACGGGATGAAGCATGGCTCAATGCGCATTGCGCTGCTCTCAGGCGCTGCGGTGCTCGCGCTGGTGCTGGTTGGGCTGAATTTTTCTGCCGGCGAAAAGCGTGTGACGCGGCAACTTGAGCGCCGTTACGACGTCACCGACCCTTCGTTCGAGCGTGCGCTCGATGCGTTGCTGGGCCCGGGCATTGTGGCCGGCAACCAGATCGATGCACTGCTCAACGGCGAGCAGATCTTTCCGGCCATGCTGGATGCGATCAAGCAGGCCAAGCGCAGCATCACGTTCGAGACTTACATCTACTGGTCGGGCAGCATCGGCCGCGAGTTTGTCGACGCATTGAGCGAACGCGCGCGCGCCGGCGTGCACGTGCATGTGCTGCTCGACTGGCTTGGCAGTGTGAAGATGGAGGACCGCTTCATCGACGAGATGCGTGAGGTAGGCATTGAAGTCGAGCGTTATCACAAGCCGACCTGGTGGCAGCTCGCACGGCTGAACAACCGCACGCACCGCAAGCTGCTGGTGGTCGACGGCGAAACGGGCTTCACCGGCGGCGTTGGCATCGCTGACCCGTGGCGCGGCCATGCGCAAGACCCTGAGCACTGGCGCGATTCGCACTTTCGCATCCAGGGCCCGGTGGTGGCGCAGGTGCAAGCCACGTTCATGGACAACTGGACCAAGGCGACTGGCCATGTGCTGCACGGCGACGACTACTTTCCGCCGCTCGAAGAAGCCGGCGGACTGCGCGCCCAAATGTTCAGCAGTTCGCCTTCGGCCGGCAGCGACCGCATGCACCTGATGTATCTGATGGCGATCACAGCGGCTGGGCGCACGATCCGGCTGTCCACGCCTTATTTTGTGCCTGACGAGTTGTCCGAACAAGCGCTGATCGCAGCCGCTCGCCGCGGCGTGAAGGTGCAGTTGATCTTGCCCGGTAAGGAGATCGACACCGACGTGGTGCGCAGCGCCTCCCGCGCGCGCTGGGGGCCGCTGCTCGAAGCAGGCATCGAGTTCTATGAATACCAGCCGACCATGTATCACTGCAAGGTGCTGGTGGTCGATGAATTTCTGACATCGGTCGGCTCGACCAATTTCGACAACCGGTCGTTCTCGTTGAATGACGAGGCCAATCTGAACGTGTTCGATGCGGCGTTTGCGACCCGTCAAGTCGCCGTGTTCGAGCAGGATCTGCAACGGGCTCAGCGCGTCACGCTTGAGCAGTGGCGAAATCGGCCGCTCAGCGAAAAGCTGATCGAGCCGCTGATCGAGATGACGAGCCCGGCGTTGTAGCCGGCGGTCGGTGCCGAAAGAGATGCCGGCTACTTGGCGCCGGCACCTGCCACGCTGGCCTTGCGCGCGCGCCGGTCTACCGCGTCCAGCCCCAGGCATTGCCGGTACTTGGTGACCGTGCGGCGTGCCACCAGCAAGCCCTGACGTTCCAGCTGGCGCGCGATTTCCGGGTCGGACAGTGGCGCGTGAGGCGGCTCATCCTCGATCATCTCTTTGATCAGGCCGCGGATGGCCGTGCCCGATACCTGCTTGCCGTTCGCGGTCGCCAGCGCACGCGAGAAGAAGCGCTTCAACTCGAACACCCCAAGCGGGGTGGCCATGTACTTGTTGTTGGTCACCCGCGAGACGGTCGACTCATGCAACCCGACCTCGTCGGCGATTGCACGCAAGCCCAGCGGGCGCATGGCCATCGGCCCGAAATCGAAAAACCGCTGCTGATGTCGCACGATTGCCTGCGCAACCGACAGGATCGTCGCAAAGCGCTGCTCGACATTGCTCACGGCCCAGCGGGCCTCCTGCAGATGGCCGGCCAGCTCACCGTCTTGCGCCTGCCGATGGCGCTGGAACATCTCGGCATAGACACGGTTCAATCGCAGCCGCGGCACCACCGCCTGGTTCAGCAAGACAGTCCAGCGGCCCTGCACCTTCTTCACGATCACGTCCGGATGCACGTAAGGCGCATGCGTATGGGAAAAACGCCAGCCGGGGCGCGGATCGAGCCGCCGGATCGCCTTGCAGGCCCGCTCGACAACAGCCGGGCTGCTGCCCAACGCACGGGCCAGGCCGTGCGTGTCGCGCGCAGCCAGGCGGTCGAGCTGTTCATTCACGATGCGTGCGGCCAGTGCGCGCTCGTTCTCGTCGCAGATCGCCGTCAACTGCAGCGTCAGGCATTCGGCGACGCTGCGCGCGGCCACGCCGGTCGGCTCGAGTGCCTGCACCCGGCGCAGCGCGATCTGCAGCTCGGCTGGCTGTGCAGCGGGCTCCAGCGCCACCAGTTCGCCCAGCTCGGCCAGCTCAAAGCGCAAGTAACCGTCTTCGTCGAGCGACTCGATCAGCGCCTTGGCCAGCACCCGGTCGCGCGTTGGCAGCGGCAACACGTCGATCTGGGTATGCAGATGCGCAGCAAGCGACAGGTGGCTGGCCATGAAGTCGAGCGCGCTCGCGTCTTGTCCGCTGCCCTCGTGCGCCTGCGCCATGCCAGCACCGTCCGATTGCCAAAGCTCGCGCTCGCTGTCCATGCCAGCGGCATCGTCTTGTTGCAGCCGGTCGAACTCGGCATCGAGCCGCGGTGCACCTGGATCCTGCTCGGCAAACAGTTGCTCCGGTTCCAGCGGCGACTCGTCATGCGTCGTCATGGCCTCGGTCTCTTGCTCCTCTTCGTCTGCAGCCAGCATCGCGTCGATGTCTTCGGACTCCAGGAACGGGTTGGTCGCCAGCATCCCGTTGAGTTCTTGTGCGAAATCAAGTGACGACAACTGCAGCAGCCGCACCGCATGCTGCAGCCGCGGCGACAACGTGTGCTGCTGGCGCTGCTCGGTGTTCTGAATCATGGACGGCATCGGACTCTCCTGCGGTGCGAGCACACAACACAGCCGGTGCGAGTTGCGCTTGCTTGCCCGCCGTCGAAAAGCGCCAGCGGTGGGCACTTCCACGCAGCTTGCGTGCCAGTGGCAGCTGACCCACTGCACGGCCTTCGCATCGACTAAAAAAGATAGCACCCGATGCAGTACTGGTGTGCGACATTGGTCGATTGGATGAAACATTCCCGGCTTCGGGCGGATTCGGTATGTCGACGCCGGGCAACGCGTGAATTACCGATTCGTGCAGACCGGTTGCAGCAAGTTCGCCCGGCTGACCATGGCTGCCATTGGTGGTCGGAACGACGTCCAAAACGCGCGCACAATGGTCAGCAGGTGCAAACATCGTGCCGGCCGCAAAGACTTTCTCGGCGTCGCGTTGGATTTGTTGTTGGTGCTTTTCCCTATTTCCTTCCCGGATACACCGCTCACAGGCTGCTTCCACTACAACGATGGCTCGCGCAAGGTCTGAAATGAACCACGTTCTGATCGTCGACGACGATCAGGATTCGGCCACGCTGATGGCGGCCCTTGTCGCTGGCCAACACTTCACGGTCGCCTCCGCCCCCTCACTGCGCGAAGCGCGCCGCCAGCTTGCACTGCATCAGCCGGATCTGGTGCTGCTTGACCTGAAGCTGCCCGACGGCAGTGGCATGGAGCTGTTCGAAGACCCGGACCTGATCGCCAATTCGATGGTCGTCCTGGTGACCGGCCACGCCAGCCTGGAGACGTCGATTGAGGCGTTGCGGCTGGGCGCGGCCGACTATCTGGTCAAGCCGATCGCGATCACGCAACTCGAAGGCATCTTGTCGCGCGTGATGCGGCCATCCGCACTGAAGGCCGAAGTGGTCGACCTGACCGCCGAGCTGAACCGCACCGGCCGCTTCGGCGACCTGTGGGGCCGGTCGGCTGCGATGCAGAGCGTGTATGAACAGGTGTCCCGCGTGGCTGGCACCGGCGTGTCGGTGTTCATCACGGGCGAAAGTGGTACCGGCAAGGAAGTGGTGGCGCGCACGCTGCACACCTTGAGCCGCCGACGCAACGCACCGTTTCTTGCGATCAATTGCGGCGCCATCTCGCCCAACCTGATCGAGAGCGAGATCTTCGGGCACGAAAAAGGCAGTTTCACCGGCGCCGAACGCCAGCATCTGGGCTTTTTCGAACGCGCCAGTGGCGGCACCTTGTTTCTCGACGAAATCACGGAGATGCCGCTCGAGCTGCAGGTCAAGCTGCTGCGCGTGCTGGAGACCGGCAGCTTCATGCGGGTTGGCGGCGCCCAGACGCTCGATGCCGACGTACGACTGATCGCCGCCACGAATCGGCCGCTTGAGAAAGCGGTCGCCGACGCGCATCTGCGCAAAGATTTGCTGTATCGGCTGAACGTGTTCCCGATCGAACTGCCGCCGCTGCGCGACCGCCAGGAAGACATCCACCTGCTGGCCGAGCATTTCCTGGCTGGCATTTGCAAGGCCGAGGGGCGCACCTGCCGTTTCACGCCCGATGCGCTCGCCGCACTGGCAGCGCACCGCTGGCCCGGCAACGTGCGTGAACTGCGCAACGCGGTGCAGCGCGCATTCGTGATGGCGAGCGGCGAGACGATCGATGCGCAGTGGCTGCCTGCAGACGGCAGTGCGAGCAGCGCCGCCGCCCAGCCGATCAGCGGACCGGCTGCGAACGCATCGGCGGTCGCCACGCTGAGCCTGGCGATTGGCACTTCGCTTGCAGAAGCCGAGCGGTCGTTGATCCTGGCCACTTTGAAGCATTACGACCAGCACAAAGAGCGCACCGCCAGCGCACTTGGCGTCAGCATGAAGACGTTGTACAACCGGCTGAAGGAATACGCGGTCGAATCGGCAGTGCCGCAGTCGGGCCACGGCTGAGCAACCGCCGGCCGCTTGCAGGCACCGCAGCGGGCTTGAAGAAAACGATCCTTCACCGCGTGAACTCGCGGCCCGGTCCCATGCAGGCGCAGCAGGCCACTGCCTTGGCTGGCTGCATGGTTGGACTCAGGCATTTGCTGCAGGCCGCCAATTGACGATCACACCCGTCAACGTGATCTGTTTCCAGGTCGGCAGGAGTCAGTCGAGTCTTATGCTGTAGAGATCCGGGCCACAGGTCCTAGAATTCCGCCGATGAAAAAAGGTTCGCATCAAGATGGATGAACGGGCAGCGTTGGCTGATCTGCTGGAGCGGGAGCGAGACACGCTGCTGGCCGAATGGCGTCACAAGGTACGACAACTGCCTTCGGCGAAGCAGCTTCCGGCGCCGACGCTGAATGACCATGTGCCGATGCTGATCGAAGAACTGGTCTCCGCGCTGCGGCATCCCGAACGTTTCGATCCCGGAAAGCCGCTCTCCAGTTACGCCTCCGTCGAACACGGCACCCAGCGCGCGCACAACGGCTATGAGATCGGCGAGGTGGTGATCGAATACAGCATGCTGCGCAACTGCATTCACACATTGGCCGAAATTCAGGGTGTGCCGCTGCGCGACAGCCAGGTGCATATCCTCAACAGCGTGCTCGACCGCGCGATCGGCGTGGCTGTGGAGGCATTTGCGCATCAATGCGAAGCCATCGAACGCAAGCGGCGCGATGAGCACCTCGCATTCGTCGCGCACGACCTGCGCACGCCGCTGAACGCGGTGGTGCTGGCCAGTCGTGCGCTCGAACATAACGGCCAGCAGCCCGAGGAGCGTGCGCGCATGCTCGACGTGCTGAAGCGCAATGTGCGGCAGCTGGCGACCTTGGTCGATTCGGTGCTGCAGAACAACCAGGCCGCCCTCGCGCGGGGCCGTGATGAGCCGCAACGCCGCCATTTGCAACTGTGGCCTCTGGTGCAGCAGTTGATCGCCGAGCTGCAACCCACCGCCGACTTTGCCGCGACCCGGCTGCACAACGACGTGCCGGGCGATCTGATGGTGTATGCCGATGCGGACATGCTGCGCCGCGTGCTGCAAAACCTGATCTGCGAAGCGTTGTTGCAACGCCCAAGCGCCGACGTTGCAGTGGCGGCTGGTCTGCCGGACGGCACGGCCGAAGGCGCAGAAGGTGGTCGCGGCGGTGCCTGGTGCGAGGTGCGCAACGATGGCCCGCAAAGCGCGGCAGCCGATCCCGCTCGCAGGGCCGGGCCCAAGGATGCAGCGAGCCCACGGGTTCTGCCCAATGACAGCCCACCAAGCCTGACGATCGTCCGCACACTGCTGGCTTCGCACGGCGGCGACTTGCGCGACGGCGCCGACCGGCCGGCGGCGAACCCCATCGCTTCCGCTTTCCGATTTCACCTGCCTGGCGAGCCCGCTGCGGGCGCGCGCGACTAGCCACGTGGGGCACGGCCCGTTCGCACGGGCGCGTCGACAGCAACGGCTGTAGGTGATGCACCCTGCTCTCGCCCGGAGTTGCTAAGAAGTGCAGCCTCAACGGTCACGCCGATCCAACGCGAGTGGCCGGCCTGCAGTTGGTGACTTCGCAGCTGCTTTCCACGTGCGCGCGGCCTGCGAGACATCGCCGGGTGGCGAGTTCACGCGACCTTGGAAAATGGGTGCAATAGGCCGGCGTCCCCGCACAATGAACGAATGCACGAGTCACGTCAGCCCGCCGTCCATCCCTCCGATCGAACCCCATGACCCAAGCCGTCCAAAACGAACTGACTCAAGCCCCGGCGACTGAAGTCGTGCGCGGTGCCTGCCCGCACGACTGTCCCGACACCTGTGCGCTGCTGACCACGGTGCAGGGCGGGATCGCGATCAAGGTGCAGGGCAACCCCGATCATCCGCCCACCGCCGGCGTGCTGTGCGCGAAAGTGTCGCGTTATGCGGAGCGCACGAATCATCCAGCGCGACTGCTCACACCACAAAAGCGCAGTGGCCCAAAAGGTTCGGGCCTGTTCGAGCCGATCGGCTGGGACCAGGCGATGGGCGAGATTGCAGCGCGCCTGAAACACATCGCTGCTGCCGACCCGCAAGGCGTTCTGCCTTACAGCTTTGCCGGCACGATGGGCCTCGTGCAGGGCGAATCGATGGCGGCTCGGTTTTTCAACCGACTCGGCGCTTCGAAGCTGGACCGCACGATCTGCGCAATGGCCGGAAGTGAAGCGCTGCTGCAGACGTACGGCGCCAAGGTCGGCATGCGGGTCGAGTTCTTCGCGGAAGCCAAGCTGATCCTGATCTGGGGCAGCAACCCCATCACCAGCAGCATCCACTTTTGGCGGCTGGCGCAGCAGGCCAGACGAAACGGCGCCAAGCTGATCTGCATCGATCCGCGCCGCACCGACACCGCCGACAAATGCGACGCGCACATCGCCCTGCTGCCCGGCACCGATGCAGCGCTTGCATTCGGCGTGATGCATCAGTTGATCCAGCACGACTGGCTTGACCACGACTACATCGCTCAGCACACACACGGCTGGCCGCTGTTGCGCGAACGCGCGCTGCAGTGGCCACCCGAGCGGGTGGCAGCCACTTGCGGCATCGATGCGGCCCAGGTCGTCTCGCTCGCGCACGACTACGGCACGCTGGGACCGGCGGCGATCCGGCTGAATTACGGCATGCAGCGCGTGCGCGGCGGCGGCAACGCGGTGCGGGCCGTCGCCTGCCTGCCCGCGCTGGTGGGTGCCTGGCGGCAGCGTGCGGGCGGCTTGCTGCTGTCGAGCTCGGGCGAGTTCCCGGTCGAGCGCGCGCAGCTGCAACGGCCCGAGCTGCTGCCTGCGTCGGCCGAGCCGCCGCGCACCATCAACATGGTCACGATCGGCGACGATCTGCTGCGCGCAGCAGCGCCCGCGTTCGGCCCGCGCATCGACGCGCTGATCGTCTACAACAGCAACCCGGTGGCGGTCGCACCCGAATCGGCCAAGGTGGCCCGCGGTTTTGCGCGTGAAGACCTGTTCACCGTGGTGCTCGAACAGTTTCAGACCGACACGGCCGATTACGCCGACTACGTCTTGCCCGCCACCACACAACTTGAGCATTGGGACGTGCACCTGGCTTATGGTCATACCGACGTGCTGTTGAACCGGCCCGCGATTCAACCGATGGGCGAGGCGCTGCCCAACACCGAGATCTTTCGCCGGCTTGCGCGCGCCATGGGTTTTGTCGAGCCGTGCTTCAGCGACGACGACGAGGCGTTGTGCCGTGCAGCCTACGGCGAGCAGGTGGACTTCGACGCATTGCTTCGGCACGGCTTTGCCACGCTCGACCTGCCCGAAGCACCGTTTGCCGAAGGCGCATTCGCAACCCCATCGGGCAAGTGCGAGTTTTTCAGCGACCGGCTGGCCGCACTCGGCCAGGACGGCCTGCCCGACCATCTGCCAAATTACGAGCCCGTGGGCAGCTCGGCGCAACATCCGCTGGCGATGATCTCGCCACCCGCGCGCAACTTTTTGAACAGCACGTTCGTGAACATCGAACCCCTCAGAGCGGCCGAAGGCGAACCGCTTCTCGAACTGCATCCGACCGACGCCGCCGCGCGCGGTATTCAGAACGGCACCATCGTGCGCGTGTTCAACGACCGCGGCAGCCACCGCTGCAAAGCCCGGGTGACCGACCGCGCGCGGGCTGGCGTGGTGCATGGCTTGGGCGTCTGGTGGCGCAAGTTCGGGCTCGACGGCACCAACGTGAACGAATTGACCAGCCAACGCCTGACCGATCTGGGCCGCGCGCCGACGTTCTACGACTGTCTGGTGCAGGTGGAGCGCGAGGCCGCCGCCGCATGAACATGGGCTGCGTGAGGGCAGCAGACCTGGTGGGTGCTTACATCTTGAAGCACCCATGGTCCGGGCTTCACGTGGATTGCAGGGCTTCAAGCCAACGACGATGCCCGCTCCCGCGTTAGGGAAGCTGGCCGGCTGCGACACTGCAGCATCGGTTTTGTCCATTTTTTTCCTGATTGTTATTCAGGGGAGGCGCTTCATGAAACCAACTGCCCGGACTTCTCATGCTCCGTTCGGTAATCGCGGGGCGGCCCGCACCGCTGGGCAGCAGAGCAGCGCGCCTGGACGTGTGCTGCTGTGGTCGCTTTTGCTCGTGCTTGCGGCCTGCCTCCTGTGGCAGCCCGCGCGCGCGCAGACGCAGGCGGACGGCACTGATATCGACCCACCGGGTCGCGTCGCGCGGCTCAACCTTGCCGAAGGGCCGCTGAGCTTCGCGCCACCCGGCAGCACACAGTGGTCGGCCGCGCCGTACAACCGGCCCCTGACCTATGGCGACCGGCTCTGGACCGCCCAAGGCTCGCGCGCCGAGATCGACAGCGGGGATGCACTGTTGCGGCTCGACGGCAGCACCCACCTGCTGCTGCAGGAGGTCGATGACGAACAGGTGAAGTTGCAACTGCTGCAAGGCACGCTCGCACTGCGGCTGGCCGATCTGGCGCAGGGCGACCGATACGAAGTCGATACGCCGAACCTTGCGTTCGTTGCAAATCGCAGCGGCGACTACCGGATCGATGTGGACTTGAGCCGCGGCGTCACCCAGGTCACGGTGCTGTCGGGCAATGCCGTGCTGTACGGCGACGGCGGCCAGGCGACCGAACTGCGCGCGGGCCAGCGGCTCGCCTTCCAGGGTCGTACGCTGGCCGCGCTGCAGACCGCCACGGCCGGTGGGGCCAGCGATGCGTTCGACCAGTGGGTGGGCACGCGCGATCGGGCGCTTGATCAGTCGGTGGCCGCACGCCATGTGTCGCCAGGCACGGTCGGCTACCAGCAGCTTGATCAGTACGGCAGCTGGCAGACCAGTGGTGAGTACGGCTCGGTCTGGTATCCGAGCAGCGTGCCAGCCAACTGGGCGCCGTATCGCTACGGACAGTGGAACTACATCGAACCGTGGGGCTGGACCTGGGTCGACGATGCACCCTGGGGTTTCGCACCGTTCCACTACGGTCGCTGGGTTCAAAGCGGCTCGCGCTGGGGCTGGGCGCCAGGGGCGCAGGTGCGCCGCGCTACCTATGCACCCGCGCTGGTTGCATTCGGCGGCAACGGCGGCGGCGACGTGCATTGGCGCCCGGGGCGCAGCAGCCAATGGTTCCCGCTGGCACCGGGTGAAGCTTGGCGTCCCGGCTATCAGGCCAGCGACCACTACATCGACCGCGTGAACCGTGGCATTCAGGGCGGGGGTGGGCGCAACGGCACGCCCGATCACTACATCTATGCTGGCCGGCCAGGCGCTTTCACGTCGATTGACCGAAACGACTGGGAACAGCGCCGTCCGGTGCGCGGTGTGCCGATCGGCACCGGCTTCGACACGCCGCATCGCGCGCCGTTTGCGCTGCCTGCGGTGCCGTTGCCCAAGCCGCAAGCCTTTGAACAACCGGGCTATGCAAGGTCGACGCACGACTGGTCGGTGCGTCGCGGTGCCAACGGCGACGTGCTGGTGCCGTCTGCAGGCGCTGCAATTGCGCCGATTCGCAACGCGCAGCCGATGCCCAAACCGCAGGTGTTCGAGGTGGATCGCCTGTCCCAGATCGACTGGCAGCGCCGGCAGCAGGCGCAGCAAGAGCAGGCACCGCGCGCGCAGTACCAGGACCGCCAGCAAGAGCGCATCTTCGACCAGCAACGCCGGCAACAACAGCAACAAGGCCAGCGCTACCAGTTGGAGCAACAGCAGCGCGTGCAGGCCGATCAGCAGCGGCGCCATCAGTCCGACCAGTGGCAGCAACGCCAGCAGCAACAGCAACAGCAACAGCAACAACAGATGCAGCAGCGACAACAGCAATACCAGCCGCAGATCCAGCAGCAGCAAAACCGCGTGCAGGAACGCCGGCTACAGCAGCAGGTATCGCGCGACCACAACCTCTATCAACAGCAACAGCAGCAGGCCGAAGCCGAGCGAGCCCGGCAAAATCGCGGCGTAGTGCCGCAGTGATCAAACTTTCAGCCGCGCAGCGCCATTGCGGCTGACGCCGGCGCGACCGGCCAGTGAGTCTTGCGCGGGCGAGAATGCCCCGCATGGGACATCTCTATCTGGTTCGCCACGGTCAGGCCTCACTCGGAGCGGCCGATTACGACGTCTTGAGCGAGCTTGGCCGCAAGCAAAGCTTGCGTCTGGGCCAGTGGTTCGCGTCGCGCGGCATCGCGTTCGACGCGGTCATTACCGGCTCGCTCAGGCGCCATGCGCAGACCTGGGCGCAGATCGCGGCCGGTGCCGGCTATGCATCGGCGGATTGCCTGTCATGGCCGGGCTTGAACGAATACGACAGCGAAGCGGTGATCGGCGCGATTCATCCGCAACCCCTGCAACGCCCGGACACGCCCGAGTTGTACCGCGAGCACTTCCGGCTGCTGCGCCGCGGCTTGAGCGCCTGGATGGCGGCTGAGACCGCGCCCGTCGGCATGCCGAGCTACGTTAGGTTTCTGCACGGCGTGACCAGCGCACTCGACCATGTGCGCCAACATCACCAGGGCAAGAACGTGCTGATCGTCTCAAGCGGCGGGCCTATCTCCACCGCGGTGGGCCACGTGCTGGGCACAACGCCCGACATCACCATCGAGCTGAATCTCCGCATTCGCAACAGCGCGCTGACCGAGTTCGTGTTCAATCCAAAACGGCATTCGCTGCTGAGCTTCAACCACCTGCCGCATCTGGATGAGGATGCGTATCGGGACTGGATCAGCTACGCCTGATCGGGCGGATCGGACAACTCGCCGGGCGGCTCCGACAACACCGCGTCGAGTTCGCGCACGATCTCCGCTTCGATCTGGTCTTTGAACATCGCTGCGATGAGCCCGAGCGTGGCTTCGAGTTCAAACCGGTCTTGCCGCACCATCAGCGTGCCTTCCACACCGCCGCGCTTGAAACGCACTTCGTCGTGCGTCGCGCCTTCGGCCCAGGTGCAATCGAGCTCGAACTCACGTTCGACCCGCTCGGCCCAGGTGTAGGCCGTGCGGCGCGCGTCGGCCAATCCGAAATGATGTGGGCGGACGATATGGATGTCGGACATGACGGATGGCGGTTGTTTTGGAGATCGAACAAGCAATCAACGGGCAGCCGCGGCGCCTTGCACGCCCTGCTCGAGCCGGCGGTTGCGATCGGCCTTGGGCAGTGCTGCCAATTGCAGAGCCGCATCATAGAAGCGGCCGAAGTCTTGTCCACTTGCCTCGAACAGTGCAAGAAACTGCGGCACCTGCGCGTCGTAGGCGGCCACGGTGCCGAACCAGGCGTTGTTGGCTTGCGCCACGCGCTGGTCGTAGCCGGCGAAGCGGCGCGCATCAAGTGCTGGCTCTTGTGCGAGCCAGCCGGCACGCAAAGCATGGTAGTTCGAACGAAACCGCTGCATTGCTTCTTTTTTCATAGCTAAGAGCGAAGGCTCATCAAGCGCTCCAGCCGATTTTCTTGCATAAATCTGCTCCAGCTCACGCCGTGCTGCCAGATTGAGCTGCAGGAACGCCTTGCGTTTGACGTCAAGCGCCGCGTATTCGGCGCGCGCCGCCGGGCTGCCGTGCTGCTGCAACCAGCGCGCAGCGCCCAGCCGCTCGACCGTGCTGGCGAACGACTCGTTGAACGTCGTGTCGTCCTTCGCATACACCCTCTGATGCGCAAGTTCATGAAAGATCAGCCGCGCCAACTCGCCTTCCGGGTAGTTGATGAACGTGCTGACCAGCGGATCGCCGCCGAACCAGTTGCTCCAGCCGAGCGTGGAATAAGCGGGAATCGGCTGCACCGCAACCTCAAAGTCCTGCGTTTCGATCTGCCCAGCCAACGCCTGTGCCTTCGCTTCGTCGTAATAGCCGCGGTAGCCGACGCAGCCCGCTACAGGAAAGCACCAAGTCTTCAGCTGCAGCGAGTCAGGAGGTGCCGCCACCACGTTCCAGACCACCGCACGCCGATCGATTGCTGCATAGCGGTGATAGCTCGCGTTGTCGGGCAGATCGAGCTCGCTGACAGCGAACGCACGCATTTGCTCGACCAGCGCCAAGCGGTCTCGCAACGCGGGCGACGTGGTCGGGTCATTGATTACATCGCTGATCGGCCGCGCGCGGTTCAACAGCTCAAGGTGGCCGCTGATCGACTGGAGGTAATAGCCCGCATCGGCGCATCCGCCAAGCAACGCAACGGCAAGAAAAATCAGCAGTGCCGAGGCCCACCCGCGGTGAGGCGCGGCGCCCTTCAAGCGTCGGCCTTGCCAGCCGCTGCCGCGCTTGCCGCGTCTGCTGTCAGCCGATCGGCCGGGTACGGCTGCAGGAACGCGCGCGACTGCTCGGCCGATGCGTGCAGCCAGTCGTCGTAGCTGCCCTCCGCCAGGATCACGAGCATGCGTTTTTCATCGTGCGGCCGGTGAAAGTTGCGCATCAACGCATGCTCGTCCGCGTTGATCGTGAGCATCGTGTAGCTGTGCACTTGCTCGCCACTGGGCGAGCGCCACGACGACCAGAGCCCCGCAATGCCCAGCGGCGCGCCGTCCGCGCGTTCGATGCGCGTGGCCACCGCCTTGCCGCTGCGCCAGTCCGGCTCGAAGATCGCATCGGCCGGAATGACGCAGTGCTGCGCGCGCTTCCAGGCATTCCGAAAGCTCGGTTTCTCGTGCACCGTTTCGGACCGCGCGTTGTAGGTGTGGCGCGAGAGCTTTTCATCTTTTGCCCAGTGCGGCAACAGCCCGAACCGGCCGACCAGCGACTCGCGATCCAGCACGGCCTCGTCGCCGCTGTCGGCCTCGCGCGGCCGGCGCAGGAACACGCCGGTCGATCCCGGCCAGAGGTCATGCACGTAGGGGTGCGGCGGCGGCGGGCAGCCGAAGCTGCGCAGGTAGCGCTCGCGGTCTTTCTGGAGTTGGTAGTGGCTGCACATGGAAAGATTGTGACGTTGGAACCAAATCCGTTGCTGCGATTCGGGCTATGCGGCAACGCAAGAACTTGGCGAATCTGCGCGAAAGCTGTGCAAGCTGACAGATGCACCCCGCCGTTCAGCCGCCCGGCGACAAGAACCGAATCGGGCGCAGCGGCAAGCGGCGCCGGGCTTGGTCGGTGAGCTTTCCGTAGTGCTCGACCGAGAGATCAGACAGCCTGTCCAACCCGATCAGCGTCACCCACCGCTTTTCTTGCGGCCGCGCCTCGGTCTCGGCGTCCTTCGTGAAGCCGCCGGCGCATACGAACAGGCCCACATTGGATAGCGTCAAGCAGCATGGCTGGTCGCATTGACTCATCAGTTCTGCTACCGGCGCTGACCCGTTGCCTCACGTAACTTGCTACTCGTCGGATTGTCCGGCGGGAGCAGAACAACGTGACGAGGCAAATCAGCATGACAACGCGCAAGGAGTTGGTGAAGGCGCTG
>JBBPYC010000003.1:0-87959 GCA_038200275.1 Burkholderiales bacterium
AACTGGGTCGACTGGTTCAACAAACGCAGGCTGCTGGAGCCGATCGGCAACATCCCGCCGGCCGAGGCCGAAGCCAACTACTATTTGCAAGTCCACGGGTCCGCCATGTCGGTGTGACTCAAGCCAATGAGCCTCCGGGAAACCCGGGGCGGTTCAGTCAGCACCGCCGACTTGGCCCCCTGGATCAACAAGGTGCGCAGGTAGGTGTCGCCGCGCTTGGTGATGCGGCCCAGGTTGTTCTTGCCGCCGCTGGAGTTTTGCCTCGGCACCAAGCCCAGCCAGGCGCCGAACTGCGCGCCGTTCTTGAATTGGTGGAAGTCGCCGACGGTGGCCACCACCGCCGAGGCGGTCACGGGGCCGACGCCCAGAAGTTGCTCGGCCTGGCGCGCCTGCTCGTCGGCCTTGAGGTGGGCGGCGATGCGCTCGTCGCACCAGGCCAGGTGTGCGTCGAGCTCTTGCCACTGTTGTTGGGCACGCTGCAGCGCCAGTCGGGCCAGACCGCCGAGCTCGTTGCTAGCGTCCTCAATGGCGTCGGGCAGCGCCTCGCGCAGCACAGCCGGCTTTTGCGCGAACACCAGCCCGAACTCGGCCAGCAGCCCGCGGATGCGGTTGATGCAGGCGGTGCGCTCGGCTTTGAAGCCTTCGCGCAGGCGGTGGATGCACAGCAGGCTTTGCTGCTCGACGGTCTTGATGGGTACGAAGTGCATGGTGGGGCGCGAGGCGGCTTCGCAGATGGCGGCCGCATCGTTGGCGTCGTTCTTGCCTCCTTTGCCTTGCAACCGATAGGGCGCAACCAAGTGGGCGGCCATGATGCGGGCATCCAGCCCCAGCGCCACCAGACGGCGCGCCCAGTGATGGGAACTGGCGCTGGCCTCCATCGCCACCAGGCAGCCGGGCGGCAACTGGGCGCACCAAGCCAAGAACTTGGCGCGCGGCAATGCCCGGCTGATAACCCGCTGACCGGCCGCATCGACGGCGTGAACCTGAATCACGTTCTTGGCCAAATCGACACCAACGCGTGTAATCTCGCTCATGGGACTTCTCCTTTGCAAACAAGGCTGCAGATTGACTTCTCACCGATTCAATCTTGGCACTCGTTGCCGTTGCCGAGCAAGGCGGGAAGTCCCTTCGTATTCGTTGGATGGTTCGACTTAGAGAAAGTCTGCGGTTGGATGCAAGAAACGCTCTGCTTTGCGGAGCAACGCATGCAGATGATCCCTGCTGAAAATTGCAGGAAGTCAACCCGCCGCGATCGAACTTCCGTATTTTTTTGGCAGTCGCAAAGAAAAACACCCGATTTGTCGCGAGTGTCTGTCTTATAAGCGTTGATATTGCTTACGGAATTTGGTGGGCGGTGCAGGGTTTGAACCTGCGACCCCTGCCGTGTGAAGGCAGTGCTCTACCGCTGAGCTAACCGCCCGCTGGACCTTGCCTGTGGCTTGACAGGCAACGCGAGATTATGCCAGAGCCTGAATTGTCATCAGGCGCCCCGCCAGACGGCTTGGCCGCCAGCCACCTTGTCAAGTTGCTGCAGGATCGATTCATGCGCCTGCAGCTCGTCGTCAGTTGCCGTCAGTACTGTGAGATTGAGCGTCGAGAAGTCGATCCGAGTCGTCGTGCGACTGCTCAGCGCGGAATGCTCCTCTGCATCCAGCTCGACCAACAGTGGGTCTTGGCCGCGCGTGAGGTTGATATAAACGTCAGCCAGCAATTCGGCATCGAGCAAGGCGCCATGAAGCGTCCGGCTCGAATTGTCGACATCCAGCCGGTCGCACAGTGCATCAAGCGAGTTGCGCTTGCCCGGGTACAGGTCTTTTGCGAGTGCCAGCGTGTCGGTCACTTCGCCGCCGGTGCAGTCGAGCAAGCGCGCCCGGCCGATCAGTTCGAGCTCCTTGTTCAAAAAACCGACGTCGAACGCAGCGTTGTGGATGATCAGCTCGGCGCCTGCAAGATAGTCGAGCAGTTCAGGCGCGATCTGCTCGAATAGCGGCTTGTCGCGCAGGAATTCGTTGCTGATGCCGTGCACCTTCAGCGCATCTTCATGGCTGTCGCGGCCCGGGTTCAGGTAGAAATGCTTGTTGTTGCCGCTCAGCTTGCGGTTCAGCAGCTCGACGCAACCGATCTCGATAATTCGGTCCCCGTTTTCAGCTGACAAGCCGGTGGTTTCTGTGTCTAGAACGATCTGGCGCATGGCTTTGATTATCCTTCGGGTAAGACAACTCCAAAGAAAGCCAGCCCATGTTCAGCCTTGACGGAAAAGTAGCCTTGATCACTGGTGGCAACGGCGGCATTGGCCTGGGCATGGCGACTGGGCTGGCGCAGGCAGGCGCGCGGGTCGTGATCGTCGGGCGCAACCAGCAGAAGTCTGACGATGCGGTGGCCGGGTTGCGCGCGCAAGGCTACCGGGCCGACGCAATGACGGCCGACGTGGCAAATGAAGACTCGGTGCAGGACTTGATCAGTCAGGTCAGCCAGCGCTGCGGGCGCTTGGACATCCTGGTCAACAACGCAGGCATCAACATCCGCCGGACGGCGCATGAAATGTCGCTGGCCGACTGGACATCCGTGCTTGACACGAACCTGACCAGCGCCTTCCTCTGCGCCCGCGCTGCCTATGCCCCGATGAAGGCAGCCGGCGGCGGCAAGATCATCAACATCGGCTCGATGATGTCGATCTTTGGCGCGTCATTCGCACCGGCTTACGGCGCCAGCAAAGGCGGAATCGTGCAATTCACCCGATCAATCGCCGCAGCCTGGGCGCCGGACAACATCCAGGCCAATGCGGTGCTGCCGGGCTGGATTGACACGGAATTGACCAAAAAAGCTCGTACCGACGTGGACGGACTACACGACAAAGTGCTGGCGCGCACCCCGGCTGGGCGTTGGGGCACACCGGCAGACATGGCAGGCATCGCCGTGTTCTTGGCAAGCAGTGCATCGGACTTTGTCACAGGCACCGCGATTCCGGTTGACGGGGGTTACTCTTCGCAGGGTTGAATGGTCGCCACAAGTGCCGGAGCCGGCGCAGCCTCAGTGGTTTTCTTTGGCGTGATTGATTGAGTATTTGGGAATCTCGATCGTCACGTCCTGCTGCGCGAGGATCGCCTGACACGACAGGCGCGAGTTGGGCTCCAGCCCCCAGGCGCGGTCGAGCAGATCTTCTTCTTCTTCTTCCTGCTCGTTCAGCGACGCCAGACCTTCGCGCACGATCACGTGGCACGTGGTGCAGGCGCGGCTCATCTCGCAGGCGTGCTCGATGTTGATCTTGTTGTCCAACAGCGCCTCGCAAATCGAAGTGCCGGCCGGCGCGCTGACCTCAGCACCGTTCGGACAATATTCGGGGTGCGGTAAAACCTTGATGACGGGCATGGTGTGAAAGTGAGTTCTCAGATGCTGTCAAGGCGTTTGCCTGACAACGCATGTTGAATGCTGTGGTTCATGCGTTCGGCCGCGAAATGTTCGGTGGTTTGCGCGAGCGCATCGGTCGCCGCCTCGATTGCAACCGGCTCGGCAGACTTGTCCGCAATGTCGCGCAGTGTTGCCATCGCATCTCGGATCGACTGCTGCTCCGCGGTATCGATCAGCCGGCCATCCGAGTCCAGCGCGCTTTGCGTGGCCATCAGCAGCCGATCTGCATCGACCTTGGCCTCGGCCAACGCACGCGCCTGCACGTCGGCTTCAGCGGTTGAGAAACTCGCTTGCAGCATCTCGGCGATCTGCTCATCGGACAAACCATAAGACGGTTTCACATCGATTTGCGCCTCGACGCCGCTGACCTGTTCACGTGCCGACACGTTGAGCAGCCCGTCCGCATCGACGGTGAAGGTAACTCGGATACGCGCTGCGCCGGCGGTCATTGGCGGGATGCCACGCAGCTCGAAGCGTGCCAGGCTGCGGCAATCGACGACCAAGTCCCGCTCTCCCTGCACCACGTGCAGCGCAAGCGCGGTCTGGCCGTCCATGTAGGTCGTAAAGTCCTGCGCCATCGCAGTGGGAATGGTCTGATTGCGCGGCACGATGCGCTCGACCAAGCCGCCCATCGTCTCCAGCCCCAGCGAAAGCGGGATCACATCGAGAAGCAGCAGATCGTCGCTTGAATTGCCGGCGAGCTGGTTGGCCTGAATGGCCGCGCCCAGCGCAACGACTTCGTCCGGGTTCAGATCGACCAGCGGTTCGCGGCCGAAGAAGTCTGCGACTGCGCGCCGCACCACCGGCATGCGGGTGGAGCCCCCGACCATGACCACGCCCTTCACGTCGTCCCGGCCCAGATCGGCATCGCGCAGCGCCTTGCGGGCAGCGGCAATGGTGCGTTCGGTCAGATGCGCCGTAGCGGCATCAAAATCGGATTTTTTCACATCAAAATCGATGGAGACGCCGGTGTGCAAAGCGTTTTTCGCTATGGAAAATGGAGCAAAATCGGCGTTCGTCAGCGCTTCCTTGCAGGCACGCGCGGCGATGCGTGCGGCAGCCCGGTCATGCGCGTCGGCGAGCCGCGCGCCGGTTTGCTGAAGCACCCAATCGACCAGCGCCTGGTCGTAGTCGTCACCGCCCAACGCGGAGTCGCCGCGCGTAGCGACCACTTCGAATACCCCCTGCGTGAGCCGCAGGATCGAGATGTCGAAGGTTCCGCCGCCCAGATCAAACACGGCGTAAACGCCCTCGCTCGCGTTGTCCAAGCCGTAGGCAATCGCCGCTGCGGTGGGCTCATTGATCAGACGCAGCACCTCGATGCCGGCGAGCTTTGCTGCATCTTTGGTGGCCTGGCGCTGTGCATCGTCGAAATACGCGGGCACCGTGATGACGGCGCCGTACAGCTCGTCATCGAACGAGTCTTCGGCGCGTTGGCGCAGGGTCGCCAGGATTTCCGCACTCAGCTCGACCGGCGACTTCTCACCCTGCACGGTCTTGAGGCGCAGCATGCCGGGAGTGTCGATGAACTCGTGCGGGGAGTGTTCCGGTGCTTCCAAGTCAGCCAGCCCGCGGCCCATGAAGCGTTTGAATGATGAAATCGTGTTGACCGGATCGTCGATACGGGAAGCCAGCGCGTCATATCCGATCTCGCGTCCGCCCTGCTCCAAGTACCGCACCACGGACGGGAGCAGCACCCGGCCCTGCGGGTCGCCCAGGCATTCGGCAACGCCGCTCCTGACCGCTGCAACCAGCGAATGCGTAGTGCCCAGGTCAATGCCGACGGCGATCTTGCGCGCGTGCGGGTCGGGCGAGTAGCCAGGTTCGGAGATTTGCAGCAATGCCATGCGGGGGTAAGTTCTTTCAGGGTAGGTTCAAGTTCGCCGCAGTGGGCTTAAGTTTCCAGTTGCTCCAGTCGGGCATCGACTTCACGCGCAAAACGCTGCACGAACATCAAGCCCCTGACCTCCACGGCTGCCGCCGCCGGATCATTGTCCTGGTCAAGCAATTGCTCGCAGCGCTGCAGCATCTGCTGCCGCAAGGAGTGGACCTGCGCAAGAATCTCGCGGGCGTCGGCCGCAACCTTTGCTTCTTCAAGAGCTTCGCGCCATTCAAGCTGATGCATCAGGAACGCCGTCGGCATGGCCGTGTTGCGTTCTGCATCGATCGGCGCACCGCGCAACTCACACAGATAGGCAGCGCGCCGCATTGGATCCTTCAGCCGTTGGTACGCCTCATTGATCCGCACCGACCACTGCATCGCGAGCCGCTGCGCTGCGTCACCTTGAGCGGCAAATCGGTCGGGGTGAGCCTCGCGCTGCAACGCTTTCCAGCGCGCATCGATCGCCGTACGGTCCTGCGCGACCTGGGCGTCAAGACCGAACAGCTCGAAGTCGTTGGCTTGCAGGTTCAAAGCAACTGCCCCCGCGTCAGCAGAAAAAAGCCGCCTCGGGGGCGGCTTGTCGATTGAGCCCGGTCATTCCTATCAGACACGGAACGACTCACCGCAACCGCAGCGATCCCGCTCTTTCGGGTTCAGGAACTTGAAGCCTTCGTTCAAGCCTTCACGCGCGAAATCGAGTTCGGTACCGTCGATGTAGGCCATGCTTTTCGGATCGACCAACACCTTCACGCCACGATCTTCAAACACCACGTCTTCTGGCTGTGGTTCGTCCACGTACTCGATCTGGTAGGCCAACCCAGAACATCCCGTGGTCTTCACGCCAAGCCGCACACCGACACCCTTGCCGCGCCGGGTCAGATAGCGCGTCACGTGGCGCGCGGCCGCTTCGGTCAGGGTGACTGCCATCTTAGTGAACGTGCTTCTTCTTGTAGTCGTCAACAGCCGCCTTGATCGCGTCCTCAGCCAGGATCGAACAGTGAATCTTGACCGGCGGCAGTGCGAGCTCCTGCGCAATCTGGCTATTCTTCAGGCTGGCCGCTTCATCCAGCGTCTTGCCCTTGACCCATTCGGTCACGAGCGAACTCGATGCGATAGCCGACCCGCAGCCGTAGGTCTTGAACCGCGCGTCCTCGATCACGCCGGTTTCTGGATTGACGCGGATCTGCAGCTTCATCACATCACCGCAAGCCGGCGCGCCGACCATGCCGGTGCCAACCGATTCGTCGCCCTTGTCGAACGAGCCGACGTTGCGGGGGTTTTCGTAGTGGTCAACCACTTTTTCGGAATAAGCCATGGCTGTTTCTCCTTGTGTTCAGTTCAATTCGGTCAGTGGGCAGCCCACTGGATCGTGCTGATGTCGATGCCATCCTGGTGCATCTCCCACAGCGGACTCAAGTCGCGCAGCTTGGCCACGTTGTGTCGGATCGTGGAGATCGCGAAATCGATCTCTTCCTCGGTCGTGAAACGGCCGATCGTCATGCGCAAGCTGCTGTGTGCGAGTTCGTCGCTGCGGCCCAATGCGCGCAGCACATAACTCGGTTCCAGGCTCGCCGACGTGCAAGCTGAGCCGCTCGATACCGCCAGGCCTTTAATGCCCATGATCAGCGACTCGCCCTCGACGAAGTTGAAGCTCATGTTCACGTTGTGTGGCACGCGCTGGGTGGCGTGGCCATTCAAAAAGACTTGGTCGATGTCGCTGAAGCCGTCCATCAGCCGCTTGTGCAGTTTCCAGGCCTTGGCGTTGTCAGCTTCCATCTCGAGCCGGGCCAGACGGAACGCTTCGCCCATCCCGACGCACTGATGCGTCGGCAAGGTGCCCGAGCGCATGCCGCGCTCATGACCGCCACCGTGCATCTGTGCTTCCAGCCGTACCCTCGGCTTGCGCCGCACATACAGTGCGCCGATCCCTTTGGGACCGTAAGTCTTGTGCGAGGCCAGGCTCATCAGGTCGACCGGCAGCGTCTTCACGTCAATTGCGACTTTGCCCGTGGACTGCGCAGCGTCGACGTGAAAGATGATGCCCTTCTCACGACACAGCGCACCAATGGCTGCAATGTCCTGAATCACGCCGATCTCGTTGTTGACGTGCATCACACTGATCAGGATCGTGTCTGGCCGGATCGCTGCCTTCAGCACATCGAAGTCGAGTAGGCCGTCTTCCTGCACATCCAGATAGCTGACTTCAAAGCCCTGCCGTTCCAGTTCACGCATAGTGTCCAGCACGGCTTTGTGCTCGGTCTTCACCGTAATCAGATGCTTGCCCTTGGACTTATAGAAGTGCGCTGCGCCTTTGATGGCCAGATTGTCGGACTCCGTGGCACCGCTGGTCCAGACGATCTCCCGCGGATCGGCACCGATCAAATCAGCGATCTGGCCGCGCGCCTTCTCCACTGCCGCTTCCGCTTCCCAGCCCCACGCATGACTGCGCGATGCCGGATTGCCGAAGTGCTCACGCAGCCACGGAATGATCGCATCGACCACACGCGGGTCGCACGGGGTGGTGGCGCCGTAGTCGAGATAGATGGGAAAGTGTGGGGTTACGTCCATAGCGGTCAATTTCTGTTAATCAGAGCAATCAAGCCTGACGAGCTGCGCCAGTACCGATGCGTAGAGTCACTTGGCGAAGGCGCCGAGTGCGAACACCGAGTTCGGTGCGTTGACCCGGATCGGCTTGACCACCGGCATGCTGGAGATCGCCCGCTTGATGGCCGGCCGGTCTTCCACCAGCACACCTTTGGCCAATTGCTCGTCGACCATCTTCTGCAAGCTGACCGACGCCAGAAATTCAACCATGCGCTGGTTCAGCGACGCCCACAGGTCGTGCGTCATGCAACGGCCTGCTTCATCGCCGTGGCAGTTTTCCTTGCCACCACATTGGGTCGAGTCGATCGGTTCGTCGACCGAAACAATGATGTCGGCCACCGTGATGTCGGCCGCATTGCGTGCCAGCGTATAGCCACCGCCCGGCCCGCGCGTCGATTCAACGATCTCGTGGCGACGCAACTTGCCAAACAATTGTTCAAGATACGACAGCGAAATCTGCTGCCGCTGGCTGATCGCCGCCAATGTCACAGGACCATTGTTCTGGCGCAGTGCGAGATCGATCATCGCCGTGACCGCGAAACGGCCTTTGGTTGTCAAACGCATCTCATGTTCCTTTAAGGTTGATCGATAAATGATGGCAACCAGCGCTCCCGAGTCGTCTGAACCACCTAATCTCACCCGCCAAAAAACGCTTGTCTCAGCTCGAGGGCATTTCCTGACTAATTCAGTCAAGTATAGCACAAACTTGATCGTTTTGCTCGGGTTTGCGTAGGTCCGCTTTGCCTATGACCACTTGCGGTCTGCCAATCGGTATTTCCCACCCTTGACAGATCAGGTTGTGGCGAAATAGTTTCAATTGGCAGCGCTGGGCTTGGCCCGCGCACTGTCCAGCGCCAGCACATTGCTGTCACCCGCGGCACCAAACGCCTGCGCTTTCAGGCGGGACAACTCATCCCGCGTACGCGCGGCTTCTTCGAATTCGAGATTGCGCGCGTGCTCGAGCATGCGTTTTTCGAGCCGCTTAATCTCCCGCGCGATCTGCTTTTCGTCCATGTCCTGCACTTGCGCACGCTGCAGTTCGAGCCGTTCTGCATCGCGACCGGCTTTCTCGCTGTACACGCCGTCGATCAGATCGCGTACCTTTTTCACGATGCTGCGCGGCGTGATGCCGTGCGCGAGGTTGTGCGCGATCTGCCGCTCGCGACGCCGCTCGGTCTCATCGATCGCGCGCCGCATCGAGTCGGTGATCTTGTCAGCGTAGAGGATCGCGCGGCCGTTCAGGTTGCGCGCGGCGCGGCCGATCGTCTGGATCAAACTGCGCTCGGCACGCAGAAAACCTTCCTTGTCGGCGTCCAGGATCGCAACCAGGCTGACCTCGGGAATGTCAAGACCTTCCCGCAGCAAGTTGATGCCGACCAGCACGTCGAACGCGCCGAGCCGCAAGTCGCGCAGGATTTCCACGCGCTCCACGGTGTCAATGTCGCTGTGCAGATAGCGCACTTTGCAACCGTTGTCGTTCAGGTAGTCGGTCAACTGCTCAGCCATGCGCTTGGTCAGCGTGGTGATCAGCACACGCTCATTTTTCTCCACACGGATGCGGATTTCCTGCAGCACGTCGTCGACCTGCGTGGTGGCAGGCCGCACTTCGACTTCCGGGTCGACCAGACCGGTTGGTCGCACCAGTTGCTCGACGACCTGCCCTGCGTGGGTTTTTTCGTAGTCGGCCGGTGTGGCGGACACGAAAATCGCCTGCCGCATGCGCTGCTCGAACTCGTCGAACTTGAGCGGCCGGTTGTCGAGCGCGCTCGGCAGCCGAAACCCGTAGTCCACCAGCGTGGTCTTGCGCGCTCGGTCGCCGTTGTACATGCCGCCCAGCTGCCCGATCATCTGATGGCTCTCGTCGAGAAACATCAGTGCGTCCTTCGGCATGTAATCGGTCAGTGTGCTCGGCGGCTGGCCCGGCGCGGCGCCCGACAGGTGACGCGTGTAGTTCTCGATGCCTTTGCAGTGGCCGATCTCGGACAGCATCTCCAGATCGAACCGGGTGCGTTGCTCTAACCGCTGAGCCTCTACCAGCTTGCCTTGTGCAACGAATTCTTTCAGGCGATCGGCCAGCTCCAGCTTGATTGAATCGAGCGCGGACAGCACTTTTTCGCGCGGCGTCACATAGTGGCTGCCTGGATAGACCGTGAAGCGCGGAATCTTCTGGCGGATACGGCCTGTCAGTGGGTCGAACAGCTGCAGGCTCTCAATCTCGTTGTCGAACAATTCGATGCGAATCGCGAGCTCTGAGTGCTCGGCCGGAAACACATCGATCGTGTCGCCACGCACGCGGAACTTGCCGCGGGAAAAATCGGCCTCATTGCGCTGGTACTGCATGCGCACCAGTTGCCCGATGACTTCGCGCTGGCCCAGCTTGTCGCCCACGCGCAAGGTCATGATCATCTGGTGATAGCTCTCAGGTGCGCCAATGCCGTAGATGGCCGACACGCTGGCCACGACCACCACGTCGCGCCGCTCCAGAATGCTTTTGGTGCACGACAGCCGCATCTGCTCGATGTGCTCGTTGATCGCGGAGTCTTTCTCGATGAACAGGTCGCGCTGGGGCACATACGCTTCCGGCTGGTAATAGTCGTAGTAGCTCACGAAGTACTCGACTGCGTTCTTCGGAAAAAACTCGCGAAATTCGCTGTAGAGCTGCGCTGCCAAGGTCTTGTTCGGCGCGAACACGATCGCTGGGCGGCCGAGCCGCGCAATCACGTTGGCCATCGTGAAGGTCTTGCCGGAGCCGGTCACGCCCAGCAAAGTCTGGAACACTTCGCCGTCGTTCACGCCTTCCACGAGCTTGTCGATCGCAGCGGGCTGGTCACCGGCCGGCGGGTACGGCTGAAACAGCTCGAACGGCGAGCCGGGAAACCGCACCGATTGGCCCTGCGTTGGGTCGGCGCCGTCCGGCAGCGGGACAAACACATCGGCGACGACGGTGGACACAGGGGGCATGGCAGAACTCCGGATAAGGCAGCGCGACGAAAGAACCAGTGCACGGCAATGCGCGGGCCGGTAAAATTCAACGGGCGAAAGAATGCGAGCCCGCTAGCCTAGCGCAGCGTCGCTACAAGCCGCGCGCCGTCTCTGGTGCAGCCGCCCAACCACGCCCAGCCCAGCACTTCGAGAAGGAACCCCATGCCGTTGTTCAACACCGTCGAAATGGCGCCGCGCGACCCCATCCTCGGCATCAACGAGCAATTTGCGGCCGATCTGCGGCCGAACAAGGTCAATTTGGGGGTTGGCGTCTATTTCGACGACGAAGGCCGGTTGCCACTGCTCGACTGCGTTCGCCAGGCCGAGCATTTCATGATGGAGGCGCCCAAGGCGCGTGGCTACCTGCCGATCGACGGCATGGCGGCGTATGACAACGCGGTTCGCAACCTCGTGTTCGGCGGCGCCAGCGAACCGGTGGCCTCGGGCCGCGTGGCCGTTGTACAAGGTCTGGGCGGCACCGGCGGCTTGAAGATCGGTGCCGACTTTCTGAAGCGCCTGAATCCAGACGCCAAGGTGCTGATCAGCGACCCGAGTTGGGAGAACCACCGCGCGCTGTTCACTCAGGCGGGCTTCACGGTCGAGACCTACCCCTACTACGACGCACCCCACCGCGCGATCGACTTCGACGGCATGCTCAGCGCGTTGGCGAACGCACCGGCAGGCACCATCGCCGTTCTGCACGCCTGCTGCCACAACCCGACCGGCTACGACCTGAGCCCCGATCAGTGGGACCAAGTCGTCGATGTAGTCAAGCAACACCGGCTTGTGCCGTTTCTCGACATGGCCTATCAGGGCTTTTCGCAAGGCATCTCGGACGACGGGCTCGCGGTGCATAAATTCGTCGCCGCCGGTCTTGAGTGCTTCGTGGCCACATCGTTTTCAAAGAGCTTCAGCTTGTACGGCGAGCGCGTCGGCGCACTGAGCGTGTTGTGTGCGGACAAGGAGCAGGCGTCTCGTGTGCTGAGTCAGTTGAAGGTGATGATCCGAACCAACTACAGCAACCCGCCGATTCACGGCGCCATGGTGGTTGCGATGGTGCTCGACACGCCGAAGCTGCGCGCGTTGTGGGAGCAGGAGCTGGCCCAGATGCGGGACCGCATCAAGTCAATGCGGCAGCGCTTCGTTGACGGCTTGAAGGCCGCTGGGGTGGTGCAGGACATGAGCTTCATCACCGGGCAGGTCGGCATGTTCAGCTACTCGGGCCTGAGCCGCGAACAGATGGTGCGCCTGCGGGAAGACTTCGCGGTCTACGGCACCGATAGCGGCCGCATGTGCGTGGCGGCGTTGAACAGCCACAACGTTGATCACGTGTCGGACGCCGTGGCACAGGTGCTGCGCTGACCGCTTCCATCCGCACGCAAGACACTCTTCGCTCCATTCGCATTTTTCCTTTCTGCCATAACAACAAGGATTCGTCGCTCATGCTCTACCAGATCCACGAAACGCAACGCTCTTTAATGGAGCCGTTCGCAGACTTCGCAATGGCTACATCCAAGCTCTTTGCGAGCCCGATTTCGATATTTCGCGACACCCCGGTGGTTCAGCGCATGTCGGCTGGATACGACCTGCTCTACCGATTATCGAAGGACTATGAGAAGCCGCATTTCGAGATCTCCACCATCGAGGTCAACGGCGTCGAACTCGCCATTCACGAGCGCATCGAACTGCGCAAGCCGTTTTGCGAACTGCGCCGCTTCAAGCGTTTCTCGGACGATCCCGCGACGCTGATGCGCCTTAAAGGTCAGCCTGCCGTACTGATCGTCGCCCCGCTGTCGGGCCACTACGCGACACTGTTGCGCGACACCGTCAAGACGATGCTGAAAGACCACAAGGTCTACATCACGGACTGGAAGAACGCGCGCAACGTGCCGGTTGAAGACGGTGCGTTCCACCTTGACGATTACGTGAACTACGTGCAGGAGTTCATTCGGCACCTGCAAGACATCTACGGCAACTGCCACGTCATGAGCGTCTGCCAGCCGACCGTGCCGGTGCTGGCCGCGGTGTCGTTGATGGCAAGCCAAGGCGAGAAGACGCCCTTGTCGATGGTGATGATGGGGGGGCCGATCGATGCACGCCGCTCGCCCACCGCGGTGAACACGCTGGCCACGAACAAGCCGCTCGAATGGTTCCAGAACAACGTGATCTGCCGCGTGCCGAGCAAATTTGCGGGTGCGGGTCGGCGCGTGTATCCGGGCTTCCTGCAGCATTCCGGCTTCGTTGCCATGAATCCGGACCACCACGCGCGCAGCCATCACGACTACTTCAAGGATCTGATCAAGGGCGATGACGCGGGCGCCGAAGCGCACCGCAAGTTCTATGACGAGTACAACGCGGTGCTCGACATGGACGCCGATTACTACCTGGAAACGATCGACATCGTGTTCCAGCAGTTCAAGCTGGTGAACGGCACCTGGGAAGTGCGCGGAACCGACGGGAAGACTCGTCTGGTCAAGCCGCAGGACATCGAAGACACCGCGCTGCTCTCCGTCGAAGGCGAACTCGACGACATCTCCGGCAGCGGCCAGACCGAAGCCGCACACGATCTGTGCAGCGGGATTCCGAAGTCGAACCACAAGCACTTCGAAGCGCCCGGCGCGGGCCACTACGGCATCTTCAGCGGCCGGCGTTGGCGCGAAGTGGTATACCCACAAGTGCGCGACTTCATCCTCAAATACCACGAAGCCGCACCGACGGACGGCGCTCTGAAGGCCTTTGTCGGCCCAGAAGGCGCTGGGATGATGATCGATCAGGATTCGTTGATCGCCGCCGTGGAGCCGCAGCTCAAAAAACTGGTCGATAAGCAAACCAGCAAAGGCGCCTCGAAGAGCACGCGTGCCAAACCGGCTGCAACCAAGCAGCGCACTGCGCGAAGCGGCGATGGGGCCGCCAGCAGCCAAATCGACACCGCAGCCACCGTTGTCTCAGCCGACTGAGCGCGCAGCAGCCAAGCTGGCGCAGCGCATTGATGCGGCACTGCCGCAGACCCAGTGCACGCGCTGTGGCTATCCCGACTGCGCCGGATATGCGCAGGCGATTGCCACCGGTGCGGCAGCCATCAATCGGTGTCCGCCCGGCGGTGCCGAAGGCATTGATCGGTTGTCGGCGCTGACCGGCCTGCCGCGGGCGCCGCTCGATCCCGCTTTTGGAGTCGAGGCACCCAGGCAGTTGGCCGTAATCAA
Source organism: Burkholderiales bacterium (assembly GCA_038200275.1). Taxonomy (GTDB): domain Bacteria; phylum Pseudomonadota; class Gammaproteobacteria; order Burkholderiales; family Burkholderiaceae_C; genus JBBPYC01. The sequence continues at coordinate 14,080 of JBBPYC010000003.1, forward strand.
TGAAGCGTGGTGCATCGGCTGCACGTTGTGCATCCAGGCCTGCCCGACCGATGCGATTCTCGGTGCGCCAAAAGCCATGCATACCGTAATTGCGGCGCGCTGCACCGGCTGTGAACTGTGCTTGCCGGTCTGCCCGGTCGACTGCATCGAACTGGAGAACGCAACCGCTGCGCGCACCGGCTGGCAAGCCTGGTCAGCGCAAAAAGCAGCGCAGGCCAAAGATCACTACCACCAGAGGATGGTCCGGCTGCAACGCGAAGCCGACCAAAAAATGGGGCGGCGGGAACGGGAAGCGCAGGCGGTGCTGGCCGATTTGTCCGCCCATTCCACCCTCACCGATGACGCCGTACTGGCACGCAAACGCAGCGCGATCGAAGATGCGCTGGCCCGTGCACGGGATCGGTCTCGGACAGGACCACCGGTCGCAGCAGATTAGCTTCAGCAGCAGCGCGATTCAAACGCTGCGGGGCAGTCGCTTCACAGCGGCGTTGCCTGCACTCCCACCTCCCGCAGCCGCGTGAACGCATCCACCACGCCGGGCGGTGCTTGTACCAACTCGATCAACACGCCTTCGCCGCCGATCGGTAGCTCATCGCTCCCTTTGGGATGGACAAAACAGATGTCGAAGCCGGCGGCACCCGCCCGAATGCCACCCGGCGCAAAACGCACGCCTCGCGCGCCCAACCAAGCCACCGCAGCCGGTAAGTCGTCAATCCATAAGCCGACATGGTTCAGCGGGGTCGCATGCACCGCCGGCTTCTTATCGGGGTCGAGCGGCTGCATCAGGTCCACCTCGACCTTGAACGGGCCAATGCCGATCGCGCAGATGTCCTCGTCGACGTTCTCGCGCTCGCTCACAAACGTGCCGGTGCGCTCCAGGCCGAAGAGATCGACCCACAACTTGCCCAGCCGCTGCTTGTCCGCCCCGCCGATCGCAATCTGCTGGATACCCAACACGCTGAATGGCCGTTTCATGCCTGCTTCCTTCCCGCTTGAATGCTACTTAAAAGATAGCTGACATACCTCGACCAGCCTTCGCCTAAGCCAGATTTCACGCAAACTTCAGCGCGCAAAACGCCATCCGTCACTGAAACTCCACGATCGGTTGATCGACGCTCAACGAATCGCCCTTTGCGGCCAGCACTTTGGCCACGACACCATCGTTGGAGGCCAGCAGCACGTTTTCCATCTTCATCGCCTCGATTACAGCGACGCGCTCGCCGGCCTGCACCCGCTGACCCGGCTGCACCGCCAACTCGACCAGCAGGCCCGGCATTGGCGACAACACGAAGCGGCTCAGGTCCGGCGGCGCCTTGTGCGGCATCAGCGCATGCAGCTCGGCCGTGCGTGCCGACAGCACCAGCGCGTCGATCTGGCTGCCGTTGTGCGCCACGCGCAGCGCCAGCTTGTTGTCACTCTGCCCGCGTGCGACCTGGGCTGCAAACGGCTCGCCGTTCACCGTTCCGCGCAAGCGCGTACCACCCAGATGCCAGTTGCTGGCGATCTCATAAAGCTCGCCGGATTCGACTTCGATCACCGAGGTGTCCGGTGCGTCCGGCCGATCGGACGCCGTCAGCGCGATGCGCTTGTGCTCCCCCTTGGGGTCCAGCTGCACGACCACAAACCGCTCGTCGATGCGCACGTCGCGGCCAGTCAGCTGACCGCCAATGCCCGCTGCGCGCATCAGCGTCTTGCGATGCGCATACGCGGCCAGGGCCGACAGAAAGCCTGGGTCATCGTGCTGCACGTCCTGGACACGGAAGCCGCTCGGATAGTGCTCGACAATAAAGCCGGTATTGAAGTCGCCGGACTGGAACTTCGGGTGCCCCAGCAGCGCGGCCTGGAACGGAATGTTGCTCGACACGCCGCGGATCACGAAAGCGTTCAACGCATCGCGCATCCGTGCAATCGCATCGGCGCGGTCCGAGCCATGCACGATCAGCTTGGCGATCATCGAGTCGTAATGCATTGGAATCTCACCACCATCGGTGACACCGGTATCGACCCGCGTGCCGAGTGCCGTACTGGCCTCCCCTTGAAACAACGTCTGCGGCGGCGGCTGGAACCGAACCAAACGTCCAGTGCTTGGCAAAAATCCGCGATACGGGTCCTCCGCATTGATCCGGCATTCGATCGCCCAGCCTTCGCGCTTCACGTCCTTCTGCGCCAGCGGGAGCTTCTCCCCAGCCGCCACGCGGATCATCAGCTCGACCAGATCGAGCCCGGTGATGCATTCGGTCACCGGGTGCTCCACCTGCAGCCGGGTGTTCATCTCCAGAAAATAGAAACTCTGGTCCTTGCCGACCACGAACTCGACCGTGCCCGCGCTCTGGTAGTTAACGGCCTTGGCCAGCTGCACCGCCTGCTCGCCCATCGCGCGGCGCGTCATATCGCTGATGAATGGCGACGGCGCTTCCTCAATGACCTTCTGATGCCGCCGCTGGATCGAACATTCGCGCTCGTTCAGATAGATCAGATTGCCGTGGCTGTCGCCGAGCACCTGGATTTCGATGTGGCGCGGCTCTTCGACAAATTTCTCGATGAAGATGCGATCGTCGCCGAAGCTGGCCTTGGCCTCGTTACGGCAAGAAGTAAAGCCTTCGAGCGCTTCCTTGTCGTTGAACGCCACCCGCAGACCCTTGCCGCCGCCGCCCGCGCTCGCCTTGATCATCACGGGGTAGCCGATGTCCTTGGCGATCTCGACCGCCCGCTCGGCCGACTCGATCGCCGCGTTGTGGCCCGGGATCGTGTTGACCTTGGCCTCCATCGCGAGTTTCTTGGACGCGATCTTGTCGCCCATCGCCGCGATCGAATGCGCTTTCGGGCCGATGAAGATCAGCCCCTCTTCCTCGACCCGCCGCGCGAATGCCTCGTTCTCTGACAGGAAGCCATAACCTGGGTGGATCGCTTCGGCTCCCGTGTCTTTCGCTGCCGCAATGATCTTGTCGGCCACCAGATACGACTCCCGCGACGGTGCGGGCCCGAGCAACACGGCTTCGTCGGCCAGTTGCACGTGCCGCGCGTCGGCGTCGGCCTCCGAATACACCGCGACGGTCGCAATGCCCATCTTGCGCGCGGTCGCGATCACACGGCAGGCGATCTCGCCGCGGTTAGCAATCAGGATTTTGTTGAACATAAAAAGCTAAATTTCTTTCACTTTTGCAACGGTACTGTTGATTGCAAGCGTCGCATCCAAGCAATCGCGCTCACGAATCACTTCTCTTCGTTTATACGGCTCCACCAGCACCTGCATCAGTCGCTGAAGGTCAATGCCTGTGATCGAGTAAATCGCTTGCTCCTCCACTTTGGAGATTTCCTTATCAATGTTCACCAAGCGAGTGGATTCGGAATCTTCTTCAGCCAGTAGCAGCTCCGCAACTTAAAGCGGAATGTTCCCGTGCTTCCTCCACGGGTTCTCGATCTTCTTGTCTTTCAGCATCACCAGCGACCGGCAGATCCGCTTCCTTGTTTCCCGCGGCAAGATCACATCGTCAATGAAGCCGCGTGCGCCCGCAACAAACGGGTTCGCAAACCGAGCTTTGTACTCAGCTTCCTTCGCGGCGATTTTTTCCGGATCGTCCTTGTCTTCACGAAAGATGATCTCGACCGCGCCCTTGGCGCCCATCACCGCGATTTCGGCGTTCGGCCAGGCGAAGTTGACATCGCCGCGCAGGTGCTTGGAAGACATCACGTCGTAAGCGCCGCCATACGCCTTGCGCGTGATGACCGTGACCTTTGGCACCGTGCATTCGGCGTATGCATACAGCAGCTTCGCGCCGTGTTTGATGATCCCGCCGTACTCCTGCGATGTCCCGGGCATAAATCCCGGCACGTCGACGAAGGTGATCACAGGGATATTGAACGCATCGCAAAAGCGCACAAAGCGCGCGGCCTTGATGCTGCTCTTGATGTCCAGGCACCCGGCCAGCACCAGCGGCTGGTTCGCGACGATGCCAACGCTCTGGCCTTCCATGTGCGCGAAGCCGATCACGATGTTCTTCGCGTAGTCGGGCTGCAACTCGAAAAAGTCGCCGTCGTCGACGGTCTTGGTGATCAGCTCCTTGATGTCGTAGGGCTTGTTGGGATTCGGCGGCACCAGCGTGTCCAAGCTGGCGTCGATGCGGTCTGGCGGGTCACCGCTCGGCCGCTCGGGCGCCTTCTGGCGGTTGTTCAGCGGCAGATAGTTGTAGAGCTGGCGCAGCATCAAGAGCGCCTCGATGTCGTTGTCGAACGCCAGGTCGGCGACGCCGCTCTTCGTCGTATGCGTGATCGCACCGCCAAGGTCTTCGGCACTGACCTGCTCGTGCGTGACGGTGCGCACCACCTCCGGCCCCGTCACGAACATGTATGAGCTGTCTTTCACCATGAAGATGAAATCGGTCATGGCGGGTGAATAGACCGCACCGCCTGCGCTCGGTCCCATGATCAGGCTGATCTGCGGCACCACGCCGCTGGCCATCACGTTGCGCTGGAACACATCGGCGTAGCCGCCGAGCGACGCAACGCCTTCCTGAATGCGCGCGCCGCCCGAATCGTTCAGACCGATTACCGGTGCGCCGACCTTCATCGCCTGATCCATCACCTTGCAAATCTTCTCGGCATGCGCTTCCGACAAGGCGCCACCGAACACCGTGAAGTCCTGGCTGAACACAAAGACAAGCCGGCCGTTGATGGTGCCGTAGCCAGTCACCACGCCGTCGCCCGGCACCTTGTTGTTCTGCATGCCGAAGTCGACGCAGCGGTGCTCGACGAACATATCCCATTCTTCGAACGAGCCCTCGTCGAGCAGCACCTCGAGCCGCTCCCGAGCCGTGAGCTTGCCCTTCCCGTGCTGCGCGTCGATGCGCTTTTGCCCACCGCCCAGCCGTGCCGCAGCACGCTTGGCTTCGAGTTGTTGAAGGATTTCTTTCATGAAGCAAATTCTCTCAATACGATTGTTTTGCTAGCCACCTACGCAGACTGCGTAAGCGCTTCAAGTAGAGTTCTTGCAGCGGTGGAGGCAGCCAGACGCCCTGTGGCGACATCTTCTGTGGTCTTCCCAAGCAGCGCGCGCACGGCCGGATGTTGACGAAACTGCGCCTTCAAGCCGGCATCGATGCGCTCCCACATCCAGGCCAACGCCTGCCGTTCACGTCGCACGGCCAACTCACCATTTCCACCTTGCAGTTCACGAAAGCGCTGCACCGCGGCCCAGAACGGCTCGACGCCGGTGCCAGCCAATGCACTGATCTGCAGCACCTGCGGCTGCCAGCGCGAATCATCGTGCACCGACCTTCCCCGCAAACCCAGCAGTCTCAGCGATGAGACGATCTGCGCTTCAGCCCGCATGGCGGCTGCGGCATCAAGGTCGGCCTTGTTGATCACGATCAAATCGGCGCGCTCCATCACGCCTTTCTTGATCGCCTGCAGATCGTCACCGGCGTTCGGCAGCTGCATCAGCACGAACAGATCGGTCATACCGGCGACTGCGATCTCGCTCTGGCCGACGCCCACCGTTTCAACGATCACCACGTCATAACCGGCCGCTTCGCAGACCAGCATCGCTTCGCGCGTTTTCTCGGCCACGCCGCCCAGCGTACCGCTCGACGGGCTCGGCCGGATGTAGGCGCGCGCGTGCATGGAGAGTCTTTCCATCCGTGTCTTGTCGCCCAGGATCGATCCGCCAGAGACGGTGGACGAGGGATCAATCGTCAGCACAGCGACGCGATGGCCAAGCGCAATCAGATGCAGGCCGAGCACTTCAATGAACGTCGATTTCCCGACGCCGGGCACGCCGCTCAAGCCCAGACGGAACGCCCTGCCGGTGCGCGGCAGCAGCGCAGTCAACAGTTCATCGGCTTGCGCGCGGTGGTCGGCACGCGTGGATTCGAGCAACGTGATGGCCTTGGCAATGGCGCGGCGCTGGGTTGGCGCGGAGGTCACGGCTTGGTCAAAAATGGCAGCCAACAGGCTCATTCCGACCTCGGCAACAGGCAGCGCCGCGCTGCGGCTGGCAATCGGACTGGTTGCAGAAATTGCCGGCGTTGTGCGCATCCCCAGGTTTTTGAACGCATTTCCACTTCACAAAATCTCGAAGCCGCGTCCGTCCGGTAGCCGATAACGCGAGAAGTCGCGCACGTCCAGCGTCATGATCCGGGTCACATCGCTGTCGCCGGCAAGCCAGACGAGCGATGCGTCGGCGAGATCCATTTCGGTGCGTGGCGCTTCGGTGTATTGCTGCATCAATGCAACCATCGGCTCCAGTGCTTCCTGCGCAAATGGAAAGACCGCAATGCCCCTGGCGGCAACCCAGCGCAGCGCCGTGAAGCGTTGGGGCGGCGACAGCAGGAAGCTCAGTTCCACGATGCACGGCCATGTCGTTGCAAGTGACCATTGTTCTTCCGCAGCGGTTTTGAACAGCGCCATATAGCGTGTTCGCTGTGGTTGATTCGCACCAAACGCGGCAACGATCGCGCCGGTATCAACCAGTGCGGCTGGCATCGTCCCGCTCTTTCAGCTGGTTTTTGATGAAGTTGCGCGCTGCGTCTGCGTCGTAAGGCTGCTCAGTGCCCGCGAAGTGGCCACTCTCGGACTGCTGCCCCGCACGCACTTCTTCGGCCTGCAGTTCGACCATCAGCTCATACGCGTTTCCGCGTCCCAGCGAGCGCTGGACAGCGTCGATCACAAACTGCGACTTGGTGATGCCGCGCCGCTGCGCAGCCAACTCAAGTTCTTTCTCGAGCAATGGGTTCAGGCGGACAGAAAGTGCCATGGCGATCTCGTTTGTAATTCGGTATTACCGTATCACAATTTTTGCGGCTCAAGCGACCGACTGGCGAATCTGCTCCAGCACGTCCTTTGCGCAAGCTGGAATCGCCGTTCCCGGCCCGTAGATGCCCTTCACCCCCGCGTCATACAAGAACGCGTAGTCCTGCTGCGGCACCACCCCGCCGACAAACACGACGATGTCATCAGCGCCTTGCTGCTTCAGCGCCTCGATGATCGCAGGCACCAGCGTCTTGTGGCCGGCTGCCAACGTGCTGACGCCGACCGCATGCACGTCGTTTTCGATCGCTTGGCGCGCGCATTCTTCCGGCGTCTGAAACAGTGGGCCAATGTCCACGTCGAACCCCAGATCGGCGAACGCCGTGGCCACCACCTTGGCGCCGCGATCATGCCCGTCCTGCCCCAGCTTGGCGACCATCACGCGGGGGCGGCGGCCCTGACTTTCCGCAAACGCGTCGATCTCGCCTTTCAACTTGTCCCAGCCCTCGGCCGAGTCGTACGCCTGCGCATACACACCGCTGACCTTATGCGTGTCGGCGCGGTGGCGACCGTAGACCTTCTCCAGTGCGTCAGAGACCTCACCGACGGTGGCGCGCACACGCATCGCTTGCACTGAGAGGTCAAGCAGATTGCCTTGCTTCGTCTCAGCTGCTGTCGTCAACGCAACCAGGGCCGCTGCCACCGCATCCCGGTCACGCCCTGCCCGAATCTTCTCCAGCCGCTGGATCTGTCCATCGCGCACCCGCACGTTGTCGATTGCCAGGATGTCGATCTCGTCGTGCTCGGTCAGCTTGTACTTGTTCACGCCAACGATCACGTCTTTGCCGGAATCGATGCGCGCCTGCTTCTCGGCTGCGGCCGCTTCGATCTTGAGCTTGGCCCAGCCGCTGTCGACCGCCTTGGTCATGCCGCCCATCGCCTGCACCTCTTCGATGATGGTCCAAGCCGCTTCAACCATTTTCTGCGTCAACGTCTCCATCATGTAGCTGCCGGCCCAGGGGTCGACCACGCTCGTGATGTGCGTCTCTTCCTGGATGATGAGCTGGGTGTTGCGCGCGATGCGCGATGAGAACGCGGTGGGCAGCGCGATCGCTTCATCAAAGCTGTTGGTGTGCAGGCTTTGCGTGCCGCCGAACACGGCCGCCATTGCCTCGATCGTGGTGCGCACCACGTTGTTGTACGGGTCCTGCGCAGTCAGGCTCCAGCCGCTGGTCTGGCAGTGCGTGCGCAGCATCAGCGACTTCGGGTTCTTGGCGCCGAAGTCTTTCATGATCCGGCACCAGAGCAGCCGCGCGGCACGCATCTTGGCGACCTCCAGATAGAAGTTCATGCCGATCGCCCAGAAGAACGACAGCCGCCCCGCGAACGCATCGACGTCCATGCCCTTGGCCACGGCGGTCTTCACATACTCCATGCCATCTGCCAGCGTCAACGCAAGTTCGAGGGACTGATTCGCGCCGGCCTCCTGCATGTGGTAGCCGCTGATGCTGATCGAGTTGAACTTCGGCATCCGCTGCGCCGTGTACTCGATGATATCGCCCACAATCCGCATCGAAGGCTCGGGCGGATAGATGTAGGTGTTGCGCACCATGAACTCTTTGAGGATGTCGTTCTGGATGGTTCCCGACAGCTTGTCCTGCGACACGCCCTGCTCTTCGCCTGCGACGATGTAGCCGGCCAGCACCGGCAACACCGCGCCGTTCATCGTCATGCTGACGCTGACCTGGTCCAGAGGAATGCCGTCGAACAGGATCTTCATGTCCTCCACCGAGTCGATTGCCACCCCTGCCTTGCCGACATCACCCGTCACCCGCGGATGGTCGCTGTCGTAGCCGCGATGCGTCGGCAGATCGAACGCGACCGACACGCCCTGGCCGCCGCTGACCAGCGCCTTGCGGTAGAACGCGTTCGATTCCTCAGCGGTGGAAAACCCCGCGTATTGCCGAATCGTCCAGGGCCGGACCGCGTACATGGTGGCCTGCGGGCCGCGCAGATAGGGCTCGAAGCCCGGCAGCGTGTCGGTGTCGGGCAGGCCTTTTAAATCGGCCGCGGTGTATAGAGGCTTCACGACGATGCCGTCCGGCGTGTGCCAGTTCAGTGCGTCGAGGTCGCCGGCAGGTGCCGAGCGGGCGGCTGCGCGGGCCCAGTCTTCGAGCGTTGCGACTTGGTCAGGGGTTGGTTGGGAGCTCATGCCCGTATTGTGAGTCGGCGCGGCGCCGCTTTGCGTTCACGCCGGTCCCGCGGCCCTGTCGGTCAAGCTGGGAATGCTGGCCCACGCGCCAAGTCAACTCGCGCGTTCATCAATTTTTCTTGCCACCGATGCGCGACTCGGTGCCGCGGATCAGCCGGTCGATGTTCAGCCGATGCCGCCAGGCCAGCAGCATTGCCATCACGCACAACGCACCCAGGATCGCCCCGCTGAAGCGCCAGACGATGTCACCGCCAAAAAAATAGTAGATCGGTGCGAACGCGGCCGCCACCAGCGCAGCAAGCGACGAATAGCGCGAGAAGAACGCAATGATCAGCCAGCTTGCCGCGGCCGCCAGCCCCAACCACAGGTTGAAGCCGAGCAGCACGCCCAGGGCAGTGGCCACGCCCTTGCCACCGTTGAAGCCGAAGAACACCGGATAAAGATGCCCCAGGAACGCACCCAGACCCGCCAGCGCCACGGTGCCATCACCCAAGCCGTACGCCTCGCCAAACCAGCGCACCAGCATCACCGGCAGCCAGCCCTTGGCCGCGTCCAGCAGCAAGGTCAGCACCGCCGCGGTCTTGTTGCCGGAGCGAAGTACGTTGGTTGCGCCTGGGTTGCCACTGCCGAACGTGCGTGGGTCAGACAAGCCCATTGCGCGGCTCACGATGACGGCGAACGACAGCGATCCAATCAGGTAAGCCGCCAGCGCGGCCAGCAGGGGCGATAAATAATCCAACGGCAGCTTTCTGTTCAGCTAAGGAGAGTGACAGGCGCAATTATTCTGCCAGCGCGCATTGCACCGGTTTTGCCCCCAGCAAAGCGATGCAGACCTGTGGATCGATCTCGATCAGGAAGCCGCGGCGGCCGCCGTTGATGGCGATGCGGTTCAGTTCAAGGATGCCTTGCTCGATGTAGATCGGCATTGCGCGTCTGCAGCCGAACGGCGACGTGCCGCCGACCAAATAACCGCTGTGGCGCTGCGCCACCTCCGGCCTGCACGGCTCGACCGACTTGGCACCAATCTGGCGCGCAAGGTTCTTGGTGCTGACCGTCCGGTTGCCATGCATCAACACGATCAGCGGCTTGGCGTCCTGATCCTGCATGACCAGTGTCTTGACTACCGTGTACGGGTCGAGCCCCAGCACCTCGGCGCTGTGCAACGCGCCGCCGTGCTCCAGGTATTCGTACGGGCGTTCAACGTACGGGACGTCGTGCTGCTTCAGCCACTGCGTCGCCGGCGTTTCGCTGACATGCGACCTCTTCGCCATGGCGGCTCAGATGGCCGGATCGCGCAGCTCCCAGCGGATCGCATCGATCTCGGCCAGCAACTCGGGCGCCAGCACGGTATCGAACGCCTTCAAGTCTTCGTCGAACTGTGCAACCGACGTGACGCCGATGATGGTGCTGGCGACCTGCCACTTGGCTTTGCAAAACCCGAGCGCGAGTTGCGTCGGCGTCAGGCCGTGCTTGCGCGCCAACGCGTTGTAGCGTCTTGCGGCAGTCAGCGCTTCCGGGCGACCCCAGCGTTGCTTGCGGACCGACTCATAACGCGCGATGCGGCCTTGCGCCGGTGCATCCGGCCCTGCAATGCCGCTGTTGTCGTACTTGCCTGTCAGCAAGCCGAAGGCAAGCGGCGAATATGCAAGCAGTGACACATCGAGCCGGTGGCAGGTTTCATCCAACCCGTTCTCATAACCGCGGCTCAGCAGGGAATAGACATTCTGGATCGTCGCCATGCGCGGCAGCCCATGCTGTTCGGCCAGCCGTACGAACTCATGCACACCGTACGGTGTTTCATTCGACACACCGATGACGCGCACCTTGCCCGCATCGACCAGTCGGCCCAGTGCTTCGAGTTGGTCCCGCATTGGCGTGCTCGACGTTTCTTTCGTTGGGTCGTAATAGATGGTTCCGAACGCAGGCACGTGCCGCTCAGGCCAGTGGATCTGATACAGGTCGATCACGTCGGTCTGCAAGCGCTTCAGTGACGCATCGCACGACTGCGCGATGTCGGCCGGCGTCATGCCCTTTCCTTCGCGCACCCAATCCATGCCGCGAGACGGCCCCGCCACCTTGCTGGCGACGATCAACTGCTTGCGCGCGCCTGGGTTCTTGGCAAACCAGTTGCCGATGATGGTCTCGGTCGCGCCAAAGGTCTCGGCGCGGGTCGGCACCGAATACATCTCCGACGTGTCGATGAAATTGATGCCGGCATCCAGGGATCGCGCCAGCACCGCATGGGAGCCGGCCTCATCGACCTGTTCGCCAAACGTCATGGTGCCCAGGCAGATCGGCGTGACTTCGAGGTCGCTTTGTCCCAGACGGATTTTTTTCATGAGGTCAATGCTTTCAGTAAGGGGCAATTTGCGGTCGCGGGATCAATCGGGCGGCGCTTCATGCCAAGGCGCAACAGTCAGGTCGAGCGCGGCCAGTTGCCTGGCCACGCGTGGCAAGTCTGTGTTGAGTCGCTTGCGTTCATGCGCAGCCCAAACGCTGCGCAACACGTGCGCAGCGCGCTGCTTGGTCATTTGCAGTCCGGCCTCCGATGTGTCGTTCAAGCTGCCCAGCCGCTGCTGCAGTGACTCAAGCACCACAAGGTAACCTTCAGTCCCGTCTTGCGCAAACAGCGGCAGCGCGATGTCCAGCAGATAACGCAGCCGCTTGACCTCGATGCGAAGCCGGTGCCGTTCGGCGGCACTCTGGCGAGTCAGGCCGATCGCCGCGTGCTGCACCTTTTGATGCTGGCGCGCAAGCAGTTTGGCCAATTGCAAGGCAAGCGGTTTGCCTTCTGCCGGCTGGGCGTGGGCCGAGTCGAAGATCAACCGTTCCGCGCTCAGCAACAAGCGGCCGTAGGCAGGCTTTGCAAGCCATGCGCGAACCGCGTCGTGGGCGACTTGTTGACGCTTCGTCGCATCGGCAGCGATGCGGTCGATCGGGCTTTCGACGTCCGCCGCTGTTTCCGGCAACGCAGACTTCAGCTGTTTGGCGATGACGCCCAGCGTTTCACTGAGGAACACATCGGCATCGCGCGCTGCGCCGAGCGTGTGACCCAGCGCTTTCAGCGGCACAGCAAGCTGCCGCAGATCGCGTTTGAGTTTCCTGTTTTTGATGAGCCGGTCGAACGCACGCAGCACCGATCGCATCCGGCGCAGCGCGACACGGGCCTGGTGCACGAATTCGGGGTCAGCGAAATCCAGCTGCCGCAGGTTGTGCTGCAACGCTGCCAGCGGCGTGCCAAGTGCCAGCGCCAACGCCGCGTGCACGTCCGACGCCGGGTCCAGGTCGGGCATGCGGGTCTTCAACGGCTTGGCTGTCTGCCCGCCAGCCAATGCGCTGCCGCGTTCGCCTTTCGAAGCGGACAGCGGCAACAGGGTCAGCCCCTCGCACAGGTCGCGTGCCAACTTCCAGACGGTGGCGGGTCGGCCACTTTCAAACTCCAGCTCGAACTCGCTGATCGGCTCGGTGCGCCGCGTATCGCCGCTGCCGCAAACGATCTCGCCGATATCCAGGCTGGCGATGGCACGCGTGCCGTCTTTGAACTTGAGCTGCCAACTGCGTCGTTGGAAGTCGATGGCGAATATCGGCTGCAGTGTCTGTGGCAACCGTGCGAACTCATCGAGCCGCGCGAGCGGGGTGCGCTGCAGCACTATCCAGTCGAGCTTCGGCTCCGGGACCTGCTGCTCCCACTCCCCGCGAGACCGCAGCGCCAGCGCCGCACCGCTCGACGTCTTGAACGTTTGCACCCATTGGTCGCCTTCGCACCGCAGCCGCAGGGCCATGCCGGCGCGTGCAAGCAAGCCGTCTGCCGTATCCAGATAGCGCGCCTGCATGCGTTGCTGCTGCGGCAGCCGGTCGCCGGCGAGCGCGCGCAGCAGCGGGTGATCGGCCAATCGCGCAGCATCAGCCGGCGCGACGGCCAGCTTGAGCTCGAGCTCGGTTGGCGTTTCCAGACCCGGGTCGGCCGCCACCTTGCCCAGCCCTTTAACGTCCCGCATTGACCGGCGCCTTTGTTTTATTTCGAGCACGTTGCTCCTCCTGCAGCCGCAGCACACGGCGTTGCACCTTGCCAGTCGTGGTCATCGGCAACTGATCGATGAACTCGATCTCTTTCGGGTATTCATAAGGGGCCAGCCGAGTCTTCACATGCTGCTGGAGCTGGATAATCAAATCTTGCTCAAACTGCCCCGACGCGCCGGTCTTTGCTGCATTGTTCGCTACGAAATCCGCAGCAAGCACAATATATGCCTTGACCAGCGCGCCCCGCTCGCGGTCCGGCTTGGGCACCACCGCGGCATTCGCCACCGCCGGGTGCTTGACCAGGCAGTTCTCGATCTCGCTGGGCCCGATCCGGTAGCCGGCCACCTTGAACACATCGTCGGCGCGGCCCTGGTACCAGAAGTAGCCGTCGGCATCGCGGCTGGCGAGATCGCCGGTGCGACACCAGCGCAGCCCGTCGGCGTCGGTGGTGTACTTGGCGGCGGTGCCGGCTTCGTTGTTCCAGTAGCCAAGAAAGAAGATCGGGTCTAGCGCGCCGTGCCGGTCGTGCGTGCAGATGGCCACGTCGCCGATCTCGCCCACCGCACATTCATGGCCATCTTCGTCGAGCAGCGCGATCCGATGGCCTGGGTAGGCCCGGCCCATGCTGCCGGGGCGCGCCGGCCAGCCCACGTTGAGGTTGGCCTGGCCGTTCATCGCACAGTTGCCGACGATGTAGTTGATCTCGGTCTGGCCGAACATTTCGTTCAATGTCACGCCAAGTTCGGCCTGGCACCAGTGGAAAACCGCATCACCCACCGATTCGCCGGCGCTCATGATGGCTTGCAGCCTGAGGTTGAAGCGTTCGCGCGGGTGCGGAAACGCCTTCATCATTGCTTTCAACGCGGTCGGAAAAAGGAATGTGTGCGTGACCTGGTGCTGCTGCATCAGTTCAAACGCGCCTGCAGGATCGAACCGCCCGTTGAACGCCACGATCGGTCGGCCGAAGTAGAGTGTGGGCAGCAGCGCGTCCATCAGCCCGCCAGTCCAGGCCCAGTCGGCTGGCGACCAGAACGTGGTGCCGGCACCATCGCCGGCCGAGTCCGCCGGGTCGAATCCGAGCCAGTTCTGGCTGCAGACGAACCCGCTCAGATTGCCGATCAGCGCGCGGTGCGGGATCAACGCGCCTTTGGGCGGGCCGGTGGTGCCGCTGGTGTAGATCAGCACCGCACCGTCGTCGGCCCGCGTGGCGGCCAGATCGAACCCATCGGGCTGCTGCGCAAGCAACGCGTGCCATGCCATGTCGGCGCGTGCGCTGGCGGCGGTGTCGACGCCGATCAGCGTGCCGAGCTGCGGGCACTGCGCGCGCACGGCGAGCAGGCTGCCGATCGCGCCGTCGTCAGCGATGGCGACCTTCGCGGCGCTGTCGGTCAGCCGGTGCTCGAGCGCTTCCGGGCCGAACAACATCGACAACGGCAACGCGACGGCCCCCATCTGCAGGATCGCGATGTAAGCCACCGCTGTCTCGAACCGCTGGGGCAGCACGATCGCGACCCGGTCGCCGCGCAACACGCCCAGATCCGCCAGCGCGTTGCTCAGGCGGTTGGCTGCGAGCTGCAGCTCGGCATAACTATGAAAAAACCCGTCGGCGCCCGCCGAATGGACCTGTATAGCTATCCTTTGTGCAGCATCGGGCGACTGCGCCCAACGCCGGGCGCAGACTTCGGCGATGTTGAAGCGCTCCGGCACCTGCCAGCGGAACTCACGCACCATCTGCGCGTAATGGTCGGCCGGCGGGGGAGGCAACGTGTCCGCGGCGGGACGCTTCGGCATGGTGGGTCTCCTTATGATCCAGCCAATGTACAAGGTTCAAAAATCCGCTTCCAGCGAGTTCGTTCGGGTGCGCACGCACGACTATCACGTGCGGGTCTGGGGACAGCGCCAGGCAGGCGTTGCACCACGCGTGTTGGTGCACGGCTGGATGGACGTCTCGGCGTCTTATCAGTTCATGGTCGATGCAATGAAAGGCGACGTCTGGACGATCGCGCCGGACTGGCGCGGCTACGGCTTGACGACCGGGCCAAGCGCGGACAACTACTGGATGGCCGACTATCTGGCCGACCTCGACTCCTTGTTGGACCACTATGCGGCCGAGCAGCCGGTCGACTTGATCGGCCACAGCATGGGCGGCAACGTCGCGATGCTGTATGCGGGCGTGCGGCCTGAGCGGATTCGGCGGCTTGTCAACCTGGAAGGCTTCGGGCTGGCCGCGACCAGACCTGAACAGGTCGGCACGCGCTATGTGCGCTGGTTCGACGAGTTGAAAGCGCTGCACCGCGGCGACTCGGCGCTGACCGACTATGCCGATGCGGCCGGCGTTGCCCGACGGCTGAAGCGCAACAACCCGCGGCTGGACGACGACAAGGCCGACTGGCTGGCCACGCACTGGGCTGAGCAACAGCCCGACGGCCGCTGGCGGATTCTGGGCGACCCGGCGCACAAGATCATCAGCGCCAATCTGTATCAGGTGCCGGAAACGCTTGCACTGTTCAAGTGCATCACGGCGCCCACCCTCGTAATTGAAGCCAGCGACGACTCGCTGACCAAATGGTGGGACGGCAAGTACACGCTGGCCGAGTTTCATGAGCGACTGCAGGCGGTGCCGAATGTGCGCGTCGAACGGGTCGAAGACGCGGGCCATATGCTGCATCACGACCAGCCGCAAGTGTTGGCGCGACTGGTGGAAGGCTTTCTGGCAGACCGAGCGGAGGTGCCCGCATGACAAAATGCCCCTCCTTTGTGCATGCCGCGCGTCGCTTCGAACCGTCAGGCCCGCTGCACAAGCGATCTGCCCTTGCCACCCTGCTTTTTGAAGAACCTCATGGACATCGAACAAATCAACCTGATCGGCACCACCTTGACTGACCTGACCGAGCGCACGCAAGAGCTCCGGAGGTATCTTTGACTACGATGCCAAAGCCGAACGCGTCCGCACCGTCAACGCGTCGCTAGAAGACCCGGCGGTCTGGAACGACCCGAAGCGCGCTCAGGAGTTGGGCCGCGAGAAGAAAGCGCTCGATGACGTGGTCGTCACGCTCGATGAACTCACGCGTGAGCTGGCCGACAACAGCGAGCTGTTCGAGATGAGCAAGGAAGAAGGCGACGAAGACGGCCTTGCGACGATCCGCGATGAGTCGACCAAGCTGCAAGCCAAGATCGAACAGCTCGAATTCCGCCGCATGTTCAACCAGCCGGCCGATCCGAGCAATGCGTTCCTCGACATCCAGGCCGGCGCGGGTGGCACCGAGGCGCAGGACTGGGCCAGCATGCTGCTGCGCCAGTACCTGCGTTATGCCGAACGCAAGGGCTTCAAGGCGCAGATCGAAGACGAGTCGCCGGGCGAGACCGCGGGCATCAAGGGCGCAACCATCAAGATCGAGGGCGAATACGCATTCGGCCTGCTGCGCACCGAGACCGGCGTGCACCGCTTGGTGCGCAAATCACCGTTCGATTCGGCAGGTGGCCGGCACACCTCGTTCGCGTCCGTCTTCGTCTATCCGGAAGTCGATGACTCGATCGAGATCGACATCAATCCGTCCGACGTGCGCACCGATACGTACCGTGCATCAGGTGCGGGCGGCCAGCACATCAACAAGACCGATTCGGCCGTGCGCCTGACGCACATTCCGACCGGCATCGTCGTGCAATGCCAGGACGGCCGCAGCCAGCACAGCAACCGCGACGTGGCCTGGAAGCGGCTGCGCTCACGCCTCTATGACCACGAGATGAGGAAACGCCAGGAAGAGCAGCAAAAGCTCGAAGACAGCAAGACCGACGTCGGCTGGGGCCACCAGATTCGCAGTTACGTGCTCGATCAGAGCCGCATCAAGGACTTGCGCACCAATGTGGAGATCTCGAATACACAGAAAGTGCTTGATGGGGATCTGGACGTATTCATCGAGGCGTCGTTAAAGCATGGAGTTTGACGTGCTGCGTACAATGGTGACACGAAGACTGGATTGGTGACACGCATGCAGACCCTCAACGTCCGTGAACTGCGCAGCGCGATCCCCCATCTGCGTGAAACCCTGGAGCGCGAGCACGAGCTGGTGCTGGTTTCCAACGGCGAGCCCATTGCGCGCATCCTGCCGATCAAGGCTGCGCCCGCATTGAAGTCGCTGGCTGCGTTTCGCGCCAGCCTAGGTCGCACGCTGCCCGATTCGACACCCGACATCCGCGCCGACCGAGACCGTCGCTGATCGCGTGCGTGCACTGGTCTACATCGACACCAGCATGCTGGTGAAGCGCTACCTTCCGGAGCTGGGCTCCGACGAACTGGAAGCGCGCCTGCTGGCGGAACGGCCCCGACTCCTGGCGTCCGAACTGATCAAGATCGAAATGGTGTCGGCGCTGCATCGGCGCGAGCGGCAAGGCGTTGCTGACCGCGCGTTTTGCAATGCAGCACACGCGCTGTTCTTGGGCGACCTGCTGGACAGAGTGGTGGAAACGGTGCGGCTGGACACTGCCCAGGTTGAGCGATCAACCTGTCTTCTGTCGGAGCTTCGGTCGCCGTTGGCCACGCTGGACGCGTTGCATCTGGCCACGGCAATCGATCAGGAGGTGGCCATGTTCTTCACCCACGATGTCCAGCTTTCGCGAGCCGCGCAGGAAGCCGGCCTGTCGGTCTGGCCGCAATTTTGATTTCTTTGGCGTGAGCCGAATGACTGGAAACACCCGATGTCACTACTGACCGACGCGCGCGAAGGCGCCGCCCTTCCCACCACCGAACCCACCGCCATCCGGCGTGAGGACTACCAGGCACCCGCCTGGTGGATCGACACGGTCGACTTATGCATTGACCTCGATCCGCAAAAGACCCGCGTGCTCAACCGCATGACAGTGCGGCGCAATATCGGTGCGCCGCGTGGTCCACTGCAGTTGCACGGCGACGAGTTGAATCTGGCACGCGTGTTGCTGGACGGCAAGGGCTGCTCGTTCAAGATGAACGGCCGCCTCTTGGTCATTGACAACCTGCCTGAAGGCGACGAGCCGTTTCAGCTCGAGATCTTCACCACCTGCTCGCCAGCCGCCAACAGCAAGCTGATGGGCCTGTACGTGAGCAACGATTCGTTTTTCACGCAGTGCGAAGCAGAAGGGTTTCGGCGCATCACCTATTTCCTGGACCGTCCCGATGTGATGGCGAGCTACACCGTCACCTTGCGCGCGGACAAGGCGCGCTATCCGGTGCTGCTGTCGAACGGCAACCTGGTCGAGCAAGGTGACCTGGAAGGTCCGGGCAACGATGGCCGGCACTTTGCGAAGTGGGTCGATCCCTTTCGCAAACCCAGCTACCTGTTCGCGCTGGTCGCCGGCAAGTTCGTCTGCCGCGAACAGTCGATCACGGCCAAAAGCGGCAGGCAGCACCTGCTGCAGGTCTACGTACGCCCCGGTGACCTCGACAAGACCGAGCACGCGCTTGCGTCACTGATCGCGTCGGTCGCGTGGGACGAAGCGCGCTTCGGGTTAAGCCTTGACCTCGACCGCTTCATGATCGTCGCGACCAGCGACTTCAACATGGGCGCGATGGAAAACAAGGGCCTGAACGTCTTCAACACGAAATACGTACTGGCCAACCCGGCGACCGCGACCGATGTCGATTACGCGAACATCGAATCCGTGGTTGGCCACGAATACTTCCACAACTGGACGGGCAATCGAGTCACCTGTCGCGACTGGTTCCAGCTGTCGCTGAAGGAAGGCCTGACGGTCTTTCGCGATCAGGAATTCAGCCAGGACCTCGCATTCGAGCCGTCGGCACGCGCCGTCAAGCGGATCGAGGATGCGCGCGCGCTGCGCACCACCCAGTTCGCCGAGGACGCCGGTCCGATGGCGCATCCGGTGCGGCCCGACAGCTACGTGGAGATCAACAATTTCTACACGCTGACCGTGTACGAGAAGGGCTCCGAAGTCGTGCGCATGATGCAAACGCTGGTCGGCCGCGACGGCTTTGCGGCCGGCATGAAGCTGTACTTCGAGCGGCACGACGGTCAGGCGGTGACGTGCGATGACTTTGCGCAAGCGATCGCTGACGCCAATCCGGAATCGCCGTTGACGACGAACCTCGATAAATTCAAGCGGTGGTATTCGCAGGCCGGCACACCGCAGGTGCATGCCACCGGTCGCTATGACGCCGACGCGCGCCGCTTCACGCTCGATTTCACGCAACGCTGTGCACCGACCGAGGAGCAGCCCGTGAAGGCACCGTTCGTGATTCCAGTGGCGATTGGTTTGATCGCAGCGGCCGACGGGTCACCAATTGCATTGAAGCTTGACGGCGCGGACGTCGGCACGTCGCACACCGTCGTGCTTACCGAAGAACACACGAGCGTGACCTTCGACGATCTCGCAGTCGAGCCGGTGCCGTCAATCCTGCGCGGCTTCAGCGCGCCGGTCGTGCTCGCGTTCGACTATTCGGATGCGCAGTTGTTGACGCTGCTGGCGCACGACAGCGACCCATTCAACCAGTGGGAAGCAGGCCAGCGGTTGGCAGTGCGCCATGCTATCTCAAAGATAGCAGAAAATGAAGCAACCGCTGGCGCTTCAGGCCTGAATGATGCCTATATTGAGGCGATGCGGACGATCTTGCGGCACCCGACACTGGACGCGGCGTTCAAGGAACTGGTGCTGACTTTTCCGTCCGAAGGGTATCTGGCCGAGCAGCTCGACGTGGTCGACCCGGCGCGCATCCACCGGGTGCGCGAAGCAATGCGCGTGCAGCTCGCCGAGGCATTGTGGGACGACTGGATCTGGGCTTACGAGCACCACTGCGATAACGGCAGCTATTCGCCCGACCCAGTCTCCAGCGGCCGGCGTGCGCTGGCGGGCCAGGCGCTGGCGAACCTGTGCCTGGCCGCGCGCGCAGATGGCACCAGCAGCCATGCGGGCGATGACGTCTGGCCAGGCAAGACCTATCAGCGGTTCAAGGATGCGTCCAACATGACCGATCGCAGCAACGCCCTCGCCGCGTTGGTCGGCGCTGGCAGTCGGCACGCAGAACCCGCATTGCAGCGCTTCCACGCGATCTTCAGCAACGAGCCGCTGGTGCTCGACAAATGGTTTGCGATGCAGGCTGCCGCGCCGGACCGCAACGGCGATGTGCTTTCCAAAGTGCAGGCACTGATGCAGCATCCGGACTTCAACCTACGCAACCCGAACCGCGCGCGCAGCTTGATCTTCACGTTCTGCAGCGCAAATGCCGGCGCATTCCACCGCGCGGATGGTGCGGGTTACACGTTTTGGGCCGACCAGCTGCTTCAGCTTGACCCAGTCAATCCGCAAGTGGCCGCGCGGCTCGCCCGTGCGTTGGACCGCTGGAGCCGGCTGGCCGAGCCGTATCGTGCGGCCGCAAGGGCCGCGATCGAACGCGTCGCCGCCGCGCCGACGTTGAGCAACGATGTGCGCGAAGTGGTTTCGCGCGCACTTGCTTGAGCACGTCACTGCAGTTCACCCAGCACGTCAGCCAAAATCCGCATGTCCAAACAAATTTCTTTCTCCCGCTATCTGGTCGAGCAACAACGCGTCGATGGCCGCATTCCGGCCGATCTGCGGCTGCTGCTTGAGGTGGTCTCGCGGGCTTGCCGCAGCATCAGCCTGGCCGTCAACAAGGGGGCGATTGGCGATGTGCTGGGTGTCACCATCTCAGAGAACGTGCAGGGCGAGGTGCAAAAAAAGCTCGACATCATCGCCAATGAGGTGCTGATCGAAGCCAATGAGTGGGGGGGTCACCTGGCCGCCATGGCATCCGAAGAAATGGACAGCATTTATCTGGTGCCCAATCGCTACCCGCAAGGCGAGTACCTTTTGTTGTTCGACCCCCTCGACGGGTCGTCCAACATCGACGTGAACGTCAGCATCGGCACCATCTTCAGCGTGCTGAAAAAACCCGATGACAACCCCGGCGTGCAGGAATCGGACTTTCTGCAAGCGGGGGCCACGCAGGTCGCAGCCGGCTACTGCGTCTACGGCCCGCAGACCACGCTGGTGTTGACCGTCGGCAACGGCGTCGCGTCGTTCACCCTGGATCGCGAGCAAGGCTGGTATGTGCTGTCCGAGCCGAAGATGCAGATCCCGGCCGACACCAACGAATTCGCGATCAACATGAGCAACCTGCGGCACTGGGACGCACCGGCGCGCCGTTATGTCGACGAATGCGTGGCGGGCAAAAGCGGTCCGCGCGGCAAGGACTTCAACATGCGCTGGGTCGGCTCGATGGTGGCGGATGTGCACCGCATCCTCACGCGCGGCGGCATCTTCATGTATCCGTGGGATCGGCGCGAGCCGGACAAGCCGGGCAAGCTGCGGCTGATGTATGAAGCCAATCCGATGGCCTGGCTGGTCGAGCAGGCCGGCGGCATGGCGACCGATGGCCGGCAGCGCATTCTTGACATCCAGCCAGACAAGCTGCACCAGCGGGTTGCGGTATTCCTCGGCTCAAAAAACGAAGTCGAACGCGCGACGCGCTATCACACCGAGTGAATGGGTCTGCGCGTACTGCCCTGCCCTGTTCCTGAAAGCAACCTCAGCGACTCATCTCATGAACATTGTCATCCTCGACGACTACCAGGATGCGGTGCGCAAGTTGCCATGCGCGCGCAAGCTGGAAGCCTGGCCGGCCAAGGTCTACACCAATACCGTGACCGGACTTGGCCAGTTGTCGCTGCGCCTGAGGGACGCCGATGTGGTGGTGCTGATCCGCGAACGCACGCATCTGAGCCGTGCGTTGATCGAAAAGTTGCCGCGGCTGAAGCTGATCTCGCAGACTGGCAAGGCCGGCCCGCACATCGATCTGGCGGCTTGCCACGACCACGGCGTGGCGGTGGCTGAAGGCGCAGGTTCGCCCTATGCGGCGGCTGAGCTTACCTGGGCGCTCGTGATGGCTGCAGCGCGTCGGTTGCCGCAATACATCTCGAATTTGAAGCATGGGGTCTGGCAGCAATCGGGATTGAAGGCCACGTCGATGCCGATCAATTTCGGGCTCGGCACGGTGCTGCGCGGGCGCACGCTTGGCATCTGGGGTTACGGCAAGATCGGCCAGCAGGTTGCCGCTTATGGCCGCGCGTTCGGCATGAATGTGCTGGTCTGGGGCCGCGAAGGCTCGCTGGAGCGCGCTGCCGCCGATGGGCTGCAGCCCGCCCCAAGCCGTGCCGAATTGTTTGCGAGAAGCGACGTGCTCAGCGTGCATTTGCGCCTGAATGACGACACGCATGGCATCGTCACGCTGGAGGATTTGTCGCGCATGAAGCCGTCTGCCGTGTTCGTCAACACCGCGCGGGCCGAGTTGGTCGAGTCCGACGCGCTGTTTGCCGCGCTCAGCCGTGGCCAGCCCGGACTGGCTGCGATCGACGTGTTCGAGAGTGAGCCGATCATGCAGGGACATCCCCTGCTGCGGCTCGAGAACTGCATCTGCACGCCGCACATCGGCTATGTCGAGCAAGACAGCTACGAGCTGTACTTCAACTCGGCATTCGACAACATCGTGAACTTCATCCAGGGTACGCCAACGAACCTGGTCATCTTGAAAGCCACGAGGTGAGCTTGTTGTGCGCCACAGCGCGCGCATGACCACCGCGCTGCCGGCAGCCCATCCAAGCGAAACGAAAGCGACGCCGCGCGGCGTGCTGTGGGCGCTGATGTTCGGCAACTTCGTGATTGGCACCGGCATCATGGTGGTGGCCGGCACGTTGAACGAAATCGCCGCGTCGCTGGCGGTGTCGATCACCACCGCCGGACAACTGGTTTCGGCCGGGGCACTGGTGGTGGCCATCGGCGCACCGCTGTTCGCCACGCTGGTGGCCGGCTTCGACCGGCGCCGGCTGCTGAGCTTTTCGCTGCTTTGGTATGCCGTGCTGCATGCGGTCTGTGCCGCCATGCCAAGCTTCGGCAGCCTGTTGTCCGTGCGCGTGCTCGCGGTGTTGTCGGCAGCCATCTTCACGCCGCAAGCCGCTTCGTGCATCGGGTTGCTGGTCGCTGCGCCGAAACGCGGTCGCGCGATCACGTTCGTGTTCCTGGGCTGGGCGGTCGCGTCGGTGCTCGGTTTGCCGATCGGCGCGCTGATCGGCGGATTGTTCGGCTGGCGCGCTGCGTTCGCCTTGATCACCGTGCTTGGCCTAATCAGCACCGTCTGGGTCTGGATGACGATGCCCAATGGTGTACGACCGCCAGCGTTATCGCTGGCAAGTTGGCGACAGACCTTGCGCTCGTCCGCACTGATGCTCTGCATCGCGGTGACGGTGCTGTCGGCAGCGGCGCAATTCGCACTGTTTTCCTATTTCGCGCCCTACTTTAAAACGCAGTTCACGGCAAGCCCGGGTGAGATCAGCCTGTTCTTTGCGTGGTTCGGTTTGTTCGGTTTCATCGGGAACGCGCTGATGTCGCGCCACATCGAACGCATCGGCGCATCGGCTTCCGTGATGACCGCACTGGCCTGCATGGCGCTGAGCCTGGCTGCGTGGTCGCTGGGCACCAACTTGGTGTTGACGGCGCTGGTTGCGCTGCCCTGGGCGCTCGGCCTGTTCGCCGCGAATTCGGCCCAGCAGGCGCGGCTCGTCGGCTTGGGGCCGACGCTGGCTTCTGGTTCGATCGCGCTGAACACGTCGGGCATGTACGCCGGGCAGGCGATCGGCACGGCCAGCGGCGGATGGTTGATCGCGATGGGCCGATTTGATTCGCTGCACTGGTTCAGTCTGGCCGGCATGCTGGCCGCCATGGTGGTCAGCGCGTGGGCCACCCGAGCGGCAGCGCGTAACGACCGACGCGCGCATCCATGAGCGAATCCCGTTTGTGGTTTGTCGATAATGCAACGCTATGAGCAAAGTCTTCACCACCGTAGGGATCGTCGGCACCGGCGCCATGGGGCGCGGCATCGCGCAGATCGCCGCGCAAGCGGGCGCCACCGTCAAACTGTTTGATACCCAAGCCGCCGCGGTCAACGCCGCGCGCACGTCGCTTGGCGACCAATGGGACAAGTTGCAGGCCAAGGGCAAGCTCGACGCGGCGGCCACTTCGGCGAACAAGGACCGATTGGTTGCTGCCACCGCGCTGGCCGACCTGGCAGACTGCGACTGCGTGATCGAAGCGGTGGTCGAGCGGCTCGACGTGAAGCAAAAGCTGTTTCTGGAACTCGAGGCGATCGTGCGGCCCGATGCGGTGCTGGCCACGAACACGTCGTCGTTGTCGGTCACGGCGATCGCAGCGGCGCTGGCCCGGCCGCAGCGCTTTGCGGGCTACCACTTCTTCAACCCGGTTCCCTTGATGAAAGTCGTCGAGGTGATCGCGGGGCTGAAGACCGATCCGGAAGTCTGTGCGCGGCTGTCTGCATTTGCCAAAGAAATGGGCCACACCGCGGTGCAGGCGCAAGACACGCCCGGCTTCATCGTGAACCATGCGGGCCGCGGTTACGGCACCGAAGCGCTGCGCATCGTGGGCGAAGGCGTGTCCGACTTCGCGACCATCGACCGCATCTTGAAAGATCAAGTGGGTTTTCGGCTCGGGCCGTTCGAGTTGATGGACCTGACAGCGCTCGATGTGTCGCACCCGGTGATGGAGTCGGTCTACCGTCAGTACTACGACGAGCCGCGTTTTCGGCCCAGCGTGATCACCGCGCAGCGGCTGGCCGGGGGGGTGGTCGGCCGCAAGGTCGGCGAAGGCTTCTACCGCTATGTCGACGGCAAGGCGCAGGTCGCGCCGGAGCCGGCCGCTCCAACCGTGCCGGAGCTGCCGCCGGTCTGGCTGTCGAGCCGGGCGGCGCGCCGCTCCGAGCTGTTGCAGCTGCTCAAAGATCTGGGTGCCACGATCGAGACCGGCTCTTCGCCGTCGCTCAACGCACTCACGATCGTGGCACCCCTTGGCTTTGACGTGACCACGGTGGCCGTGGTGGAGCGGCTCGATCCGATGCGCACCGTGGGCATCGACATGCTGATCGACGACGCTGCGACCAAGCGCCGCGTGCTGGCAACCAACCCCGCCACCCGCGCCGACATGCGCGACGCTGCCCACGCGCTGTTCGCCCGCGACGGCAAACCCGTGAGCGTGATCCGAGACAGCGGCGGCTTCGTCACGCAGCGCGTGGTGGCAACCATCGTGAACATCGCATCCGACATCTGCCAGCAACGCATCTGCACGCCGGCCGATCTGGAGCTGGCGGTCACGCTCGGCCTCGGCTACCCACTCGGCCCGCTCGCGATGGGTGACCGATATGGCCCGGCCAACGTGCTCGAGGTGCTGTTCAACCTGCAGACGGTTTACGGCGACCCCCGCTATCGGCCGAGCCCGTGGTTGCGCCGGCGCGGTGCGATTGGGTTGAGCCTGATGCACGAGGAATGAAGTCCGTTCGAAGTTCGTCGTCACTCAAGGACTCCGCATGCCCGCATCGCTGAAGAGCACCAGCCAAGGCCGCACCATGGTGCTCACGTTGAGCAATCCGGATCACCGCAACGCGCTTGGCCCGGAGATGTATGCGGCCGGCATCGAGGTGCTGAACGCGGCCGAGAAGAACGACGACGTGCGCACGGTCGTGATCACGGGTGAAGGCAGCACGTTTTGCGCTGGTGGCGATCTCCAGCGCTTGAAGGGCAATCGCGCCAAGCCACCGGCCGTGCAGTCGGAGAGCATTGAGCAACTGCACAACTGGATCGAGACGATCTGCACGTTTCCAAAGCCCGTCATCGCAGCGGTCGAAGGCGCAGCCGCCGGCGCCGGCTTTTCGCTGGCGCTCGCTTGCGACCTGATCGTCGCCGCCGACGACGCGGTGTTCGTGATGGCCTACAGCACGGTGGCGCTGTCGCCCGATGGCGGAGGCAGTTGGCGGCTGAGCCGTGGCTTGCCGCCGCAGCTTGTCAAGGAGCTGCTGCTGTTCGGCGAGCGGGTGGGCACGCAGCGGCTGCATGGCCTGGGTGTGGTCAATCGAACCGCGCCACGCGGCGAAGCGCTTGCCGAGGCGCTGACCCTGGCCGAGCGGCTCAACCAGCGCGCACCGAACGTGCTGGCCAGCATCAAGGACCTTGTGAACCAGCACGCGGACGGGCCGTTCGCGGCCGCACTGACGGCCGAGCGCGAACACTTCGTGGCAAACCTGCACCACGCCAATGGCGGCATCGGCATCGATGCATTTTTAAACAAGCAGGTGCCGACGTACCGATAAAAGCATTCGCGCACACGGCGGGCAAGCAAAGCCCGCCGGTGACCGCTCCAACACAGGCCACCACGGACCGTTTTAGTCCCGCAAACGACAGCTTATGGCCGACCCCACCCTCACCATCGAAGAACGTGCCGCGATCAATGGAGGTCGCTGGTTCGCTTCGCTGTCCCCGACGTTGCGGCACGACATCCTGCGCCGAGCCACTGTGCAACGCTATCGGGACGGCGACGTGCTTGCCGCCCGCGGGGAACCGGCGCAAGGCTGGATCGCGTGTGCCAGGGGGGCGGTGCGCGTGAGTTCGATTTCGTTGACGGGCAAGCAGACCACACTCAATTACGTGGAGCCGGGCATCTGGTTTGGCGACGTGGCGATCTTCGATGGCGGGCGACGCACACACGATGCGTGCGCGCACGGCGATACGTCGATCGTGACGGTGGCGAAAGCCGACTTCTTCGCAATCCTCGCCGAGCATGTGGAACTCTATGAAGCGCTGCTAAGGTTGCAATCGCGACGCATTCGCTTGCTGTTCGGTTTGGTCGAAGATCTGAATTCGCTGCCGCTGCGTGCGCGGCTGGCCAAGCAACTATTGCATCTGGGGCGTGCCTATGGGGAGTGCGGCAGTGACGAGCCCGGCCGGCCGGCCGGCGGCGTGGGGCCCGATGAAGTCCGCATCACGCTGCAGCTTGCGCAGGAGGAACTGGCCCATCTGCTCGGCGCGTCGCGCCAGCGGGTCAATCAGGAACTGAAGACGATGGAGCGCGAGGGGCTGCTGCGGGTGGATCCGGCTGGGATGGTGCTGCGAGATCGCGTGGTGCTGGGACGCATCGCCGAGGATCAGCGCTAGCGCCCGTGCCGCGCGACATCAAAATACCGAATGAGGCCGGGCGATGGGCCCGGCACGTGAGGAACAACAAAGGGGAGACACACCTTGAGCAACATGGATGACTTTGTCGGCACGCGCGCGGTAGCGGCCGAACATGCGATCGATCCGGCGGTGCTGAGCGGCTGGATGCAGCAACACGTGGAGGGCTTTGCCGGCCCGCTGCAAATCGAGATGTTCAAGGGCGGGCAGTCAAACCCGACCTACCAACTCGTCACGCCAGGCGCGAGCTATGTGCTGCGTTCCAAGCCGGGGCCGGTTGCCAAGCTGTTGCCCTCGGCACACGCGATCGAGCGCGAATTCAAAGTCATGAGCGGCCTGCAGGACACCCCCGTTCCGGTGCCGCGCATGATCGCGCTGTGCGAGGACGAAGCGCTGATCGGCCGGGCTTTCTACGTGATGGAATGCGTGCAGGGTCGGGTCCTGTGGGACCAGTCGCTGCCCGGCATGACGCACGCCCAACGCGCCGACATTTATGACGAAATGAACCGTGTGATCGCTGCATTGCACAGCGTCGATTACGCGGCGCGCGGTTTAAGTGATTACGGCCGGCCTGGCAACTACTTCACGCGCCAGATCGCTCGCTGGAGCAAGCAGTATCAGGCGTCGGTTTTGCAGCCGATTCCCGAGATGGACAGATTGATTCAGTGGCTGCCGCAGCATATTCCCCCGGCCGCCGCGGACGAATCGCTATCCAGCATCGTGCACGGTGACTTCCGGCTCGACAACCTGATGTTTCATCCGACCGAGCCGAAAGTGCTTGCGGTGCTTGACTGGGAGCTGTCCACGCTCGGCCATCCGCTGGCGGACTTCAGCTACCACTGCATGAGCTGGCACATCCCGCCCGGCGCTTTTCGCGGCATCGGCGGGCTTGATCTCGCGGCCTTGGGCATTCCTTCCGAGGCCGATTACATCCGGCGTTATTGCGACCGCACCGGCTTCACCACACCAGACGCCTTGGCGACCGACTGGAACTTCTATTTGGCCTACAACATGTTCCGGCTGGCGGCGATCCTGCAAGGGATCGCCAAACGCGTGGAAGCCGGCACTGCGTCGAGCGCGCAAGCGGTCAGCGCTGGCAGCCGGGCCGATCAGCTTGCACAGATCGCGTGGGGCTTCGCCGAACGCGCGAACTGATTGCGAACCGCTTCTTCTTTTTTTTAGACAACGAACCCAAATCCCAAGGAGACCCTTCTCATGGACTTTGAATATTCCGCCAAGACACAGGAACTGCAAACGCGCGTGCGCCAGTTCATGGACGAAAACGTCTACCCGAACGAGCAGGCTGTGCGCGACGAGATGGACGCCAACACCAAGGCGGGCAAACGCTGGACGCCGCTCGAGACCATCAACAAGCAGAAAAAGAAAGCCAAGGCCGCGGGGCTGTGGAATCTGTTTTTGCCGGTCGACAGCGCGCATGCCAGTGGCTACGACGGCGCCGGTCTCACAAACCAGGAATACGCACCGCTGGCAGAGATCATGGGCCGTGTGCCGTGGGCCAGCGAAGTCTTCAACTGCTCCGCGCCCGATACCGGCAACATGGAGACGATTGCGCGCTACGGCGACGAAGAACACAAGAAACGCTGGCTCAAACCCCTGCTCGAAGGCGAGATTCGCTCGGCGTTTGCAATGACCGAGCCCGACGTCGCGTCGAGTGATGCGACCAACATCGCCACCCGCATCACGAAGGACGGTGACGACTATGTGGTCAGCGGCCACAAGTGGTGGATCTCCGGCGCGGCCGACCCGCGCTGCGCGGTCTACATCGTGATGGGCAAGACCGATCCCGAAGCCCCGCGCCATTCGCAGCAGAGCATGATCCTGGTGCCAGCGGACGCCAAAGGCGTGCGTGTGGTGCGGCCGCTCAATGTGCTCGGCTATGACGATGCGCCGCATGGCCACGTCGAGATGTATTTCGACAACGTGCGTGTGCCCGCGTCGAGCATCCTGCTCGGTGAAGGCCGCGGCTTCGAAATCGCGCAAGGCCGGCTTGGCCCGGGCCGTGTCCACCACTGCATGCGGCTGATCGGCGTGGCCGAGCGCGCGCTCGAATTGATGTGCAAGCGCGCCTCGTCGCGCGTGGCGTTTGGCAAGACCGTGGCGCAGCAGACCGTGACGCAGGAACGCATTGCCGAGGCGCGCTGCATGATCGACCAGGCCCGGTTGCTCACGCTCAAGACCGCGTGGTTGATGGACAAGGCCGGCAACAAGGTCGCAAAAAACGAGATCGCGATGATCAAGGTGATTGCGCCTTCGATGGCCTGTCAGGTGATCGACTGGGCGATGCAGGTGCACGGCGGCGGCGGCATGTGCGACGACTTCCCGCTCGCCTACGCTTATGCCCATGCGCGCACGCTGCGCTTTGCTGACGGGCCGGACGAAGTGCATCGCAACGCAATCGCCAAGCTCGAACTCGGCAAGTACGCGGATCGTCCGAGCGAGGTTGAGATGCCGATTACGCGGGGCAGTTGAGCCGCAGGCAATTTGCCTCGGCCACGGCACCGGATGCAGCAACCTACCGGTGCTCGTGCCGGTGGTGTGCATCCGGGTAGTGCGGATGCTCGTGCACGAGAGCTTCGTGCCGATGCGGATGTGCGTGACGAACGCCTGGGGCGACGTGTTCGCTGGTAGCGTGGCCGTGGTCGTGGTGCGCGTCGCCTGTGCTGTGGGTGTGCACGTGGTCATGCGCCGTCGGTTCGTGCCGGTGGCCATGCGAATGACGCTCGGCCAGATGCAGTGCCACGCCGGTCGCCATAAGCGCACCAGCGGCTAGTAGCGGCAAACCGACCGGTTCGCCCAACAGCAGCACTGCAAGTGCAGCACCAAAGAAAGGCGCCACGGAGAAATATGCGCCTGCCCGCGCAACCCCGAGTTCACGCAGTCCGACGATGAACAGCGCAAGGCTTGCGCCGTAGCTTGCCAAGCCCAACAGCGCGCCCAGGGCCACGGCGCCTGCGCCCGGCCACTGCGCGTCTGCCACCCACAGCGCCAACAGCAGATTCACGCTGCCCGCAGCAAGCCCCTTGACCATGGCCAGCCAGACGGGATCGGCCAGCGCCACCTTGCGCATCAGGTTGTTGTCAACGGCCCAAGCCAGGCACGCACCGAGGACCGCCACGCTGGGCCACAGCGTGCTGCCTTGACCAGCAGACGCATCGGTCGGCGCCCAGACCAGCACCACTCCGCCGGCAACGATCGCCAGCATGCCAAGCGCCACCCGCCGATCGACGCTCTCACGAAACAGCCCCCAGGCAAGCAGCGCAGTCAGCAGCGCCTCGGCATTCAGCAGCAACGACGCCCGCGACGCCGTCAGCTGCGACAACCCCAGCATCAGTAACACGGGCCCGACCAGGCCACCGCTCACCACGGCGCCGACCAGCCACCACCGCTCCGCCCATGGAAGCCGGACAGGCGGCGACGCACGCAGAAGCCGCCACAGCCACAAGCCGATACCGGAGCCCAAGTACAACAGCCCCGCCAGCAGCCAGGCATCGATGCGCGCGAGCAGCAACTTGGCCAGCGGCGCGCTGGCGCCGAACAACAGTGCTGCGAGCAGTCCAGCCGCAATGCCGGGATGCAGAGACCACTTCATCGCTGCTGCGCCGCGTCAGTGCAGGTGGCCCCAGTAGATCAGCGCATCGCGCGCTTCCACCGCGAACGTGACCTTCGCGCCGATTGGCAACAGCACCTTGGTCGGCACGTGCCCGAACGGCAGGCCCGTGAATATCGGAACTCGCGTTTGCGAACGCAGCCACTTGACGACTGCCCGCAAGTTGAAGCCGCGATCATGCGGCACCGGCTTGCCGCCGGTGAACGCGCCGAGCACCAGCGCCTGCTGCTGCGCGATCACGCCCGCATGCAGCAGTTGCGTGAGCATGCGTTCGATGCGAAACGGATGCTCGTTTACATCCTCCAGAAACAGCACACCGCCTTGTGGCGTGGGCAGAAACGGCGTGCCGATGAGCGAGGTCAGCACCGCCAGATTGCCCCCCCAAAGCACGGCATCCTCAATACAAAAAGAGGCGCCGGCGTTGGTGCCATCTTCACTTTCAGCTCTCTTTTTTGAATCCTCGACGTTGGCATCGTGCGGTGTCAAGTCGTCCTTGCCGCAACGCCAGCCCGCCCCCTCCCCTTGCCCAAGCAGCAAGTCGTTGAAGCAGGCGAGCATGATTTCGTCGGCCCCGGCGTCTGCACCGAAGTCCTCGCCAAGCGCCGGGCCGGCCCAGCTCGTCGCGCCGGTTTGCGCAAGCAACCCGCACTGCAGCGCGGTGAAGTCGCTCAGACCCACCCAATGCGTGCCTTGCGCGACCGACTTTTCAAGGGCGCGCCAGTCGATCCGCGGCAGGATGCGCGTCAAGCCGTAGCCCCCGCGTGTGGTCAGTGCGACGTCGGCGCCGCTGGCGGCTGCACGCGCGATTGAAGCGAGACGAGTCGCGTCATCGCCTGCGAAGCGTTGATGGCTTTTCAACGCGGCGGGATCGATCTCAACTTCAGTGCCAAGCGCCTTCAGACACGCCACGCCACGCCGAAACGCAGCGCGGTCGCGTACCGCGCCGGAAGGGGAATAAACGTAGATGTGTCGGGGGGGTGTCACCGGGTGAAGTATCCCACTGCGGCTTGCGCAATGGCTTCCGGTGGAGCGGTGGAAAGCGCAGGCGACTCGGGCGGAACAGGGTCGGCGATCGCCGTTGCGAGCCGGTAGGCCGCCGCGGTGCCGAATTCAACCCATCGCGCGTCGAGTGCAATCATCGTTCTGCCTTGCCACCGATCGCGCCAGAAGGCAGCGAGCGCAGCGCGGTCGACAGCAGCCTCGAACTGCAGCTGCCCCAACTGCCGCGGTCCCGCACGATGGCCCGCATCGGGGAACGGCGCTGCTTGCGCAGCGGCATCGCCAGCGAGCTGCCCGAGGTCGGCGACCAGCACGCCGCGATAGCGCGCTGGTGCAAGCGGCGGCAGGCTCAGGCCAGGCGACGGTTGCGCACTCGGCAGCACGAGCACCACGTCGTGCAAGTCAAGTCGGTCGATCCACTGGCTCAACACATCCCGATGCCAGTCGAAGGTGTGCAAGGCCGCCTTCTTCGGCTTGTCGCTCCTGCCAAAGCCGATCAAGTCGACCGCGAGCACACGGTGCCCGGCCGCAAGCCAGACTGCGATGTGACGGCGCCACAAGTAACTCCAGCCGTTCACATCGTGCAGACAGACCCATGTCAGGGGTGCACCTGGTGGTCCCTCGTCGAGATGGTGCATTCGCAGGCCGGCCAGTGCCGGCAGATCGTTTCGGTAGCGCGGCGGCCAAGGCCAGTCCGGCAAGCCAGTAAAAACTCCATCTGGTGTGCGCAGCGCATCCTCGCGCAGACGCTGCACGGTGGGCAATGCGGCGCGCTGCGCTTCGCGGCGCTGCTGAAAAAAGGTTTGCAGCAAGCGTTGAGATTCCTCTGCCAGCACGCCGCCGCTGCAGGTGGTGTGCGAATTCAACCGAGGCTGCGCAAACAGGTCAAGCACGCTGCCTGCTGCGCCGCTTTTCGGTTCCGCCGCCCCGAACACCACGCGTGCCAGCCGCGCCTGAAGCACCGCGCCAACACACATCGTACAGGGCTCAAGCGTCACGAACAGCTCGCAGCCGTCGAGCCGGTAGTTGCCGAGCTGCTGCGCTGCAGCACGCAATGCAACGACCTCGGCGTGTGCCGTCGGATCATGAGAGGCAATCGGCGCGTTGCGACCTCGCCCGATCACGCGGCCCTGCTGCAGCACAACGGCACCCACGGGCACTTCACCGGCAGCGGCTGCAGCGCGTGCTTCCTGCAGCGCGAGCGCCATTGCTTGTTGATCCGTCAGCAACGTTGGCGCTTCGATTGATACGCTCTCAAGGGGCCGCGGGCCGACCGCGATTTACTTCGCATCTCCCTCCAGGGGCCGGGCGGTCTGCAGGGCTGCATCCAGCGCCTGCTGGTACTGAGCAGGCAGGTTCGCTGCCGGTGAGCTTATGACGGGCAATGACGTCCCCGGCGCCGACACGCCCAGCGTGGGTGACGCACGCAGACTGGACAACTGCCGATTTGCAATCGCGCCAAGCACGGCCAGCACGAGCACCAGACCGATGACGGAGAACCAGCCACGCATACGAAAAGCTCCTGCAAGATCCTGTCGACAGGACCACCCGGCCGACCTGGGGATGATTTTGCGCTGCCAAATCGGCTACCACCCGTTGCAACAATTGCAGCGTAGAGGCGAAAGCACGCAGTTTTGCCCGCGAGAGCTCGCGCTGCAAGCCGTGGGTGCGCACCAAAACATGGTTTGGTAGGCGTTCGATTGCCAAGCGCATCCAAACCTGTAGGACTACCGCGCGTTAGCCGCATGGGTTGGCGCAATGGGGCTGGATCGCCATTAGCATAAGTTGCTTCGAACGCATCGCAGACCGACCCGTCGGACTTCGATGTGGGAATTCCGAAGGCGTCTGTGACGACGGTTGCCTTCGCAACAGTCCGCTGCAGCCAGCCATTCAAGGCAGGCCGACGCGCTTGCAAGTTAGCGCACTTGCAGGTCTTAAGGGCCCAGCCTTACCGATGAACCGCAAGGGAGAAATATTCATGAAGAAAACGCAAATCGCCGCATTCATCGCTGCCACAGCAATCGCGGGCACCTTGCATGCACAGACCCCGACCGCCGGCGCCATGCCGACTGCTGGCAATGCAGCTGCCTCGATGACTGCTCAGCAACCTATTGAGCAGGTCGTGCAGTGGCTCGAGCAGGCGGAAGCTGCCATGCGCAATAACGACCAAGCAACTGCGTCGCAGTTGCTCGAGCGCTCGGCTACCCAAGTCGATCAGCAGTTGCAGCAAGCCAACGGCGACCGCAAGCAG
Source organism: Burkholderiales bacterium (assembly GCA_038200275.1). Lineage (GTDB taxonomy): Bacteria > Pseudomonadota > Gammaproteobacteria > Burkholderiales > Burkholderiaceae_C > JBBPYC01. The sequence continues at coordinate 47,949 of JBBPYC010000003.1, forward strand.
AGCTTGATGGTGTTGCAGCAAAAGATTGCTGAAGCCCGTCAGGCGGTCGGTGCAAAAGATCCACAGGGCGTAACGCGACTGACACAGGCGCGCGAGCAAAGCTCAAGTTTCCAAGCCGATGCGCGGGCCCAGCTGCAGATCGACGTGCCAAAGCCGCAGGTCAGTGTGCAGCAAGCCAACCCAACGGTGCGCGTGCAGCAGGCAGCACCACAAGTGCAGGTGGACCCAGGCCGCCCGACCATCGAAGTCAATCAGGCGGCACCGCAAGTGCGCGTGCAGATGCAGCAGCCGATCATCACGATCGACATGCCGCGACCCACCATCACGGTGTCGATGCCGGATCCGAAGGTGGCCGTGTCGATGCAGCAACCGAAGGTGACGGTCGACCAAGCACAGCCTACGGTGCGTGTCGAGCAAGGCCAGCCTCAGGTGCGTCTGAACGAGACCGCCCAGCCCACGGGTTTGATGGCGCAACCCGCGGCGCCTGCCCAGGTGACGGTCGCACCAGGTCAGCCGAAGGTTGAAGTCACGCAGCAGGATGCACAGGTCAAAGTGACACCCCAGCAGCCGATCGTCAACTACAAGGCAGCCGAGCCTGTGGTGAACGTGACGAACGCAGGCGAAGCGAAGGTTCAGTTCAACCAGACCGGCGAGCCCAAGGTCACGATTCGTCAGATGAACGCGGAAGAAACGCTTCGTGCAGCGTCGACGGCCCCGCCGGCAACGGCAGCCAGCGCTCCGAAGTGAAAAACTCGCGCAAGTGTAAATAGCTTGCGCTTCAGCCTAGGCTGAGCGCATGGCCGTTCGACTGGCCGGCTGTGGGTGGATCATTCCACTTACAGCCGGCCTTTTTCGTGCGCATACGGTTGGAGCCACGCCGCGAGCGTGGCAAGGCACCTCCTTACTCCCACTCGATCGTTGCTGGCGGTTTGCTGCTCACGTCATAGGTCACCCGGTTGATGCCGCGCACCTCGTTGATGATTCGGCTTGAAACCTTTTTCAACAGCGCATAGGGCAGCTCAGCCCAGTCGGCCGTCATGAAGTCGCTGGTGTGCACGGCACGCAGCGCCACCACATACTCATAAGTGCGTCCATCGCCCATCACGCCGACGCTCTTGACCGGCAGGAAAACGCAAAAGGCTTGCGCCGTCAAGTCGTACCAGCTTTTGCCCGTTGCCTCGTCGATATGGCTGCGAAGCTCGGTAATGAAGATGTCGTCGGCTCGGCGCAGTAGGTCGGCATACTCCCGCCGGACTTCGCCGAGGATGCGCACGCCCAGGCCAGGCCCTGGGAACGGATGTCGATAGACCATGGCGTGCGGCAGGCCGAGCGCGACGCCTAGCTCGCGCACCTCGTCCTTGAACAAGTCACGCAGCGGCTCCAGCAGCTTCAACCCCAGCTGCTCTGGCAGACCGCCGACATTGTGATGACTCTTGATCGTGACGGCTTTTTTGCTGCCTTTGGCATCGACCTTGCCGCCGGACTCGATCACGTCCGGGTAGATCGTGCCTTGCGCCAGCCACGCGACGTGGCGCCCATGCGCGCTTTTAATTTTGGCCGCTTCCGCCTTGAACACTTCCACAAACTCGCGGCCGATGATCTTGCGCTTGGCTTCCGGATCGGACACGTTGCGGAGCTGTCTCAGAAACTGGTCGCTTGCATCGACCCGCACCACATTCGCGTGCAGCTTGCCGGCAAACATGTCCATCACGACATCGCCTTCGTGCAGCCGCAACAGGCCGTGATCGACGAACACGCAGGTCAACTGGTCGCCGATCGCGCGGTGGATCAGGGCGGCTGCAACGGATGAATCGACGCCGCCAGACAGCCCCAGAATTACCTCCTCGTCCCCGACTTGCTCACGGATCGCAGCCACCGCCTCCTCGATGTGATCTCGCATTACCCAATCCGCGCGCGCGGCGCAGATGCGGTGCACGAAGCGCTCAAGGATCGCACGGCCCTGCACGGTATGCGTGACTTCTGGGTGAAACTGCACGCCGTAGTAACCCCGCGCTTCATCGGCCATGCCCGCGATCGGGCAGCTTGGCGTGGACGCCATCAACTTGAAACCGGGCGGCAGTTCGGCGATCTTGTCGCCGTGACTCATCCAGACTTTCAGCATGCCGTGGCCTTGCGGCGTCTCGAAGTCTGCAATGTCGGCCAGCAGCGCGGTGTGGCCACGCGTCCGCACTTCGGCATAGCCAAACTCACGGTGCGCGCTGGCTTCCACCCGGCCGCCCAGTTGCACCGCCATCGTGAACATGCCGTAGCAAATGCCGAGCACCGGCACGCCGAGCGACCACACGGCTTGCGACGCGCGCAGTTGCTGCGATTCGTACGTCGATGCATGGCTGCCGGAGAGGATTACTCCTTTCAACGCACCGTCGGCAGCAAAATCACGCACCCAGTCGTCTTCTACGTCGCAGGGGTGCACCTCACAGTAGACGTGTGCCTCACGTACGCGACGCGCAATCAGCTGGGTGACCTGCGAGCCGAAGTCGAGAATCAAAATCTTGTCGTGCTGCATGCGGTGGTGAGACAGAGGAAATGAAAAAGGCCAGGTTGCCCTGGCCTGTTCGGTCTGTACGGCGTCGCCGTCTGGGGTCAGGCCTGCGCCGGAATGCGCAGGTTCTGGCCCGGATAGATTTTGTCCGGATGGCTCAACATCGGGCGGTTCGCCTCGAAGATCTGCTGGTATGCATTGGCATTGCCGTAGAAGTCTTTGGCGATCTTCGACAGCGTGTCGCCTTTGGCGACCGTGTAGTACTTGCTCTCGTCGGCCGGTTCGGTGGTCTGCAACTGGTCATCCACATTGGCCACACCGTCCACGTTGCCGCAACACAGCACGATCTTCTCGCGGGTCGCCTGGGTATCCACCGTACCGGCGACTCGCACCGTCCGGTCAGCGCCGTTGAAAGCGATCGTCAGATCATCGGCCGGCAGATTTTGCGTGCGCAAATAAGTTTTGATCGCGTCAGACGCCGCCGAATTGGCCGCTGTGGCCTTGTCGGCATTGCTTGGCTCGGCCATTGCTGCTTCGACTTCAGGCTTCTTGTGAAACAGCTTTTCGCCGGCTTCCTTGAAAAACGAGATGAGACCCATGGTGTAATTTCCTTGTTGACTTCGGGGAGAACGCGTTTTAACGGATTATAAAAGTGGGCTTCAAGTTGCTCTCGCGGCCAATCGCACCAAGGTGCGTGCTTCAGCCGACTGCGGATGTAGCCAAGCAGACAGCGCTCAGTCCGCACGGTAGTTCGGTGCTTCCTTTGTGATCTGCACGTCATGCACGTGGCTTTCACGGATCCCCGCGTGGCTGATCTGGACGAACTCGGCGCGGTCACGCATTTCATCCATCGTTGCGCAACCGCAGTAACCCATGCTGGCGCGCACGCCGCCGGCCATCTGATACACGATCGACAGCATCGACCCTTTGTAAGGCACCCGGCCTTCAATGCCTTCGGGCACGAGCTTGTCGGCATTCGGATTGCCGGTGCTGGATTCCTGGAAATAACGGTCTGCGCTGCCTTGCTGCATCGCACCGATCGAGCCCATGCCGCGGTAGCTCTTGTAGCTGCGACCCTGAAACAGAATCACTTCACCGGGCGCCTCTTCGGTGCCGGCAAACACGCCGCCCATCATCACCGTACTCGCGCCGGCCGCGATCGCTTTGGCGATATCGCCGCTGTATCGCACGCCGCCATCAGCAATCAACGGCACGCCGGAGCCCTCAAGCGCCACAGCCACATTGTCGATTGCAGTGATCTGCGGCACGCCCACGCCAGCGACGATGCGCGTGGTGCAGATCGAGCCCGGACCGATGCCGACCTTGACGGCATCGGCGCCGGCTTCGGCCAGTGCAAGTGCTGCCGCGCCGGTCGCGATGTTGCCGCCGATCACATCCACCGCCGGGTAATTGCGCTTGACCCAGCGCACGCGTTCGATCACGCCCTTGCTGTGCCCATGCGCGGTGTCCACCACGATCGCGTCGACGCCAGCCGCGACCAGCGCCTCGACGCGCTCTTCGGTGCCCTCACCCACCCCCACCGCAGCGCCCACGCGCAGCTTGCCGTGGGCATCGCGCGCTGCGTTCGGAAAGCTGGTCTGCTTGGTGATGTCCTTGACAGTGATCAAGCCCTTCAGTGCGAACGCATCGTTGATGACCAGCAACCGTTCGAGCTTGTGCCGATTTAGCAGCGCTTTGGCTTCTGCGAGCGTCGTACCGTCCGGCACCGTCACCAGCTTGTCGCGCGGCGTCATGATCTCCCGCACCTTGACGTCATAGCGGGTCTCAAACCGCAGGTCGCGCCCGGTCACGATGCCCACCACCTGGCCGCCGTCGCAGACCGGAAAGCCCGACACACCGAGCTGCTCGGATAACTGCATCACCTGCAGCACCGTGTGCTCCGGCGTAATCACGACCGGATCGCGCAGCACGCCGCTCTCGTACCGTTTGACCTTGGCAACCTGCGCGGCCTGCTCCTTCGGCGTCAGGTTCTTGTGCACTATGCCGATGCCGCCCTCTTGCGCAATCGCGATCGCGAGCCGGGCTTCCGTCACGGTGTCCATCGCTGCCGAGACCAGCGGCAGGTTCAGCTCGATCCGGCGCGAAAAGCGCGAGATGAGCGAGACGTCTTTGGGCAACACGCTGGAGAACGCTGGAACCAGCAAGATGTCGTCGAAAGTCAGTGCGTGTCCAAGCAGCCGCATCGCCGAGTTCCCAAAAACAGCGCATTGTACCGATCGGGCTTTTCGTGAAGAATTCACCGGTCCGGTGTGCAGACGTTTTGCGGCTGCAGTCCGCACCAGCCCTAGACTCGCGCGCATCATGACGAAAACCCTTTCATCAATCGCTGTTGGCATCGCGCTCGCCTGTGGGTGCATTGCAGGCGCCTCGGCTCAGTACAACTGGCTCGACAAGGACGGCCGCAAGGTCTACAGCGACCGGCCACCGCCGTCGGGCATCAGCGAAAAGGATGTGTTGAGGCGGCCCAACATGGCCGCCGGGGCGCGGCAGGCCGCTGTGCCGGCCTCGGCAGGAAGCGCAGAGACGCGCGCTGCAAAGCCCGATCAGGCGCAAGAAATGGCCGTGAAAATGAAGCAGACCGACGACGCGGAAGCCGCTCGCAAGCAGTCCGAGACGGATCGTGTGGCGCGCGTGAAAAGCGAAAACTGCCTGAGAGCGCAACAAGCGCAGGCTACCTACGCTTCAGGCGTGCCGCTGTCGCATGTGAACGCCCAAGGCGAGCAGGAGCAACTCAGCGACGCTGCACGGTCACTCGAGACCGAGCGACTCGGCTCGATCATGGCTTCTAACTGCCACTGACGCGATCGCACAGCAGCGCAAAGCGCGCCAGCCGCGGGCGGCGTCCGATCGGTCAGGCGCCGACCGCATCCTTCACGCATTTGGTCGAGAAAGACTTCTTCGCAGCACCGGCGAGCTTCTTGTCGGCTGCCTGCATGTCACAAGTCGCTGCTGCGTCCTGCTCACACTTCTTCAAAAACGACGTTTTGGCGGCACCTGAAAGCTTTTTTTCGGCCGCGGTGGCGGAACAGCTTGCGTTCTGCGCGAAAGCGGGGGCTGCAAAAGCGAATGTGAGCGCAACGATCAAGGAATTTTTCATGGTCTGCGGCGTGAAGTTTTGAGGGTTCAAGGAGCAACTGGGCGGTTGCAGTGTACGACGAGCCTGCCCGATTCAGATCGATTTCTCCCCGCCCGTGAAGTAGTTGCCGGCGATCAGCGCTGCACTACACCCGGCGTCTTCGCGGCGGCCCCCGTGCGGCGCTCGTCGGCAAACAGCCCGGTGCCCCGCGGTCCCTGCTGCGCAAAACGCTCGCGTCTTGCGGTCTTCGGATCCACCAGCAACGGCCGGCACAGTTCGATGCGGTCCCCAGAGACAAGCGCGGACGATGCAGTCGCTCGCCGGCCCCAAATCGAAATGGTCAGCGTGGGTCGGTCCGCGGGTTTGCAGATGTCAGCCAGCGCAGGCGCTGCCAACGCATTGGCGACGGTCGCTGGCACACCCAATTCAAGCTCGACAGCGCGCACGTCGCGCGCAGTCGCCGCGTAGACCACCGTCACATGCATCCATGCGGCCGCAACCACCTCCGCTTGGGCATCAGACATAGATCACATCGGCACGCCGCACGAACGCATCGACCAGACTGCTGGCAATCTTGTCGAAGACCGGTCCCACCAGCATCGACAGCGCAGTGCTCTTGAAACCGTATTCAAGCGCAAGCGCTACCTTGCACGCGTTGCCGTCGGTGCCGACCGGGCTGAAAGTCCAGGCCCCGTCCAGCTTCGAAAACGGCCCTTTCACGAGCCGCACGTCGACCTGGCGACCGGCCACGTGGGTGTTGCGCGTGACGAATCGCTGATGGATGCCGCCAAAGGCAAGGCCGATCTCCGCGGTAACGCCGTCGGAGTGCGTCTCGAGCACCGTTGCGTGGTCGCACCACGGCAAAAACGCTGGGTACTGTGAGACATCGGAGACCAGATCGAACATCTGCTGCGGCGAATGCCAGATCAATACCGACTTGTGAACAGTTTTCATACAATGGAAGTGCGCATTTGCTCAAATCATTTTAGGGAGCGAAGCCGCCACGACTGCCGCCCCTCGGCACGCGCCAGCCGGCGCGCTTTCTTTCTCTCTGACCTCACTTCTAATGGCCGACACACCGGATCGCACAGCGTCGGCGCGCATTGCCGACAACAAGAAAGCGCGCTACGACTATTTCGTCGAAGAGCGCTTCGAGGCCGGCATGGTGCTGGAAGGATGGGAGGTCAAAGCTGCCCGCGCGGGCAAGGTACAGCTCACCGACGGCTACGTGGTGGTGCGCGACGGCGAGCTGTTTCTGATCGGCTGCCAGATCAATCCGCTGAACACCGCCTCCACCCACGTAAACCCGGACAACGTCCGCACCAAAAAACTCCTGCTGCACAAGCAAGAAATCGAGCGGCTGATCGGCAAAGTGGAGCAGCGCGGTTTCACCTTGGTACCGTTGAATCTGCACTGGAAAGCGGGTCGTATCAAGTGCGACATTGCGCTGGCCAAGGGCAAGGCCGAACACGACAAGCGCGACACGATCAAGGACCGCGAAGGCAAGCGTGAGGTTGAGCGGGCGATGAAGAGCCGCAATCGCTAGCCAGCTTTTCATAACGCCCTCCTCGGGCGACCCTTTATCAAATGAATCAGTGCCCACTGCGCGCCTGATAAGCGTTTTTAGCTACTCTTTTGGTAGCATCACACCGTGGGAGGCATTTGCTGCAACGTGGCCCGATTGCGCCCTTTCCAGCCGAGCAGTTCATTGACAAGCAGCGCCCCGATAACCACCGCGCCCCCAATCAGCACCTCAGGCAGCGGCACCTCCCCAGCGCCGAGCCAGGCCAGCGCGATGCCGAAGATCACTTCCAGCAGGGCCAGCAGCGACACCTCCGCTGCGGCCAGCACCCCCGCGCAAACCACCGCGAGCACGCAAGGGACGGCAAGCTGAAACGTGCCAAGCGCGGCGAGCAATGCAACGTCGTGCGCGTTGGCCTGGAGCGGCCACGCAAACGGAAGCATGACCGCAGCCGAGATCGCTGCACCGATCAACACGGCAGGTACTAGGTCTACCTTGCGGCCCGAGCTGCGACTGCGCTGGACGAGCGTCCAGTTGATCGCACCGGCAATCGGCACCGCCAATGCGACCAACGTGCCGAGCCACTCGCCCTGGCCGAGCTTGGCCGCATACATATAACCAATGCCCAGGCCTGCAGCGCCGATCGCACCCCATGTGCGTCCTGGCAAGCGGTGGCCAATGAACACCCGCGCCACCAGCGCCGTGAAAAGGGGCCCAGCTGCCAACGTCACCAGCACGTTGGCGGTCGACGTCAAAGTCAACGCGATCATGAACGCGGTGAACATTGCCGCCCAGCACAGGCCGCACACCCAGAGCGTAATGCCGCCTGAGCGCAGCGCCGACCACAACGCTCGGCCCTGCCACAGCGGAAGGATGGCGAGCAGGGCGAGCAGACTGAACGCACTGCGCCAGAACGTGATCTCAAACGCCTGCGCCTGCTCAAGACTGCGTGTGGCGACACCCGCCGTCGACCACAGCAGTGCGCATAACACCATGACGCAGGCCGCTTGGGTATGGCCGAGCTTCACGAGCGTCGGGTTGGGCTGATCAAAGAATGCACGAGGTGTCCGCGCGTCGCAGTGTCCGGCTGCTGGCGCATGCAGGCATACACCGCATAGTCCAAGATGGGTTGAAGGGCAGACTCCGCCGAGCCAGATGCCCCGCCCCAAGTGGGCCGGAGCGCGGGGAAGTCGACTGAAGCGAGCAAAGCCTTGGCTGAGCGCGTGATCAAGCCGTCTCGCGCAACGCTTTCTTGCGTTCGTGTTCCTTCAGATAGCGCTTTCGCAGCCGCACGCTCTTCGGTGTGATCTCGACGAGTTCATCATCCTCGATAAACTCAACGCCATACTCGAGCGTCAGCTCGATCGGCGGTGTGATCTTGATCGCATCCTCCTTGCCCGACACGCGGAAGTTGGTGAGCTGCTTGGTGCGCGTGGCGTTCACGATCAGATCGTTGTCGCGGCTGTGGATGCCGACGATCATGCCCTCGTAGACCGGATCATTGGGGCGCACGAACATGCGGCCACGGTCATCCAGCTTGCCCAGAGCGTAGGTGAAGATTTCGCCGTCGTCCATCGAGATCAACACGCCGTTCTTGCGGCTGCCGATATCGCCCCGATGCGCTTCGTAGCTGTCAAAGATGTTGGAAATCAGGCCTGAGCCACGGGTCAGGTTCAGGAATTCGTTGGTGAAACCGATCAGGCCGCGCGCCGGGATGCGGTACTCGAGCCGCACGCGGCCACGGCCGTCTGGCTCCATGCTCACCAGCTCGCCCTTGCGCTCGCCGAGCGCCTGCATAACGCCGCCCTGGTGCTGATCTTCCACGTCCACCGTCACGAGCTCGATCGGCTCGTGCTTTTCGCCGTTCACGGTGCGCAGCACCACGCGGGGCTTTGAGACAGCCATCTCATAGCCTTCGCGGCGCATGTTCTCCAGCAGGATGGTCAGGTGCAGTTCGCCTCGACCCATCACCTCAAATATGCCTTCTTCACCGGTCTCGCTGACGCGCAGTGCCACGTTCGATTGCAGCTCCTTCTGTAGCCGGTCCCAGATCTGGCGACTGGTCACAAACTTGCCTTCGCGTCCCGCCAACGGGCTCGTGTTCACGCAGAAATTCATCGTCAGCGTCGGCTCGTCGACTTTCAGCATAGGCAGCGGCGCAGGATTCACCGGATCGGTCACGGTGACCCCAATGCCGATGTCGGTGATGCCGTTGATCAACACAATCTCACCGGGGCCGGCTTCCGTCGTTTGCACACGGTCCAGCCCCTGGAACGTCAGCACCTGGTTCACCCTGCCTTTGATGGATTTGCCGTCCGGGCCTTCCATCACGACCACGTCCATCATCGGCCTGATGGTGCCTTGACTGATGCGACCCACGCCGATGCGCCCGACGAACGTCGAAAAATCGAGCGCTGAAATCTGCAATTGCAGCGGTGCGGTCGGGTCGCCCGATTGGGCGGGAACGTGCTCCAGAATCGTGTCAAAGAGCGCCGACATGTCTGGGCCCCACTGCTCGCCCTGACCACCTTCTTCGTGCGACGACCAGCCGTTGATGCCCGACGCATAGACCACGGGAAAATCGAGTTGCTCGTCGGTCGCGCCAAGCTTGTCCATCAAGTCGAATGCGGCATTCACCACATGGGTCGGGCGCGAGCCGGGCTTGTCGACCTTGTTGACGACCAGGATCGGCTTCAAGCCCAGCGCCAGCGCCTTCTTGGTCACGAAGCGCGTCTGCGGCATCGGGCCTTCCTGTGCGTCGATCAGCAGCACCACGCCGTCAACCATGCTCAAAGCGCGTTCGACTTCACCGCCGAAGTCCGCGTGGCCCGGTGTGTCGACGATGTTGATGTGCGTGCCCTTCCAGGTCACCGCGCAGTTTTTGGCCAGGATCGTGATGCCGCGTTCTTTTTCGATCGCGTTGTTGTCCATCACGGTGTCGACGACTTTTTCGTGCTCGGCGAAGGTACCGCTCTGGCGCAGCAGCTGGTCGACCAGCGTGGTCTTGCCGTGGTCGACGTGGGCGATGATCGCGATGTTGCGGATTTGCTTGGATGCTGTCATGAGGTGGGTTCGCACATAAGTGCGTTCGAGAGATGGATTTGCTGGATTTCGATCGGGTTCAGCAGGCGCCCCGGGATCAGTTCTTTGGCTTTGACGTGGGCGGTGCCGAGGAAGCTCTTGGCCAGATCGAACACCGCGATCTGCTCGCCGTCGGCCCAGTCGCCGCGGCGGCGCAGGCCCGACAAAAAGCGCCCCGCGTCCTCCGCGATGAGCGAGATCCGGCGATGTGCAGCGACGAGCGATTCGATCGGCAGCAGCGCGGCGATGCGCGCCTGCTCATCCAGTGCCTCCAGTTGCGCGAGCGTGATGCATCGCGGCGCATCGAACCCGCCGGCCGACGTGCGCCGCAGCGCCGTCAGATGCGCGCCGCATCCGAGCACTTCACCAATGTCCTCGGCCAGCGTCCGGATGTAGGTGCCCTTGCTGCACTTGACTTCAATTTCAATAGCAAAGGGTTCAGCATCCAGCTGCGCTTGCACGACTTTCAACTCAAGAATCTCGACGTCTCTGGCTTCGCGCTCGACCTCGATGCCTTCGCGCGCGTACTCATAGAGTGCGCGGCCGTCTTTCTTCAGCGCGCTGTGCATCGGAGGGATTTGACGGATCCGGCCGGTGAAGCGCGCGATGGCTGCGGCCAACTGGTCTGGCGTCACAACGACCGCCCGCGTCTCGATCACGTCGCCTTCTGCGTCGCCGGTGCTGGTGCGCACGCCCAGGCAAAGCGTGGCCCGATAGGCCTTGTCCGCGTCCAGATGCAACTGGCTGAATTTGGTCGCCGCACCGAAGCACAGCGGCAACACCCCGGTGGCCAGCGGATCCAGCGTGCCCGTGTGGCCGGCTTTTTCCGCGCGCAACAGCCATTTGGCTTTTTGCAGCGCCTGATTGCTCGACAGTCCCAGCGGCTTGTCCAGCAGCAACACCCCATGCACCGGGCGCCGGTGCACCCGCGTGCGTGGCGTGCTCACCGTCAGTCGTCCTTAGCGCGGGAGGCGACCGCCTGGGCGATCAGTGCATTCATATCGGCCGCACGCTCGATCGTGCGGTCAAACTGAAAGTGCAGCGTCGGGACCGTGTGAATTTGCAGCCGCTTGAACAAACCATTGCGCAGGAAGCCTGCGGCTTGGTTCAACGCGGTTTCGCATTCCTGCGGATCACCAACCAGCACGCTGAAAAACACTTTCGCATGCGCGTAGTCGGGCGTGACCTCGATCGCCTGAATCGTGACCATGCCAACGCGCGGATCTTTCAACTCGCGCGCGATCAACTGCGTCAAATCGCGCTGAATCTGATCGGCGACCTTGAATGCGCGGTTGGGCGTGCTGGATTTTCTTCTGGGCATGGTTCGAACTAAAGGCGTGTCCAGCGTCGCGAGATCGGGTTCAGTGCAAGGCGCGTGGTGGAAGACAGTACCCGCACAGGTACAGCGAGACCGCGCAACGCCTTGATGGACCCGATATCGCGGCACCGCTGCTACAGCGTACGGGCAATTTCCTTGATCTCGAAGAACTCCAGTTGATCGCCTTCTTTGATGTCGTTGTAGTTCTTCAGCTTGATGCCGCACTCGAAGTTTTCACGCACTTCGCGCACGTCGTCCTTCATGCGTTTGACCGACTCGACTTCGCCGGTGTAGATCACGATGTTGTCGCGCAACAGGCGGAAGTGCGCGTCGCGCCTCACCACACCGGACGTGACCATCGAGCCTGCGACCGTACCGATCTTCGACGCCACGAACACAGTGCGAATTTCGGCGGTGCCAAGCGCTTCCTCGCGCTTTTCCGGTGCCAGCATGCCCGACATGGCAACCTTCAACTCATCGACAGCGTCGTAGATGATGCTGTAGTAGCGGATCTCGACACCGTTGTTCTCGGCCAGCTTTCTTGCACCTGCATCGGCGCGGGTGTTGAAGCCGATGATGATTGCTTTGGACGCAATCGCCAGGTTCACATCCGATTCGCTGATGCCACCCACACCGCTGTAGACGAGCTGCACCTTGACCTCGTCGGTCGACAGTTTGACCAGCGACTGGCCCAGCGCTTCCTGCGAACCTTGCACGTCGGCTTTGATGATGAGCGGCAGCATCTGCACTTCGCCTGCGGCCAAGTCAGAGAACATGTTCTCGAGCTTGGCGGCCTGCTGGCGTGCGAGCTTGGTGTTGCGGAACCGGCCAGCACGGTAAGTGGCAATCTCACGCGCTCGCCGCTCATCGGTCAACACCATGAATTCGTCACCAGCCTGCGGCACTTCCGTAAGGCCCTGAATTTCAACCGGAATCGACGGGCCCGCGGACTTGATCGAATGACCGTCTTCGTCCAGCATCGCCCGCACGCGGCCGTATGTCTGGCCGGCCAGAACCACATCGCCGGTCTTCAGCGTGCCCAGCTGCACCAGCACGGTCGCAACCGGACCGCGACCCTTGTCGAGCTTCGCTTCAATCACAAGGCCCTTGGCCATCGCGTCGACCGGCGCTTTCAGCTCCAGCACTTCGGCCTGCAGCAGCACCTGCTCGAGCAGGTTGTCGATGCCTTGTCCGGTCTTGGCCGACACCGGCACGAACGGCACGTCGCCACCGAACTCTTCCGGCACGACTTCTTCCGCAACCAGCTCCTGGCGAACGCGGTCCTGATTGGCACCTTGCTTGTCGATCTTGTTGATCGCAACCACGATCGGCACGTTCGCGGCCTTGGCGTGCTTGATCGCTTCCTTGGTCTGCGGCATCACACCGTCATCGGCTGCAACCACCAGGATCACAATGTCGGTGGCCTGCGCGCCGCGGGCCCGCATCGCAGTGAATGCCTCGTGGCCTGGCGTGTCGAGGAACGACACCATGCCGCGCTCGGTCTTCACGTGGTAGGCGCCGATGTGCTGGGTGATTCCGCCCGCTTCGCCCGCCGCGACCTTGGTGGTGCGGATGTAGTCGAGCAGCGAGGTCTTGCCGTGGTCGACGTGACCCATCACGGTCACCACCGGCGCGCGCGGCAGACTTTCTGCGTCCTGTTGGGACACTTCGTCATCGGTGAACGCTTCTGGATCGTCGAGCGCAGCCACCACCGCCGTGTGACCCATTTCCTCGACCACGATCATCGCGGTCTCTTGGTCCAACGGCTGATTGATCGTGACCATCTGGCCGAGCTTCATCAGGTGCTTGATGACCTCGGATGCCTTGACCGCCATCTTGTGCGCAAGCTCAGCCACCGTGATGGTTTCGGGCACGTGCACTTCGATCACGCGTTGCTCGACCGGTGCCGACTGTACGTACTGGTCGCCCCGCGCGTTGCGATCCGTGCTGCCACGGCGCCCGCGCGGGCCGCCGCGCCAGTTGCCACGACCAACGCCACCACTGGAGTCGCCGCGAGTCGGAATTGCCTTCTTCTTGGCTGGATCTGCCCAACTCGACGACAACTTGGCCGACTTGACTTCCTTGCCCGCGCCGGCAGCGGGTGCGCCCACCGCCGGACGTGCTCCCGGTGCGCCAACCGCTGGCTTGTGCAGCGTGCCCTTGGGCAACGGCTTGCCGTCCGGCCCAAGCGTGACGCCAGGCCGGGGCGCCTCTTCAGGCTTCTTCGCCAGCATGACCGTCTTCGGCGCGGCCAGCATGGTGCGGATCGCAGCCGCTTCCGCTTCCGCCTTGCGGCGGCGGTCTCCGAGATCAGCCGCACGCGCAGCCTCTTCTTCGGCACGCGCCTTCGATTCGGCTTCTGCTTTCGCGCGCGCTTCGGTCTGCGCTTTCGCACGCGAAGCGGCAAAGTCACGCTGTTCCTGCGTGGCTTCGGCTTTCACTGCACTGGCTTGCGCCCGCTTGTGCTCTTCCTGCACTGCGTACTGGGCAGCTCGCTCGGCGGCTTCGCGTTCGCGTCGCTCGCCGACCTGACGCTCACTGCGTTTCGCCGCCAGCTCCTGCTCCTGACGGCGAATCAGTTCGGCCTGCTGATTGGCGGCTTCCTGGCGTCGGGTCAACTCGGCATCGTCGCGCTCGGGCGCCCGTTGCGGCACACCCTCATTGGCGGCGATCGCACCGTTGACCGCTGCTGGCGCTTCAGAAGCAGGGGCCTCGGTCGGCGCCTCCGAGCCGTCGTCTCGACGCACGAAGGTGCGCTTCTTGCGAACCTCCACTTGAATCGTGCGCGCTCGCCCGGTGGCATCGGCCTGCTTGATTTCGCTGGTCGACTTCTTCACAAGCGTGATCTTCTTGCGCTCGCCAGCAGCAGCAGCGGTGCCGTGGCTGGCCTGCAGGTAGCTCAACAGCCGCTGCTTGTCAGCTTCGGTCAAGCGGTCCGACGTCGCGTGCTTGACAACGCCAGCGCTGCGAAGCTGCTCGAGCAGCGTCTCAGACGACTTGCGAAGTTCGGTTGCGAATTCGGCGACGGTATTACTGGACATGTGTGTTGCAGCCTTCCTTGGTGCGTGGGGGCTTGGGTCGAGGGCGCGTTCAGGCTTGATGCGGCACGGCAGCCGGTGCCGCATCGGTCGCAGCCGGCTCCTCGGCTGCGTCATCGGCGACGAACCAGTGCGCGCGGGCACGCATGACCAGCGCGGTGGCGTCTTCTTGCGACTGACCTGTGATGTCGGTCAGTTCATCGACCGCAAGATCGGCCAGATCGTCGAGGGTGTGCACGCCGCCAGCAGCCAACGTATCGACCAGCTCGGGCGTAATGCCTTCGAGATCGCGCAGCTCCTGCGCTGCAGCCCCGGCGTTTTCTTCGCGGGCAATTTCCATCGTGAGCAGCACATCCTTGGCGCGCGTGCGCAGCTCGGTCACGGTCTCCTCGTCGAAGCTTTCGATCTCAAGCATTTCAGACAATGGCACGTAAGCCACCTCTTCGAGGCTCGTGAAGCCTTCGCTGATCAGGATATCGGCAATCTCCTGGTCGACGTCTAGCTTTTCCATGAACAACGCACGGCTGCCTTCGGTCTCGGTTGCCGACTTCTGCGCCGACTCGGCCGCATCCATGATGTTGATCTTCCAGCCGGTCAGATCGGACGCCAGCCGCACGTTCTGCCCGCCACGGCCGATCGCGATCGCAAGGTTTTCCTCATCGACGACCACATCCATTGCATGACGTTCTTCGTCAACCACAATCGAGCTGACGTTGGCCGGCGCCAGTGCGCCGATCACGAATTGTGCGGGGTCTTCGCTCCAAAGCACGATGTCGACGCGCTCGCCTGCCAGCTCGTTCGTCACGCCGTTGACACGCGTACCGCGCACGCCGACGCAGGTGCCGATCGGGTCGACCCGGCGGTCGTGCGAGAGCACCGCAATCTTGGCGCGGCTGCCCGGGTCACGGGCACAGGACTTGATCTCCAGCAGTCCTTGCTCGATCTCAGGCACTTCCTGCCTGAACAACTCGATCATGAATTCTGGCGAGCTGCGCGACAAGATGATCGGCGCGCCGCGCAACGTCAGGTCGACTTCCATGATCATGGCGCGCACGCGGTCACCGGTCCGCAGGTTCTCCTTCGGAATCATGTCGGAGCGGCGGAGGCGCCCTTCGACCCGGCCGGACTCAACGATCAAATCGCCTTTGTCCATCCGCTTCACACTGCCGACGAAAATTTTCTCGCCGCGCGACATGAAATCGTTCAGCAGCATCTCGCGCTCGGCATCGCGAATCTTCTGCAAGATCACCTGTTTGGCGGCCATCGCGCCGATGCGGCCGATTGGCAGCGATTCGATCGCCTCCTCAATCGTCTCACCCACCTCGATGTCGGGGTAGTCTTCCTTCGCCTCGAACAACAGCATCTCCTGCTCAGGCAACTGCAGACCTGCCTCGTCGGGCACGACGTGCCAGACGCGGAAACTTTCGTAAGCGCCGGTGTCCCGGTCCATCGCCACGCGAATGTCGACGCCTTCTGGATAGACCTTTTTGGTGGCCTGCGCCAGTGCCGACTCGACCGCTTCAAACACGATGTCGCGCTCGACGCTTTTCTCGCGCGAGATGGCTTCGACCAGCATCAACATTTCGCGATTCATCTGAGACTTATCCCCTGTTATTCGTTGTTGGGCTCTGAGCCAAGCTCAGCGGGCGCGGATTCGTCCGCTGCACCGAGTTCTGCTGCGCCTTGATCCGCTGCACCGCGCCGGCCTTTGAAATCGACAATCGGTGCCAACCGCGCCTCGCGCACGTCGTCCCAGACAAAATCCAGCGCTTGCAGTGGTGCCGGCTCGCGCTTCTTGCTGACACGCTGCCCGGGCTTGGTAGCCGGCTCGTCGCGCCAGATCACCCGCCAACCGCCCGCATCACCGTGCGCCAGTGCGCCACGAAACTTCTTTTGATTGGCATTCACCAAACCGCTTGCAGCGTCACCAATCGGCTGCTTGAGCGTCACATCAACAACCGAATCGACAAACCGCTCCAGATCGCCGGGCCCACGCAGCAGCCGGTCGATCCCTGGAGAAGAAACTTCCAGTCGGCGATACTCGATCTGCTCGACCTCCAGCGCAAATTGCAGTTGCCGCGTCACGGTTTCGCAATCTTCTACCGTGACCGATTGCTCAGGGGTGCCAGCAACAAGCGGACAATCGATCGTGATGCGCAGCAGGCCACCGGCCAAGCGCTCGATCTCGACCAGATCCAGCCCGGCGCCGGTCACGGTTTGCTGCACGATGTCCTGCAATGCCACAGTCGCTGTCTTGTCCTTGCGTCTTGGTTCGGCTAGTTGATGGAAAAATCGACCGGCCAAAAGAAAACGGGCGGTTAGTAACCCGCCCGTCAATGGTTTTGGTGTTCAGCCTCTGATTATATCGCATGCTGTGACAAAAAGCATGCCCGGGCCAGAGCTCACCCCCAGCCTTTGCTCCCTTCGGTCGGCTCCCGGCTTCTCCCCAACCGGGGACGGCGCCTGCGGCCCGGCAAAGCCGGCTCCGCGGCCCCCTGCTGGAAGGGTCGCGCCAACCGACCTGTCGACCGAGTGGTTGCCGACTCAAGTCGATTCGGGCAAATCCTGGGCAGCGGCCACGAGTTCGCGGGTATAGGGATCGCGGGGCGAATCAAGCACTTGCGTGAGCGTTCCTTGCTCCACCACCCGGCCGTCCTTCATCACCATCACGTGATGTGCCATGGCGCGGATCACTGCGACGTCGTGGGTGATCAGCAAATAGCTCAGGCGGCGCTCGCGTTGGAGGCGCTGCAGCAGCCGCAGCACCTGTTGCTGAATCGTCACATCGAGCGCGCTGGTGGGCTCATCCAGCACCAGCAGGTCGGGATTAACGATCAATGCGCGTGCAATCGCGATGCGTTGGCGCTGGCCGCCTGAAAACTCGTGCGGATAGCGCTGCAAAAGCCGCGGAAAGCTGGCTTCCTGCAGACCGACATCGTCAAGCGCTTTCAGTACCTGGGCGTGCCGCTGGGCATCGCTCAGCGTCGGCGCGTGCACCAGCAACCCCTCGCCCACGATCTCGCCGACCGTGAGGCGCGGCGACAGAGACGAGAACGGATCCTGAAAAACCACTTGCACGATGCGTCGCAACGGCCGATTTGCCCGCGCAGACCGCACCCACTTCCGCCCGTCGACCGTCAGCTCGCCCCGGTGCGCAAGCAACCCCAGGGCAGCTTGGGCAAGCGTCGATTTGCCCGAGCCCGATTCACCAATCACACCAAACGTCTGGCCGGGCGCGATCTCGAAGTCTGCGTCCTGCACCGCAATGAATTCACCGCGCTTGAACCAGCCGCGCACGCCCGGTAGCGGCACTGGGTAGCCAACCGTCAAAGCGCGCGCCTGCATCACCGGAGGCTCACCGCTGGGCAGCTCGGACAACTCCTGCACATCGCGCTCGGGCGTGCTGGCCAGCAGCTTGCGTGTGTACGGGTGCTGCGGTGCGGCAAACACGTCGCGCACCGAGCCCGTCTCCACAATCACGCCCTGCTCCATCACCGCGACCCGATCGGCAAAGCGCCGCACCAGATTCAAGTCGTGCGTGATCAGCAGCACCGCCATGCCGGTCTTTTGCTGCAGCGCCGCCAACAATTGCAGGACCTGGCTGCGCAGCGTCACGTCGAGCGCCGTGGTCGGCTCATCCGCCAGCAACAACTTCGGCCGGCTGGCCAGTGCCATCGCGATCATTGCGCGCTGGCGCTGGCCGCCGGAGAGCTGATGCGGAAAGGCGCCGGCCCGCCGCGCGGGCTCCGGGATGCCGGTGCTGGCCAGCAGTTCAATCACTGCTGTGGCCACATCGCGCGCGTTGTTGGTGGATTTCAACCGCAACACTTCGGCGATCTGCTCGCCGACGGTCATCAACGGATTCAGCGCCGTCATCGGCTCTTGAAAGATCATCGCGATGTCGCCACCGCGAATGCCACGCAGTTCGCGTTCGGACAGACTGAGCAGATCGTGCTGGCCATCGAACAAGATCCGGCCCTGCAGTTGGGCGTCGCCTGCCAGTCGCAAGACGCTGAGCGCAGACACCGTCTTGCCCGAGCCCGATTCACCGACCAGTGCGAGCTTTTCGCCGCGTGCGATCTGGAAATCGATGCCGTGCACCACCGATTTGCCGCCGAACGACACACGCAAACCTTGCACATCAAGCAGGATGCCGGTGTCGGTCACATCAGCCATGTCACGCATGTCCTGTGCTCAGCCCCGGCGCACATCGACCAGTACGGGCTCAATGCCGACGGCCGGATCGATGGCTCGCGGCTTCTCATCCGCATCGCTGGCCGGTGGCGTCTGGTCCGCCTTGCGCGGATCCAGCGCGTCGCGCAACGCGTCACCCATGAACGTCAGCAGGAGCAAGGTGATCACCAGCACCGCGAACGTCGATAGCGAAATCCACCAAGCGTCGATGTTTGCCTTGCCCTGACTCAGCAGCTCGCCAAGCGAAGGTGTACCCGGCGGCACACCCAGACCCAGGAAGTCGAGCGACGTCAACGCGAGGATCGCCGCGCTCATGCGAAATGGCAAAAACGTGACCACCGGCGTCAGGCTGTTGGGCAGGATGTGGCGACGGATGATGTCCCAGTTGCCGACGCCCAAAGCGCGAGCGCTCTTCACGTAGTCGAGCTGGCGGTTGCGCAGGAACTCGGCACGCACGTAGTCGGACAGCCCCATCCAGCCGAACAAGCTGAGCAGCACCAGCAGCAGCCCCACACTGGGCGCAAGCACTGCGCTGAAGATGATCAGCAAGTACAGCTCGGGCATCGAGCCCCAGATCTCGATGAAACGCTGAAATGCGAGATCGGTCTTGCCGCCGAAGTACCCCTGCACCGCGCCCGTCACGATGCCCAGCAGCACGCCAGTGAATGTCAATGCAAGCGCGAACAGCACGGACAGCCGAAAACCGTAGATCAGCTGCGCCAGCAGATCACGCCCACGGTCGTCGGTGCCGAACCAGTTGTCACGCGAAGGAGCGGACGGGTTCGGCGACTTCGCAAAATAATTGATGGTCCGCGCGCCATACGGATTGGGCGGATAGATCGCCCAGTTGTCGCCGCTCGTGAGCTTTTCGCGGATGTAAGGGTCGAGGTAGTCGGTCGGCGTCGGGAAGTCACCGCCGAAGGTCTTCTCCGGGTAGTCCTTGACCAGCGGAAAGTAGATGCCGCCGTCGTATCGCACCACCAGCGGCTTGTCGTTGGACAGCACTTCCGCGAACAGGCTCAACACCACCAACGTGCAAAACAGCACCAGGCTCCAGTAGCCGATGCGGTTGCGCTTGAAGCGCAACCAAGCACGGCGCGAAGGCGACAGACTTGCAGCAGCTGTCATCAATCGAACTTCACCCGCGGATCGACCCAGACATAGCTCAGGTCAGAAATCAGTTTCGTCACCAGCCCGATCAGCGTGAACAGATAGAGCGTCCCCAACACCACCGGATAGTCGCGCCGGATCACGCTCTCATAACTCAGCAGCCCCAGCCCATCGAGGGAAAACAGCGTTTCGATCAACAATGACCCGGTAAAGAACGCGCCAATGAACGCCGCCGGAAAGCCCGTGATGATCGGGATCAGCGCGTTGCGGAACACGTGCTTCCAGAGCACTTGGCGTTCGCTCAGGCCTTTCGCTCTCGCAGTCAGCACGTATTGTTTTCTGATCTCTTCCAGAAACGAGTTTTTTGTCAGCATTGCCGTGACCGCGAAGCTGCCGAGCACCATCGCCGTTACCGGCAGCGCGATGTGCCACAGGTAGTCGACGATGCGCGCGGGCCAGCTGAGCATCTCCCAGTTCGCTGAAGTCAACCCGCGCAGGGGAAACCACTGCAGCTGCCCGCCGAAGACCACCAGCAGCGCCACGCCCAGCACAAAGCCCGGAATGGCGTAGCCGACCAGCACGACCAACGTCGTCACGAAGTCGAACCGGCTGCCCGCGCGCACCGCCTTCGCCACGCCGAGCGGCACCGAGATCGCGTAGCTCAAAAAGAACGTCCACAGCCCCAGGCTGATCGACACCGGCAGCTTCTCCTTCACCAGCTGCCAGACGTCCTTGTGCTGATAAAAACTCGTGCCCAGATCAAACCGCGCAAAACGCCCCAGCATCTGCACAAAACGCTCCAGCGGCGGCTTGTCAAAGCCGTACAGCATCTTGATCTCTTCGATGCGTTTCGGATCCAGCCCTTGCCTCCCGCGGTAGCCGGCGCCAGTCGTTGCGGCTCGCTCGCCGCCCGAATCGCGCCCCTGCAGTTGCGCCACCATCTGCTCGACTGGTCCGCCCGGCACGAACTGGATCACCGCGAACGTCAGCAGCAACACCCCGAACAAGGTCGGGATCATCAGCAGCAGTCGCTTGAGAATGTAGGCGGGCATGTGGAGGTTCAGGTCCGCCCGCCAGTGTGCGGCGCGGTTGCAGCGACGGTTATACCCGCCGCGCCTAAAACCGGCACGCGTCCGGCAGCGCGACGCTGCGGTCTTGCCCCAGTGTGCCGCCGTTGGCGCAGCGCGCCGCTCAGCCCTCGATCAATCCCGATTGCCCGGCGCCCCCCACCAGGTCATGACCGCCCAGGTATCGGGCTGGTAGTACGGCGGGATCACCGCCGGCAGCTCGAACCGGCGCGGCCGGTAGCCAATGAAGAACTCATCGCCGTACCACTGCGGGATCGAGTAATGGCCGAGCGTGAGCACACGGTCCAGCGAGCGCATCGCGGCGCTGACTTCGGGCCGCGTCTTCGCTTGCACCACCTTTTGCAGCAACGCATCAACGGCCGGATCGGCAATGCCCCAGTAGTTGGCCGATCCCGGCGTGGCCGCTGCTTTCGAGCCAAAACGGTCGAGCAGTTCGGCACCCGGTGCGGTGCTGCCGGGCAGCCGCTGCGTGGTCATCTCGAACTGAAAATTCTCCATGCGCTGCTGGTTCAGTGAAAAGTCGACGTTGCGATACGTCAGCTCGATGCCCAATTTGCTGAGCGCCTGCTTCAAAGGCCCGACCAAGCGCACCCAGGACGGTTGATCGTTCAAAAACTCGATCGTGAACGGCTCGCCATTCGCATTGCGCAACGCACCATCGCGGTAGGTCCAGCCCGCGTCGGCCAGCAGCTGCTGCGCCTTGCGCAGGTTTTCCCGCAGGCTGTGCGGCGCTTGCGTTGATGGCGGGTCGGGCATGGGGCCGAACACGGCTGGGTCGAGCTGATCTTTCAATGGATCCAGCAGCGCAAGTTCATCGGCCTTTGGCACCCCTTCCGCATGAAACTCGCTGTTCGGAAAGTAACCATGCACGCGCTTGTACAGGTTGTAGAACAACTGCCGGTTCAGCCACTCAAAATCCATCGCCAGGCCGATCGCCTCGCGCACCCTCGGGTCCTTGAACTTGTCGTTGCGCAGGTTGAAGATGTAGCCTTGAAAGTCGCCTGGGTTCTGGTTCGGGAACGCGCGTTTTTTCAACTCGCCCGAATCGAACTGCTTGCCTTGGTACTGGCGCGCCCAATTGCGCGAGATGAACTCGCGCTTGAAGTCGAATTCGCCGGCTTTCAAACCTTCGAACTGCGATGTCTCGTCCAGATAGATCCGGTACGTCACACGGTCGAAGTTGTACTGGCCGCGGCGCACGGGCAGGTCTTGCCCCCAATAGTCAGGGTCCCGCACGTAGGTGATGTCGCGGCCCATCGATTCATCGGGCAGCCGGTACGGACCGGAGCCGATCGGCACCTCGCGCACGATCTGGTCGAACGGCTTGCCGTCGCCCCACAACTGGCTAAACACCGGCAGGCCGCCGACCAGCAGCGGCAGCTCCCGGTTCGGCCGCGCGAAGTCGAAGCGCACCAGCCGCTCGCCCAGCACCTCAACGCCCTTCACTTCCGCATAAATGCTGCGGAACTGCGGCGCCGCCAGTGGACCCGTCAATGTCTTGAAAGAGTACGCAACGTCGGCGGCCAGCACCGGCTTGCCATCGTGAAAACGTGCCTTCGGGTTCAGCCGGAACGTGGCCGATAGATAGTCGGGCGCCACCACCACGTCTTCCGCGAGCAGCCCGTACGCGGTGGTCGGCTCTTCGAAGTTGCCGGTCAGCAGGCTCTCGATCATCAGCGTCCCGATGCCGTAAGGCGCGGTGCCCTTCAGGGTGAACGGATTGAACTTGTCGAAGTTGGTCGGTCGCGTCGGCGGCACCATGCGTATTTCGCCGCCTTTGGGTGCGGCCGCGTTCACGTAGTCGAAGTGCGTGAAGCCCGCTGGATACTTCACGTCGCCAAACTGCGCATAGGCGTGGGCCGCCCAGCTGGGACCCAGCGCACCGGCCAGGCCGAGCGCGATCAATACAAGGGCAAAAAGTCGCATGCGACAATTCTGCGGCACTTCCACACAGAGACGACTTATGGCCTTCTTAAACGGCAAAAAGCTGCTGATCACCGGCGTGCTCAGCAACCGATCGATCGCTTACGGCATCGCCCGCGCCTGCCACGCGCAGGGCGCCCAACTCGCGTTCAGCTATATGGGCGAGCGCTTCAAGCAACGCATCACCGAGATCGCAGCCGAGTTCGATTCGAAGCTCGTATTCGATTGCGACGTCGCCGACGACGCGCAGATCGACAAACTGTTTGCCGATCTGTCGCAAGCCTGGCCAAAGTTCGACGGCTTCGTGCACGCGATCGGATTCGCACCACGTGAGGCGATCGGCGGCGATTTTCTGGAAGGCCTCTCACGCGAGGGTTTCCGCATCGCGCACGACATCAGCGCCTACAGCTTTCCGGCACTGGCCAAAGCCGCGCTGCCGATGCTGAACCCGCGCGCGGCCCTGCTCACGCTCACCTACCTGGGCGCCGAGCGCGCCGTGCCGAACTACAACACGATGGGCTTGGCCAAGGCATCGCTCGAAGCGTCGGTGCGCTACACGGCCGAATCTCTGGCCACCAAAGGCATTCGCGTGAACGGCATCAGCGCCGGGCCGATCAAGACACTCGCGGCCAGCGGCATCAAAGGCTTCGGCAAGATCTTGTCGGTGGTGGCTGAGACGGCACCCATCCGGCGCAACGTGACGATCGAGGACGTGGGCAACGTGGCCGCGTTTCTGCTGTCCGATCTGGCGGCCGGTGTGAATGCGGAGATCACGTATGTCGACGGTGGTTTCAGCCAGATGATGGGCGGGATGACGGCGAGCGACGCGGCGGCTTGAAGCTTCGCGACCAACGTCTCGGCGTTTGGAGCCGGTCCGGGCTGGACCGTTCGTCGCTTCAGACTGTACATCGCGTCAAATGCGGCTTAGGCGCAAAGTACGCAATCATCTCCAGCTATTTATTTCGTAGCGGATGACGGATGTCCTGACTGCGGCCCGTAGTTGCCCTTCATCGAGTTCAAGGCACCGAAGTTGGGCTCGAACCCTCTTATTCGTCATCGCACTCGCATCGGGAACAGTTGCCGCCCCGCTGGCGACCGCCGCCGAACCCGGCCCACCCGCATTGCTGCTTGCCAATCTCTACCGTGCCGACCTGGACCTGCGCGACTGGTGGGTTAGCGAAAAATACGACGGCGTGCGCGGCTACTGGGACGGCACCCAGTTGCTGACACGCGGCGGCGAACGGATCGCGGTCCCGACCTGGTTCACCGCCGGCTGGCCGGCCGAGCCAATGGACGGCGAACTGTGGGCCGGCCGTGGCCGCTTCGAGCAAGCATCCGCCACGGTGCGTCGACAGACACCACAGGATGCAGCGTGGCGCGCAATGCGCTTCATGGTCTTCGATCTGCCCGCGCACAACGGACCGTTCGATGCGCGCATTCTGGCCATCGGCGAGCATGTGGAAGCGTTGCACCAACCGTGGGTGCAGGCCGTTGTGCAGCGCAAGGTCGCAAGCCACGCCGAACTGCAAACCCTGCTGCGCGGCACCGCGGCCGCCGGCGGTGAAGGCTTGATGCTGCATCGCGGTGCTTCGATGTACCAAGCCGGACGCAGCGGGGATCTGCTGAAATTGAAAACCCATCTGGACGCAGAAGCGCGCGTGCGCGCGGTGTTGCCGGGCCGTGGCAAGTACGAAGGCGCGATGGGCGCGCTGCTGGTCGAGGCCGTCGACGGCACGGGTCAGCGCACCGGCCCGCGCTTCAAGCTCGGCACGGGCTTCACCGATGCCGAACGCCGCGCCCCACCCGCAATCGGTGCGCTCGTGACTTATCGGTACCGCGACCTGAACGCCAGCGGCGTGCCGCGTTTCGCGAGCTTTTTGCGTGTGCGCACCGACCTGGCCGATCCGCCCCCTTCACACACCTCTTCCGACACACAGTAGCTCTCATGATGATTCTTGCGGTCAATGCCGGCTCGTCTTCACTCAAGTTCGCGCTGCACCCCTGCGCGCTGGGTCAGCCAGCGGGGTCGTCGGCCGACGTGGAGTTGCCCGATGCGGTGCTGACCGGCCATGTGCAGGGGCTGGAGCCTGGCGGCGCGCCGCGCCTGCGCTGGCAAGTCGGCGCAGACACCGGCAGTCGAGCGCTCGATTCGGAAGTGACAGGCGGCGACGCGGCGACCAGCCCGTTCGGCCTTGCGCTGGCTGCCCTGCACAGCCTGCTCAACGAGCATTTCGCCGACGTCGCACTCGACGGCATTGCGCACCGCGTGGTGCACGGCGGCGCGCGCTACGCCGCGGCGACCGTCGTCGACGATGACGTGCTCGCCGAGCTGGAAGCGCTGACGCCACTGGCTCCACTGCACCAGCCGCATGCGTTGCACGCCATTCGCGTGTTCCGCAGCGCCTTTCCCGACGTGCCGCAGATCGCCTGCTTCGACACCGCGTTTCATGCGACGTTGCCCGAGGTCGAAACCACCTACCCGCTGCCGCGCGAGATGACCGCACGCGGCATCCGCCGCTACGGCTTTCACGGGTTGTCCTACCAGTACGTGCTGGGTCGGCTGCAGACGCTGTCTCCCCAACGCGCGAACGGCCGCGTCGTGATGGCCCACCTGGGCAACGGCGCAAGCTTGTGCGCCACGCAGCACGGTGAAAGTCGCGCCACAACGATGGGCCTGACACCGCTGGACGGCCTGATGATGGGCACGCGCAGTGGCGCGATCGACCCCGGCATCCTGCTGTGCCTGATGCACGCTGGCATGAGCGCGGATCAGTTGCAGGATCTGCTGTGGAAGCAGTCCGGCCTGCTTGGCGTATCCGGCCGGTCCGCCGACATGCGCAGTTTGCAGGCCGAGCCCGATGACGCAGCGCGGCTTGCCATCGACATGTTCTGCCACCGCGTGGCGCGCGAGACGGCGGCCATGGCGGCAAGCGTCGGCGGCATCGACCTGCTCGCGTTCACCGGCGGCATTGGCGAGCACAGCGCCGAAGTTCGCGCCGATGTGGCCCGTCGGCTCGCATTTCTCGGGATCGAACTCGACGAGGCGTGCAACCAAGACGCATCTGGGGCGGGCGCAGTGGCGATTCATGCGCCGACCAGCGCGGTCGAAGTCTGGGTGGTGCAGACCGACGAGGGCCGAGTGGCCGCGAGCGAGGCAGCGCGGTTGCTATCTGAAGCGTAGCAAACAACGTTGATTCCACCTGCGCATTAGGCGGTTTTATCAAAAAATCGGCTCAACGCCTTGTCATGTTCCAAGCGAGTGAGCAGCCAGCTCCCGACCCCCCGATCTGGGCCTGGTCAGGGTCGTTGCGCGGTGATTACCATCGCCGCATGACATCCACTGAACCCACCGAAGACGACGCTTCCGAATCACCGGAAGCCATCCGCACCGCCACGCTCTGGCACGACAACGGCTGGCGTGCCCGCGTCATCAAGAACGAGGAAGACGACGGCTGGGCCGTCGAGATGCACCGCGACGGCGACCCCGAGCCCGCGCTGGTCGGCCCCTGGACCATGGGCCGCGACAAGAAGAACCCGAAGCCGCTCGACGTCTCCGCCTTCAACACGCTGGTCAAGACCGCCGCCGAGATCATTCGCCGCCACGAGCAGCAGTTGCACGCCGTGCTGCACAAGCAAGTCGACATCACCACCACCGACGGCACCCGCTGGACGGTGGCGCTGGACATCGTGCCGGATGAGGACGATCCGCATGCGTGGCTGTCGGCAGCTGATGCGTTTGGGCAGCAGGCGGCGCGGTTGCGTGTGGCGCCGACGTTTCGGCTGACTGCGGCAAGTGCCACCGCTTGGGCTGAGGGTGGGTTTCAGAAGCCGGCTTGATTGACACCTAGGTTTACGGTTCTGGACGATTGCATCGATTCCTGACGCTATCCGTCGTTCGCGGCACGGGACGTGATGCGGCCGCTGCTGGCAATGGGTTGACCCTGTGGCCCGAAAGCCCAGCCCCGAATAGTCTGTTTTTGATTGCGTGCTGTGCAGGACCGACCAGCGCTGCAGGCCACTTTCGCTCTGAAAAATCCAGCACCTGAAGCGCTCCCCTACACTCGCGCGATGCACTTGTCCCCCGGCATTCGTTTGAACCGTGGTGTCGGCCAGCGCGCTGCTGTCGTTGGTTGATCATTGAGACCCGACAGCCCGCAATGATGCAACCCGCCCCGCGCATCGTGATTTTTGCTGCTCCGAACGGCGCTGGCAAATCGACACATGCCGACGCGATTCTTGCGGGCTTGGGCATTGAAACTTTCGTCAACGCCGACTTCATCGCGCGCGGTCTCTCAGGCCGCAATACCAAGGCCATCAATTTCGAGGCCGGCCGCATCATGCTGCGCCGGCTGCGGCAATTGGCGGCAGCGCGCGAGGATTTTGCGTTCGAGTCGACCTTGTCCAGCCGGACCTTTGCGCCGTTTCTGGCGAAACTCAAAGCGAATGGCTACGGCGTCTCAATCTACTACTTCTCGCTGTCGAGCGCCCAGCTGGCGGTGCGTCGTGTCAAGCTTCGCGTCGCGCTCGGCGGCCACGACGGACCGGTCGATGTCGTGCGCAGACGGTTCAGGCGAAGTTTGTCGAATTTTCTGACGTTGTATGCGCCGCTCGCAGCGTGGTGGGCTGTTTTCGACAACTCGTTGCCTTCCGACGCGCGATTGGTTGCTGTCTATGGCCAGAATACGTTGAACGTAAAGGAGTCCGCCCCTTGGTCGAAACTGCAAAAGCTCGCGAAGACCGGCCCTTGATGCTGTCACCCAAGGCACTCCAAAAAGCCTTGGCCAAATCGGGTGACCGTGCACGTCGGCTGGCGGCGGCTTTCGGCAAAACAGTGCCCGCTGAGCCTGCCAAGCCGAAAGCGCCAAACGTCAAACGCTGACGCGAGCGTCGTCCTGCGAACTTTCTCGGCGCAGAGATCGAAATTCGCGCAGATCGAAGTGCTACCTTCTTGATAGCTGCCTGCGCATGCCCGGCAGGCACTGCAGGCACTGCAGGCACTGCAGGCACTGCAGGCACTGCAGGCCAATTTTTCTCGAAAATCACTCGGCGCAACCCAGGTGCAGCTCACGCGCTATGTCCCAGCTCGCTCCTTCTCGCCTCATCCGCTTCAACAAGCCGTATGGCGTGCTTAGCCAGTTCACGCCAGAAGGCCGCTGGCGCGGGCTAAAAGATTTCATCGACGTGCCGAATGTCTACGTGGCCGGCCGGCTCGATGCCGACAGCGAAGGCTTGCTGCTCCTGACGGCTGACGGCAAGCTGCAGGCGCGCATCGCCGATCCGCGTTTCAAGATGGAAAAGACGTATCGGGTGCAGGTCGAGGGCGCGCCAGGCGAAGGGGCGTTGGAGGCCTTGCGCAGCGGTGTCTTGCTGAAGGACGGCATGACGCTGCCCGCCCATGCGCGGCTGCTCGATCCGCCGCCGGAGGTGTGGCAGCGCGAACCGCCGATCCGGGTGCGCCAGTCGATTCCCACCGCATGGCTGGAGTTGGTGATTCGCGAGGGGCGCAACCGGCAAGTGCGGCGCATGACGGCTGCGGTGGGGTTGCCGACCTTGCGGCTGATTCGGGTCGCGATCGGTCCTTATCTACTGGACGGCTTGGCACCCGGCTGTTGGCAGGCACAGGCCGCGTGCTGAGTGCGGCGTTCGGTTGCCGGAAGTCCGGGCCGTTTGCAGCGGCGGCGATGCGCCCCTGGCACGCGTCGACCTCTCGCTTGTGCCGCGCAGTCGTGGCATGCGATGTGATGCGCCCCAGGCTCGGACGCAAGTCAGTGACCGCCCGATTCGGCGTCAGGCCGCATGCGCCTGCAGCGCCTCCAGGGTGGTGATCTCAAGCGCTTTGGCCAACGTGCTTTCCAGCACCACCGGCGGCGCCACACCCGCTTCGTATGCCTCTTGCCAGCGCAGCGCGCACAGGCACCATCGGTCGCCGGGTTGCAAGCCGGCAAAACGGTACTCCGGGCGCGGCGTCGACAGATCATTGCCGCGCGCTTTCGAGAATTCGAGGAATGCCTTGGTTACCTTGGCGCAGACCACGTGAGTGCCGTGATCACTGGCGCCGGTGTGGCAACAGCCGTCGCGAAAGTAGCCGGTGATTGGGTCGTACGAGCAAGCCACGAGGGGCCTGCCGAGCACATTGAGAGCAATGTCAGACATGGGGCGGGCAGACAGAAACGAGCAACAGGATAGGAAAGAAGGTTACAAGGGTTGCGTGCGTCCAGTCAAAAAAAGGGATTCACGCAACGACAATCCAGTCTTTGCAGGCTGAACCCTTACAGGCTCGCCAAGGGCTCGGTTATCGGGTTGCCGTGACGGATGCGCCGCTCCAGGGCCTCCACTGGTTCGAGTCGAGGGTGACAAACCAGCACGCCAGGCCTTCAAGCGCTATCCGATCGGCTACCTCCACATCGACATTGCCGAGGTGCGTACGGCTGAAGCCAAGCTTTGTTTGTTTGTTTGTGGCCATCGACCGCACGCAAGGAGTTTGCCTTTGTGCGCCTGGAGGAGAGTGCTACCGTCGAGACGGCTACGGCTTTTCTGCAATCGTTAATCGACGCGCTGCCCTATCGGATCCACACCGTGCTCACCGACAACGGCATTCAGTTTGGCGATCTTCCCTCGCGCAGGAACGGTCTGACGGCCAAGTTGCGCATCCATATGTTCAACCGCGTCTGCGCGGCCAACGGCATCGAGCACCGCACTACCCGAGCCCAATCATCCGTGGACCAACAGGCTAAGTCGAGCGCATGAAGCGCACGATCAAGGAAGCCACCGTCAAGCGCTACCAATTGCGACAGCCATGACCATCTACGGCAGCATCTTCAGGACTTCATCGGCGCCTACAACTTCGCTCGGCGTCTGAAGACCTTGAGCGGGCTGACGCCCTATGAATACTGCTGCAAATGCTGGACTTCAGAGCCAGATCGATTCATCATCAATCCGATCCATCAAATGCCGGGACTGAACGCTCAGGATGCCAGATCATGGCAAGCATTTTTTGCTTTACGCCAGTCAAAAGCACCTCTGGTGCGGAAGCAGCGGGCTGACTTGTAAAAATCCGTTCTGCGCCGCAGTGTCCGACGACACCTATTGCGACGCCGACAATATTTATTTCTAAGGATCGACAGCGGCGTCAGGCAATACGCCCTACTCCACCGTCACCGACTTCGCCAAGTTCCGCGGCTTGTCTACGTCAGTGCCGCGCGCGCAGGCCGTGTGATAGGCCAGCAACTGCAACGGCACCACGTGCAGCATCGGCGACAGGGGGCCGTAGTGCTCGGGCATGCGGATCACGTGGATGCCCTCTTCGCTTTCAATGCGCGAGTCGGCATCGGCCAGCACGTAGAGCACACCGCCACGCGCGCGCACTTCCTGCAGGTTGCTCTTCAATTTTTCCAGCAAGCTGTCGTTGGGCGCCACGGTCACGACCGGCATCGCGCTGGTCACCAGCGCCAGTGGGCCGTGCTTGAGTTCGCCAGCCGGGTAGGCTTCGGCGTGGATGTAGCTGATCTCCTTGAGCTTCAGCGCGCCTTCAAGGGCAATCGGGTAGTGCAAGCCGCGGCCGAGAAACAGGGCGTTTTCCTTCCGCGCAAAGTCTTCGGCCCAGGCGATCACTTGCGGCTCCAGTGCGAGCACCGACTGCAGCGCGACCGGCAGGTGCCGCATGGCTTTCAGGTGATCGTCTTCTTGCGCCGGACTGAGCTTGCCGCGCTGTTTGGCGAGCGCCAGCGTTAACAGAAACAAGCCGGCCAGCTGCGCGGTAAACGCTTTGGTCGACGCCACACCGATCTCGACGCCGGCGCGCGTCAGGTAAGCCAGTCGGCACTCGCGCACCATCGCCGACGTCGCGACATTGCAGATCGTCAGCGTCTGCTTCATGCCAAGCGATTGCGCATGGCGCAACGCCGCCAGCGTGTCGGCGGTCTCGCCCGACTGCGTGATCGTCACGACCAGCGTGCGCGGGTTCGGCACCGATTGGCGATAGCGGTATTCGCTTGCGACTTCGACTTGCACCGGGATGCCGGCAATCGCCTCGATCCAGTATTTCGCGGTGCAGCCGCTGTAATAACTCGTGCCGCAGGCCAGGATCAGCACCTGGTCAATTTGCTTGAATACGTCTTCGGCCGCCTCACCGAACAGCTCGGATGAGATCGCTTGCACGCCTTCCAGGGTGTCGCCGATCGCTCGCGGTTGCTCGAAGATTTCCTTTTGCATGTAGTGGCGATACGGCCCGAGCTCGGCCGCGCCGCTGTGCGCGACGACGGTGCGTACAGCGCGCTCGACCACGCGGCCCAGCGCGTCCTGCACGCAATACTTGCCGAGCTGCAGATCCACCACGTCGCCTTCTTCCAGGTAGACGATTTGATTCGTCACACCGGCCAGCGCCATCGCATCGCTGGCCAAAAAATGCTCACGGCCGCCCTCGCCCACCCCCAGGATCAGCGGTGAGCCCGACCGTGCGCCGACCACGCGGTTCGGCTCATCCTTGCAGAACACCGCGATCGCATACGCGCCGTGCAACCGCGGCAGCGCGGCCTTTACCGCCGCGAACAGGTCGCCGCGGTAGAGCGAGTCGATCAGATGCCCGATCACTTCGCTGTCCGTCTGGCTGCCGAACACATAGCCGTCGCGTTTCAGCGCAGCGCGCAGTTCTTCGTGGTTTTCAATGATGCCGTTGTGCACCAGTGCGACCTTGCCCGAGCGCTGCACCACGCCGTCCCAGACCCCAGGCCCTTCGCTGAAGTGCGGGTGCGCGTTGTGCACCGCCGGCGCGCCATGCGTGGCCCAGCGCGTATGTGCGATGCCGGTGCCACCTTCGAGCTGTTCGTTGCCGATCTGCTCCATCAGTTCGGCGACGCGCGCGGTGCTGCGCGCGCGTCGCAGGCCAGTGGTGGTGTGGCCATCGCTGCCCTTGGTGGGTGCCTGCACTGCGACGCCGCAGGAGTCATAGCCGCGGTATTCGAGCCGCTGCAGGCCCTGCACGAGGATCGGGACTATGTTGCGCTGAGAGACCGCGCCGACGATGCCGCACATGTTTATTTCCCTTTCAAAAGGATTCGCGGGGAAAAGAGAGACCGAAAACGAGTTCGAAAACGGACAACCCCAAATGATACGGTCGCCGTCCCCGCAGCCGTCAGCGGGCGGCCTGCGTATTGCACGGTGCAGGCAAGTTCTTTGCTGCGCAGCTCCCGAATGTGCGGGCGCTCTGTGCCCGGCATCCCCCAACCCATCGGTGCCACCATTTCCCATGAAGACCGTTCAACTGCCGTCCGGCATCGCCGTTCCTGTCCTTGGCCAGGGCACCTGGATGATGGGCGACGATCCTGCCGCGCGGCAGGAAGAAATCGCCACGCTGCAATTTGGGCTGGATCAAGGACTGACGCTGATCGACACCGCCGAGATGTACGGCAATGGGCGCAGCGAGGAATTGGTCGGCGCCGCCACCCATGGGCGGCGCGATCAGGTGTTTCTGGTCAGCAAGGTGCTGCCGCAGAACGCGAGCAAGACCGGCACGATTGCCGCCTGTGAGCGCAGCCTGCGCCGTTTGCAGACCGATCGAATTGACCTGTATCTGCTGCACTGGCGCGGCGGCGTGCCACTGGCAGAGACCGTGGCCGCGTTCGATGCGCTGATGCGCAGCGGCAAGATCCGGCATTGGGGCGTGAGCAATTTTGATCTGGGCGACATGCGTGAACTGATGAGCCTGGCGCCGGGCAAGCAGGTCGCGACGAACCAGCTTTTGTACAACCTGACGCGCCGCAACATCGAATGGGACCTTGCGCCGTGGTTGCGCCAGCATTCGGTGCCGGTGATGGCGTATTCGCCTGTCGAGCAGGGCCGGTTGGCAGCGCACCCGGCATTGCTGCGGCTTGCACAGTCGCACGGGCGAACCGCAGCACAACTTGCGCTGGCCTGGGTGCTTGATCAGGACAGCGTGGTCGCAATCCCGAAGTGCGCACAGCGCAAACATCTGGGCGAAAACGTGCAGGTGCTGACGCAGCCGCTCAGCGACGAAGAACGCAGCGCACTCGAACATCTTTTTCCGGCACCAACGCGTGCGACGCCACTGGCGGTGATCTGAACCGAACGCAGTTGCGCTACAGCCGACAAAGCACTCAGTTGTTTTTTTTCTGCTTGACTGGCCGGTGCCAGTCGTCGATCGCGCGTTGCCGCCCGCGTGCCACCACAAGCCGGCCGGCCGCCACGTCCTGCGTGATGGTCGAGCCGCCGCCGATGGTGCTGCCTTCGGCCAGCGTGACCGGCGCCACCAGCACACAGTTGCTGCCGACGTGCACATCCGCACCGATCACAGTGCGGTGCTTGTTCGCGCCGTCGTAGTTCGCGGTGATGCTGCCAGCGCCGTAGTTCACGCGCTCGCCCACCGTTGCATCGCCGAGATATGCCAAGTGATTGGCTTTGGCGCCTGCGGCCAGTGTGGAATTTTTCACTTCGACAAAATTGCCGATGTGAACCTCAGCGCTCAACTGCGCACCGGGCCGCAGCCGCGCGAATGGGCCGATCAGCGCGCGCGGTCCGATCTGCACACCGCCCGGTTGTTCGCCGTCGATGTGGGTAAATGCGCGGATCACCGCGCCTGCATCGATCTGCGCGTTCGCGATCACGCAGTTCGGGCCAATCCGCACGCCAGCACCCAGCCGCACGTCGCCTTCGAACACGCAGTTCACGTCGATCTCGACGTCTTGTCCGCAGTCAAGGGTGCCGCGCACGTCGATGCGCGCCGGGTCGGCCAGCCGCACGCCCTGCTCCAGCAGTTGCTGTGCATGGCGCTTCTGAAATTCACGCTCGAGGCTCGCCAGCTGCACCGGGCTGTTCACGCCCGCGACCTGCGCTGCATCGCTAATCCGGTGCGCAACGACTGCCACGCCGTCGGCCACCGCGAACTTGACGATGTCGGTCAGGTAGTACTCGGCTTGCGCGTTCTTGTTGTCCAGTCGTGCGAGCCAGCCTTTGAGCAGCCGCGCCGGAACAGCCATGATGCCGCTGTAGATTTCCTGCACGCGCAGTTGTTCTTGCGTGGCGTCTTTTTGCTCGACGATCGCAAGCACGGCGCCGTTCGGGCCGTCGCGCAGCACGCGGCCGTAGCCGGTCGGGTCGTCGAACGTGATCGTCAGCAGCGCGAGCCGATCGCCCTGGCCCGCATCCAGCAACGCCTGCAACGTGTCGGCCTGCGTGAGCGGCACATCGCCCGACAGCACCAGCACGACCCCGTCGTCGGCCAGCACGGGCAGCGCCTGCTGAACGGCGTGGCCGGTGCCGAGTTGTGGCTCCTGGCGCACAAAATTCAGATCAAAACCGTGCAGGGCGCTACTGCCATCTGCCAAGTATGCTTCTACTTCGATAGCACCGTGGCCGGTGATCACCACCACCTGGCGCGCTTGCAACCGCGCTGCTGTGTCGACCACGTGGCGCAACAGCGGGCGCCCGGCCAGCCTGTGCAACACTTTCGGCGTACCGCTTTTCATGCGGGTGCCCTTCCCCGCCGCCATGACCACCACATCGACTGCCGCCATCGTTGCCCCTCGCTCATCCATTGCTCTCGGAGCGCGGATTATCGGCGCGCTGCTGATCTGTACGTTGCTGTCGGCATGCGGATTCGTGAAGCTGAGCTACAACAATGCGCCGGACCTCGTCTATTTCTGGCTCGACGGCTACGTCGGCTTCGACGAAACGCAGAAGCCCGCGGTGCTGGCCGACGTCGCGCAGCTGCAGCGCTGGCACCGCTCAGAGGAATTGCCGCGCTATGCCCAGTTGCTGGAGCGGTTGGCTCAGGCGGCGCCGGAGGATCTGAGCGCCGACGCCGTCTGCAGCGTGCAGCGGGAGGTGCAGACCCGCTTCGACGTGCTGCTGACCCAGGCCGAGCCGGCGGTCGACGCCATCGCGAACAACTTCTCCGCCGCACAGTATCGCCATCTCGAGACCAAGTTCGACAAGCAGAACGCCAAGTTCCGCAGCGAATGGATCGACGCGAAACCCGCCGACCGATTTGAGAGACGGTTGAAGCGGGCGGTCGAGCAAGCCGAGCGCCTTTACGGCCGCCTTGATGAACCGCAGCTTGCGGTGCTGCGAGAAAACCTAAAGCGCTCGCGCTTTGATCCTGTGCAGTCACTGACTGAGTCGAAGAGGCGCCAGCGCGCCACGCTGGTCGCGCTGCGAACGATTTCGGACGCCGCCTTGGCGCCGGAAAGACGGCGTGTTGCCGTTCAAAGCTGGCTCGATCAACTGCAGCGCTCGCCAGACCCTGCAGCGCGCGAGCGGCAGGCCGCGTTTGCGATCCAGAGCTGCACCCACATTGCCAACCTGCACAACAGCACCTCCAGCGTGCAGCGCGCTCAGGCAGCGCAACGCCTGCGAGGCTATGCGCAGGATTTCCACGAATTGAGCGGCAGGTCGAGCAGCAATGGCGCGTGAGATTCGGTTGGTTTGATCAGCGCTTGGGGGGCTGGGTCGCCGTGCCCACACCGTGACTCAACCGGTCGAGCACCCCGAACAGTGAGTCGATGGAGTAGCCCGTCAGAAATGCAAGTGCGAACGGCACCGACAGCGCATTGGTTGATTCGACACCCGGCAGCGCCGCGGCGGAAAACCAACCCACCACGATGCCCGCGACGCCGCCAAGCGCGATTCGCATCAATGCGGAGAACACTTGCATGGCTGGCGTGCGAACGTTGGCCACGTTGCGCATTACGAACAGGATCGAGCCCAGCGTTCCGAAGAAAAACGGCAGAAACCAGTTGGTGCGCAGTGACACCTTGCTTTCGATGTCGGGTATGAACTTCAGCGGAGTCAGCGGATCAAGCGGCAACGCCGCCTTGCCGTCGACGGCTGGCAGGACCGTCACCATGAAGCAAAAGTCGTAGAGCGTTTCGATCCGCAACGGCCGCATCCAGGTCGGGCTCGTCTGAATCATCTGCGGCACAACCAGTTGGCCGTCCTGATCCACCGAGCAGATCGCGTCGTCGTTGGATGAGGGACCCGCGTCCGGTTCGTCCTGGAGCGAGGCGAACAGATCGCGAGACGGAAACAGTGTGGTCTTGTTGGCGCGGCTGCCCTTGTTCGTGGCCATATACAGGCTGCGGCTCAGTTCCGTAAACTCAATGCTCTTCTGGCGATACATTGCCAGCGTGAGATTCGAGGTGGAATTCGGCAGGTCGTCCTGCGCCATCCTCCGGAGCGCGGTCACTGCAGACTGCGGGCGCATCGACTCAAGTTGCTTGAGGGCCTGCAGTCCGGCCACTTCGGTGCGTAGCGAATGCATGAAGTGGCCAGTGACCAACAGCACGCACAGTGCCACCACCGCAAGCACGAGTTGCAGCCACCAAGCTTTTTTCTGATTCGCGGGCACAAATGGGTCGCGACCAAATCGCAGGTCGGCCACCGTCATCGGCGCGATCAGCTGCGCGACGTCGTTCAGCGCCACCGTCAGCACATGCACATCCGGCACGCCCTCTTCTCTTTGACTCCGCTCGACGCAATGGAGTTTGCTGAAAACGGCTTCGTCATGCAGCAAACCGACCCGCGCGGCGTAGCGGGTCGCGAGACGCAGATCGCTGACCAGCGCCTCGGTATCCACGACTGCAGTGGTGTCCATTGCGTTGCCGCTTGACCGTTGGTGTGTCCGTGGGGTTCAGCGGCTGCTAGATATAAATACCGTTGACCGACCCGGCAGGCGTTCTGCACTGGCACGTTTGGCCGACCGTGCCGGGCGGAGTGGCCCAGCACCAGAGACGCGGGGTCGAGCAGATGGTGCCCGGCTTGTGCGGCGGGACCTGGGCCTGTGCGTTGTGCGGCAACAGGGTCGCATGCGCAAACATCAAGGCGACGACAGGTAGCATGCGGGCAGTTTTCAAAATGGCCTCCGATACGGAAGGAACGCAAAACGAAGTGAACGCCTGAGGGCCGATGCTTGAAGTCACGAAGCGGTCGGGCGTCGGTTCATTCTGTTCAGGCCACTGCAGCGCGCCAATCCCGCAAACGAGGGATGCGTGCCAAGCGTTGCCGTAGGCACAAATTTTTTTGCCGGGCACCACACGCCGGGTTCTGCAGCCGTGGCGCCGGGCGTTATCAGGCGCGAAAAGCTACTGCGGCGTGTCTTGCCTGTCGTGCCCAGCGGCAGCATCGCCGCGTGTCTGCCGGCTACCTGCTGCTTCTTTCCAGCGCGGCCGAGTCGCGCCCACCGTGGCCGCGGGCCAGCCTTCGCGCTGCTTGGAGCGATCGCCCTCGTCCGCTTCTGTCTGGTCGTGGAAGAGGTGCACCGCCGTCTCATACGGCATGTCGATGCCGGCCTTGTCGAGCGCATTTTTCACTGCAGTGATCACCGCTGCATGCACATGCACCACGTCGACGCGCCGGCTGTTCGTCCACCAGCGCGCCCGGATCGCAACCCAGCTGGCGGCCAGGTCCCAAGGCAGCGCTTCGGGTGCGGGATCAAGCTCGACATCCGGCACGCTGGAGATCGCCTGCTTGATGACCACACAGGCTCCTTCGATGTTGTCGCCATAGCCGATACCGAAGTCGTATTGGCTGCGGCGTTGTTTGTGTGCGGTGCGCACCACGATGGAATTCGTATAGATCTCGCTGTTCGGGATGACGACGCGCTGGCCGTCATAGGTTTCGATGATGGTTGCGCGGGTTTCGATGCGGCGCACCGTGCCTTCGAAGTTTTTGACCTCGATTTGGTCGTTCACCTCGAACGGCTGGCGCAGCAAGATCAACAACCCTGCGAGCCAGTTTTGCAGGATGTCCTTGAACGCAAAGCCGATCGCGACCGAACTGACGCCCAGACCCGCGATCAGGTCGCCTGGCTTCAACGACGGAATCACGATGGTCGCGGCCAGCAGG
Source organism: Burkholderiales bacterium (assembly GCA_038200275.1). Classification (GTDB taxonomy): domain Bacteria; phylum Pseudomonadota; class Gammaproteobacteria; order Burkholderiales; family Burkholderiaceae_C; genus JBBPYC01. The sequence continues at coordinate 85,679 of JBBPYC010000003.1, forward strand.
AAGCCGAACAGCAGCACCACCCACTTGACGAAGCCCCCGAGCACTTCGCCCAGGTTGTCACGGTTGCGCCGCACCGAAGTTCGGTTGACGAGCCGCCGGGCCAAGAGCGCGAGGCCCCAGAAGATCAGAAGCACGACGATGGCGACCGCAATGTTGGGCAGCAGCCGAACGGCGCCGTCGATCCAGTTGTTGAGCCGCACGATCGCAGGTCCGAAATTCGAATCGGCGGCGCCGGGTAGCACGTTGAGCGACTCAGACGCTTTGCCGGCAGCAGAAACAGCAGCGGCACTCGCTGCAGAAATGGCGGAATCGGCCATGGGTCAGGGATCTCCGTTTTGACGAGCTTCATCTTGCCACGCGTGGGCAGCAGGACGGTGCCAACCTGCGGCACTGAGAGACTTATGGGACAGCCGGCCACCGATTCATCGCGACGCCGCGCGAACTCGTTACCTACGTGCACTACGACGCGCTATATCAGGCCTATTTGAATGCCTGCCTGATCCTGCTGGGCTTCAACACACCGTTTGATCCAGGCCTGCCGTTTCAGCATGAGGACTACCAAGACAAGCAGACCGGGTTCGCACACTTCGGTCCACCGCACATCCTGACGCTGATCACCGAAGTCGCGACGCGCGCGCTGAAAGCCGTGCGTTTTCAGAAGTACAACGTGCGCCGCCGGTTGCGGCCTGAGGCGGTCGGGGCTGAATGTATCGGCGCCGCAATGGACGCGCTGCCATCGTGCAGCGGCTGGCTTCACTGCAGGCGATGGAGGCGGCTTTCGGCGGCAGCTCGGGCATCGGCGCTCGGTTGGATACCGCCAAATGGGGCCAGGAATTGGCTATTGCCAATGGCATTCACGGAAGGCGCTCCGGTGCATCCGGCCTATGGCGCGGGTCATGCGACTGTCGCCGGCGCGTGCATCACGATCCTGAGAGACTAGTTCGATCGCGGCAGACCCTTGGTCGACGGAGCCGGCGCGCCGATCGCCTACGTCGCACGGGCGGACGGGCGGACGGCAGTGCATTGAACGATGTCAGCAGCAGCCTCACCACGCCGCTCACGATCGAAGGCGAACTCAACAAGCTCGGTGCGAACAGAGCAACCGCGCGTAACTGGGGTGGCATGCACTACTACTCGGACTTCATCAAGTCGTTCCACGTCGGGGAGCAGATCGCCGTTGGGCTGCTCGAGGAGCAAAAGCTGACCTATCGGGAGAACTTTTCCATGACGGTGCCGGTGTTCGATGGGACGTCGGTCCGCATCTGACACTGTCATAGAGGCGCGCAGCCGATCGGCAGCGCGCCCCTTGCGTCGATCAGCTTTGCAGTGCAGCCCACATCTCCTTGTCGCGCTCGGCGGTCCAGATGCGCGGGTTCTTGACACCGGATGCTTCGTCATAGGCACGGCTCACGTCGAACGGCAGGCAGTGCTCGTAGATGAATACGTGGCCGAACAGCGGATCCATCGACTGGCGCGTGTGCGCCATCGCGTCCTTCAAGTCCATCCCTTTGGCAGCGGCTTCCTTGCCCGCTTTGAACAACGTCTCGACCCAGCGCTTGGTGTAGTCGATCGCCTTGTTTACATCCGCACTGCCTTTCATCGCTTCCCCGCGGCCCGGCACGATCGCCTCAGCGTTCAATGCACGCAGGGCTTCGAGCGCGGCCGGCCATTCTTCGAGCTGCGCATCACCGGTGTAGACGCCGGCTTCGTATTCGACCAGATCGCCCGAGAACAGCACTTTTTCTTCCTCGACCCAGGCGATCGTGTCGCCGCGCGTGTGGCCGTGGCCCGGCGACCAGATCTGCACCTTGACGCCGCCCAAGTCAACTGTGAGCTTGCCGGGCGCTTCGCCTTTCGTTGCATCGCCACCACCAATCACGAGCGTGGGCCAGGTCAGTCCAGGCACCTGGTCACCGCCGCGAAACAGGCGCGGGAAGCGCTCCATCTCGGACTTCATGTCCTGCGCACCACGCTCGATGATCAGCTCATAGGTGCCTTGAGAGGCGATTACCTCAGTCGCACCTTCGGCCACGTAAGCACTGGCACCCAGCACACGCACCGCGTGATAGTGCGTCAGCAGCACGTACTTGATCGGTTTGTCGCTGATCTTGCGAATCTCGCGAATCAGGTCGCGTGCCATGTCGGGTGTGGCGGTCGTGTCGCTGACCATCACGTACTTTTCGCCGATGATCACACCCGAGTTCGGATCGCCTTCCGCGGTGTAGGCCCAGCAGTGCTTGCTGAGCTGCTCGAACGTGATCTTCTTTTCCGTCAGATCGGC
>JBBPYC010000004.1:0-35418 GCA_038200275.1 Burkholderiales bacterium
ACCGGCCCAGCCAAGGGCGTGATCTTTCCGCATGGGCAATTCCACTGGTGGGGTGTGAACACGGCTCGCATCCTCGGCCTGAGCGCTGACGACGTGCTTGGCACGACGCTGCCGCTGTTTCATGTGAACGCGCTCAACACGCTGGCGCAGGCGCTGATGGTGGGCTGCGGCGTGGTGGTGGAGCCGCGCTTCTCGGCTTCGGGCTTCTGGGCCGCGATGGGCGCGAGCGGTGCAACCGTGATCTACGTCCTCGGTGCGATGGTGCCGATGCTGCTGGCGCAACCCGCATCTGCAGCCGAGCGTACGCATCGGGTGCGCCTCGGCCTCGGCCCCGGCGTACCGGCCGCAGCGATGACGGCAATGGCTGCGCGCACCGATGTGCCGCTGATCGAAGGCTACGGCTCGACCGAGACCAACTTTGCGATTGCCACCTCGCTGGCCGCGCCGCGCCCCGGCACGATGGGCTTCGTTCAGACCGGCTTTCATGCGCGCGTGGTCGATGCGCACGACAACGAACTGCCAGCAGGTGAGGCCGGCGAGCTGGTGCTGCGCGCGGACGAGCCGTTCGCGTTTGCCAGCGGCTACTTCGGCCTGCCTGAGAAGACCGTGGAAGCCTGGCGCAACCTGTGGTTTCACACCGGCGACCGCGTGCTGCGTGAGGCCGACGGCGCGATCCGGTTCATCGACCGCATGAAGGACGCCATCCGACGGCGTGGTGAGAACATCTCGTCCTACGAAGTCGAGCAAGCGTTGCTCGGTCACCCTTCGGTAGCGGTGGCGGCGGTGTTCCCGGTGCGCTCGGAGCTGGCCGAGGACGAGGTGATGGCGGCTGTCATCGCAGCGGTTGACAAGCAGATCGATCCCCCCGAGCTGATCGCACACTGCACACCGCTGCTGCCGCGCTATGCGATCCCGCGCTACATCGACGTGGTGGATGACCTGCCGCGCACGGAAAACGGCAAGGTGCAGAAGTTCAAGCTGATCGAGCGTGGGGTCGGACCGCAGACCTGGGAGCGGCCGGCCGAAGCGCGTACAGCGAACAAGGCGCCACCATGACCGAACCTTCGCGCATTTATTGGAACCCTGAGCTGGAAACGCAGGCTTGGCCAGAGGTGGAACGTTGGCAGACCGAACAGATTGCGCGCGCCTTGCCTGGCATCCAAGCGCGCTCGCAAATGGCGGCCGCGTTGCTGGCCGAAGCGCAGGCCGATACCGATGCAATGCACGAATTCGCCGCTTTGCAGGGGTTACCGTTCACCACCAAGGACGACCTGCGCGCCGCACAGGCCGACGCGACCGACACGTTGCCGTTCGGCAGCAACCAGTCTGTGCCACGCGCCGACATCGTGCAGGTGGTCGCATCGTCCGGCACCACGGGTCAGCCGCTTTACTACCCGTTGACCCGCAACGATGTGGAGATATGGACGGATGCGATCGCGAACGTCTGGTTCACGGCTGGCATTAGGCCGGAGGACACGGTCGCGCACTTGGTCGGCCTGCCCATGGTGGCGGGTGGGTTGCCGTATGCGGATGGCTTCCGGCGGGTCGGCGCCACGCTGTGCTGGCTCGGAGGTTTTCCGACCGAGCGCATCGTGCGCGAGATGCGGCGCTTGCGCGTCACGGCGCTGCTTGCGACCACGTCGTTCGCCCTGTACCTGTCGGAGCATTGGAATGCGGCCGGCGATGAGATCGGTGTGTCGTCGTCGCTTGTCAAGGTGCTGGGCGGCGGCGAGCCCGGTATGGCGCAGCCCGAGATCCGTGCGCGGGTGTCCACCGGGCTGGGCCTGACGCATCTGCGTGAGACGATGGGCCTCGGCGACGTGCTGCCCTCGCTCTGGGGCGAGTGCGAGATGCAGGACGGCATGCACTTCAACGCGCAACGCAGCGTCGCGGTCGAGCTGATCGATCCAGACAGCGGCGTGCAGCTCGCCTGGACCGAAGGAGCCACCGGCGAACTGGTCTACACCACCTTCGCACGCGAAGCCTCGCCGGTGCTGCGCTATCGCTCGCGCGACCATGCGCTGGTGGTGGCCACGACTTGCGCCTGCGGCCGTACCAGCCCCCGAATCCGCTGCATCGGCCGCACTGACGACATGTTGATTTACAAGGGCATGAACGTGTTTCCGCAGGCGGTGCGTGAGCTGGTGATGGAGCGCTTTGCCGGCCGGGTGGGCCCGCTCATGCGGATGTGGCGTGAGCAGGCGGGCCAAGTCCGCTTCGATGCGCCGATCGCCGTTGATGTCGAAGCAGTCGATGCCGGAGTTGATGCCGACCGCACCGCCGCGCTGGCACGCGAGATTGAGGCCGCAGTGCGCGACCAATTGCAGGTGCGCATTGCGGTGACAGTGTTGGCCGAAGGCAGTCTGCCGCGCGGTGTCTACAAGAATGCGCTGCTGGCCGTGCGCGGTCACCCAGCATAGGAAAAAAAGGGGGATCACTCAGGTGAAATTCAACAATGCCGCCTTGTCGGCCCGCGACCTCTGGTCATCACCATTCGTGCGCTGGCAGGGGAGCCTTGCCGATGTCTCAAGCATTGATTTGGCGCACCAGGTCACGCAAGACGCACTGGCCGCGCGCGCGATCGATCCAGCCACGATCGATCAACTCGTGCTCGGCACCACGATTCCGCAGCCGGGCAGCTTTTATGCTGCGCCCTGGCTTGCTGCACGGCTCGGCATGCCGGGCGTGACGGGCCCACACATCGCGCAGGCTTGTGCGACGTCGGTTGCGTGTCTGTTGACTGCTGCGAGCGCTGCGGAGGCAGATCCGAAGTCGCGCAGCCTGGTTGTGACCGCCGACCGCACCAGCAACGGCCCGTTGCTGGTCTACCCGCGCGCGCGGGGCATGGGGGGCAGCCCGCAGACCGAGCATTGGGTGCTCGACAACTTTGCGGCCGATCCCTGGACGGGGCAGGCGATGGTCGCCACAGCCGAAGGTGTGGCGGCGGAAGGCAACATGTCGCGCGCCGCGCTGGATGATCTGACCCTGTTGCGCTACGAGCAGTACCGCAGCGCGCTCGACGCGGACCGTGCGGTCCAGCGGCGCTACTTTCAGCCCGTCACGGTGCGGCAGGGCAAGAAGCAGCTTGTGGTCGATGCCGACGACGGCGTGCATCCCTATTCGGCCGAGGCTTTGGCGGCGCTGAAACCGGTGAACGAAGGTGGCATCGTCACCTACGGCAACCAGACCCACCCGGCTGATGGCTGCGCGGGTGCGCTGGTGCAGAGCGTGGACGGAGCGCGCAAGGCAGCGGGTGGCGACGGCGTGGTACGCGTGCTGTCGATCGCGTTTGCGCGCGCCGAGAAAGCCCGCATGCCCAAAGCCGCGACGACGGCCGCACAGCGTGCGCTGAATGAGGTCGGCATAAAGATTGATGAGGTGAAAGTCGTCACCACGCACAACCCGTTTGCGGTGAACGACCTGTGGTTCGCGCAGCAGACGGGCTTTGCTTTGGAGCGCATGAACCCTTACGGTTGCAGCTTGATCTACGGCCACCCGCAAGGCCCAACCGGTCTGCGTGCGGTGGCCGAGCTGGTCACCGCGTTGCGTGAGGCGGGTGGTGGCATCGGGCTGTTCACGGGATGCGCAGCAGGGGACACGGGTGGGGCGATCGTGCTGAAGCTCGAGTGATCGCCAAGCTGCGCGGTGCAGCTTGCATGTCGCGTCGCAATTGCGATCTCTCTGAACCCCCATTGAGGAGAACATCTCATGGTCCGCTCTCTGTTTGAAGACCCGCAAGCGCTCGCACCGCCCGTGGTGCAGCGCGAAGACCTCAGCGGCGGCGCGTTCGTGCTGCGATCGCCCGAGATGCTGCGGCCGTCGGTCCGCTGTGTGGGCGACTGGCTCGAACGGTGGGCGAGGGAGACGCCGGATGCACTGGCGTTCGCTGAACCGGCCGAAGGTGGCGGCTGGATGCGGCTGAGCTGGCGTGAACTGCGCACGCGCGTCGGCTCGGTCGCGCAGGCGTTGCTCGATCTCGGGCTCGACGCGCGCCGGCCGATCGCCGTGCTTTCGGACAACGGGCTGGATCACCTGGTGCTGTTGCTCGCCGGCATGCACATCGGCAGGCCGGTCTGTGCGGTCAGCAGCGGCTATTGCCGGCTCGCGGGTGGGGACTTCACGCGCATCCACGGCATCCTGCGCGCGCTCGATCCGTCGCTGATCTATGCGGCGGATGCGTCGGTCTATGCGCCGGCGTTGAAGGATGCGGACGTCAATGCAACGGTCGTGTTCAGCAAAGGCGCAGAAGACCATCCCGATGCGCGCACGTTCGCCTCCCTGACCAGCGCACAGGAAACGCCCCAGGTGATGGCCGCTTTCGCTGCGATCACGCCGAACACGCATGCCAAGTATCTGTTGACCTCCGGCTCCACCGGCAACCCGAAAGTCGTGATCAACACGCACCGGATGCTGACCGCGAACCAGCAGATGCTCGCGCAGACAGTGCGTTTTCTCGACCATGAAAAACCGGTGCTGCTCGACTGGCTGCCGTGGAGCCATACGTTCGGCGCCAATCACAACCTGAACCTGGTGCTGCGCACCGGCGGCACGATGTACATTGACGATGGCCGCCCCATGCCCGGTGCGATCGACAAGACCCTTGCGCACCTGCGCGATGTGCAGCCGACTTTGAGCTTCAACGTGCCGCGCGGCTTCGAGATGATGCTGCCCGCACTCGAAGCCGATGCCGAGCTGGCCACGCGCTTTTTTAGCAAGCTGCGCATGTTGTTCTATGCCGCGGCCAGCATGCCGGTCTCCACTTGGCAGCGGCTCGAAGCGGTAGCCGCGCGTGTGCGAGAGGAGCCGCTGTGGTTCACCACCGCCTGGGGCAGCACCGAAACCGCGCCCGCAAGCACCTTCGCGCATTGGCGGCTCGACGGGCCCGGCGTGATCGGGCTGCCGTTGCCGGGGGTCGAGCTCAAATTTGTGCCGAGTGGTGACAAGCTGGAGATGCGCGTGCGCGGGCCGCACTTGTCCCCTGGCTATTTGAACAACGCAGAAGCAACCGCTGCCGCCTTCGATGAGGACGGCTACTACCGGATCGGCGACGCGGGCCGGTTGCTCGATCCTGAGCAACCCAGCCGCGGTGTGCTGTTCGATGGCCGCGTCGCAGAAGACTTCAAGCTCACGAGCGGCACCTGGGTCTCGGTCGGCACCTTGCGACTGGCAGTGGTCACCGCGCTGGCGCCATTTGCACAAGACGTGGTTGTGACTGGGCATGACCGGGCAGACGTTGGCGTGCTGGTGTTTCTGACCCAAGCGGCACGTGCGCTACCGGTCGATGACTTGGCGTCACAGGTGCATGCTCGGTTGACTGCGATGAAGTCGGCCAGTGGCGCAGCGTCGTCGCAGGTGCCCGCACGAGCCCTGCTGTTGCAGGATTCTCCCGACATGATGGCCGGTGAGATCACAGACAAGGGTTACATCAACCAGCGTCGTGCGTTGGAACAACGTGCTGCTGAGGTCGAAAAAATTTACGTACAGCCGACCCCAAAAGAAGTCATCGTCGTTTGATCTCATGCTGTAAGACGCTCAAGCGGACAGCTCATCAAGGCTTCGGCGGTTTTGACGCATCCAGACATTCGAAAAGTGTTTCCGGGTTTGTGAAAAAATTTTCTTCTCTAAATTCTAGAAAGCGCCGCAATCAGCCCTCTCTGCTCTTGAGACGATGGATGTCCACTTTGAGCTCGCTGGCCACAAGGATTTGAACTCCGACGTCAGCATCTGCAAACCGAGCAGGCCACGACTTGGCTGGATACTGTCAGCCAACCGAATGGGGGCAGGCCTGCCGAATTGATTGTTAGTCTGGGCAAACTGAGCTCAAAACAGGGATCGAGTGCACCAAGATCGGCCCTTTGACAAAACATTCCAAGAGGACGGTTGGCGGCGGTGGGGATGATTGAGCCGTCGAGACTGGCTTTCAGTTGCGGTGTCGCATCAAGGTCCGCGCGGCTTCGATTGATTTGCCCCGCAGCGATGCCATCGAGCGGTTCTTGTGTGTCCGCTCGTGCCACACCAAGTTGTAGCGGAATGGCTTCACCGAACCGGGGAACGCGGCGATGGCCAGCGGCGCTTGCGCGGCCATGTCGTCGGCCAGCAGCCGTCCAGTGGTAAAGATCAAGTCGGTCGCTGCCAGAATCGATGGTGCCATGCCGAGGAGTTCCGTGCGAACCGGCCGCCTTTAAAAGCGACAACACGCTGGCCGAGTTGGCGCAGCAGCATGACGTGCACCCCAACCAGATTACCGACTGGAAGAACCAGTTGCTGGCCAAGGCGGCCAACGTGTTCGGCGGCGAACCGCGCCCGGATGAGCCGACGGTCGACCTAAAGGTGCTGCACGCAGTCCAAAGGGTGCAGCGACGGCTGGTTCAACGCGCTCTACGCAATCGCCTTCAAAACGGCGGCACAGCAAAGCCGAGCAACTTGAATCTTTAAGCGCCAGTTTGCGGACGAACCGTCAGCGTTGTCTCGTTGTCCGAGATCATGCGAAGCTGAACTCCCAAGAATCAACAAACGCTTCCGAAGCAAGCGTTGAAGCACTGGCCCGCTGAGGATTCAAGGTAAGCGACCGAAAAGAGCAATGACTCGATGGCACGAGGCAAAACGACGAGCGTCGCCGAAAAGCTGGTGATCGATTCCCATCAGTGAAGCCGCCGTTGGATCGTGACATAGATCGTGACACGAGTGGCGCCTACGAGCAGAATAAGAAAAGCCTGCTATGCATAACATAGCAGGCTTTGCAGTTGCCTTGCGGCTTGTAGGTGGCTCCCCGACCTGGGCTCGAACCAGGGACCTACGGATTAACAGTCCGGCGCTCTACCAACTGAGCTATCGGGGAACAGCCCCAGATTATAGAACGAGCCGGGAGGCGGTTTTCCAGCGGCGATGGTCGAATGCAACATCGCGGGTTGAGCGATGGCCGTTGCAGGTTTCTTACTGCCCTGCTGCGGCAGGCGCAGCGGGATGCGGAGCACGGGTTGGTTCGTCCGCCACGCGAGCATGAGCAACTGCCAGCCCGAGCTGCTCCCGCAGCAGATACCAGGTGGAATGCAGACCGCTGACCGTCGGCAACCACGCGAGCCAGTCATCGGATACGGTGCGGTAATAGCCGGTGGGTGCGGGGATCACTTCAAAACCGACTTGTTCAAACTCGAACACCGATCGCGGCATGTGCGGATAACTCGTTACCAGTGCGATGCGGCGCACGCCATCTGCGAACAGGATCGGCGCGAGCAGTTCGGCGTTTTCCTGCGTGTCCCGCGACTGATTCTCGACCCAGCGCAGCGGCGGCTGGTGATCTTGCTGAAGCACGCGCTGCACCACCTCCCCCTCAGGCGGTGGGGGCGCGTCGCCCTTGTTGCTCCAACCGACGCCGCCGCTGTAGGCCATTGGCAGACCGCTGGCACCGGCCAGCCAGACGCCGTAGCGCAGCCGGGTCGCGGTATAGCCATTCGGCTGGGCCGAGCCATATTCAGGGTTGTCAGCGATCACGCCGCCGCCCAGCACCACCACGGCCTGTACATCCGCGCTTGCCAACGTGACCGCAGACTGAGGCGGGTAGGGCGGCATCACACGAAACGCCAGCCAGCTGGCAAACGCGCTGCAACTGAATAGCCACATCGTGGCGATGCCCATCAGCACCAACAGCATCCCGAGGCGCCGTGCGCGGAGCGAAATCAAAAGGCCGACAAGCGCCAGCAGCAACGGTGACGCAGGTGGCAATGCCAGCAGCGTCAGCAGTGGCTTTAGCGGTCCGAGGTCTGGCATCTACCGCCTGCCTCCGTTGTAGCCATTGTCCGTAGCTTTCATGGGAGACCGACCGCACGACCCAACGGGATCGAGATCGGATGGACCTGACCCGCCACGTACGCTGTTAGGAAGGCCGGCAGCGCCGTCAGCGCCAAACGAGAGCTAACAAGGGCTGCACCGATCTCAAGAAAACGCCGGCAAGCCTGTCTGTGCCCGCCCCAGGATCAACGCATGCACGTCGTGCGTACCTTCGTAAGTATTCACGGTCTCCAGATTGATCATGTGGCGGATCACGTGGTACTCATCGTGAATGCCGTTGCCGCCGTGCATGTCGCGCGACATGCGGGCGATGTCGAGCGACTTGCCGCAGCTGTTGCGCTTGATCAGGCTGACCATCTCGGGCGTCGACCTGCCTTCGTCCATCAACCGGCCGACTCGCAGGCAGCCTTGCAGGCCCAGTGCGATCTCAGTCTGCATGTCGGCCAGTTTTTTCTGGATCAACTGGGTTTGTGCAAGCGGCCGGCCGAATTGCTTGCGGTCCATCGTGTACTGCCGCGCGCGGTGCCAGCAATCTTCCGCAGCACCCAGCGCGCCCCAGGCGATGCCGTAGCGTGCCTTGTTCAGGCAGCCGAACGGGCCTTTCAGGCCGTTCACGTTCGGCAGCAGATTCGTGGCTGGCACGAACACGTCATCCATCACGATCTCGCCAGTGGTCGATGCACGCAGGCTCATCTTGCCTTCGATCTTCGGCGCAGTCAGGCCCTTCATGCCTTTCTCCAGAATGAAGCCGCGGATTGCCTGCTGGCCAACCTGACTAGCACCAGCCGCATCGGCCCCGCCTTCGATCAGCTTGGCCCAGACCACGAACACGTCGGCGATCGGCGCGTTGGTGATCCACATCTTGGCGCCGTTCATGACGAAGCCGTCGACACCGTCGCGGGTGGTCGGCACAGCGCGCGTGATCATGCTGCCCGGGTCCGAGCCGTGGTTCGGCTCGGTCAAGCCGAAGCAGCCGACCCATTCGCCGGTCGCCAGCTTGGGCAAGAATTTCTCTCTCTGCTCCTCGCTGCCGTATTCGTGGATCGGATGCATCACGAGCGAACTCTGCACGCTCATCGCGCTTCGATAGCCGCTATCCACGCGCTCGACTTCCCGCGCGACGAGGCCATAGCTGACATAGTTCAACCCTGGGCAACCGTAGCCGTCGATACTCGAGCCCAGAAACCCCATCTCGCCGAACTCATTCATGATCTCGCGATCAAATTTCTCCTCCCGCGCAGCCATCAGCACGCGGGTCTGCAATCGCTCTTGGCAGAAGGAGTGCGCGGCATCTACGATGGCCCGCTCGTCGTCGCTGAGCTGATCGATCAGCAAAAACGGGTCTTTCCAGTCGAATTGGGCTTTCATGCTAGTGTCTCCTTCAAGCAATGGGATCGGGCTGAAGTGGGCACGACCAACGACCGTTGTTGATGTGCTGTGCACTTTTAAACCCGAGAAAAATGATGGTGATGTCTGAGGATCATTATGGCGAATGAAGCAATACAGTCCGGCCTTAATGGCCAATCGGGACAAACGATTGTTCTGGGCGGTCGCTGCTTCTGGTGCACTGAAGCGGTGTTCGACCGGATGCTGGGCATCACCGATGTGGAAAGTGGCTATCCACAAGGGCACGTGGACCAACCCAGCTATGAGCAGGTCGGCAGCGGATCCACCGGCCACAACGAAGTCGTCAAGCTGACTTTCGATCCGGCGTCCGTCAGCTTGCGCCAGATCCTTGAAGTGTTTTTCGTCATACATGACTCGACCACGCCGAACCGCCAAGGCAACGACGTCGGCACGCAGTACCGCAGCGGTATCTACTACCATAACGATGAGCACAAGCAGATTCCGCAGGAGGTGATCGATGAGCTGACGCAGGCCAAGGCGTTCGGCCGGCCGATCGTGACCGAGCTGGAGGCACTGGCCAACCACTCCACGGCCGAGGCCTACCACCAGGACTACTTCACGAACCATCCGAATCAGGGTTACTGCGCGATGGTTGCGGCACCGAAGGTCGAGAAATTTCGGCGTACCTTCCAGCAACTGGTGCGGGCCTGACCACGGACGTCATCATATGAACACAGACGAATTGCTCGCGCATGCCGACAGCGGCACCCTGTGGCCCGCCGAGCGCGCAGCGCTGCAATCGGCGAACGTTCCGCAAGCCTACCGAATGCAGCTCGATCTGCGGGCAGCGCGGATGGCGCGGGGCGAACGCCCTCGCGGCTTCAAGATCGGCTTCACCAATCGCACCATCTGGCCGCGTTATGACGTCTCCGCGCCCATCTGGGGGACCGTCTGGGACCACACGGTCCAGCTGGGTGAGGACAAGGGGACCGTAACGCTGGCCAACATCTGCCAGCCGCGCATCGAGCCCGAATGCGTGCTGGGCATTGCAGCCGAGCCGCCAGCGGATGCCGATCTGCAGCAGTTGTTCGAATGCCTCGATTGGGTCGCTCCAGGTTTCGAGATCGTGCAGTCGCACTGTGCGGACTGGAAATTTCTGGCGTCCGAGACGATTGCCGATGGGGGACTGCATGCGCGGCTGCTGGTAGGCCAACGCACGCTGGCGCGTGAACTGGCCATGGATGCGGCCGAGCTTGAAGCAACGCTAGCGCACTGCGCAGTCAGCCTCTACTGCGACGACGCGCTGGTCGACGGCGGCATCGGTGCGAGCGTGCTCGATGGACCGCTGCACGCGCTGCGGTATCTGCTGCTCGAATTGCAGAATTGCCCTGGCGCACCGCGCCTGAAAGCGGGCGACGTGGTGACGACCGGCACCTGGACCGATGCCTGGCCGGTCCAGCCCGGGCAACGCTGGCGCGCGGAGTTCGAGCCACCTCTCAGCACGCTGGAAGCCGAACTGAACTGAGTCACACCGCGCGGTGCGCAGTCCGTTTCAAGGCATGCGCGGCACCCGTGCCAACACCTTGAAAGCCGCCTGAATTGCGCGCACGTCCGGCATGGCACGCACGTGCCAGCGGATCAGTGGTACACCGGCAGCGGCCGTCGCAGCATCTTTCTTCGCATCGGTTGCCATGCGTTCTTCCAGTTCGTGGGAGCTGTCATCCAGCTCGACCGCGGCAATCACGGAGCCATCCGGCGCGCAAACCACGAAGTCATAGCTCAGCCGGCAGATGCGGTTGTTCCATTCGTGGAAGTCGTAATCCGGCTTCACGCCGAGCACACGCGAAACCTGCACTTGCGCCAGCACGATTTGCTGAGGCAGCGCGCGCACCAATCTTTGGTAGAGCTGCAACTCGGGCGCCGAAATCACACGGCGCGCATAGAGTGGCCAGCGCAACCGGCGGCGAACCACAAGTGCCCACCAGATCAGCCAGATCAAAAGCACGCTGACGACGACCGCGGCTACGCCGAGAGGCAGCCAATAAGCGTCAAGAAAGGTGGAAACGGAAGCGGGGATCAGCGACAACGGGCGGGGGATACGCAGTGCGTTCGGCAATGCGCATCAGTCAAGCTATTAAGCGGCTTGGGCAAACGACAAGCCCGGGCATGCAGTCGCTTGCGCAGCAACGGCTGGCCAACGCAAACTCCAGCACATGGTGGGCGGCGAGCCGATCGGCCAGCTTGCTCGCAGCCCCGCTATCAAGCGTGGAGTGCGTCCGACAGGTACCGCCCGTAGCGCTGCTCTGCTGCAGCCAGCGCGGGTGCGATGGAAGGGTGCAGACGTACGCCGTCACTCTGGCTGGTTGCACGCAGCGCTAGTCCGCGCTGCCCCGGCAGCCGGACCGGCCGCACCGGATCGATCGGCACGTTGTCACGGCAACGCGCAGCCACATGATCCATCTGACGCAGGAACGCATTACGGCCGCCGAACGCATTGAGGTCGTGCATCGTGAGATAGACGGTCGCGCCCCAGCCCTCGGACGGATCGGCGCGGCCATGACCGGCCAGGCCGCCAGTCAACGCCTCGATCAACAGCGCCAGCCCATAGCCCTTGTGGCCGTGGTCCAGACCACCGACTGGCAGCAACGTGCCGGGTGGGTTCGCGAATAGCGCGTTTGGGTCGTTCGACGGGTTGCCCTTGGCATCCATCAACCAGTCCTGCTCGAATCGTTCGCCAGCCGCACGCTTGCGGTTCGTCATGCCGTTGGTCGTGATCGATGCGGAGATGTCGAGCATCACGCCGCCGTCAGTCAGCGGAAAGCCGAGCGCGATCGGGTTCGGAGTAAACACCGCCTGGGTGCCGCCGAACGGCGCGATGCTGGCGCTGCGCGGGTCTGAGCAGGCCAGCATCAGCAGCATATTCTCTTCCAGCGCGCGCAGCATGTAGACCGCAAGGCATGCGATGTGATGGCTGCGCCGGATCACCAGCGTTGCGCTGCCGAGTTCACGCGCGCGGGGCAGCAGCAGGTCGATGCCGCGGTGCACCAGCCACGGGCCGGGCAAGCGGCGCCCATCCCAGAGGACAGCGGCCGGCTTGTCCGACACGGTCTGCGGTTCGCCGGACTTGGTCATGCCGCCCGACTCGACCTCTTTCAGATAGCCGGGCAGTTGCGCCAGGCCGTGCGTGTCATGGCCGAGCAGATCGCCTTCGACCAACGTTTCCGCAACCGACGCGGCCATGAGTGCGGTGAGGCCGGCTGCCACCAGCAGGTCCGTAGCGTAGGTGATCAGTTTGGCAGCGTGGTAGCGGGGGGTGGTGTCTTGAGTCATGCAGTAGCGAGCGGGACGGTTGGGTTCAGGTCGGCCGTATCACGGCACGACGCCTGCGCATATTGGCATAGCCGGACCCGGCCCACACCAGCACCGTGAATATCGCGAGACCAGCCGCGATAGGGCGTTCGACGAACGCAAGCCAGCTGCCGTCGGACTTGATCATCGACGTGATGAAATTCTCTTCAAGCATCTTGCCCAGCAAGATACCGAGGATGGCCGGCGCAATCGGAAAACCGTTCTCCTCCAGCAACCAGCCGAGCACACCGAAGCCAAGCAGGATCCACAGATCGAACGTCGAGTTGTTGATTGCAAACGACCCGACGAGGCAGAAAATCAGGATGATCGGCATCAACACATTGCGCGGCATCTTGAGCAGCCGGCTTGCGACCTTGATGCAGAGCCAGCCCAGCGGAAGCATCAGCAGGTTCGCCAGCACGAATACGATGAACACCGCGTAGATGTTTTCCGGATTGTTCATGAAGATCAATGGTCCCGGGTTCATGTGCTTCATGTAGAGCACGCCGATCACGATGGCCGTGATCGAGTCGCCGGGGATGCCGAACACCAGCGCCGGCACCCAGGCGCCGGCCAGCGCGCTGTTGTTGGCCGCACCGGCTTCAACCAGCCCCTCTGGATGGCCGGTGCCGAACTTCTCCGGCGTCTTCGACATCTTTCGGCTCATCGCATACGACATCCAGGCCGCCATATCGGCACCTGCACCCGGCAGGATGCCGACGGCCGTGCCCACCACACTGCCTCGCAGCGTCTGCTTCGGGTACTGCTTCATCAGCCCCCACATGCCCTTGAAGACCGAACCGATTTGCTGGCTAAAACCCAGCAGCTGGTCCTTGGTCAGCGTAAAACGCAGGATCTCGGAGATCGCGAACATGCCGATCATGGCCGGGATCAGGCTGACGCCGCCGAGCAGATCGATGTTGTCGAACGTGAAGCGCGGGAAGCCCGCCGGGTTGTCCAGCCCGACGCAGCCAATCAGCAGGCCCAAAAACAGCGTCACCAGGCCTTTGACGGGGTTGTCGCCGGTGATGAACACCGCACAGGTAAGGCCCAGCACGACCAGCCAGAAATACTCGAATGAGCTGAATTGAATCGCGACCTCGGCCAGTGCGGGAGCTGCCACGATCAGCACCGCAGTGCCGAACAGGCCGCCGATTGCGGAGAAAACCAAGCCGATACCAAGGGCAGTCTCGCCATGTCCTTTCTTGGTCATCGCATACGACTCGTCGACATACGCAGCCGAGGCGGGCGTGCCGGGGATGCGAAGCAGCGCACCGGGAATGTCGCCAGCGAAGATCGCCATCGCAGTCGCCGTCACGATTGCGGCAACGGCCGGCACCGGGTCCAGGAAGAACGTGATCGGCACCAGAAGCGCTGTCGCCATAGTGGCGGTAAGTCCCGGCACCGCACCCACGAACATCCCGAACGCGCCAGCGAACAGCATCGCCAGCAGAGTATCCGGACGCGCGACCATTTGGAAGGCAAGAAGTATGGCGTCCATCAACGGCCCGGAAATTCAGTGAAGTAAGGCCCGCTCACCACGCGAACCGCTCAAGCAGTCCCCACGGCAGCGGCACTTTGAGCAACTTGTAGAACGCGGTGTGGATCGCCAGCGTCGCAATCAGCGCCACAGCCAGGTTCAGACTCCAGCGCACGCCGCAGGCCCACTGCAGCGCAACCAGCAGCGTGATGCTGCAGACGATGAAGCCAAGCGTATCCACCAGCATGATGTAGAGCACCGTGCCAGCGATCACGATCGCAAAAGCCAGCAGGTGCCGGCCCGACCGCAGCCCTTCGCCCAGTTGGAACCGGTGCTGCTTTTCGCTGATGCCCTGCCATATCAACGCGAGCGAGGCGAGCGCGAGGCCCGCCGCGATCACACCAGGGAATACGGCCGGCCCGTAGTCCTGGCCTGGCGCAGGCGGAAAGCCCTGCACATGCCAAAGCACCAGCAGCGACAGCACCAGGAGCACACCGCCGATCAGGCTGTCATGGATCCGCATAAATTCGCTAGAGTACCGTGCGCTTGGCTACTTGGCGATGCCAACTGCCTTCATCGCCGCGCCGAGTTCCTCGTCGCTGGCCTTCATGAACTGCGCGAACTGCGCTGGCGGTTCATACAACGCGCCGAAGCCGCGCGAGGCAAGAAATTCCTGATAGGTCTTGCCCTCGAAGATTTTCTTCAACGCTGCAGCGTACTTGTCAGCCACATCCTTTGGCATGCCCTTCGGCCCTGCAATGCCGCGCCAAGCACCCGCATTCCATTTCTTCCCGTCGGCCGATTCGTACAGCGGCACCTTCGGAAACAGGTTGTCCGACTTGGCACTTAGCAGGATCAGCGGGCGCACCTTGTCGGCTTCGATCAGCGCACGCGCCTCGGGCAGCGAGCACGACACCACCTGGATGCCGCCCGCCAACAAGTCCTGCAAGCCGGGCGCTGCGCCCTGGGTTGGCACCCAACCAATCGCATCGCCGGGCAGCTTGTTGTCGACCAGCCAACGCGCCATGCCCAAGTGCCAGATGCCGCCCTGGCCGGTGCCGCTGGCTTTCATCTTGCCCGGGTCCTTCTTGGCTGCTTCAAGCAGATCCTTGCCGGTCTTGATTGGCGAATCCTGCCGCACGAAGATTGCGTTCGGGTCGAAGTTCATCAACGCCAGCGGCGTGTAGTCGGCACCGGTCAGCTTGGTCAGGCCGATGTGATGCATCATGCCGATCTCCACCGTGATGATGCCGATCGTGTAGCCGTCCGCATTCGACGCTGCAATCGCCGAATGGCCGACCACGCCGGAGCCGCCGGTGCGGTTCACCACGTTGACGGGCTGCTTCAACTCATTTTCCAGCTCGGCGGCCACCACGCGCCCGACCGCATCGGTGCCGCCACCGGCGCTCCAGGGCACGATCAGCGTGATCGGCCGTTCCGGCCAAGCAGCTTGGGCGGCGCCGGCAAATGCCAGCAGCAAGGTGGTGGCGCCTAAGGTGGCAAGGGCTTTGCGTCGAAACATGATGTCGGGTCTCCTTCATGGATTGGATGTGAACCGCTTATTTAGCACTGGCCCGCGCGGCTGCGGCATCCAAACTAACCCTTAGGCGTTGTACCTGCGGAGTCGGTCGATTCTGCGCGCGGCTTGACCGATGAGCAGCGCTGCGAAGTGCTGCGGCAGAATGTCGCGATGCGCCGAACCCAACCGATCAAGCCAGCAAGCCCGGCCACATGGCGGCTGCTGATCTGGCTGGTTGCAGCGCTGCTGTTCGGCCAGTCGTTCGGCGCGATCCACCGGATCGTGCATGCCCCGGGCAGTCATTTCGCACTGGCGCAGCAGTCGGCCACCCAGGCAGGCGTTGGCCAAGCTGCAGGCGCGTCCCCGCTCGTCAAATGGTTCGGTATTCACAGCGCCAGCGACTGCGCGCTGATCGACCATGCGCTCCAGCCGACGCCATCGATGGCACCCGTGCTGCTGCCCGCGCCGGTCCTCCTTTCCGCATCGCCTCCGCTCGCGATGGAAGGGATCGTGCCGGCTGGCTGCCAGTCATCCTTTGACGCGCGCGGCCCGCCTTCGTTGCTCCACTGACGAGTCTTCGCTTTTAGAAGACCTTTGGTTCGATCGCTGATGTGGCGCCGATTCAGGGCACCACGTCAGCCGTCGCCTGTTCGTTCACGAGCAACGGAGTTCTTTCCCTTGAAACCCAAGTCTTCATTTCTATTCACTACCACGTCATTTGCAGCTGCTGCGCTGTGCTGCGGCACCGCCTTTGCCCAAGCCGACGGAGCCGCCACGCCCAGCCTGGGCGAAGTGATCGTCACCGACACGCCGGTCTCGAATGCCAGCGTCGTGCTGCCCGCGCAGCAGTATTCGGGCACCGGACTGCTGCTGCGCTCGAAGTCAACGCTTGGGGAGACGCTCTCGGCCACGCCCGGCGTGGCCAGCACCTACTTCGGCCCCAACGCGAGCCGCCCCGCGATCCGCGGACTGGATGGCGACCGGGTGCGCATTCTGAACAACGGCGGCAGCAGCGCCGATGTGTCCGCACTCAGTTATGACCATGCAGTGCCGATCGACCCGATTACCGTGGAGCGGATCGAGCTGCTGCGCGGACCAGCCACCTTGCTGTATGGCGGCCAGACCAGCGGCGTGGTGAACCTGATCACCAACCGCATCCCACGCGAGGCGTTGTTTGACGCGAAGGGCGGCGTGGCCGGCAAGTTGGACCTGGGGTATGCCACTGGCAGCCGCGAACGCAGCGGCGCTGCGTTGGTGGAGACCGGTACCGACCGCTTCGGCCTGCATGTCGACGCGTATGGCCGCAAGAGCAGCGATGTGAACGCCCCGATCGAGCTTGAATGCGGTCGCGGCGGGTTGCCCTCGCTGCGCCGCCGCATCTGCAATTCGGCCAACGAAACCTACGGCGGCGCCGTCGGCGGCACCGCGTTCTTCGACCGCGGCTATGTCGGCGCATCCGTCGATACCTACCGCAGCACCTACGGCACCGTGGCGGAAGACGACGTCGACATTCGGATGCGGCAAAACCGCTACGCGCTGGAAAGCGGCTGGCGCATCGGCACCCGCGCGGTGGAAAGCATCAAGGTGCTGGCCAGCCATACCGACTACACGCACACCGAGTTCGAAGCGGGCGACCCCGCTACGACGTTCGCTAAGCGCGCAAACGATCTGCGGGTGGAGGCTCGGCACGCGAGGATAGGCACTGGGTTCGGCGCACTCAGCGGCCTGTACGGCGTGCACTTTGGCAACACGCGCTTCTCCGCAATCGGTGAGGAGGCCTTTGCTCCTGCCAGCCGGACTGCCGAGCAGGCCCTGTTCGGGTTGGAAGAACTGGCCACGTCCTGGGGCAAACTGGCGTTGAGCGGACGGATCGAGAACAGCCGTATCGAATCGTTCGGCAGTGCCCAAACGCCGCGCTTCGAGGTGGCGAGCCGCGACTTCCATCCGTACAGCATCGCGTTGGGCGGTCTCTGGAACGCCGCGAAGCTGACCCCGGCGCTGCAGGACTGGCAACTGACCGCGAACGTGGCGCACGTGGAACGCGCACCGCGTGACTACGAGCTGTATGCAAACGGTCCGCACGCGGCCACCGGCACTTACGAGATCGGCAACGCCGGTCTGTCGAAGGAACGCTCGAACAACTTCGAGGCCGGCACCAAATGGCAGCGCGGCGCCAATCGCTTTGCCCTGAACGCCTACTACAACCGCTACACAAGCTACATCGCGCAATTGGCAACTGGTGCGCAACGCAACCCGGACGGCAGCAGCGATGCCGGCGCCGGAAACCTGCCGGTGTTTGTCTATACCCAGGTGCCGGCGCGCTTCTACGGCCTTGAAGCGGGGGGCAATGTGCGCCTGGCGGGTGGCAGACAAGTCACTGATGCACTGGATCTCGAACTTCGCGCCGACTCCGTCCGGGCGACCAACCTGCAGACCGGCGAGCCGTTGCCACGCATTGCGCCGTGGCGTGCTGGCAGCACGCTGGTCTGGCGCGAAGGCGCGTACGGGGCACGTTTCGGCGTCGATTACTTCGGGCGGCAAGATCGGGTGCCTGCGGGGGATGTGCCCACAGCCGGCTACGCGTTGTTCAATGCGTCGCTTGACTGGCGCATGAAGGCGGGTCCAACCAACCTGCTGTGGTATGCGCGGATCGACAACATCGGCAATCGCCTCGCTTATTCAGCCACGTCGATCCTGACCCAGACCGCGCCGGGCCGTGCACCGCTGCCGGGCCGCAGCTTGAAAATCGGGCTTCGCGCGAGCTTCTAAAGTCGCTCGAATTCCGTCAGGGCTCGATGCGCTGCGGCGCATCGAGCCCGGCTTCGCGCTGCAACTCCAGCGCGATGGCGCACCAGTCCCAGTCGGCCCGGCCCGCGTTGCACATGGCGTCCAGCAAGCTTTCTGCGCGTTCGGCGCCGGGCAGGGTGGCACCCGCATCGAGCGCCGTTGCCAGCGCGAGCCGCAGGTCTTTGCGCATCAACGAGGTGCGAAAACCGGGCGTGAACGATTCATCAAGCAGCTTCTTCGTGTGCTTCTCCAGCACCATGCTGCGCGCCGAGCCGGTCAGCAGGATCTCGCGCATCAGCTTCGGATCCACCCCCTGGCTGCGTGCCAGCACGATCGCCTCGGCCACCCCGAGCAGCGTGTTGGTGACCATCACCTGATTGCACGCCTTCACTGCTTGTCCCGCACCTTGCGCTCCCGCGTAGAAATAGTTTGATGCGAACGTCGATGCCGGCGCGCGGCAAGCTTCGAACACCGCTTCGGAGCCGCCCACCATGCAGGTCAATGTGCCGCGCGCGGCGCCTTCCTGACCACCGGTGATCGGCGCATCGAGCAGGTGAATGCCGCGTTCCGCGAGCCGCGTGCCGAAGTCGCGGGCCGAGGCGGGTGCGATGGTGCTGGTGTCGATCACGCAAGCGCCGGCAGCCAGCCTGCTGGCAAGGCCGTCCGGGCCGAACAGCACGTCTTCCACCGCCGGCGCGTCGGACACGCACAACACAACCAGTCGGCATGATTGGCCGAGGCTTCCAGCGTTTGGCGTGATTTCGACCCCTTCGGCCCTGAACGATTTGGCAATTTCGGTGCGGCGGGTACTGGCTGCAACGGAATATCCGCTGCGCAACAGGCAACGCGCCATGCCGCGACCCATCACGCCGAGCCCGACGAAGCCGACACGATCGGCGGTGGTGAATGGGAACGGTGCAGCAAGAGAGTCCATGGGGGTCGTGCGATAGTGGCTGGTGAGGGGTCAGTCTACGGCGGCCCCGCTGTGCTGCTTCGCCACCACGTAGAGTGACGCCCACGGTTCAACCCACAATCACCGGCATCGACCGCCGTTCTGCGCCCCCATGGATCAATCGGTAGCCACTGCATTGGTGCCCGTCGTCTTGCTGATCGGGCTGGGGGTGCTTGCCGCGCGGGTGCGCTGGATCGGGGCAACGGCCAGCCGGGATTTGTCGAATCTCGTGTTTTTCCTGCTGCTGCCGGCGTTGTTGTTTCGATCGATGGCTGCAGTGGACATCGCTCACCTGAGCCTCGCACCGGTGGTGCCGTTCTTTGGGGCAGCCGGGCTCATCTTCATCGGCATGCTGCTGGTGCGCGGCATGACACCGCGGGCGGCGGTGCTGGCGATGTCGGCGATCTACGGCAACGTCGTGATGATCGGCATCCCACTGGTCGCACTGTTGCACGGCCCGGCGGGGAGTGCGGTGCTGTTCACATTGATCTCGGTACATGCGCTGGTCCTGCTGACCACCGCCACCGTGGTGATCGAACTGGCGTCTGCACGGGCTGCCCCGTCCGGTGAGGCGCCCCGGTCGATCGGCACGACGGTCGTGCAGGCCATCGCCCGGGCGATCTGGCATCCGGTGCCGTTGCCGATCATCGTGGGCTTGTTGTTCGGGCAAACCGGCCTGGCCCTGCCCGAAGTGCTTGACAGCGCATTGAAGCTGCTCGCGCAGGCCTTCGGGCCGGTCGCGCTGCTGCTGGTCGGCGTGACGCTCGCGCACACGGCAGTCGGTTCGCAGTGGCGCGGCGCGCTTGCGCTGTCGACGCTGAAAAATTTGGTGATGCCGATTGCCGTGCTGCTGATCGGCCAAGGGCTCGGGGTGGCGTCCATGCCGCTGTCGGTCATGGTGACGGCGGCTGCGATGCCCAGCGGCGCCAATGTATTTTTGTTCGCGCAGCGCTACCAAGTAGCACAAGCGCTCAGTACCGCGACCGTTGCCGTCTCCACCGTGCTGGCGCTGGGCACAGTGTCTGCCGTGTTGACGTTGCTGAAGATTGTGGGCTGAAGAGAGATGCCGACCGGCAAGCCCTAACATCCATCGCGAGGGCGGACCCCGGTCCCTCTCAAAAAAAGACCGTGCTTTATTGAAAAAACATCTGAGGAATCAATCATGTTCAAACGCAAATTTCTGCTTGCAGCCGGCTGTGCCGCTTTGTTGTTGGGCGCCTGCACCACCACCACCAACAGCGCGTCGGGTAGCCCGGCGGCGCAGCGTCAGAGCATCGACGCCGCGGTCAACAATGCGATGTCCAAGCTGTATGCGCAGGTGCCGGAAGCCAGGACTCTCGTGGGCCAGTCAAAAGGCGTGCTGGTGTTCCCGACCGTTGTTAGCGCTGGCTTCGTGGTCGGTGGCTCATACGGGCAAGGCGCGTTGCGCCAAGGCAGCAGCACGACGGGCTACTACAGCACAGCGGCCGGCTCGGTCGGGCTGCTGGCCGGTGCCGACTCGAAAGCGGTCTACGTACTGTTCATGACGCAGGAGGCGCTCGACAAGTTCAAGGCCAGCAAGGGCTGGACGGCAGGCGCGGACGCCAACGTGTCGGTGATCAACGTCGGGGCCAACGCGATGATCGACACGCAGACCATGCGCCAGCCGGTGGTCGGTTTCGTGCTGACGAACGGCGGTCTGATGGCCAATTTGAGCCTGGACGGCACCAAGGTCACCAAGCTCGACCTGTAGGCAACGCTCAGTGGCCGGCGATAGGCGCTCTCAAGCGCCGCTGCCGGCCATTTGCATTTCTTTGGTCGATCAGTAGGTCGATCGTCCGCCCGACAGATCGAATACTGCGGCAGTGGAGAAAGCGCAATCCTCACTGCACAGCCAGCCGATCATCGCGGCCGCCTCGGTCACTTCGAGAAACCTTCCCATCGGGATCTTCGACAGCATGTAGTCGATGTGCTCCTGCTTCATGGTCTCGAACATTGCGGTTCGCGCCGCTGCAGGTGTCACCGCATTGACAAGCACGCCGGTTTTGGCCAGTTCCTTGCCCAGCGATTTGGTGAGTGCGATCAGGCCGGCTTTCGACGCGCTGTAGTGCGCCGCGTTCGGGTTGCCATCCTTGCCCGCGACCGATGCGATATTCACGATCCGGCCCCAGCCGGCTGCGACCATCACCGGCACCACGCTGCGGCAGGTCAGGTAGCAGCCCGTGAGATTCACTTCAAGCACCTCGCGCCAGACCTTCGGATCCAGTTCCCAGGTCACGGCGTTGCCACCGGTGATGCCGGCGCTGTTGACGAGCGCGTCAATGCGCGAATGGGCGCCGACCGTGGCCGTGGTGGCGGCGTCGACCGATGCCTCGTCGGTCACATCGACACAGTGCGTCGACACCTTGCCCGAGGCGGCACCGAGATCGCGGCTGGCTTGCGCCAGTTGCTGTTCATTTCGGTCCCAGAGTGCAAGCGCAGCGCCGGAAGCCAGTAGCCGCTCGGCAACTGCATAGCCGATGCCCTGGGCGCCGCCCGTGATGACCACGGTGCGGCCTTGCAAATCGAGTTGATTCATCGTGCGTTGCCTCGGAAGTAGATGGAGAGAAAGATCGACGGTGTGGGAACCGTTGCATTATCTCGGTCCCGACCCGTGCACCCACCGGCAGTCGATTTGGCACATCGCGAATGCGGCATGGATGCGCAGCGCCGGCGGCTTCAGTAACGGGCCGGGCGGGATCGCCACTTCGACGGCAGCGGACGAGCCCGCGCCACCGCTTCGGCCACTTCGCACCAACCCGCGCAGGCGTTGCGGCCAGGCCGGCGCAGCACCCAGTTGAGCAGCGCCTTGCAACGCGCGTAGAAGCGAAAAAACCGCAGCACCGCACGGCGTTCGGCCGCAGTCGGCGGCCACACGGAACAGATCAGCTTGTCGTCTGTTCGGCCTCGATCGATCAGCGTAACCGCGCCCCATGCCTGCACCTGCAGCCGGGTGCCGAATGCAAGCCGCGGTCCCAGCACCAACGCGTCGAGCAAGTCGCCGTCTTGGCCCAGATAGGCTGGGATCGCGCCGTAGTTGTAGGGGCACGGCAGCGGCGATACGAAATGCACCCGGCCGTCCATGTCGCGCTTTAGAAAGCTGCCACGCGGCACTTCAATCACCACGTCGAACGGCGTCTGCGCACCGTGCGCCGCGTCTAGTGAGTCTCTGCCGGTCGTCTGCATCCCGAGACAGCCTATCTGTAATTTGATCCATCGAAAAAGGCTTGCTGACGGCCTCCATGTCCACTGCTGCATTTCAAAGATGGCAGAGCGTGCGTCTTTGGTTGCCGCGTGGCGCCGCATTGCGCTGCGCAGCCGGTACCGTCGGCCCCAACGCACAATCCAGGTGAGTGGACTCCATGCCACCGCCGTCACCGCCCCGATCCTGGGCATGTCTGACAAAGATTTGGTTTCTACCGATTTCGCGACCCTGCGGGCGCACGAGTACACACAGCAACGACAGCTCGACGGGATCAGGGACCGAATGGTCGAGCGTCTCTACTGCGCCACTGGCGTTTTTGCAGTGGTCTACAGCGTGGCGCTGATGTGACGGGTCCAGGACATCGACTGGACCATGCATCTGTGTGTGCACGCAGCACTGACGTTGCTGATGCTCTCGCTGGTGCCGATCCGTCGGCGGCTGTCGATCTCGGTCAAGTCGGCGCTGCTGATGGCTTGCCTTTTGGGGCTTGGCGTGGCGGGCGTCGTCACCGTCGGCATGGTCGGCGCAGGCTACTGGGGGTTTCTGCAGTCGGCGGTGCTTGTGGGGCCGTGCGCGCGCAAGGCATGGACCGACCGCTGGGGGTCAGCGTGAGCATCGGCGTAGCGCTGTTTCCACGCCACGCCGACGATGCGGCGTGGCTGCCCACTGAAGCCCACACCGCGATGTATCGGGCCACGCGGCTCGGCAAAAATCGGCCGCAGCATGCCGGTTCACAAGTGCAGCCCACATTTTGATGGCTGGGCGGGGCAGGCCGGCATTCGTTCAGCCGCCGCCTACGTTGAACGCCGAGCGCAGCGCCTCGATGCGCTGTCGGTTGACGCCGCGGTCGCTGTAGCCAAGCCGACTCGCAGAACGCAGCTGGATCGCGCTATTTGCCGGGTCGAGCCAGAATTCGACGTCGTCGACGAAATGCAGCGCGGGGCTGCGCGCCTCAGCGCGCAGATAGTCACCCCCCGCCTGCTTGATGTCCAGATTGGGTTCGCGCTGCAGCAACGCAGTGAGTCGGCGCATCGCCTGCACGCCGTCGCCGGAAAATGCAAACGGCGCAATGGCGGCTTCGCGCGCCCTGGGATGGTCGGGATGAAGCCCCGCTTGGCTGCTCACGCTGTTGGGCGTCCGCGAGGGTGCTTTGAGCCGGCCCTGGTGAACGCCGAGGTCGGCTGGCGCGGTGCCGCCGACCCAGCCGAGCCGGACTGCTGCAGCAAGCAACGCGGGCACCATGAGTGCTGTGATCCAGAAACCCTTTTTCATCGATGCATCCGTTCGTCGTCATACGCTGGCCAAGCCGCGCGAGGATTGCGGCGGCGAATTGACCGATTGTCGGTCGAGAATGCACACATCGCCGCGCAGCGGCCCGATTCAAGGACGAGGAGCCAATCGATGAAATGTGTGCTGGTGGGTTCGCGCTACTTTGCAGCCGCCGTGCTGCAGGCGCTGCAGAAGATTGAAGGCATCGAGTTCACGAGCGTCGCCGCCCCTGCCGTGGATGATCGGCTGGCACTCGCTGCGCACGCAGCCGGCCTGCCGGTGCATGTGCTGGTCAACCCAAAGGTCGTCCCTGCGGACGCCGTGCCGGAGGGCACCGACCTCGTGATCGCTGCGCACACCCACGCGCGCGTGAGCAACGACGCGCTTGCCCGTGCGCGCCACGGCGGCATCGGCTATCACCCGTCGTTGTTGCCGCGCCACCGCGGCATTGCAGCAGTCGAATGGACGATCCTGGAAGGTGACGCAATCGCTGGCGGTTCGATCTACCACCTGGCCGACGGCTGGGACGCCGGCGCCGTAGCCGCGCAGGATTGGTGTTTTGTGCAGAAGGGCGAGGATGCGCGCCAGCTCTGGGAGCGCGCCCTGGCGCCGATGGGCCTGGCACTGCTGGCACGCGTGGTGTGCCACGCGCGCGATCACGACGCGGTACCTGCCACGGCGCAGGACGCGCGGTTTGCCACCCGCGCCCCGATGATTCGCCGCGCATTGCAGTTGAAGGACGAATCGGCCAATCCGAATGCGGCACTGGTGGTGACCGTCAGCGGGCCGGATCGGCACGGCATCGTGCGCGCGTTGTCCGAGACGGCAGAACGCTTTGGAGCGAGTTGGGCGGCAAGCCGGATGGCGCGGCTGGCCGGCGAGTTCGCCGGGATGATCCACCTCGACGTGGCACAAGAACGCGCCGATGCGCTCGCCGCAGCACTGCGGGCGCTCGACAGCGCGGGGCTGCGTGTCACGGTGGCGCAGAGCGATGCGGGCGGCCGGTCGGCCGGGCCGTCGGCGCCGCGCGAGATCGAGCTGAAGTTGGTTGGCGACGATCGACCGGGCATTGTCGCGGCGCTGACGCGCAAACTGTCAATGCGCGGCATCGGCATCGAATCCATGCACACGGAGGTGACCGGACAGCCCGGCGAGCCCAAACGCACGTTCAAAGTGGTGGCGCATCTGCTGGTGCCGGCCGCGTCGAGCGATGCCCAGTTGCATGAGGATCTGGACGAACTCGCACGCACGATGACGCTCGATCTGGCGCTTGGTGACCTTCCGCTGCAGGCGACGGACAGCCGCGTGAATTGAACCGCAAACAGCGGAGTGCGGAGCGCGCCGATCGCAGCGACATTGAACGCCGTTACGGCAATCAGGATGCACCCCATGAACAGCAACAAAGACGACCTTCTGGCCGCCGCCACGGTGGCCGATCCGCGCTACCCGGCGCTGCTGGCGCGGGATCCGGCTGCGGACGGCATTTTCTTCGTCTCGATCCGCTCCACCGGCATCTATTGCCGGCCCAGCTGTGCCTCTCGCCCGGCACGGCCAGAGAACATTGCGTTTCACGACAGCGCAGCCGATGCGCGGGCTGCAGGCTTTCGCGCCTGCAAACGCTGCCGGCCGGACGAACCCACAACGGCCGCGCTCCATGCGGACAAGGTGGCCGATCTGTGTCGATTCATCGATGCGGCGGAGCAACCGCCGCGGCTGGCCGAGCTGGCCGAGCGCGCTGCATTGAGCCCGCATCATCTGCACCGCGTGTTCAAGGCGCTGACCGGCCTGACGCCGCGGGACTATGCAGCCGCGCA
This sequence comes from Burkholderiales bacterium, assembly GCA_038200275.1. Lineage (GTDB taxonomy): Bacteria > Pseudomonadota > Gammaproteobacteria > Burkholderiales > Burkholderiaceae_C > JBBPYC01. Next base: position 25,528 of record JBBPYC010000004.1, read on the forward strand.
ACGGGCGAAACGCGTTCGCGCCCAGCTGGCGCGGCCCGATACCACGGTGACGGATGCGATCTACCAGGCAGGCTACGGCTCGAACAGCCGCTTCTACGAGCAGTCCGATGCGCTGCTCGGCATGACGCCAACCCGCTTTCGTCAGCGCGGTGCGCAGATGCGCATTCGCTTCGCGGTCGGCCAATGTTCGCTCGGCGCCATTCTGGTTGCGCAAAGCGAGCGCGGCATCTGCGCGGTCACGCTCGGGGACGATCCGCAGGTGCTGGTGCAGGCGCTGCAGGACCGATTCTCGAATGCGGAGCTGATCGGCGGCGATGCCGCATTCGAGCAATGCGTTGCGCAGGTGATCGCGTTCATTGAGACCCCAGCAGTCGGCTTCGATCTGCCGTTGGATCTGCGTGGCACCGCGTTCCAGCAGCGTGTCTGGCAAGCGCTGCGGCACATCCCGCCTGGCCGAACTGCAAGCTACACCGAGATTGCGCAATTGATAGGTGCGCCAGCGGCGGTGCGGGCTGTTGCGGGTGCCTGCGCCGCGAACCCGGTTGCGGTCGTGGTGCCGTGCCACCGCGTGGTGCGCCAAGACGGCGCGCTGTCTGGCTACCGCTGGGGCGTGCAACGCAAACGCGCGCTGCTCGATCGGGAGGCTGCTGCGTGACAGCGCAACAAGCGCTTGCGTTCCAATCGGAGCCGCTGGCGCTATCCCATCCGCTTGATGTAGCCACGCCATCGGACTTGTGCGACCGAATTGAAGCGTTGGATTGGCAACAGTTCGGCTCGGCGCTGGATGTCGACGGCCATGCAACGATCCGCAACTTGCTTGATGCACAGGACTGCGGCGCGTTGTCCGCCTTCTACCCGCACAACGCGCGGTTTCGCAGCTGCGTAGCGATGCAGAGCCACGGCTTCGGCCGGGGCGAATACAAGTACTTTTCCGATCCGCTGCCGAGCCTGATCGCGACCTTGCGCAGCACGATCTACCCGCTTCTGGTTCCTACTGCGAACCGTTGGCAGGCGGCCATGGGCCTGGAATTGCGCTTTCCGGGCGACCACGCGGCGTTCCTGCAGCGTTGCCATGCCGACGGCCAGACCCGCCCGACACCGCTGTTGCTGCGCTATGGCGCCGGCGACTACAACTGCCTGCACCAGGACCTGTACGGCGCGAACGTGTTTCCGCTGCAACTGATCGTGCTGTTGTCCGCGCCGGGCCGAGACTTCGACGGCGGCGAACTGGTGCTGACCGAGCAGCGCCCGCGGATGCAGTCGCGCGCCTCCGTGCTTCGGCTGGGGCAGGGCGATGCGGTCGTGATCGCGGTCCATCAGCGGCCGGTAACGGGCACGCGCGGGGTCTACCGAGTCAACCAGCGGCACGGCGTGAGCCGCGTGCATTCGGGCCAACGCGATACGCTCGGCGTGATCTTTCATGACGCGGCATAGGCGGTGCTGTCCCTCACATTTCATGCGTTCGCCAACCGGCCTGGGTGTGCCGTCGCGAAGGGGTGGCGCTTGCTGCTGCGAAACTGCAGGACCCTTGGCCCCGCTGGAAAGCATTGCTGAAACTTGAGTACGCCGCGAGCTGCACACAGCGCGACCGCCCGCTGAAATGGAAGTCCGTTGATGACGCTCGAACTATTTGACGAACGCACCGACGCGCAACACGCGGAACTGGCGATCGCGCCCGGGGCCACGCTGCTGCGTGGTTTCGCGCTGCTGGCAGCTGCGGAGATGCTGCCAGCAGTCGAATCGATCTTTGAGAAAGCGCCGCTTCGGCACCTGGCGACACCAGGTGGACTGCGAATGTCGGTCGCCATGACGAATTGCGGCGCCCGCGGCTGGGTCAGCGACCGCGCCGGCTACCGTTATGAACAGAACGATCCGCTGAGTGGCAAGCCCTGGCCGGAGATGCCGGCATCGTTCCTTCAACTGGCGCGCGAGGCGGCCGCGCGCGTGGGTTTCGCCGACTTTGCACCCGACGCGTGTCTGGTGAATCGGTATCTGCCCAGCATGCGCATGTCGCTGCATCAAGACCGCGACGAGCGGGATCTGAAAGCGCCGATCGTGTCGGTTTCGTTCGGGCTGCCTGCCACCTTCGTATTCGGCGGACTCAAACGCGCCGATCGCACGCAGCAGGTGCCATTGCAGCATGGCGACGTGGTGGTCTGGGGCGGCCCGGCGCGGCTCGCATTCCACGGCGTGCTGGCGCTGAAAGACGGCAAGCATGAACCGATGGGGCGCCAGCGCATCAACCTGACGTTTCGCTGCGCGCTGTGAATCGTCGGTGCGCTGCGTCGGCCAGCAGGCCGCGTGCACAGGCGTGAGACGTGCGCAGCAGCGTCACGTGCAGACTGCCGACCAGCGGGTTGTGGATGTGTGCGAACTCGTGGTCTATCATGAATGCGCGCGCATACGGGTGGGCGTTGCGTGCGTTGAGCGCCAGCGCACGGGAGCCGGGCGGGGCGATCCGGGTGGGCCGCTCGACCACCCGGTCTAACGCAAACGCGAATGCCGCGAGTTCGTCGATCAGCGGCCAGTCGCAAGCAAGCAGCTCAAGCTGCTTCTGCGGGTTGACTCGGGTCACGCGCGGCGCCTGGCCTTGGCGTGCTGGAGGCGCTTCGAGCGCCTGGATCAGACGGGTTTGATTCATCTTGACTGGATGCTGCTGACAGTGGTTCGGCCAAGTCAACCGAACTCGTCAGGCCAGCAGTTCGTCAATCCGGCTCGCGCTGTAACCCAACGCCTGCAGCACCTCGCGACCATTGGCGCCCACGCGTGGCGCGGCAGTTGGCACTGGCGCGGGCTGTCCGCCGAATCGTGCAGCTGCTTTTGCGAGCCGTACTGTGCCCACGTCGCCGTTTTCGATCGTCACGACGTTGCCGTCGTGAACGACCTGCGGATCGGTCAGCACCTCATGCCGATCGTTCACACGGCCGATCGGCACGCCGGCGGCGCTGAGCCGCGCGACCAGTTCATCGGTGTCGTGCGTGCTTGTCAGCGATTCGATCAGCGGCACCAGTTCCTTCACGTGGTGGCGGCGTGCATCGGCCGTCGCAAAGCGCGGGTCGCTTGCAATGTCCGGGCGGCCCAGGCCGCTGCACAGATTCGCGAACTCATCGACCTGCGGGTACATCGCTGCGACGTAGCCATCCCTGGTCTTGAAGGGCCGCTGATTCACGCCAAATTCAGGAAACGTGCGCGGTGGATCGGTCACAAACGTCAGGTTGTTCATCGCGTCGGGCCACTGAAACGCCAGCGCTGCGTCGAGCATGGACAGGTCGATCGTGGTGCCTTGGCCGGTGCGTTCGCGCGCGAACAGTGCAACGCCAATCGCCTGCGCCGCGGTCAGTGCGCTGAGCTTGTCGCAAATGGTGGTGGCCAGCAAGGTCGGCGCCCCGGTCGCCTGGTTCGGGTGCGACGCACTCATGCCGGACACCGCCTGGATCACCGCGTCATAGACCCGGCCGCCGGCGTACGGGCCGTCCGCACCGAAGCCGGTGATCGACACGTAGATGAGCCGCGGGTTGATCGCGCACAACGCTTTCGCGCTCAAACCCAGCCGGTCCATGGCGCCGGGGCGAAAGTTCTGCACCAGCACGTCAGCGCGCTGTGCCAGTTCACGCACCACTTCAAGATGGTCCTTGCGTTTGAGGTCCAGCGCGATCGATCGCTTGCCGCGGTTCACGCTGATCGCAAGCGCCGACAGATCGCCTTTGGACGGCCCGATTCGGCGCGACTGGTCGCCTGCAAGCGGCTCGACCTTGATCACGTCGGCGCCCTGGTCCGCCAGCAGTGCGCAGCACATTGGGCCGGAAATCACGGCGGAGAGGTCAAGCACCCGAACGCCGGTGAGTGGCTGGGAGGGGTCGGGCATGGTGAGGGCATGGGTGCGGGTGGTGTCCATAAAGGCGGTCCTGTTCGTTGGGTCAGATGGATTGCGCTGGGCAACTCGTCCGGGCGGGGAAAAAGGCGCATGCAGCCAAGCGTTGCATGACACCATAACCGTGGCCGGGATCGACAGGACAATCGAGCAGCGCCCGGAACGTCAGGCCGCTCGCGCCTTCGAGCGTTAATGAAATCGAATCAATCGCCAGCATTTCCGCCTGTCATCGATTGCGCCGCGAGCACCGACCTGCGCCGACGACAACTGCTGGGCGCCGCTGGCGCGGCGGCTGCGACGGCTATGAGCTTGACTTGCTGGGCGCAAGCAGCTGCGCTGATGCTGAAAAGACCATGCTTGCGCGGCCGATACCGTCGAGTGGCGAGTCGATGCCCGTGGTGGCCCTGGGTGGCTGGATCACCTTCAACTTCGGCAACGATCTGCGCACGCTGGCCAATTGCACCCAAGTCACCCGCGCATTCTTTGCGCAGGGCGGACACTTGATCGACTGCTCGCCAATGTACGGCTCGTCAGAGCCTGCGATCGGTCATGCGCTGGCGCAACTCGGACATCCGACCGCATTGTTTTCTGCGGAGAAAGTATGGGAGGGCGATGCGACTCAAGGCCCGGCGCAGATGGAGACGTCACGCGTCCACTGGGACGTGCCGCGATTCGATTTGATGAAGGTGCACAACCTGCTTGCGTGGCAACAGCAGTTGCCGCATCTGTTGGAGATGAAGGCGGCCGGCCGGCTGCGCTATGTCAGCATCACGACATCGCACAGCCGGCGCCACAAGCAGCTGGCGCAGACCATGGCGACGCAGCCAATCGACTTCATCCCCAGCGCGGCCACGCTGTGGACGATGGGTTCAATGCAAAGATGGGTACCCGCAGACGCAGCCCTGATTGCGCTTTTGGCGGCAACACTTGGTCGGCGCAACGCGCTTGCCAGCACGACGCACCGAAGCGTATTTCATGAATCGACCAATCTTGGATACTGAAGGCCTCATCCAGTCACTGTCCATCGACGTGGCCTTGCCGAGCGGATTTCGCTCGTCCGATGTGCTGGCGTTTCATCGACGCGATGCCCAGCAGGTCGCCGAGCGAGTAGGGGACCACGATCTGCAAAAAGGGCTGACGTGGCACGGTAAACCGGCGTGCCTGAGCATCCGTTTCGAGTTGGGATTTGCCTATGCACGGCTTGCGGTTAACGCAGCTGACGCATCACTTTCGACCGACGCGCACGCCGATTTTGAGCGCTTGGTGAAGCGCATGCTCGGGCTGACCCAGACCATTGAGGCGTTCGAGTCGGCGTTCGGCAGGCACCCCCAGCTCGGCCCGCTGATTGGGCGCCAGCCGGGCCTGCGCGTGCCACTGGCTGCCACGCCGTTCGAGGCGTTGGTGTGGGCGGTGGCGGGGCAGCAGATCAGCGTGACGGCGGCGTTGGCGCTGCGTCGCAGGATGATCCAGACGGTGGGTCTTGTGCATGCCGACAGTGGGTTGCACTGCCACCCAGATGCAGCGGCGCTCGCAGCACTTGACGACGCGGTGTTGCGGGCGGCGGGATTCTCGCAAGCAAAGACCCGTACCGTGCTCGGCTTGGCGCGTGCGGTGGTCGACGACGACTTGCCACTCGGCGACTGGGCTCGGCTGGCCGGAACACCCGAGCTGCCGGTAAAAGACATCCGGGCACGGCTTGCGCAGCTCTTCGGCGTCGGTCCCTGGACGATTGACTACGCGCTGCTTCGCGGCTTCGGCTGGCTCGACGGATCACTGCACGGTGACGTGGCCGTGCGGCGCAATCTGCAGCAGGTGCTCGGCGCCGAGCAACCGGTCAGCGAGCGTGAGGCGCGTGACTGGCTGGCCGAATTTGCACCCTGGCGCGCCTTGGTAGCGGCGCACTTGTGGGCGCTCAAGGCACCGGCCGGCAACTGAACACCTAGAACACCCCGAGCGCGAGCCCGGCGGCCAGTGCGGCGCCGAGTTCGGCACATTGCGTCAGGTCTGCTTCGGCAATCGTCTTGTTGGCCAGGATCTGCTCGGGCGTCTGCGCCTGGGTGCACACGATCAGGGTCGGCGCCACACGCTTCAAACGCCAGCCGGTCGCAATCCGCTCGAGCTGCCGCGCCGCGTTGCTGCCGTCGCTGCCGGCGCAGATCAACGCTGCGTAGGGCCGGCCTTCGATGCGACCGAGCACGGGGTAGTAGCAGCGATCGAAAAAATCTTTCATCAACCCGGCGATTGCAGCCAGGGTCTCAGGCGTTGCGAACAGATAGCCATCGGCGTCGAGCAGGTCCTGCGGTTCGGCATCGGGCGCAGCCAGCAGGCGAACGACCACGTCGGCGGCGCCTTCTGCTTGCGCAGCACGTTGTGCGGCTTGCGCCATCTTCAATGTGCCGCCGGTGCGACTGTGCTGGACGATCAGCAAGGTTTTCATGAGCGCGCGCTTCGATGAGAAAATCAGCGGGTTTGGCAATCCAGCAACAAAAGGCATTCTCCGCATCATGTCCAGACCCTTCATCATGGCCGGCCAGCGCGGCGCATCCGAGCTTGGCTTCATGCCCGCGCGGCTGCACCACCTGGTCGATGCACTCGAGTCCGAGATCGAGCGTGGGCGGCTGCCCGGCGCCGTTGCGCTGATCGCACGGCACGGCAAGCTGGTGTTGTGCGAGAGCCTGGGCGCGCAGGACCCGCAGCAGGGCGTGCCGATGGCGCTCGATTCGATCTTTCGCATCTACTCGATGACCAAACCGATCGTTTCGGTCGCGACGATGATGCTGGTCGAGCGCGGCCGGCTGTTGCTGTCCGACCCGGTCGCCAAATTCATCCCGGAATTTATAAACCTCACGGTGGACGGCGGCGCAGAAGGGGCAGCCCAGCCCGCCAAGCGGGTGCCGACCGTGCAGGATCTGCTTCGGCATACGGCCGGGTTGACCTACGGCTTTACCGGCAACTCGCCGCTGCAGCGCCGTTATCGTGAAACATTGGGCGTCGCGCGCTCGCTTACCAACGAAGTGTTCGTGCAGCGCCTTGCCGAACTGCCGCTGGTGGCCGAACCGGGCACTGTCTGGGAATATAGCCACGCGACCGATGTGCTGGGCCGCGTGCTGGAAGTGGTGTCGGGTCAACCACTCGGCGAGCACTTGCGGGAGCGCATTTTCGATCCGCTTGCGATGCACGAAACTGCGTTCTCCGTCCCAGCCGCCCAGGCCCACCGGATCGCCGAAGCGTTCCTGCAGAACCCGGACGGCGGGGAGACCATGCCAATGCTGGACCCTCGCGAAGTGCCCGCGTTCGAGTCCGGTGGGGGCGGGCTGATGTCGACCGCGCTGGACTACGCACGTTTCCTGCAGTTCATGCTGAATCGCGGCTTCCTCGGCGACGTGCGGCTGCTGAGCCCGCGCACGGTCGACTTCATGACCGCCGACCATCTGGGAGGCATCGGCGTGCATGCGGCCAGTGCACCGGCCGATCTGCTGCCCGCTGGCAACGGTTTCGGCCTCGGCTTTGCGGTGCGCACGGCGACCGGCGTCGCGCCTGTGCCGGGCTCTGTGGGTTCGTACTACTGGGGAGGCATCGGTGGAACCACGTTTTTCGTCGATCCGAAGGAAGACCTGTTCGCGCTGATGATGATTCAGGCGCCCAATCAGCGCGACTACTATCGCCCGCTGTTTCGCACGCTGGTGTATTCGGCACTGATCGACTGATATTTGCCGTTCTTAGGCAAGGCCACACCGAAAGAGGAGCACCGCAATGAGCAACGAAGCCACAAAGACTACAACCGATCACTGGAAACACGAAGGCGTGCGCGTAATTGCGGGCGGACAGCTCGACCCGAACACCGCGCAAACGCCGGGGATGGACCGGCAGGCCGCCATCAACTTTGCGCGCGTCGGTGCAAAAAAGCTCTGGGCGGGCACCGTCACGATTCATCCAAATGCCAAAACCGGTGCGCACCACCATGGTCATCTGGAAAGCGTGATCTATGTCGTGCGTGGCCGCGCGCGCATGCGCTGGGGCGAACAGTTGCAGTTTGTGGCCGAAGCCGGTCCAGGTGACTTCATCTATGTGCCGCCGTACGTGCCGCATCAGGAAATCAACGCAAGCGCGGATGAGCCGCTTGAATGTGTGCTGTGTCGAAGCGACGGCGAGGCCGTTGCGGTGAACCTGGACATCGTACCGGTGGAAGCGCCCGAGACCGTGCTGTGGATTGACCCGACCCATCCGCACGGCGGCGTTTAGCGCACTTGCAGCTTTTCTCTATTTTTAAAATGCAGACGAAGAAGGGTTGGAAATTCATGTTCGATTGGTTGCAGGCGGCGCCGCGCCGTGTGCTGGTTCTGCTGGCGGTTGCAGCAGTGGCGATGTTGGGCTACGGCCTCTACTTGCAGCACGTGGTGGGACTCAACCCCTGCCCGATGTGCATCGTGCAGCGCTATGCGCTGGTTGCAATTGCGTTGATCGCCGCGTTGACGAGCTTGTCTGCGCGGCGCGGACCGCAATTGTTCGGTGCGTTGATGGTGATCGTCGCAGCCGCATTTGGTGCATTCGTCGCGGCCCGCCAAAGTTGGCTGCAGTGGTATCCCCCGGAAGTTGCAAGTTGCGGCCGGGATTTCTACGGAATGATCGAAACCTTCCCGTTGCAGCGCGCGATCCCGATGATCTTCAAGGGCGGCGGTGACTGCAGTCAGATCGACTGGACGTTCCTTGGACTGTCGTTGGCCAACTGGTCCTTCGTGACTTTCGCTGCAATCACGTTGCTGATGTTGGCATTCTGGGTGGCACGTCAGCGGCGCGTTTGAGGCCGACTGACCCAAGTGATAAAGCGCTGCAAAATGGCAACCAGCGTTCATGAGGTGCCTTCTCAAACGCTATATGCTTTCGGCCAGCAACCTTCATCAGCTCAAGTATTTTTCAGAAAGAACATCCGATGGCGCAGGAGTACAACAAAACATTCGGGGTATTCAAACCCGTAGGCCACGTGGTCATTTCGTTTCCCACGATCGATGAGGCTCGTGCGGCGGCACGGGAACTCGACAAGCTTGGCGTGACAGGCGACGCAGTGCGTTTTCTGACCGATCGGGAAATGCTTGCTCAGATCGATTCCGACCTCGAGAACGCCAGCCCGCTGGCCGGCGTGGGCCAGGAGCTGAACCTGATCAAGTCGCATCAAGCGCTGGCCGAGGAGGGCTTTCATTTCCTCGTGGTCCGCGCAGAGGATGACGAGCAGGCTGCTGCGATTGCAAATTGCGCCAAGGCAAATGGCGGCGAGCGGGCGCAACACTACGGGCACTTCGTCATCGAAGAACTCATCAGTCATGCGACTGACTTGCCGCAGCGCAGAGAGTCGCAAGAGACCGGCCTGGACGCTCAGACACCATCAGGTGATGAAGCAGAGCGCGCCGAGATTCGGCCGCCGGAAGACGAGAAGCGCTAGCAAAAGCCTGACGCAGACGCTGAGCCCGGAGGCTCGCTCAAGCGCTTTTTAGAATTGCGCTGCTCACGTCGCGCGAGACGCTGGAGTACAAGCAATAGGTCCGAGACGTCCACCATGCCGTCGATCTCGCTTGCTACGGCATCAGCAGTTCAAACCTTGCTTGGATCGAGGGCAACGCCCGACTCGTCAATGACCGGGCGCGCAAGAAGGCACCTTGAAACGCGATGGCGCGTCTTTGGCTTTCAAGTGGCGTTGACGATCCGAATCTGATCGTGCTTGCCGTCTCGACGGAACGCGCTGATCTTTGGGATTCACCCAACCATGCTGTGGTGCGCTTCCTTGAACTGGCTGCATCGATTGCAGCGGGCCAGCCGATCGCCTTAAGCTACTAGGGCGTGTCATCAATTCCAGATCGGTGGCTCTTGAATGTGCTCACTGCTCGCCCACCTGGGATGCATGAGCAGACGATACGCATTGAGAGACGACCAGTGGCAGCGCGTGGAGCATCTGCTGCCCGGGCGCGAAGGGTGTGTGGGCGTGACGGCGAAGGACAATCGGCTGTTTGTCGATGCGGTGCTGTACC
>JBBPYC010000005.1:0-10598 GCA_038200275.1 Burkholderiales bacterium
GCAAGTTCGGACGTTGCGCGACATGAGGTCGGCCACCGGTTTATCGACCTCGTTCCTGCCGAATGTGTTCAGCCAGCGCGCGATATCTCTCTCGGTAATGATCCCGAGGATGGCTTGACTGTCATCGGTGACGACCAAGGCACCGGCCTTATCGATCTCGAGCTTGTCGATCACATCGCTGATCAAGACGCTGGAAGAGATCATCGGGACGAATCGCCCCTTGGCGTTTAGCAATGTTTGTATGGACATACCTGCTCCCAAGACAAATTTTGCGAACGTAGATGAGACGGATTTGAAAATCCCACTCAACGATTGGGCACTAGGTAATGCCTGCAGCCCATCGTTCAAGTAGCGTACTTGAGGTCCCTTTAAAAAACGGAAAAATGCTACACAGGCGTTCCCTGAAGTCAAGCTGCGTATGTGGGGCGTACCAACGCGCAGGGGGTGACGCGGAACTTAGAAATTGCGCAAAAATTGCTGATGACATGCAGACCAATGCTCGCTGATAGCGATATTGAACCGCCCGGGGGCGGTTCAGCTACAGCATTTGACGCGCCTGTTGGTCTGATGTGGCCAATGCGCGCAGGCACGTATATCGGGATTTGCGCACTTTTGAAACGATCAGACCAGCGTCGATTTTTGCAGTGACGGCCAGCTCGATATACGGAGCGCGAGGTCTCCAGATTGGCAAGAAAGGCCATGGCGCGTTCACCGCATAGTCAAGCGATCGCGTTGTGCGCTTTGCATCGATCGACGCAGTCCACTTCTAGAGCACTAGAAGTGCTGCTGTTCTTCAGCACCCCATCCTGATCAGGATTCAGGCAAATGCATCGAGCCCGATCTGCCGTCCGACTGCTCGGAGTCCTTGCCTGAGGTAAGCGACTCGTCGCTCAACGCCTGACCCGTCTGCGGATCGCGCGGGATCGCTGCCTCAGACGAGACGGCGGCGGCGGTGTCCTGCAGGCGGTCATAGCTTGCCACGACCCGCTTCGGTGTCGCCGGTACATCGTGGCTCGGTTCTTTGTCAGCAACGGGCTCGCCGTCGTTCACGAGCTTGTCAGGCTGCCACGGCTCGGCGCGCTGCGGTTTTGGCTTCAGGTGATGTGGTTGGGGATCGGTCATGGGAAGTGAGTTCCTGGGTTTGCGTAAGGTTGATGGGCCGTGGTTTGTCGATGAATTTGCTTGGGCAAGTACAGCGCTCGCTTGCGCGAGGGCTGCGCATTTGAGCGATCAGCACCACCTTACGACAGTCAATCCAACGGGCAATGCACTGCTTGGTCCCGAGCCTGAATGGGCCAGACGGCGCTGTGTGAACTACCGCTTGAGTGGTAAGTCCTGCTCGCTTCGGGATGCGGCCGCTTTGGGCAGCTCGGCCAGCAATCGATCAACCATCGTGCCAGTCGTATCGAATACGCCGAAACCGATCGAGCGCTTCATTGGTTTGGCAGTTTCGACAAAGGCCTCGAACACGTCGCTGAGCGCGACGTTTTTGCGCACGGTCTTCGAGCGCTGGAGTTGCAACATCTCGGCTCCTTTTCACAACCGATAACGCCGGTCAAATCATCGCTTGATTCGCTTGAATTCGGCGTTGTCAAAGTGGTCGGTATTGGTGCTCGCAGATGAGGTATTTGTTCCCTTGAATCAAGGGGTTTCCCGTGCGCTTTGCCTCGTGCTTTTCGCCAGCAAAACCACCGGCCTAGCTCGCTTGAGACTCGGACCCAAGACCGGGCTCCTGCACAAGTCGCGAGCCAGCCAACACGAAGCTGACCGTCCATGCGGGCAGCACGCCGGTCTTCAACGCTTCCAGCGCAGAATTGTGGTTCGAGTAGACCAGTTCGGCGCCTTCGATTTGGTTGGGCAAAAGTATGTGCTTGAATTCCCAGCTTTGGTCGCAAAGGTTAGCGAACAGATGGTAGACCTTACCGTCCTGGAAGCTCCAAGCTGCGACAAATGCGCGGTCCTTCACCACAGCAAACCCGCAATCTCCCTTCACATCCTTGAGCAGCGGCATCAACACATCACGGCGCCGAGCCAGCAGATCCTTAGTGACTTGCAGCCGGCGCCGCTGGATGGGGCGCGACAGTTGCGACCAATTGAGCTTGGAAGCAAGGAAAGTTGCCTCGTCGTTCGGATCGGGGAACACTTCAACGGCATGCGCGTCCTCGAAGGCGGAGAAGCCCTTGAATTCTTCCTTTCGCCCTTTCGACACGGCGTCACCGAGTTCGCCATGGAAATCGGTGAAGTAGCAGAAAGAATGGGTGTCGCCGAACTCCTCCCCCTGGAACATCAACGGGATCTGGGGCGACAGCAGCAGGATCGCCTGAGGCAGTCATAGGCGCGCGCCGAACTGAGCGCATGCAGGCGGTCTCCGAAGGCGCGGTTGCCGACTTGGTCATGGTTCTGGAGGAAATGGACGAAAGCCGTCGGCGGCAGATGGGCGGATGGGCGCCCCACTTCCTTTTTGCGATTTCGGGAATACTCTCCTTGAAAGACGAACCCCTTCGTTAGCGCCCTGGCCATCTGCTCGGTGCTGCTGGTTTCGTAGTCTGAGTAGTAGCCCTCCCGCTCGTTGGTGGCGATCACGTGAGCGGTGTGGTGAAAGTCGTCGTTCCACTCGCCCGAGACCATTGGCACGGAACCGTCCTCGTTGCGCTCGATATGCCAGACAATGTTGCGGTCATCCTCGGTGGTGATGTGGACGTGTCGATCGGTAACGACTTGGCGAACACGGCGCGCGAGTTCCTTCACCAGCGGCGTGTCGGTGGTGTCCTTGATGGAATCGATCGCATCGAGCCGCAGCCCGTCAAGGCGGTATTCGGTCAGCCAGTAAAGGGCGTTTTCGATGAGGAACTGCCGCACGGGCACCTCGTCGTAGGCCATGGCTGACCCCCAGGGCGTCTGGATGTCCGGGTGAAAGAACTCCGGCACATAAGAAGGAAGGTAGTTCCCGTCCGGCCCGAAATGGTTGTAGACGACGTCGAGGAAAACCATCAGACCTCGCTCATGCGCGGCATCGACCAGCCGCTTCAAGCCTTCGGCCCCACCGTAGACCCCGTGCGGGCAGTAGAGGAGCACGCCGTCGTAGCCCCAGCCATGCTGACCACTGAACTGGGCGACCGGGAGCAGCTCGATGGCTGTGATGCCGACGTCCTTCAGGTGGTCAAGCCGGCCCACAACGGCGTCGAAGGTTCCTTCCGGAGTGAAGGTGCCGGTGTGCAGCTCGTAGAACACCGTCTCGTGCCAAGGTCGGCCCTTCCAGTCGGGGGTCTTCCAGACATGGGACTTGGGGTCAACGAGGCGCGACAGGCCCTGGACACCATCCACTTGCGCTCGTGCCGCCGGATCGGGCACGGTCTCGCCACCGTCGACGCGAAAGCCGTAGCCGGATCCGACTTCGACACGGCTCGTCACGCTCTCCCACCAGCCACCGTCTGCCTTGGTCATTGCCTCGAAGGCAAGCGATTGCATCTCATCTTTGTCTGCGATCGCAACCTCGACCGCTGAGGCGCTGGGGGCCCAAAGCCTGAACTGTGTTCCGTCGGCGCTGTGGTTCGCACCCCAGGAGGTGTTGAACGCGAATTTTCTGTCTGCCATATTTACCATTTCAAGTTTGCACCCGATGTTTCGGGCACAGTCACGGAGTGCAAGTGGCCCAGCGGCTCACCGCCGGACGCGTAAACGCTTCCTCCAGGACGGTCTGGCTCAGCGAGAGCCTGCGTTTCCAAAGCCTGCGTTTCCAAAATGAAAACTTCTTGCCCGCGCATGCGCCAGTGTTGACCGCGTACGTCCAGCACCACCCGTCAAGGCCGTTACCACCAGTGGACTACCGCATCGAGACGGCCGCGGTGATCGGTCCGCATGCCGCAGCGGACGTCAATCAGGTAACCGGCTGCGCCAGATCCTGTATCGGCAGAACACCATCCGTTGCACGGTCCGTCGTCTTGACCGCGCGCAGCCGCTTGAACGCCGCCAACGCCTGGCCCACCACCTGGTCCATGTTGTAGTAGCGGTAGCTTGCCAGTCGGCCGACGAACGTGACGTCGGGCAGCGCATCGGCTTCTTCGCGGTAACGCTCGTACAGCGCGGCGCTGGCGGCCGTCGGCACCGGGTAGTAGGGGTCGCCTTCGTCACACGCATGCTCGTAGACCAGCGACGTGCCGGTGTGCTGCTGGCCCGTCAAGTGCTTGAACTCGGTGACCCGGGTGTACGCGCAGTCGTTCGGGTGGTTGATGGTGCCAACCGCCTGCCATTGCGGGACCGCATGATGCACGTGTTCGAACGCGAGACTTCGGTACGGCAGCTTGCCGTGCTTGTGGTGGAAGAACGCATCGATCGGTCCGGTGTAGATCAGATGCTTCCACGGCAGCAGATCGGCCACGTCCTGAAAATCGGTCTGCAGCATCACGCTGATGTTCGGGTGCGAGAGCATCGACTCGAACAGGCGCGTGTAGCCGTGCCGGGGCATCATCTGGTACGTGTCCGAGAAGTAGCGGTCGTCGCGGTTGGTGCGGGTCGGCACGCGCGCGGTCACGCTTGCATCGAGCTCCGATGGGTCCATGCCCCACTGCTTCCTTGTGTAGCCGCGAAAAAACTTTTGGTACAGGTCGCGGCCGACTTTCGACACCACGACGTCCTCCGACGTGCGAATCTGCGCGCACGGCTCGGCCACCGAGGCCAGCCAGTCGTCCATCTCGAACGCGGTCAGCTGCATGCCGTACAGGCGGTTCACGGTGTCCAGATTGATCGGGATCGGCACCAGCTGCCCGTCGACACTGGCCAGCACGCGGTGCTGGTAGGGGCGCCATTGGGTGAACTGCGACAAGTACTGAAAGATGTCTGCTGCGTTGGTGTGAAAGATGTGCGGGCCGTACGGGTGGATCAACACGCCGTGGTCGTCGTATCGATCGAACGCGTTGCCGCCGATGTGCGGCCGCTTGTCGATCACGAGCACACGCGCATCGAGCTGGGTTGCCAGCCGCTCGGCCAGCACGCTGCCCGCAAAGCCGGCGCCCACCACCAGATAGTCGAACCCTGCGTGGCCCGGTATCGATGCCTGCGCCGCGCGCTCAAAGCCTTTGCTGATTTTGTCCATAAGTCTTCTAAAAATGCCTAAGTGGCCAATGATCGGGTTCGATGGCTCGGCGAGGGATGGGTTGCTGTGCTCTGGAAGCGCACGCAACTCAAAGTGGGGATACGTTTGTCTACGGATCGGTCTGCTTGACATCAACTGCGCCGCGCGCATAGGACAACGGCGCGGCACGCAACACAAAGGCCTGCAGCGGGTCGGCCAACGCAGCCTCGGCATCTGCAGCAAGCATGTCCGCGTGCGGCTGCGCGTCCGCATGGGCGGACGAGATGACTGCTGCCTCGATCAACCGGTGCACCCGTGCGGCGCTGCGGTCCCAGGACGATGCGCTCAGCAACTCGGCCGCCGCCTGGCCGTGCGGTGTGTCCGCCCATTCGAACTGGGCAGCGGACGCCAGCGCGTCGCGGCATGCATCGGTGAACGCAGGCCCGGCAGGCGCGATCTGCACCGCACTGCCGTACAACACCGCCACGTCGCGCACCGGCGTGCTGACGACCGGCTTCTCACCGGCCAGGTACTCGAGCGTCTTGGTCGGGCTGATGAAACGCGTTGCCTCGTTGATCGCGAACGGCATCAGACACACATCCCAACCCGCCAGCAGATGCGGCAGCCGCGCATACGACTGCATGCCGAGCCAGTGGATGTTGGCGCGGCGCGGCAACGTGGCCTGGTCGATCTTGACGACCGGCCCGGCCAGCACGAACTGCCAGTCGGGTTCGGCGCCGGCCAGCGCGTCGAGCAGTGCGAGATCGAAGCGTTCGTCGATCACGCCGAAGAACCCGAATCTCGGATGGGCAATCTGCTGCTGCAATCGGGCGGCTTCCTGTGCTTCGAAGCCGTCGGCATCTAACCCGGCGGGTGCGAAATGTTCGGCCTCCACCGAGCTCGGCACGCAATGCACGTTCGGGTTGGCGGCGCGCTTCGCCTCGAACAGCGCGGGTCCGCCGGTCAACACCAGATCGGCGGTGGCGAGCAACCGCGCTTCGCGCTCGCGCAGTTGCGCCGGCGCATGCAGAAAGGCCGAGAGCTCGTCCATGCAGTCGTACACCAGCGCTTTCGGCGTCAACGATTGCAGCATTGGCAGCGCCAGCGGCGTGTAGAGCCACACCACGTAATCGGTGATGCCTTCGCGTGCGAGGTAGTCCTGCAGCAGCGCTTGAATCTGCGGCATCTGCTCGTCGTTGAAGCCTGGCGCCACAGCGCGCGTTCGCGGCACTAGCGCGTCGAGGTTCGGGCCCTGTGCGGAGCGGTCAAGACAAGGTTCGCCATCGGTTGCCACCGGTTCTTCGATGAACACGACCTTGTAATCTCGGCTCAAGCGCGACATCAGATGTTGCGGCCTCTGGTAGACGAACCCCCAGCGCAGGTGCGAGAAAACGATCAGATGCATCAACGGTCCTTTTGAATCGGTTGCGTCGGCCAGCAGCTGCGCCTGCCAACGATGAAGTGCCTGCGCATAGGGCCGATACAGGGTGCGCGCCAGTCGACCCGAGCGGTCGGCAGTATCGGCGGATGAGGCAGCGGGGGACATGACCGCGTCCGTTTCGCTGGCCGTGGCAGTCGCGGCGCCCACGTCCCAGAGTCCGCTGCGATGCCAATGGCCTGGATTTTCCCAATCGGGGCGATCGATCAACGGATACAGACACACGCCTTGCAACGGCACGCCTTCTGCGCGCACGCGCAGCGCGTCGCCAGCAACTTCGTTGAACCAGGCGGTGCGGCCATCGCCGACATGGCTGGTCTCGGCCAGGATCATCGGGCGGCGATAGCGCTGCCAAGCGTCGCCGAGCAGATCGCGCAGCGGCCGTCGGCGCGAGTCCCGCCGATGCCACAAAAGTCGCTCGTCGCTGCCCTGCTCCCACTGGCCGCCGTGGTAGTGGTTCAAGCCGATCACGTCGAGCGCATTGGCACAACCACCCAACTGCGGCTCGAGCCAGCCGGCCAGCATGTCCCACACCTGCCATTGATGCGCGATCGCCTGCTGGGCTGCGTCCTGCAGATCCGGTCGATCGCACGGCGGCACGACGTGAATGATCGGCTCCACCTGAACAAAGCGGGCTGCGGTGCCGTCCACTTGTCGGATTGCGTCCATTGCGGCCAGCGTGGCACGCACCAGCCGCTGCTTGACGGCGTAGCCAGCTGCCTGGGCAACCGCGGGATCGCCGCTGCCCAAATAGGGGTGCATCAGATTGCTGCTCGTGGCCGCCCAGGCAGTGAAGCCAATCTCGTTGACGACATTGAAAACCGGTGTGCCCACATGCCACGGCTGCAACGCGTTGGCCACGCGGGTGGCGAAGCGCGCGAGGCGCTCGCACAGCGTATCGTCGAACAGGCTCAGGTCGGGCGGCGTGCCGTAATGCATCAAAGTCCAGATCACCTGCAGCCCATGCGCATGCGCGCTGCGTGCCGTGCGCAGCGCGCGGCGCAGGTCGATCGCACCAGTGCCCGATTCGCTCAAGCGCCAGCCGATGCTCTCACGCACCACGGCAATGCCCGCAATGGCAGCGCTGCGATGGTCTTGCTCGACCCGTTCGCTGTGGCCGGTCGCCTGCCCCATGTCGAGTGGCAGGCCGTAGCTGTTCACATGGTCGGCGCCTTCGTAGCCGCCCATCCAGAAACCTCGGAACGGATTGATGTGTGGTGGTCGACTGATGTCGTCGGCGCTTGCGCTCACTGCGTCTGGCTCAGTGCGGTGCCGTTTTGCACGGCGCGTGTCCGGTGCAGCACCGCCGTGTCATCGACCGCGACGGGCGTCGTCATGGTCGTCGGCGCAGAGGCCAGCGGCTGCGCAGGCGCGGTCGCGACGATGCGCGTCATCAACTGCTCGACCCGTGCCGTGCTGGCCTGGGTGCCCAGCCGGGCGAGCGCATACGTGCGTGCGTGCTGGCCCATGTCCGCACGCGCAGTCGGGTCGGCCAGCAGCCCGGCCACACGACTGGCAATGTCTTCGAAGTCGCCCGGGCCGACCAGCCAGCCGGTCTGCCCGTGCACCACGATCTCGGGCACGCCACCGACGCGCGCGGCGATGACCGGCAGGCCGCTGGACATCGCCTCCATCACGGCCAGCGGCATCGCTTCCGAATGAGAACTGCTGATGGCCGCGTCAAGATCTTGATAGACCGCCGGCATGTCGCGCACGAGGCCCGCAAAATGCACCTGACCGGACAGCCGCAACTTCTTGACCAACTGGCGCAAACCGGCCTCCATCGGCCCTTCGCCGATCAGCACACAGCGCGCTTCCGGATGCAGGCCCTTGAGCAGCATGGCGGCGCGCACGAACACTTCGGGGCCCTTCTCAGGTGACAGGCGGCCGATGAAGCCGACCAGCGGCACCGCATCGTGCAGCTTCAATGCATCGCGCAGCACACGCGAGCGCTGCGGGGCTGGACGGAACCGATCGGTGTCGACGCCGTTGGTCTCGCAGCTGAGCAGCTCGGGCGTGGCGCCCAGGGCCAGCGCGTGGAAGTGGCTGTGGCGGCACACCACACTCACGTGCGTCGAGCAGGTGCGATGCACTTCCAGATCGAGCGTCGTCATCTGCCGGCCGTGGATGGTCGTCAGCACCGGTCGGTCTGTAAGACGCCCCACCAGTCCGGCCAGCACATGCGCGTTCGGCAGGTGGGCGTGCAGCAGATCGATCTGCTGCGATTTCACAAGCGTGGTGGCGGCCTGGATCGAATCCCAGAGCGGGCTCTCGGGCATCGGCACGACCGTGACGTCGATGCCGGCGGCGCGCAGTCGGTTGGTGAACGGGCTCTCGAACGGGCACAGCGCATCGATCTGGAACCGCTCAGCCGGCAGGTGTGTCACGAGCTGTTCGACCCAGCTTTCCATGCCGCCGACGATGGCGTTGCCGATCACTTCAAGAACGCGAATTTTTTTGTTTGGTAGACCACGCATAGGGCATCAGCAGCAGAAGCGCCGCATTTGCAGCGGACCAGAACCATTCTTTAACGACAACGGCGCGCCTTCGTCCGTTCCCTGCGCCGAGCACAGCTGCGAAGCCGCTGTCGAAGCAAGCCGCACCGAAGGCACCTTGCGGCCGAGCCACGCAGCGGCGGTGCCGCTCCAGATGGCGTCGCGCGCGGGGCCGTCCAAGCCAAGCTTGTCGAGCAAGTCGGCAAGCCAGCCTTTGCGTTCGCGAATCTCGGCCCCGCTGCACGGCAAAAAGCAATCGCTCGCGTATTGCAGCAAGCCCGGCCCCAGCACTTCGAGCGCACGCCGCAGCACTTCGAGCCGGTACGGCGGCGGCGGACCGAACGACAGGTCGAACCGAAACGCCGCCTGCGCATCGGGCACCCCGTGGATGCGGTCAATCAGCCCCACCGCGATGGCCTCGTCGGTCCAGGGCCAACCCAGGTGGGCCAAGGTCACACGTACCCCCGGGTGCGCCCGCAACGCCTCGAAAAACGTCGGTCGGCAAAATCGCCCGGAGCGGCCGTCGATGAAGATGCCGCTGTGAAACAACAGCGGCAGCCGCAGCGCTGCCGCTTCGGCAAACACCGGCTGCACCGCGTCGTCGTACGGGTACCAGCCGCTCGGCACCATCTTCAGGCCAGACAAGCCTGCGTCGATGGCCCGCCGCACTTCGGCCACTGCGCCCGGTGCGAGCGGATTGACCACACCGAGACCGACCAGCCGATCGCCGTGGCCTTTGACCAGCGCCGCCAGATGCGAATTCGCACGCACCAGCGAATCGGGGTCGTCGAGCGAGAAACCGTCGGACAGAAACGGAGCGAGCAGCACGCCGATGTCGATCTCCGCGTCGTCAAGGGTCTGCAAAACGTCCGAGGTTCGCTCTTGGCCAGTGCAGTGAAGGTGTGCGTCGATTACAAAGGTCATGAAAGGCGACGGAGTCGCTGAAGATGGGACGGATGGCTTGCGGCGCACATCGGCAAACGCCATGCCGGGCTGCTGCATAACTTGTATTTCGAGAGTTATGGCAGCCAATGTGGACGAGCTCGCAAGCGAAAGGGCATATGTGCCCGGAGTTGCTCATTGTGGCTTTTGGCTTTTGGCTTTTGGCTTTTGGCTTTTGGCTTTTGGCTTTTGGCACTTGGCTTGCTGTTCGCGATTCGCAAACATCGAAGCAACGGGAATGCAACGCGTTCACTGACCTCTTGGTGACAACTAGACTTGAACGAAACAGCTTTTGCAGCACCCAGAGCAGCTCAGCCTGTCAACCTCCGATCTTTCTGTCCTGTCGCCCTTGATGACTTCCGATTCAGGTTCGCGCAGCATGGTCCGCGTGCGCGGTGCGCGCGAGCACAACCTCAAAAACGTCGACGTCGACATCCCGCGCGATGCGTTGGTGGTGTTCACCGGGATTTCCGGCTCCGGCGAATCGTCGCTCGCGTTCGGCACCTTGTTCGCGGAAGCGCAGCGGCGCTATCTGGAATCGGTGGCGCCGTACGCACGCCGCCTCATCGTGCAAGCAGGCGTGCCGCAGGTCGACAGCATCGAAGGCCTGCCGCCCGCGGTGGCGCTGCAGCAGCAGCGCGGGGTGCCCAGC
>JBBPYC010000006.1:0-17779 GCA_038200275.1 Burkholderiales bacterium
CACCCGACACCAACCGAGCGCGCTGGAACGTCATGGCGGCTGATGCACCGGTTCTTCCAGCGCTGGGATGGCTCGGTCGGCTCCTGTTGCCATCGGGCACGGACGCGCGCGTGCTGCCCCTGCTGGTTGCCCGCGCGCTGCGGGCGTTCGTCGACGGCTACGTCGCCGTCCTGCTTCCGGCGTATCTGCTGGCGCTCGGCCTGGGCACGTTGGAGATCGGGGTCGTCGCCACCGCGACTCTGCTCGGCTCAGCACTCGCGACGATCGCGGTGGGCGCCTTGGGCCACCGGTTTCAATCATCGGGACTGCTGCGGGGCGCTGCGCTATTGATGGTGGCGACGGGCGTGGGGTTTGCAGCCTCTTCGTCGATGGGCCCGCTGCTCGTGGTGGCCCTCGTCGGCACGCTGAACCCTAGCTCGGGGGACGTGAGCGTGTTCCTGCCGCTGGAACATGCTCGTCTCGCTGGTGCGGCCACTGGCCAGGGCAGAACAGCGCTCTTTGCGCGCTACAGCCTGCTGGGTGCGGTGGGCGCCGCGCTGGGAGCCTTGGCGGCGGCGGTGCCGGACTGGCTCGTGATTCACGCTGGAACGTCGCGGCTCGTTGCGCTGCGTTCTATGTTCTTTTTTTACGGTGCCATCGGAGTGTTCGTATGGTGGCTCTATCGGCAGTCGCCACAGCAGATCGCGACGGCCCAAGCGACGCCTGCGGCACCGCTTGGGCCGTCGCGACGCATCGTCGTGCGGCTCGCAGCCTTGTTCAGTGTCGACGCGTTTGCCGGGGGCTTGGTGGTGAATTCGCTGCTGTCGCTTTGGCTGTTTCAACGCTTCGGACTCTCGCTGGCGCAAGCCGGCGCGTTCTTCTTCTGGGCGGGTCTATTGAGTGCAGCGTCCCAACTCGCCGCGCCGATCGTGGCGCAACGCATTGGCTTGCTGAACACGATGGTGTTCACGCACATTCCAGCCAATATTTGCCTCGTGCTCGCGGCATTGGCACCCAATCTGCCGCTTGCGTTCACGCTGCTGTTCGTTCGAAGTGCCTTGTCGCAAATGGATGTGCCGACGCGCACCGCCTACGTGATGGCCGTCGTCACCCCGGCGGAGCGTCCGGCGGCCGCAAGCTTCACGGCCGTGCCACGGAGTCTGGCCGCCGCGCTGAGCCCGACCCTCAGCGGCCTGCTGTTCGCAGCCGGTTGGTTCTCGCTGCCACTGGTTGCCTGCGGTGTGCTCAAGATCGGCTATGACGTTGCGCTGTGGCGCGCTTGCAGGCGCGACAGTCTCTCGGACGAGTAGTGGACTCTGCCGGTATGCCTAGAGCGTGTTATGCACTTTCTCCTGCGCCCCAAAGCATTGCCGCCTTGGGCAGCATGAGCGTGACGAAGACCAGGAAGTGCAGCGCTGCCAGCACATGAGGCAACCGTTCGAAGTCGCGCGACAGCCTCCGAAAGCGTGCCAGCCAGCCGAAGCTGCGCTCCACGACCCAGCGCCGGGGCAGCAGCACGAAGCCTTTCTTGGCTTCGGCCAGCTTGACCACCCGCAGCTCGATGCCGGCGGCCTGCGCATCGGCCTGGGCGTCTTTGCCCGTGTAGCCCTGATCGGCCCAGGCCACTTGCACCGTCTGGCCGGTAGCCTCTTGCACCGCCTCGCACAGCTGCTTGACCTGCGCGCGCTCCTGCTCGTTGGCCGGCGTGACCGTCAGATCAATCAGGTGGCCCAGCGTGTCCACCGCCATGTGAACCTTGGAGCCGCGCCGCCTTTTGTAGCCGTCATACCCTGCGCGCGGGCCGCTCTCGCAACTGGACTGCAGCGTGCGTCCGTCCAATATCACGGCGCTGGGCTGGCCCGAACGCCCCTGGCCAGCGCGAATGATGGAGCGCATGTCATTGACCAGCGCCTCAAAGCAGCCGGCCTCGCTCCAGCGTCGAAACTGCTGGTATACAGCCGCCCACGGCGGGAAGTCATTGGGCAGCAGTCGCCAAGCTGCGCCGGCTCTCGCCAGCCAGCGCAACGCGTTGAACACTTCGCGCAGGCTGTGCTCGCGCTGCGGTGCGTCTTCCTTCATCAGCGTGAGATACGGTGCCACGAAGTCCCACTCCTGCTGGCTCAAATCACTCGGATACGGCTTTCTGGTCATCCAGCCCAGATAGGGCCAATCTCGTCAGCACAAAGTCAAAGTGCATAACACGCTCTAGGTGTCGGGTGCCGGATGATTACCTGCTGAACAATCGTCGTCCCCTGCTGGTGAGTCGCGACGTGTTGCGGGCGGTTCTGGCAGAGTTAACCGGACGGACCACGACATGCTGATTGCTTTGCACAAGAACGCCACCACCACGCCGGCCACGCGCGCGGCCATTCAGGCCGCCACGGGCAGCGACTACGCGCTGACCGCTGAGTTCGGTCTGAGCCGCGACACCATCCGCAAGTGGCGCAGCCGCCAAGGCGTGCACGACGCCAGCCATACCCCGCACCGGCTTCAGACCACGCTCAATGCTGGGCAAGAGGAGCTGGTGGTCTACCTGCGCCAGCAGCTGCGCCTGCCGCTGGACGATCTGCTGGCGGTGATCCATGAGTTCATCGAGCCGCGGATGAGCCGCTCGGCATTGGCCCGGCTGCTGCGCCGGCGCGAGGTCTCCAAGCTGCCCGAGCTAGAAGCAGCGCCTCAGCGCCTGACCAAGCCATTCAAAGCCTATGAGCCGGGCTACGTGCACGTTGACGTGAAGTACTTGCCGCAGATGCAGGACGAGACCCAGCGGTGCTATGTGTTCGTAGCCATCGACCGCGCCACGCGCTGGGTCTTCATCGCCATCAAGCTCCATCGCACGGCAGCTGCGGCGCGCAGCTTCCTCAATGCACTGGCCAAGGCTGCGGCGTTCAAGATCCGCACCATCCTGACCGACAACGGCACCGAGTTCACCGACCGGTTGTTCGGCACTCGGGCCAAGCAGCCCAGCGGCCAGCACGCGTTCGATCAGTTGTGCCGGGCGCTGGACATCGAGCACAGGCTGACCAGGCCCAGAACGCCGCAGACCAACGGCATGGTCGAGCGCTTCAACGGCCGGCTCAGTCAGGTGCTGCGCACGCACCGCTTCAACTCGGCTGAGGACTTGCACACCACGTTGCACCGCTACGTCTGGCTGTACAACGAGCACTTGCCACAGAAAGCGCTGGAACACATCGCGCCAATCGATGCGCTCAGGCGCTGGCGCGATTCACACCCCGCTCTGTTCATTAAACAGGTACGGAATCATCCGGCACCCGACACCTAGGTGCAGCGTCCCACCCGATCGCTGCACGGCAAATCGGATGCATTGCGGACAAAGCCGAAGAAAGCGGAACGCACCCAATGATGCAAAGACCCAGGTTCAAAGCCGTGCTTGATCGATGCGATGCTGGTTACGGTCAGGCAGCTTGAGGTGGGCGCAGTTTCACAGACGGGGTACTTTGGTTGGCTGTTTATTCAACAGAAGACGTCCACTAACCCTTTAGGGACAGCTCATTCGCAGCGTCAATTACAATCCACCTCGAATATTCTGTATCCCTACCCCCTGGATGGGATAGGTAATGAGAACCGGCGTGGACCTTCATCAAAGCCATCCCGAACTGATCAAGCGCCTCAAGCGCGCAAACGGGCACCTGCAAAACGTTGTCGAAATGATGGAGAGCGGGCGCGACTGCGCGCTGATCGCACAGCAGTTGTATGCGGTGGAGCGCGCCGTTGGTGCAGCCAAAAAGCTCTTGATCCACGATCATCTGGATCACTGTCTGGCGCATGCCGTGACAGAGCCGGGCGGAGCCCGCGACGCCTTCGCAGAGCTGAAGAACATCACCAAGTACCTGTGAGCAAGCTTCGCTTTCGCTCGGCCGGTGGATCCATCCTTGTGTCCGCGGCGCTGCTTGTGCGCTGGATGCTCTTGCTGGTGCTGGCGCTGGACCTCATAGGGTCGCCGTTTCATGCGCATCATCATGACGGAGGGGCACACGGCTATTCGACCCACTTGGTTCATGCACAGACCGATCACGTCTCTGGCCAGTCCCATGACACCAGTGAAGCCGCGTCTTCGGTGGGCGCCGAGGAGACCGAGCCGCTTGGACACTCTTTGTCCGCGCTTCGGTGGACCCCGAGTGAACTTGCCCATTCGCCTTCGCCGTCCAGCCCGCGGCTGGTGGTGTTTCTGGCTGCACTGACGAGCCTGCATGCCCCGCCCGCAGTCGAAACCACCCTGCGATGGCGACCGGGTCGCGCCGACGCACCGATCGCCGTATTTCGAGCGCTACCGCCCGACGGTCGCGCCCCGCCGACGCTCCACGCCTGAAGCCCGCGCGGCGCCGCTTTCGGTGCTGCTCCTGTCTTGTCAACCCTTTGGGTTTGACGAGACCGCTTTCTCGTGGAGTTTCCATGTTCTGTTTGTTTGTGCGCCGCATCGCGTTCGGATGTGCGCAGATGCTGTTGCTGTTGAATGCGGCCGCCGCGGCGCCGCCCAACACCAACAACTTTGCGGTATCGGCTGCTCAGATGCAGTCTCTCGGCGTCACGCTGATGCCGCTGGAGGAACCCGGCTCGATCGACGGCACCGCCTATCCGGCGCGCGTGGTGCTGCCGCCCAACAGTGAACAAGTCGTGAGTGCGCCCTTCGCTGGCCGGGTGGACGAACTGCTGGTGTTCGAGCAGCAGTCCGTCACAGCAGGCCAGCCTTTGCTGCGCCTGAACAGCCCCGAATACGGCGAGCTGCAGCTCCAGTTGCTCGAAGCGGCCAGCAAAGCCCGCTTGAGCCAGAAGACACTTCGGCGCGAGCGCCAGCTTTTCGACGAAGGGATCATCCCCGAGCGGCGTGTGCAGGAAGCAGACGCCGGTGCCCAGGAGGCCGCTGCGCGGCTCAAGTACGCCACGGCAGCACTGCGGCTTGCCGGCGTCGATGCGGGCTCCATCAGCAAGATGGCCGATGGAAAGGGCCTGCAGGACGGTCTTGTCCTTCGCGCGCGAAGCGCCGGGGTCGTGCTGGGACTGGAGGTCAAGGCCGGCGCGCGCGTGCAGGGCTCAGACGTGCTGGTGCGGCTAGCCAGCCTTCAGCAGCTCTGGCTTGATGTACAGGTGCCGGCGGATCGGCAAACGCAGGCGTTGCCCAAGCCCGCCGGCAACAGCATCACGGTGGTTGGGCGCGATGTCAGCGCGACGCCGATGTCGGTGGGACCTATGGTCAGCGACAACCAGAGCGTCACTTTGCTTGCGCGCGTGGTGCGCGGCGCCAAGTTGCTGCGTGTTGGTGAAGCGGTGCAGGTGCGCGTACCGTCAGCGCAAAGCGCTGGCGGCTGGGCGCTGCCGTTGCAGGCGGTCGTGCGCCAGGAGGGTCAGGCTTACGTGTTCCTGCGCACCGAAAAAGGATTCGTCGCGCAGCCGGTGACGGTGGTTTCCAGCGCCGGGCAGTCGGTCCAGGTGACGGGTGATCTTCGCGCCGGCCAGCAGATAGCGACAGGCTCCGTAATCGCCCTGAAGGCGGCTTGGCTTGGCAAGGGCGGAAGCAACTGAGATGCTCAACCGCCTGGTGCAATTTGCGCTGTCGCAGCGCCTGTTCGTGCTGCTCGCGACCGCGCTGCTGGCCGGCTTCGGCTGGTATGCGTTTCGCAACCTGCCGATCGATGCCTTTCCCGATGTGTCCAGCACCCAGGTGAAGGTCATCATGAAGGCACCCGGCATGACGCCGGAAGAAATTGAGAGCCGCATTGCCGGCCCGATCGAAGTCGAGATGCTCGGCATCCCGCAGCAGCGCATGTTGCGGTCGATCTCCAAGTACGGCCTGGTGGACGTGACGGTGGATTTCCAGGACGGCACCGACATCTATTGGGCGCGTCAGCAGGTGGCCGAGCGCCTGGCCAACATCGCGGGCGATCTGCCGGCTGGCATCAGCGGCGGCATGGCGCCCGTCACGACGCCACTGGGCGAGATGTTCATGTTCACCATCGAGGCCGACGGGATGTCGTTGGAGGAGCGGCGCAGCCTGCTCGACTGGACCATCCGCCCGGCTCTGCGCGCAGTACCAGGCGTGGCCGATGTGAACGCGCTGGGCGGCAAGGTGCGCAGCTTCGAGGTGGTGCCCGATCCGGTAAAGCTGTCAACGCTCGGCCTGTCGACCGCGCAACTCAAGCGCACGATCGAAGCCAACAACCGCAACGACGGTGCCGGCCGTCTGGGCGAAGGCGGCGAAGTGCTGCTGGTGCGCAGCGAAGGCAACATCAAGACGGCGGACGACCTGCGCGCCATCGTGGTCAGCAACAAAGGGGGCAGTCCGACCCGCCTGAGCGACGTGGCCACGGTGCGCGATGGCAGCGTCACGCGCTACGGCGTGGTGACCAAGGACGGGCGCGCCGAAGCGGTCGAAGGGCTGGTGCTTGGGCTGGCCGGCGCCAACGCGCAAAAGGTGGTCGCAGGCGTCACGCAAAAGCTTGAGGAACTGAAGCCAACCCTCCCAAAGGGCGTGGAGATTGAGGTCTTTTACAACCGTGCCGAATTGGTCAAGAAAGCGGTCGGTACGGTGTCGACCGCCCTCATCGAGGCGACAGTCATCGTGTTGGCGCTACTGGGCGCGTTTTTGGGCAACGTGCGCGCCGCTGTGGCGGTCGCCGTCATCCTGCCGCTGTCGGCATTGAGCACCTTCATCCTCATGCGCTCGGTGGGCATGTCGGCAAACCTGATGAGCCTGGGCGGCCTGGCCATTGCCCTGGGCATGCTGGTGGATGCGGCGGTTGTCGTGGTCGAGAACATCGTGCAGCACCTGGGCCGAGAGACCGCCGGCGGCAAGCTGCCGCGGCTACACATTGTGCTGCGGGCCGTGCGTGAGGTATCCGTGCCTGTGTTGGCCGGCGTCCTAATCATCGTCACGGTGTTCCTGCCGTTGCTGACGCTGCAGGACCTTGAAGGCAAGTACTTCGTCCCGGTGGCGATGACCATCGTCTTTGCGCTACTCAGCTCGCTTGTCCTGTCGCTCACGATCATTCCGGTGCTCTCGTCGTTCCTGTTGAAGGAGGTCGCACACGAGGATCCATGGTTGCCGCGCAAGCTGCTCAAACTCTACGAGCCGGTGCTCGGATGGGCGCTCGGGCACCAGACGATTGTGTTTATCGTGGCCGGTTTGCTGCTTGTGGCCGCCGCGGGCGTCTATTCCCAGGTGGGCAAGACCTTCCTGCCGGCGATGGACGAGGGAGACATCATCGTGGGTATCGAGAAGCTTCCCTCCGTGAGCCTGGAGGAAACAGCTGCGCTCGATCTGAAGATTCACCAAGCGCTCATGAGCCAGATCCCGGAGATCACCGGCGTGGTCGCGCGCGCCGGCTCCGACGAGATCGGGCTGGATCCGATGGGCCTGAACCAGACCGACACCTTTCTGGTGCTCAAGCCGCGGGCCGAATGGAAGCTGGCCAGCAAGAAGGCCTTGATCGCCCGAATCCGGGAGGTGCTCGACCAGCTGCCAGGCATCAGCTACAGCTTCACTCAGCCGATCGACATGCGCGTCTCGGAAATGATCATCGGCGTGCGCGGCGATCTCGCCATCAAGATCTTCGGGCCCGACCTCGACAAGCTCAACGACTTGGCCGGCCAGGTTGAGACCCTGATGAAGACGGTGCGTGGCAATCAGGACGTCTACACGGTCGAAAACGACGGTGTGCAATACCTGCGGGTGGTGGTCGATCGCCTGAGTGCGGGTCGTTATGGCCTGTCGGTGGAGGACGTGCAGGATGCCCTGCGAATCCAGATCGAAGGCCAGCGTGCCGGCACCGTGATCGACGGCAACCGGCGCATCCCGATCGTGATCCGCGGGCCCGACAGCGTAAGGATGTCGCCGGCCGAGTTCTCGGCGCTGCGCATCACGACCTCGGATGGCCAGAGCGTGCCGCTGGAGACCTTGGCCAAGCTCACACGCGAAAGCGGCCCGGTCAAGATCGACCGCGAGATGGGCAGCCGCTACAGCGTCGTGATCGCCAACGTCACCGGGCGCGATCTGGTCGGCTTCGTCGATGAGGCCAAGGCCAAGGTGGGCGCACAAGTGCAGTTGCCTACCGGCTACCGCATCAGTTGGGGTGGCCAGTTTGAAAATCAGCAGCGCGCAGCAGCGCGTCTTACCCTGGTGGTGCCGCTGGCCATCGGCGTCATCTTCCTGATTCTGTTCACGACGTTCGGATCGGTGCAGCAGGCCCTGCTGGTGCTGAGCAATATTCCGTTCGCCCTGGTGGGTGGCATCGTCGGGCTTTGGATTACGGGGGAGTACCTGTCGGTACCGGCCTCGGTCGGCTTCATCGCGCTGCTGGGCATCGCGGTGCTCAACGGGGTGGTGCTGGTCAGTTACTTCAACCAGCTGCGCGCCGAGGGCCATGACCTCGTGACCTGCGTCACGCAGGGCGCCAGGCGGCGATTGCGGCCGGTGCTGATGACAGCGGCGACCACGGCCTTCAGTCTGGTGCCGCTGCTCTTCACGAGCGGCCCGGGCTCCGAAATCCAGCGTCCGCTCGCGATCGTGGTGATCGGTGGATTGATTACGGCCACGGCACTGACGCTGATCTTGCTGCCGCTGCTCTACCTGCGCTTTGCCGACCCACGCACGCCTCGGGCGTTGGAGCCACTTCATGCCTGACTACTGCCTGAACCTGATCTGTCCGCCCGCGGTGGAAGAAAAGTTGCTGGACGTGCTGCTGGCACACCACACCAACGAAATATTGACCAGCGTCGGGATTCACAGCCACGGGACCGCGCACGCACGGTTGAGCACTGAGGAGGAAGTGATGGGTCGAAGTCGGTCGATGCACATTCATGTGCTGCTGGACGAGGAGGCACTGCTGCGTCTGGTGCAGCGGATTCGAGGGGAGTTCTCCGGCACCGGGATCCGCTACTGGGCCACCCCGGTGGCCTTCCAGGGAGAAGTCGAATGAAGACATGGATCTGGATCGCCCTGGGTGCGTGGGCGCTGCCGGCTTGGGCTCAGAGCCTGCCGGCCCCTGACGATTTACCGCCCGCGGCCAGTGCACGGCAGTGGATGGAGCAGGACCCCAGCGTCCAGGCGGCGCGCAGCGCCCTTGCCGCGGCGGGGCACACCGCGAACATGCTAACGGTGTCACCCTACGAATGGACCACGCGGCTGACCGCGCAGCGCCGCAGCTTCGAGCGAGGGTCCAGCTCCAAAGAGTGGCACGCCCAACTGGAGCGGCCCATCCGTATCGGCGGCAAGGCAGCGCTCGACCGGCAGCTTGGCGATGTGGAGCTCGAGATTGCGACAGCGGCTTTAGGCGAGGCCATTCACGAATCGGCCCGCTTGCTGCTGGAATTGTGGATCGACGGCCTGGCGACCGCGCAGGCGGAAAAACTGCTGGGTGGGCAGCTCGCTTTCGCGCAGGCCAACCTGAGCGCCGTCAAGAGGCGCAAGAAAGCCGGCGATGCTTCCGCCCTCGAAGTCAGCGTCGCAAGCGCCGATCTCTCGGATGTTCAGCGCCAGGCGGAGCTGGCCAAGTCAAATCTCGACAAAGCACGCGCCAGACTGCGCATCCGGTTCGCCGGGGCCCAGTTGCCCGAGCGGGTGATGGCCGATCCTCTGCCACCCGCCTACCCCGAGGCCCATTGGCTCCAGCGGGTGCTGGACACCGCCGATCCACTGAAAGTCGCACTGGGGCAACTGCGCAGGGCGGAACTGACGGCATCACGGACTTCGGCCGATCGGTTGCCGGACCCGACCGTCGGGGTCTTTGCTGCATCGGAAGGGTTCCGCAGCGAACAGATCGTCGGTGTCAGCATCAGCATCCCGTTGGGCGGCACCTACCGCAAGGAACGCATGCTGCGCGCGCTGCAGGAAGCCGAGGTGGCGCGCGCGTCGGTCGAGCGCCAGCGGCGCCAGCTGGAAACGGAAGTTGCCGAGACCTATCGGAACGCGGCCAGCAATGTGTCGCGCTGGCGGCTGGCCGAACAAGCCGCCGCAGCGACCGCAGAAAGTGCCCGTTTGACGCAACGCGCCTACACCCTGGGCGAAGCGGACCTGCAATCGCTGCTGCTGGCACGACGCCAGTTCCTGGACGCATCGCGGGCCGCGCTGGAGGCGAAAGCCGAGGCGCTGCGGGCCAACTACCGACTGCTGGTCGATGCGCACTGGATCTGGGATCTGGAGCATGAATGAGGTGCCCCGACAGACCCTTCGTTGGACCGCCGGCGACGCCCAAAACCTCGCCATCTCGAAGCAAGACAACCGATGCTGAAAATCCTCCAAAACACCACCTACCGGCATCTGTTTCTTGCGCAGGTCATTGCACTGCTGGGTACCGGCTTGGCGACTGTGGCGTTGAGTCTGCTGGCCTTTGACTTGGCCGGTGCGAATGCCGGCGCGGTGCTGGGCACCGCACTGGCCATCAAGATGACCGCCTACATCGGTGTGGCACCGATCGCTTCTGCGTTTGCGGAACGCTTGCCCCGCCGGGCCGTGCTGGTGACGCTTGATTTGGTCCGCGCCGCTGTCGCGCTGGCACTGCCGTTCGTGACCGAGATCTGGCAGATCTACACATTGATCTTCTTGCTTCAGTCCGCATCGGCGGCGTTCACGCCGATGTTCCAGGCGACCATCCCTGACGTATTGCCTGACGAAGAAGACTACACACGGGCACTTTCTCTGTCACGCCTGGCGTACGACATGGAGAGCCTGATCAGTCCGGCGCTTGCGGCGCTGCTGCTTGGAGTCATCAGCTACCACAGCCTGTTTGGCGGCACGGTGGTCGGCTTCCTGGCGTCCGCGGCACTGGTGGTATCTGCCGTGCTGCCAACGGCCAAGTTGCCGCCAAAACGCCGGGTCTACGAGCGCACGACGCGCGGCCTTCGGATTTATCTGGCCACGCCGCGTTTGCGCGGACTGCTTGCGTTGAATCTGGCGATCGCCGCGGGCAGTGCGATGGTGATCGTGAACACGGTCGTGCTCGTTCAGTCCGGCTTCGGGCTGACGCAGACAGCGACCGCCGCAGCACTGGCACTCTTTGGGGCCGGCTCGATGCTTGTGGCGTTGGCATTGCCCCGGCTGCTCGAGCGACTGCCTGAGCGACGGGTGATGCTTGGCGGCGCAGCACTCATCTCGGTTGGTCTTCTGCTGGGCATCTTCGCTGCCAACCGCTACGCCATGCTGCTGCCCCTTTGGTTCGTACTGGGGCTCGGCTACTCCTTGGCGCAGACCCCATCGGGTCGCTTGCTGCGGCGCTCGGCGCAGACAGAAGACCGACCCGCGCTGTTTGCCGCCCAGTTCGCCTGTCACATGCTTGCTGGCTCATCACCTACCCGATGGCGGGCTGGCTCGGTGCCGCGTTTGGGTTTAAAACGAGCTTCGCCGCCCTGGGTTTGCTGGCAGCTGCCTCGGTGCTGCTGGCGGCCTACCTGTGGCGCAAGCAAGAGCCTGAAGCGCTGCCACATCGTCACGACAACCTGCCCGGTGACCATCCGCATCTGGACCGAGGCAGCCCCGCGTTGAACGCTGCCCTCCACGGTGCTCACGCACATGTCTATGTCATTGATGACGATCATCCTCGCTGGCCTTCCTAACAACGGGGGGATGACAGATGGTCTGGAGCCAGCCGCGACATCATCGGCGCTGCGGTTGCGCTCATGTCTTTACCGACTTTGACGCCTCGATACTGTAGATAGTCGTAGAGGGTGCTCTTGGCAATGTGCAGCTTTTTATCGATGACATTCACGCTCGACCGCCGCTCGCGGTACAGGGTTTCGACCGCCATCGCAGTCGCTTTGGCTTGCGCCGGTAGGCCCTTGAGTCGGCCTCCTACGCGCTCGCATGCCCTTGGCTTTTGTCGCCGACAATAACGAGCGTCTGAACGCTAATGACGTGCGGGACTGGCTGGCCGTCCACGATGAGATCGTGCACTCGACGATCAAGATTCACCGGTGTCCGGTGGCGTAGTTCTCCGCGCGGGGAACCGATGCGTCAAGCGCCCGGCAACGCGTCATTTGCGCGGGCCTCATGCCTCAGGTCGCGGCCCGAACATGATGATGGCCATGCCGACCAGGCTCACTGCCACCCCCAGCCAGTCAGACGTTGTGGGGCGCACTTTGTCCACCAGCATCAGCCAGACGACGGCGACACCGACATAGACGCCGCCGTAGGCCGCGTAGACCCGCCCGGCCGCCGTGGGGTGGAGCGTCAACAGCCATGCGAACAGCGCCAGACTCCCGGCCGCTGGCACAAGCAGCCAGGCTGAGCGGTCCTGCTTCAGCCAGAGATAGGGCAGGTAGCAACCGATGATCTCGGCCAAGGCGGTAGCCACAAAGAGAAGGAGCGTCTTGAGCATGTCCACCTCGACATTGTCGAGCCCACCGTCCACGGCCCACCGCTCAATCCACCTGAGCGTCTGCCGCAACGCAATACGCGCAGTTCTGCCAGGTTGACCCTGAGCCCGAAGACCTCGTCCATCTCGTTTTCGGCAATACCAGCTTCCTGTTGCAAGCTTTCGACCAGCTCAGCTTCATCAAATACTTTCAGATGCATTTGCTTGTCGAAGAGGTCGACGGCTGGCACAGCGCAGTGGTAAATGCAGGTATCGCCAAGCAGCTCCGCATCAGGGTGGATGCGCTGCAAGACCAGTCCTGGAGCATGCGCGAAGTTGTCCTGTTCGATCACAGTGGCGTGCTGCGGCGCGTTGTGCAGAACACACCGGCTGCCAAAGCCGCATGAGTAGTCGGTGCTTGGGGCACGACGGCTGCGGGGCTACCCACACTGTTGCCGGGTAAACGCTGAACGAACACCCGGGCATTCACCCTGTTTTAGAGAATGAATCCGGCTAAGCAGGTGCGCAGATAGCATTGCGAATGAGAATGAGAATGATTCTCAATACAGTTACAGTGTGGCCGTGAGATTGCAGTTCGCGGAAACAGCGTCTCACCACATCGCTCGTTCAATCAGGCAAACAGGAGTTGCACTCATGTGCCAGCCAGAACCCAACCCACTTGAATCCATGGTCCGACGGGCCGTGACCGGCATGATGCAGGTGCCGCTGGAACAAGCCCCGCAGCAGTTGCTGCAAGACCAGGGCGCTACCTCGGTTCAGGACGCGCTGCGCAACGTGCCCGGCGTGGCGTTCAGCACCGGCGACGGCCAGCGGGACCAGGTGTTCATCCGCGGCTTCAGTGCGATTTCGGACCAGTTCATCGACGGCGTGCGCGACGAAGCGTTGTACTTTCGGGATCTGTCCAATGTGGAGCGCATCGAGGTGCTGAAGGGCCCAGCCGCCGTGCTGTATGGCCGCGGCTCTTCCGGCGGGCTGATCAACCGCGTGACCAAGCAGCCGATCCACAACCGCACGTTTGGCACCGTCTCGCTGGGCCTGGGCAGCTACGATTTCAAACGCGCCACGACCGACGTGAATTCGCCGATCGGCGAGATCGCCACGTTCCGCCTGAACGCCGCACGGGAGAAGTCGGGCAGCTACCGGGATCAGGGCTTTATCGACCGCTATCAGATCGCGCCGTCGCTCGGCTTCAAATTCAACGCGCAGACCGATCTGCTGCTGCAATATACGTATGCGTACGACCAGCGCATCACGGACTTCGGCATTCCGGCGCTCAACGGCCGGCCGGTGAATGTGCCGATCGGCACCTACTACGGCTCGGCACAAGCCAAGCGTGACGACAGCACCACCACCCACGTCCAGTCGTTCACCGCCACGCTGAACCACCGCTTTAGCGATGCGTTGAGCCTGCGCAACATCACGCGTTATTCGAAGTACGAACTGGACCGCTTCAACACGCTGCCCAGCGGCACGACCGATCCGGTGAACCTCACGGTGGGGCGCACGCGCGGCTTCATCCTGCGCGATGAAAGTGCGCTGTTCAACCAGACCGATCTGACCTGGCGCACGCAGCTCGGCGGCTTCAAGCAGGAATGGCTGATCGGCACCGAGTTCGGCAAGCAGGACAAGCGCGCGCAGTCGGCATCGTCCCCCGTGGGCTACGACCGGATCAGTATCCTGAATCCCATGGGCGTGCCGCCGCCGATTCCGCAAGCCAGTTTCCTGACCGACAGTGCCATCCCCAACAACACGACGTTCAAAACCGCCGCGCTCTATGCGCAGGACCAGATCACGCTGGCACCGCAGTGGAAGGCGCTGGTCGGCGTGCGTTATGACGTGTTCGACCAGGACACTTCGTATGAGCGCAAGCTGGCACCACTGTCGCGCACGGACCGCAAGTTCAGCCCGCGCGCAGGCCTGATCTGGCAGCCGACCTCCGCGCAGTCGTACTACGTTTCCTACAGCCGCTCGTTTCAGCCTTCGGCCGAATCGTTTGCGCTGTCGACCAGCAACGCCGACAACGCACCCGAGATCACCGTGAACAAGGAGATCGGCGCCAAGATCGACTTGCTGGACGGCGCCTTGAGCGCGAGCGCTGCGCTGTTCAATCTGGAGCGCTCGGGCATCAAGAACAGCGACCCGGCCAACCCGACCCGGCAGATCAACATCGGCACTCAGCGCACCAACGGCCTGGAACTGGCGCTGGCCGGCGCGCTGCCCGGGCGATGGGACATCAACACCGGCTATGCCTATCTTGACGGCCGCATCACCAAGTCACTGGCCACGGTGCGTTCGCTGCAACTGCCGGTGGGTGAGCCGATTGCGGTGGAAGGCAAGACCTCGTCGCTGACGCCGCGCCATTCGGGCTTCGTCTGGCTGATGAAGGACGTGGGCGAAGGCTTTCGTGCGGGCGGGGGCGTGAATTACACAGCCCCGCGCTTCGCCTCGGTAAGCAACTTGGTGACGCTGCCGGGTTATCTGACGGCCGACCTCGCGGCCAGCTACCGGACCGGGCGCTACGAGCTGCAGGTGAATCTGAAGAATCTGTTCGACCGGAAGTACTACGTGTCCGGGCACGGCAGCGTGGACAACCTGATCCTGCCGGGTGCCGGGTGCCGGGCGCACGCTGCAGGTCGGGCTGACGGCAAAGTTTTGAAGACGATGGCCACCGCCGAACTCCAGCAGCCGAATGCGCGACGCAGCGTGCCCGAACGCTTGCCGACCACCGACGTACTGTTGGGGGCCCGCCGGACTCAAGCACAAAGCTCTGCCCTGCCGGTACGCAAGGCGGTGCGGTGGCTGCACCGCTGGTTTGGCTTGTCGCTGGCGCTGCTGCTGATGTTCAGCGCGCTGACGGGCAGCGTCATCGCGTTCGAGCATGAACTGGACGAGTGGCTCAACCCGGCGCTGTTCAGCTCGCAGCAATCCGGCACCGCGCTTGACGCTGACCAGTTGACGGCGCGCATCGAGGCGTCCGACCCGCGTCTGCGCGTCTCCTTGCTGCTGCTGGACAACGCACCCGGACGCTTGGTGCAGGCGCAGGTCGCGGCCCGTCCGGGCGCCGGAACCGCGGCCGATGCGCTCGGCTACAACCGCGTGTTCGTCGATCCGGTGAGCGGCCAGATCCTGGGCCGGCGCATGTGGGGCGCCTGGACGCTGGACCGCGCGCATGCGTTGCCGTTGATTGATCGCCTGCACCGATCCTTGACCCTGCCAGGCCGCTGGGGCAACTGGGTTGTTGGCGGCGTCGCAATAGGCTGGCTTGCGCTTTCGCTGATGGGTTTCTACTTGAGCCTGCCAAGGATTGGGAAGCGCAACGGCTCTGCGGTCCGGCCGGCACCGACACACGCTGGCTCGTTTGCCAAGCTGCAGCATTTCTGGCAACGCTGGAAACCCGCCTGGCGGATCAAGCGCGGTGCCACCGGCATCCGGTTCGTCCATGACCTGCACCGGGCGGTCGGCTTGTGGACCCTGCCATTGGGTATCGCATTCGCGTTTACCGGCGTCTATCTGAACCTTGCCAATGAAGTGTTCCGGCCGCTGGTCGGCTTGGTTGCCACGATCACACCGCAGCCATTGCGCGAGCTTCAGAAGCAACCGTTGGATAACGGCACCCCGGCATTGAGCGCGGTCGACGCCATCGCGCATGCCCGTGCATTCCTGCCGGCCGCGGCAGCGGAGTTCCAGTCCTGGTTCCTGAGTCACGTGCCTGACAAGGGCGTCTACCGGATTGCGTTCAAGGAACCGGGGTTGCGCGAACAGGCGCTGCGTGTGCGCTCCGAACAGGTGTTCATCGACGACCGCACCGGTGCACTGCGCGGGATGTCGGGCTACGACAGCGGCTACCCGGCGGATCGCTTCCTGGCTTGGCAGTACCCCGTGCATACCGGCAAGGCGCTGGGATGGACTGGGCGTGTGCTGGTCGCGATCGGCGGTTTGCTGGTCGCGTTGCTGTGTGCAGCCGGCATCTGGCAATGGGGTTTGGGAAAGCGTGGTTCAAGTTCAAGGCGTGTCATTTATTGAGCCAAACCATAGCAACCGTTAGACGAATGGCGCAAAAGAAGCCGCGCGCTGTCTTGTCGTAGCGCGTGACTTCGTCTCCCCATGACCCCCTTCATCCGCATCGCCCTTATTCCCGTTAGATTGATCTTCCGACGGGATCCTCGTGAGGTTCAGTAACCTTACTTGGCACGCGCAGGCCGTGGTGAATGCCACCGGGAACTGGCGTCACCCCTGCCTCCCCCCATACCCTGGCCGCGAAGCCTTCACAGGTTTGCAATTTCATTCGGCCGAGTACATAAGCGCAGCGCCTTTCGCGGGGCAGCGGGTGCTGGTCGTGGGTGGTGGCAACTCGGGCGCGCAAATCCTGGCCGAGGTGTCCCGAGTCGCCGAAACCCTGTGGATGACCGAGAAGCCACCGAGCTTTCTGCTGGATGAGGTGGACTGTTGGCGCCGATCTAAAACTGGCTCTTCCTCAATTCGATATTGGTGGCGAATTCGCCGAGTCGGGCGGGGGGATGTTGACATCGTCTGATCGTGCAGCACCATGACAGCTTGGCCACCCGACGCCGCGGCGGCATGCAGGAGGTGTGTGAAGTTGTTGCAAGCCAGATAAAGCTATATGGTGCCCGACAGCACCGCTCAGGTGGCACGAGTGATCTTCCCCGAGGGCAGTCCTGTCATGCGCATGCTCGACGAGCTGCACATGATCGTCACGGACCACGATTTCGCCGACCTGTTTCCGGCGCGCGGCCAGCCGGCCGAGGCGCCGGTACGCTTGGCGCTGGCGACGCTGTTGCAGTTCATGGAACGACTGACCGACCGCCAGGCCGCCCACGCGGTGCGCACCCGCATCAACTGGAAGTACCTGCTGTGCCTGGAGTTCGGCGACGCAGGCTTCGAACACACGGCGCTGAGCGAATTTCGCTCACGCCCTGGACCCGGCTGACCGTATAGTTCTGGCGCAGTCCGAGCCTTCCGAAGAGCGATTGAACGGGGCAGCGATGCTGCAAATGCACGGTAGCACACGGGGTGCCGATCGATGCAGCGGCTGCACCCATCGCCCGCTGGCAGCAAGAACCGACCGAGCCATCCCAGCGCTGGAAGAACCGGTGCATCAGCCGCCATGACGTTCCAGCGCGCTCGGTTGGTGTCGGGTGCACGCGCGTCTGCGGGTCACCCGGCGCCCCATCTACCGGGCCCGATAAGCGCGGACTTCCGCCGGTGCGCCGGCGCGGGACGGCACTGCGACGAACAAGGTCGCGAGCCGAGGCACGAACAGTCCTGTGCGTGCACCGGGTGCGGTCGGGATGTGCTCGGTGACGCGGTAGTGGTTGGCATCCTGCTGTTGCACGACATCGACCACGCCTTCGCCGCAGACCGCATACAGCTGCCGCCGTTCGCGGTTGAAGAACACGTCGTCGACGTCGCCGCAGATCGGAAGCGTTGCGACGCGCGAACCATCGGCGGTGTCGTAG
>JBBPYC010000007.1:0-63920 GCA_038200275.1 Burkholderiales bacterium
TCGTTCGCGCTCACGCCAGTTCTCGCCGCGCTTGACGATCCGCTCCAACTCCCTGCGGCTGGCCTCATCGAGCGCCAAGTTCTTTCGTGCCGCCATCGCGTTTGTCTGCTCCGTCGTCAGTCAGCGCTCAACGGAACGCCCGGCACTACATCTTAGGGTATAAAACTTGTCTAGGAGAGCTTATCGCCCCCCCTCAAAAAGTCGATGCGGCGCTAACGGCTTGGCAGAACCGGCTCCGTGGACGCTGCTGATGTTAATCGTCGTTGACTATGCGTACCTGGGCAGAGCGCGTCGTCACGCGCTGCGGAAGGAAACACGTCGCGTTGATCAACGTACGTTGCCGCGGGTCGCTGCCGCGCTACGGATGGCTGCGTCGATATCGTCGACCAAGCTGGCACGGTCTGCGGCACGCGCGAAATCGGCTGCGGTCAATCCTTGTTCGTTCTTGATCGTGGGATCGGCGCCCTCTTCCAGCAACAACCGCGCACCGTCGATTGCGCCGTAGCGCGCCGCCATCATGAGCGGCGTGCTGCCGTTGGGGGACTCCGCATCGATGTAAGCGCTGTTATCCAGCAGCAAGCGGATCAGCGCCAGATGGCCGCCAGTGGCTGCATAGTGCAACGGTGTCCAGCCGGTTTTGTTCACCGCAGCATCGCGCGCGATCAGCTTCTCGGCGATGTCGCGCTCGCCTTTCAACGCAGCAATCATCAGGGGACTCTCGTCTTGCGCGGTGCGTGCTTCGATGTCGACATTCGGCCATGCGAGCAGCATCTGCAAGACTTTTGGCGATGGCTCCCGCAGCGCGAGCGTCAGTCCGGGCAACCCGTCCGGGCCGCGCGTGTTCACGTCGAAGCCGCGTTGCAACAGCGCCCGCACGGCGCTTGCGTTGTCGTTGCGCACGGCGATGAAGAAGTCCTCGTACGAGCCAGCAGCGGCACCGGCAGCGGACATCGCCAGCGCAGTCGCAAGCAGGAGTCGGGAGAGAAGTGAATTCATGAATGAACCGGTAAAGATGACAAGACGGAAATGAGAAGTCGCCAGGCATGAAAGCACAGCCCAGCAGCGGCGCGGCAACGGGCCGCCGCTGGTTCAGCCGTGCGGCAGCTTGAACAAGCGGCTGAAGTTCTCGCTCGTCGCTGCAGCGACATGCTCAACGCTCAAGCCTTTGAGTTGCGCGACTTGTTGCGCGACGAACGGCACATAAGACGGATTGTTCGTCTTGCCGCGGTGCGGCACAGGCGCCAGATACGGGCTGTCGGTTTCGATCAGCAGCCGGTCCAGCGGCACGAATGCCGCCACATCGCGCAATTTGTGTGCGTTCTTGAACGTCAGGATGCCGGAAAACGAGATCATGAACCCCAGGTCCAGCGCCGCGCGCGCCACCGCATCGGTCTCGGTAAAGCAGTGAAACACGCCACCGGCCGCACCCGTGCCGCCGTCCTCACCCTCCTCGCGCAGGATGCCGAGCGTGTCGTCAGACGACGCCCGCGTGTGGATCACAAGCGGCAGCCGGCACGCACGTGCTGCGCGGATGTGCGTGCGAAAACGCTCGCGCTGCCACTCGAGGTCGGCCACGCTGCGGCCGCCCTTGCGCTCTTCCATTCCGTAGTAGTCCAGACCGGTCTCCCCGATGGCGACCACCTTCGGCAAGGCAGCCCGCGTCGTCAGGTCGTTCAAGCTCGGCTCTTTGATGCCCTCGTTGTCCGGGTGGACGCCGACGGTGGCCCAGAAGTTTTCGTGGTCCGTGGCAAGCGCATGCACCGTGTCGAATTCTTCGAGCGTGGTGCAGATGCACAGCGCGCGCGTGACGTGCGCCGCCTGCATGGCGGCGCGGATCGCAGGCAGCTCGCGCGCGAGCTCGGGCATGCTCAAGTGGCAGTGGGAATCGGTGAACATGGCAGCCGGCGTGGGTCGCGGCAGTTGATGCAAACCCCGATTGTGGCGGCTCTGCGTGCGCCGCTTTGAATGGGCTCTCGGCTAAGCCTGCGTGCGGACTCCACGCGCCCTTTGGCTTCAGCAGATGCTGCTTTTGTAGGCGCACCGACTGGCTGCGCCGCCTCAGATCGTCTGTGTGGACTGTTCTGAATCCTTATAGCCACCGATCATCTGCTCGATCTTCACGCGCAGCTGACGCGCCTTGTCGTCGCTCGGGAACTGCACGCCAACGCCTTGGCCACGCCCGCCCTGGGCACGCGCCGGGTTGATCCAGGCGACCTTGCCGGCCACCGGATAGCGCTGCGGATCTTCCGGCAACGTCAGCAGCACGTAGAGATCCTCGCCGAGGCGCCAGTCGCGCGTGGACGGCACGAAGATGCCGCCCGTCTTGAACAGCGGGATGTAGGCTTGGTAGAGAGCCGCGCGTTCCCGGATCGCCAGCTGGATCACGGACGAGCGCGGTGCGGCCACAGGCGCGCCAGCGGTGGTCATGCCAGCAAGCGCAACCGCAGTCGGCAGCGTCGCGAATTGAATGGAGTCGCTCATGCCGACGAGCTTATGGCGCGACTCGCCTCGTTCACAAGGGCTTCCAGCATCAAAGGCGCATGGAAAGGATGCTCAACCGTGCGAGACGTCTCGAAAAGTGCTTTTGCCCAATCGGTCAGTGCCGTGAAGCTTCGCGCGACCGGCAGGTCGGCCACGTCGAAGTAGCGCGTTGGCGCGTCGCAGCCGGCGGCCAGCAGGTCGTGGCAAAGCTTTTGCAATGCGTCCACCGCCTGCGCTGGCGTGAAGTCGCGCAAGGCGGCCACGTCGCCGCGCGCAACCTGCTTGGGCAGCGTGGTCCAGCGCGGCGCGTCGAATCCGGCCCGTGCAAGCCGCAGCGCATCGCCGGGCCGGTCGCCGCTGGCGCGCAGGCACAGCGCAGCGGTGGCTGGGTCGGCCACGCCTTGCGCAACCAGCCAGTCGCGCGCGGCTGCCGTAGCGGGCCAACCCATCGCATGGGTCTGGCAACGGCTTGTGATGGTCGGCAGCAGGCGATTTGCCGCGTCCGTGACAAGCACGAACTTGACGTCGCCAGGCGGCTCCTCGAGCGTTTTGAGCAGGGTGTTTGCCGCCACCGCATTCATGCGGTCGGCTGGGTAGACCAGCACCGCCTTGGTGGCACCGCGTGAACGTGTGCGCTGCGTGAATGCGACCAGTTCGCGCACGGCGTCGACCTTGATCTCGCGACTCGGCCTGGATTTTTTGGCATCCAGTTCGCTCTGCGTTTTCTCATCGAGTGGCCAACCGAACTCGAGCGCGAGCGCCTCGGGCAGCAGCACGCACAAGTCGGCGTGCGTGTGCACGTCGACTGCATGGCAGGACGTGCAGTGGCCGCAGGCACCCAGACCGTCGCGCAGCGGCGCGTCGCAAAGCCAGGCGCGCACCAGCGCGAGCGCGAGCGCAAACTGTCCAAGACCGGAAGGGCCGGACAGCAGCCACGCGTGTCCTCGCTGGTGCAGCAGCGCAGCGAGTTGCGGCGCAAGCCAGGGCGCCGTCATGAGGCGGGGCTGCGCGGCGGCGTGGCGGCGCCCAGCCAGCCACGTGCTCGCAACGCGTCGCTCAGCTGCTGCCAGACATGCGCTGGCGATTGCGCCGCGTCGAGCCGCACGAAGCGGCTAGGTTCGGCCGCCGCACGCGCCGCATAGCCCGCCGCCACGCGACGAAAAAATTCAACCGATTCCGATTCGAAGCGATCCGCATCGCGTGCGTGCGCCAGCCGCATGGCGGCGAACTCGGGCGCCAGATCGAACCAGAACGTCAGGTCCGGCTGCCGCAGCGCGCCAGCCGCAGCGGGCACCCGTTGCACCCAACCTTCCAGTTCGCGCAACACGGCTGCGTCGAAGCCGCGCCCACTGCCTTGATAAGCAAACGTCGCATCGGTGAACCGGTCACTCAGCACCACAGCACCGCGTGCGAGTGCCGGCTCGATCGTTTGCACCAAATGGTCACGCCGGCCGGCGAACAGCAGCAGCGCCTCGGTCAGCGGGTCCATCGCATCGGCCAGCAGCAGGGTGCGAATTTTTTCTGCGAGCGGTGTGCCGCCCGGCTCGCGCGTGCGCGAGACATCGCGGCCTTGGCTGAGGAATGCCTGCTCCAGTGCATCGATTTGTGTCGATTTGCCGGCGCCGTCGATGCCCTCGAACGTGATGAACAGACCCTCCGCCATCAGTTGCCGCTGCCCGTGGTGTTTCCCTGCTCTGCCGGATCGACATCACTTCGTCGAGCAGCTTTTATTTCTGCATTGACCTGACCTGTGGCAGTTTCGCTGCGGCCCTTTGTGTCTGCGGTGGTTCCGGAGCCCTCAGTCTTGTCCAGGTCTTTCTTGTCCAGACTGTTCTTGCCGTCATTGGGCTTTTCACTGCGCAGTGATTTGCGCTGGTATCGGTTGACTGCGCGGTTGTGCTCCGCCAGCGTGTCGCTGAACTGGCTGGAGCCGTCGCCGCGGGCGACGAAGTAGAGCGCCTTCGATTCGGCCGGCTGCACGGCGGCCAGCAGTGCTGCTTCGCCCGGCATCGAGATCGGCGTCGGCGGCAGTCCGGCGCGCGTGTAGGTGTTCCAGGGGGTGTCGGTCTGCAAATCCTTCTTGCGCAAATTGCCGTCGAACTTCTCTCCGAGCCCGTAAATCACCGTCGGGTCGGTCTGCAGCGGCATGCCGATGCGCAATCGGTTTGACAGCACGCCGGCGATCTGCACGCGGTCCGCTGCCTTGCCGCTTTCTTTCTCGACGATGCTGGCCAGCACCAGCGCGTCTTCCGGCGTTTTCGCGGCTGCGCTGCTCGCGCGTTGCTGCCACGCGGCCGTCAGACGGCGGTCCATTTCTCGCATCGCACGCGCAAGCAACGCGGTGTCTGTGCTGCCGCGCGCGTAGGTATAGGTATCGGGGAAAAAGCGACCTTCCGGTGCGATGCCAGGCCGCCCCAGCAGCGCCATCAGTGCTTCGTCGTCCTGGGTCGATGCTTCAATCTTCAGGTCCTGCGCCTTTTGCAGCGCGGCGCGAAACTGGCGGAAGTTCCACCCCTCCACCAGCGTGATCGCGTGTTGCGATTGCGCCCCGCTGACCAGGAGGTCGAGCAGGCTGCGCGGCGTCACACCGGATTCGACTTCGTAATTGCCGGCCTTGATGCGGCGACCCTCGCCCGACAGCCGGAACCAGCCGTACAGCAGCAACGGGTCGACCTGCACGCCCGCATCGGCCACCGTCTGCGCGATGCTGCGCGGCAAGCTGCCCTTGTCGATCACGAGATCGGTCTCGGCCTGATGCAACTTGAGCGGCTGGTCGAGCCACCAGACGCCGTATCCGCCTGCCGCCAGAGCGAGGATGAGAACGGCACCGAAGAAGAAACCGAAAAATCGTCGCACTCGTCGCCTTCGCCAACACATCAAAAAACCCGAGAAATACGCAGACCATGATAATTCAGCGATGAATCTGCCCCCTGCTTACCCCCCCACATCCGCTATGCCAGACGATTTCGCCAGTGCGGCGGCCGACCGTCTCGACGGCGTCTGCCTGCTGCCGCAACTCGGCGTGATTCAAGCAAGTGGCGAGGAGGCGGCCAAATTTCTGCACGGCCAGTTGACGCAGGACTTCCTCGACCTCGGGCCGATCGACGCGCCGCAGGCACGGCTGGCAGCGCTGTGCAATGCGAAAGGCCGCATGCAAGCAAGCTTCGTTGCGCTTCGGCGCGGCGAAGACATCCTGCTGATCTGCAGCCAGGACCTGCTGGCAGCCACCGTGAAGCGGCTGTCGATGTTCGTGCTGCGCGCCAAGGTTCGGCTGCTTGATGCGAGCGCGGTATTCGACGTGGTCGGTTTGGCCGGCTCGGCGGTGGCCGACAACGCGGGCGACGCCGCGATGGCGCCCTGGACGCTGCGTGAAGTGGCCGGTGCCAGCATCGTCGGGCTGTACCCGGCCGCAGGCGACGTGCCGCTTGCGCTATGGATTGCGCCAGCGCGCAGTGCGATTCCCGCAGGCGATGCGCTTTCGCCCGATCTGTGGGACTGGGCCGCAGTCACCAGTGGCGTGGCAACGCTGACGCTGCCGGTCGCTGAAGCGTTCGTGCCGCAGATGTTGA
The DNA here is from genome assembly GCA_038200275.1 of Burkholderiales bacterium. Classification (GTDB taxonomy): domain Bacteria; phylum Pseudomonadota; class Gammaproteobacteria; order Burkholderiales; family Burkholderiaceae_C; genus JBBPYC01. The sequence continues at coordinate 6,051 of JBBPYC010000007.1, forward strand.
ACTACGAGTCGGTCGGCGGCGTGAACTTCAAGAAAGGTTGCTACCCGGGTCAGGAAGTGGTGGCGCGCAGCCAGTTTCGCGGCACGTTGAAGCGCCGTGCGTACTGGGTCCATGCCGACGCTGCGCTGTCGGTCGGCGACTCGGTGTTTCATCGACCCGCAAATGCACAGACGCCGTCCGGGGAACCATGCGGCCTTGTGGTGCAGGCGGCCCCAGCGCCTGGCGGTGGGTTCGATGCGATCGTCTCGATGCAGACAACCGCGGCCGGAAGCGGTGACCTGACAGCAGGCACGGCCGCTGGTGCGAATCTGACACTCCAGTCGTTGCCTTACCCGTTGCTGGCCGACATCTGAAACGGGCGATGCCGCGTCGGCTTGCCGCACCCGCTCAGCCTGTGCTGTTTCGCTTCAACGGCAGCGTCATTTCGATGTGTGCAATGCCCACTTCATGAAACGGCTCACCACGGGCTTCAAAGCCAGCCCGGCGATAGAACCCTTCCGCACTGCGCTGCGCGTGCAACACCACTTCACGGTCACCGCGCCGGCGGGCGGCGTCCACCAACAGCTGCAGCACCTGCGATCCCAGCCGTGAGCCGCGCAACACGCGCAACACCGCCATGCGGCCGATGCGCGACGAGGAACCCGGCGCTTCCGCCACCAAACGGCCAGTCGCCACTGGCTGACCCAGCGCGTTGAATGTGACTGCGTGCAGTGCGACGGCGTCGCTCTCGTCCCATTCCTCATCGAGCGGGATGCGCTGCTCTTCCACAAACACTTCGGTCCGAACCTTGGCCGCATCGCGACCCAGCTCGTCCCACCTGCCGAGCCGGATTTGCGCAATGGTCTCACCGGCTTCAAAGTCGCCCAGCAACTGGCGCAGCGCGTGCGGCACCGGCTTGGACGATTGGCTCGCCGGATCGGCGAATACGTAGATCAGCTCACCGTCGACCAACAACTGATCACCGCGAAAGATGGCCCCCTTGAACGTCATCGACGACGTGCCGACGCGGGTGCAGCGCAAACCCACTTCGAGCAGATCGTCGAGCCGTGCCGACGCCTGGAACTCGACCACAGCCTTTTTCACATACAGGTCGCCTTCGAGCCGCTGCATGGCCGATTCATAGGGCAGTGCCAACGCGCGCCAGTAGTCGGCCACCGCAGTGTCGAAGTACATCAGGTAGTGCGCGTTGAACACGATTTTTTGCATGTCCACTTCGGCCCAGCGCACGCGCAGGCGGTGCAGAAATCGAAAATCTTGTCGGTTCATGAGGTGTGCGTGTATTTCAGTCGCGCAGTTCGGCAAAGCGGTGTGCCAAGGCCTGTGCCGCGTCCCGGTGCGCTTGGCGGGCCTGCGGCAGCGCGCGGCCCATCTTGATGAACTCGTGTGTCACGCCGCGATAGATCTCGAGCGCGACCGGCACGCCCGCAGCACGCAGCTTGTCGGCGTACTGAACCCCTTCGTCGAACAGCGGGTCGAACTCGGCCAACCCGACCCACGCCGGCGCAATACCGTCAACGTCGTCGGACATCAGCGGTGCAAAACGCCAGTCGTCGCGGTCTGCCGCGTTGCGCAGGTACAGACCGAAGAACCAGTCGATCGTCGATGCTTCAAGCACCAGCCCGTGTGCATAGGCGCGGTGAGAGGCCGTGTTCTGGCGCGCTGCGCAGCCCGGATAGAACAGCATTTGCAGCGCAATGTTCAACCCGGCGTTGCGCGCCAGGATTGCGCACACGGTGGCGAGCGTGCCGCCAGCGCTGTCACCACCGAGCGCGATGCGTTGCGGATCCAGGCCGAGCCCCGCCGCATGCTGGTGCAACCAGTGCATTGCGTCCTCGGCGTCGTGCACGGCAGTGGGAAAGCGGTGTTGCGGCGCCAGCCGATAGTCGAGCGACGCGATGCAGGCGCCGCTTAAAGCGCACAGTTCGCGGCACAAAGCGTCGTGCGTGGCCACGCTGCCGATCGTGAAGCCGCCGCCGTGAAAGTACAGCAGCACCGGCGACAGTGCCTCGGCAGCAGGCAAATCGCGGCAATAGACGCGCAGGCGCAGCGGCGTGCCGTCCCGCGCAGGCAGCTGCAGGTCACGCACTTGCGCCAACGGCGCTTTCGGCACTTCGAGCACCGTTGCGCCGATTTCGTAGGCTGCCTTGGCGCGCTCGGGCGTTAGCGTCTCGAAGCGCGGATGGCCCGCACGCGCCATGCGATCGAGCAATGAGCGCATGGACGGCGCCAACGCGAACGCGGCGTCCGCAGACCCATGGGGCAGCCGGGGCTGCCTCGACTCTGGGTCGACGTCGCTGTGCTCAGGCACGGGCTGTCGCCCGCTGGTTGTAGCCGCTACAGTCACACAGCACAAACCCGCCGGGCGGGCAACGCGGGCAGGCACCGAAAGGGGTGCATCGGTCGATCATCGATTGCGTCATGGTGACGCGATCTTACGGTGCCCGCCGGCTCATTTGTCCGGCTTGCATGCCAATACGAACCACACGAAAGGCGCTCGAACATCATGGCTTTGATCTACTACATCACCCAAGTGCAATTCGAGTTCGGCGCACTGCAGCTGCTGAAGTCCGAATGCGAACGCAGCCAGATCCGGCGCCCGTTGATCGTGACGGACCAGGGTGTCAAAGCCGCGGGCCTGCTGCAACGTGCCGTGGACGCGCTGGCCGGGCTGCCGGTGGCGATCTATGACCTGACGCCGTCGAACCCGACCGAAGCGGCCGTGCGCGCGGCGGCCAAGATCTACCGCGACAACGACTGCGACGGTCTGATCGCCGTCGGTGGCGGCTCCCCGATCGACTGCGCCAAGGGCGTGGCGATCGCGGCCACGCACGAAGGCCCGTTGACGCACTACGCCACGATTGAAGGCGGCTCAGCGCGCATCACCGACAAGGTCGCGCCGCTGATTGCGGTGCCGACGACGGCGGGCACCGGCAGTGAGGTTGCACGCGGTGCCATCGTGATCGTGGATGACGGTCGCAAGCTCGGTTTTCATTCGTGGCATCTGGTGCCCAAGACCGCGATTTGCGATCCGGAGCTCACGCTGGGCCTGCCCCCCAAGCTCACCGCCGCCACCGGCATGGACGCGATTGCGCACTGCATGGAAACGTTCATGGCACCCGCATTCAATCCACCTGCCGACGGCATTGCGCTCGAAGGGCTGCGCCGCGGCTGGGCTTTTATCGAACGCGCAACGAACGACGGCTCGGACCGCGACGCCCGGCTGAACATGATGAGCGCGTCGATGCAGGGCGCGATGGCGTTTCAAAAGGGGCTGGGCTGTGTGCACTCGCTCTCCCACAGCCTCGGCGGCGTCGATCCCCGGCTGCATCACGGCAGCCTGAATGCGATGTTCCTGCCGGCGGTGGTGCGGTTCAACGCGTCGGCCGAATCGATCCAGCGCGAACGCCGGCTGGACCGGATGGCGCACGCGATGGGCCTTGGCGCCGGAGAGGAAGTCGCCGCCGCGGTCACAGCGATGAATGCACGGCTCGGGTTGGCTTCCGGCTTGGGCGAGATGGGCGTACAGCGCGAATCGTTCGATCGGGTGATCGACGGCGCCATGGCCGACCACTGCCACAAGACCAATCCGCGCATTGCCACCCGCGACGAATACCGCGACATGCTCGAGACGTCCATGTGACTGCGCGCTGTCTCGCGAACACCCGACTCCCGGCCGAAGACGTCGTCTCCCTGCCCTTCAACGCCCAGCCGCAATGAAACCAACGCCCGCGACCAGCCGCCGACCCACGGCAGCGCTTTGGAAGCCACTGTTGCACAGAGCGGGCGACGCCTCGACATTGAGCCTGCAGGCGCAAGTACGCGAGATGCTGGTCGCGGCAATTCTGGATGGCCAGTTGCCGGGTGGCGCGCTGGTGCCGTCGAGTCGGGAGATGGCCAACGCACTCGGCATTGCGCGCAATACGGTGGTGATTGCCTACCAGCAACTTGCCGACGACGGCTTTTTGCTGTCACGCGAACGCAGTGGCCACTTCGTGAACCCTGCGATGGTGGCCGACCAGCAACCAGCGATGAGCGACCCAGATGCGGAAGCGCGCAACGTGGGGGCGGCGTCGTGCCCCGACTGGCAAAGCCGTCTGTGCTTGCGGCCGACCCGCCAGCGCAGCATTGTGAAACCCTCGGACTGGCAGAAGGACCCGTATCCGTTTCTGTACGGCCAATTTGATCCGACGCTGTTTCCGACCGCCGATTGGCGCGAGTGCTGCATGAAGACCTTGTCGGTGCTCGACACCAAAGAGTGGGCACCCGACCAGATCGCGCGCGACGACGACGCGCTGGTGCAGCAGATCCGGACCCGCGTGCTGCCGCGCCGTGGCGTCTGGGCCGCAGCCGACGAATTGATCGTGACCGTGGGTGCGCAGCACGCGCTCTACATGATTGCCGACCTGTTGATGAGGGAAGGCACGCGCGTGGCGTTCGAAGACCCGGGTTACCCGGATGCGCGCAATATCTTCGCAAGCCGCACGTCGCAACTGGCGCCGATCGCGGTTGACGGCGACGGCCTGCCGGTCGACAACCGCCTGCGCAGCTTCGACTACGTCTACGTAACGCCCAGCCACCAATGCCCGACCGGCGTCACGATGCCGCTTGCACGCCGCGAAGCCTTGCTGGCAATGGCCCGCGAGGCCGACCTGATCGTGATCGAAGACGACTACGAAAGCGAAAACCGCGCGGTCGGCGCTTCCATTCCCGCCTTGAAAAGCATGGACCGCAACGACCGCGTGATCTACATTGGCAGCCTGTCCAAGTCGCTGGCACCTGGCCTGCGCGTGGGCTACATCGTGGCAGCACCGGCGCTGATCGCTGAACTGCGCGCACTGCGGCGCTTGATGCTGCGCCACCCTTCGACATTCATCCAGCGAGCGTTTGCGTTGTACCTCTCGCTCGGCCATCACGACGCACAGTTGCGCCGACTGGCAGTGGCGCACAGCGAACGCTACCCCGCGCTGGTCGCGGCCGTGGCACAGCACATGCCGTGTTGCACCGTCGTCGCAGCCAATGGAGGAGGCTCCTGCTGGGTCCGACTGCCCGAAGGCATCGGCTCGCACGCGTTGGCCAGCCGGGCGGCCAGACGTGGCGTGTTGCTTGAGCCTGGCGACGTGTTCTTCATGGCCGAGCAGCCGCCGGCCGGCTATATCCGGTTGGGCTATCAGTCGATCGGTGCCGCGTCGATCGACGCAGGCATCCAGGTGCTGGGAGAAGTAATCGGCGAAATGATGGCGATACCGGTGGGCGATGCCGATCGGGGCTCGCGCCCCGCCGCTTGAGGGGCATGTTCGAGCGGGCTTTGGATTCGACCCGCTGAATGGCAACGCGCTGCATCGGTTGCTTGCCGAGCCAACGAGGGTGGTGCAGGAGCCGTTCAATCAGGAAGCCCCGACGCTCGCGCTGGCCGGCGAGACTTCCGGGGTGCAATGCCACCTCGCGTTCTGCGCGAACGGCGAGCGCGAGTTCAACGACGGACGTCAGGCAAACGTCTAGTACTTGAACAGTCCCGGCAGCCAGAGGGACAGTATCGGGAAGTACGCGATGATGAACACCGCAACGATCGATACCCCCACAAACGGCATCACGCGCACGACGATGCGTTCCACCGTCTCTCCGCTCACGCCGGACGCGACGAACAGGTTCTCACCCAGCGGCGGCGTCTGAAAACCGACGGACAGCACGCAGATGACCACGATGCCGACGTGCGTCGGATCGGCGCCCACGCTGTACATCACAGGCAACAGCACCGGCACCAGAATCAGGATCGCAGCCAATGTTTCCATGAACATGCCCACAAAGATCAGAAACGCGATCACGAGCGCCCAGATCAGATAGATGTTGCTGGTCAGGTGAAGCAGCGATTCGGCAATATCGGCAGGGATGCGCTGTTCGACCAGCAGGCGGCCGAAGGCGGTCGCTGTGAACAGGATCAGCAGCACGCGGCCCGTGATCCAGGTCGTGGTGCGCAGCGCAGCCAGCGTCTTTTCGAGCGTAAGTTCGCGGTGCAGTGCGATGCCGACGAACAACGTGTAGAAAATCGCAACGATCGCGGACTCGGTCGGCGTGAACAAGCCCGTGTAGATGCCGCCCAGGATGATGAACGGCGCGATCATCGCCCAGATGCCTTTTTTCATTGCGACGCCGATGTCGCGGCCGGACCATTTCTCGGTCAACCCCTTGTAGCCGGCACGCTTCGAGATGAAGTAGTTCAGGATCAGCAGGCTGGACGCCATCACCAGCCCCGGCACCACGCCAGCGATGAACAACTTGGGGATCGACAGCGACGCGAACGTGCCGTACTTTTCAACGGCCTCGGGGGGCGGCTGCATGCCCAATGCCGCAATGCCAAAAATCACCATCGGAATCGAAGGCGGAATGATGATGCCCAGGCCACCAGAGGCTGCAGTGACTGCCGCTGCGTAAGGCTTGGCGTAGCCGCGCTTGGCCATCGCAGGAATCATCAACATACCGACCGCCGCAGTGGTGGCCGGGCCGGAGCCGGAAATCGCGCCGAAGAACAGGCACGCAAGCACGGTGGCTGCACCCAGCCCGCCAGTGATGGGCCCGGCCATCGTCTCGGCGATGTCGACCAGACGCTTCGAGATGCCTGCAGCTTCCATCAACGCGCCAGCCAGCACGAACGCGGGCAGCGCCATCAACGGAAAGTTGCCGACGGACGTAAATGCGATCTGCACCAGCGCGATCGGGTCTTTGCCGAGCGCCACGTAAGCGGCCATGCCCGCGCCGCCCAGGGCCACCGTGATCGGTGCGCCAAGCACCAAAAGCAGCAAGAAGCCACCGAACAGGATTTCTACAAGATAGTTTTCCACCGTCTACTCCTGTTCAAGGCTTGTTCGCGCGAAGACGAATGTCGGGCGGTGGCGGCGACGCAGGGTTGTCGAGCTCCTGCGCCGCTTCCAGCCGAAGTTTCTCAATTTCCTCCTGTTCGGGGTCAAGCATGTCGATGCCCATGAACACGCTCTGGTACAGGTTGTAGAGGATGCGGATCGTCATCAACGTAAAGGCGATCGGCAAGATCATGTAGAAATATTTCATCGGCACGCCAAGCGTCTGCGACTTCCAGAACAGGTTCATCCGGTTGAACACGAAGTCGTAGCTAAGCCAGACGAAGTAGACGTTGAATGCGACCCAGAGGAGATCGGCAATCGTGCGCAGGGTCTTGGCCAGCCACTTGGGCATGTACTGGAAGTGGAACGTGACCCGGTTGTGCGCCGACATCTTGGCTGCCACCACTGCGCCTAAGTAGGCGAACCAGACGAACATGTAGGTCGACAGCTCTTCCGACCACGCGATGGAAAAACCGAAGACCTGCCGCGCAACGATCTGCGCAAACAAGAGAAGCACGAACAGCGACAACAAGATTTCGCAGACCGTCGTCTCGAAATTGTTCAGGCGCGAGAGGATTGAACGTTGTGCTGTCATCAACAGTCCCGGTTATGACATATTCCAGCGGGGCCGGGGATTCGGCCTTGCTGGTCCGTAGGCGCTGCCCCCGGTCGAGGGGCAGGCGCAGTGACACGAAGCGCGCGCAGCCTGGGGAGAGTCCTACCTGCCGAGTGTCTTCAACACTTTGTCGAGCTTGTCCTTGCCACCGATGCTTTTGTAGAACTTGGGCCAGACTATCGTGGTCGCCTTGTCGATCCACTGCTTTTCGTCGTTTGCCGGCTGGTCGATCTCCATGCCTTTGGCGACCAGTTCTTTCTTGATCTTGTCTTCAGTTTCACCCAAGAATTTGTAGCTGTGCTCGGTCGCCTCAGCGCCGGCATCAAGAATCGCTTTTTGCACGTCGGCCGGTTGCTTCTTGAAGATTGCTTCGCTGACGATCAGCGGCTCAAGCGAGAACACATACCGAATCGGCGTGATGTACTTCTGCACCTCGTTGAATTTCATCGACCAGACGGTCATGTATGGGTTGTCCTGCCCGTCCACCACGCCTTGCTGCAACGCAGTAAAGGTTTCGCTCCAAGCCATTGGCGTTGGGTTGATACCCCACGCGTTGTAGCTCGCGATCATGATTTCGTTTTTCGGCACGCGAATCTTCAAGCCTTTCAAGTCCTCGATGGTCTTGACGGGCCGCTTGGAATTTGTGAGCACACGAAAACCGGTGAAGGTCCACCCGACGATGCGGATGCCCGCGTCGCGCACCGTGTTCTCGGTGAGCTCCTTGCCCACGTCACCGGTCACAAGTTTCTTGGCATCTTCCGCACTCAGAATCACGTAAGGCAGCGTCAGCACACCCACCGTGGGGGAAAACGGCGTGATGTTGTTGATGGCCAGCAGGGAAAAATCGAGCAAGCCCATCTGCGCGTTGCTGACCGTGTTTTCCTCGCTGCCGAGCTGACCGTTCGGAAACAGGTCCACCTTGTGTTTGCCGCCGGTTTTTTCTTCAAACGTCTTCTTGAAGAAGGTGCCCATTTCCCACTGCGTGCTGCCCTGCGCGTCTCCCACCGCGACCTTGAACGTGGTGGCCGATGCGGCCGGCGCTGCAAACAACGCTGCAGCGGCCAGTGCGGCGGGAATTGCTGCAAAAAAACTGGTTTTCATGAAAGTCTCCTTTGGTTTAGAAATTTTTGTCCGTATCGTTTTCACTTGCTCGCTTGCGCGGGCCGATCTTTGCGAAACGCGTTCTTCACGGCGATCTTGCCGTCCTTGAACGTGAACACGTCGACCATGCGCGCTTCGACACGAGAGCCGTCGGCCTTGGTGCCTTTGAACGTGCACTCGGATACGCCGCGGTTGCCCGCAACGAAATGGTCGCCGTCGACCCAGGCCGCATCGGGGAACGTGGTCCAGGCCATTGCAAAGCCTTCGCGCACCTGTTCGCGTCCAACGAAGCTCTTGCCCCGCAGGTCCGGCCCGGCTGCCGCATGAAACGTACAGTCGTCGGCCATGAAGTCCATCAGTGCTTCCAGGTCATGTCGGTTCCAGGCATCGGCAAAATCGCGCAGCATTTGCTCGTCGACCTGAGTGTTCTTGTTCGCATCCATCGTGTGATCCTTCTTGTGTTGTGTTTACCAGCAGCGCGTTGCGAGTCAACAAGACCCGATTCACCGCACTCCAGTTCGATGTAAAAGCGAAGCGTAGTGAGGCTTGCCAAATGCGCTTAGCGCCAGTTGGCCACAAACGTTGGGTCCAGCGCAAGCGGGCTGCGCCCACCACTGGCCTCAACGAATGGTCGCCGCTGGCGCTATTCGCAGTGACAGGGAAAACGCTATGTTCGAGCACATCGGTGAACAGCCGCGGCCCTGTTCGGCGCATCACACACTGAGTGCCCTCAACGAAAGAAAAGGAAGCCCCGCCATGGATATGTCGACCCCCAGCACCACGCATCTGAATGCCTACGATCCGCACTACGACCCGTTGGTGCATCACACACCGGGCCACGGCGCCGATTACGCGCCGACCTACTGGGTTGCCACCGCCGGGGCCCCGCCAGAAGACGATGGACCCATCACGGGCGACGTGGATGCCGACGTCGTCATCGTCGGCTCCGGCTTCACGGGTCTTGCCACCGCGCTGTTTCTGGCCCGGGAGCACGGCATCAAGGCCACCGTGCTGGAGGCGAACCGCAGCGTATGGGGCTGCACGAGCCGCAATGGCGGTCAGGGCCAAAACGCGAGCGGGCGGCTGTACCGGTCACAGTGGATCGCGCGCTGGGGCAAAGAAACGGCGCTCAAGCTCGACGCCGAAATCCGCGCGGGATTTGAGACCTTCAAGGGATTGGTTGCCGAATTCCCCGAGTGCGAACCCCAGCCTGGCGGCCACCTCTACATCGCGCACCGTGACAAAAAGATGCCGTTCTTGCGCAATGAAGCGAAGGTCATGCGCGAGGTGTTCGGCTACGACACCCACATGCTGTCGGCCGACGAAGTCGCGAGCCGGTATGTGCGCGACGCCGACAGCGTCGGCGCCATGCACGAGCCGGACGGCATCGGCGTGCATCCGTTGAAGCTCGCGTTCGCTTACCTTAAGAAAGCACGCGAGCTGGGCGTCAAAGTGCATCCCGCGTCGCCCGTCACCGGGTTTGAGACGCGCAACGGCGTGCACTATCTGAAGACTCCAGGCGGTATCGTGCGCGCCCAATCGGTAGGCTTCGCGACCGGCGGCTATACCAGCAACGCGCTGCACACGAGTTTGCATTCGAAGATCATGCCGATTCTGTCGAACTCGCTGGTGACCCGGCCGTTGACGGAGGATGAGCTCGAAGCGACCAACTTCAAAACGTACGAGCCCATCACCGACACGCGCACCTTGCGCAACTACTACCGGCTGCTGCCCGACAACCGCGTGCAGATCGGCAGCCGCAGCTCCATCACCGGGGCCGATGCGACGAACCCCAAGCACATGCAACTGCTGGTCGGTGGGTTGCACCGCAAGTTCCCGGCCTTGAAAGGCATCCAGATCGACTACTCCTGGTGGGGCTGGGTCGATGTGAGCCACGACATGATGCCGCGCGTGACGCAGCCGGACGCCAAGGAAAGCGTTTACTACGCGCTCGGCTACGGCGGCAACGGCGTGTCGTTTTCAGCGCATGCCGGGCGCCGCATGGCGCAGCGCATCGCGGGCAAGCAGGACAACGCATTCACGCTGCCGATCTATCAAGCACCGCTCGAATATCCGAACGCATTCAATCTTGTGCGTTCACGCGCATTCGCCCCGTTTCGGCGTCTGGGTCAGCAGTTCCTTTATCGCTGGTATTACCTGCAAGACGAAAAGCTTTGACGCAGCCGTGCAGGCATGGCACCTTGGCAGCAACGCGGGGTTGATTGATCATTGTGACAACGTCAGCCGATCGGCGTTGACCCAACAGGAGAAAGCACAATGACTTTGCCCCAGGAACTCGCGTTTCGCCCCGCCCATGAATTGGCCCGCCTGTTGCGGCAGCGCGAGATTGGCGCAGTCGAGCTGCTTCAGCTCTACCTGGACCGCGTGCAGCGTCTCAATCCAGCTTTGAACGCAGTCGTGGTACTGGACATTGACAACGCGCTGCGTCGCGCGCAGGCCGCTGACAAGGCATTTGCAAAGGGCGAATCCTGGGGACCATTGCACGGGTTGCCGATGACCGTCAAGGAATCGTTCAACGTCCCTGGACTGCCGACCACTTGGGGCCACGAAGCGATGAAAGGCAACATCGCAAATGAGCCTGCCGTCACCGTCCAGCGGCTGCAGGATGCTGGTGCAATCGTGTTTGGCAAGACCAATGTACCGGTGCAGTTGAGCGATTGGCAGACTTTCAACCCGGTCTACGGCACCACGAACAACCCGTGGGACGTGACACGCGTACCGGGAGGCTCCTCGGGCGGCTCGGCCGCTGCGCTCGCAGCAGGGTTGACCGGACTCGAACTTGGCAGCGACATCGGCGCGTCGATCCGTAACCCTGCGCACTTCTGCGGCGTCTGGGGCCACAAACCGACCTGGGGCGTGGTGCCGGTGCAGGGGCACCAGTTGCCTGACACCGAATGCGCGGACGCGCTCGACATCGGGGTGGTCGGGCCGCTCGCGCGCAGTGCATTCGACTTGTCGCTCGCGATGGACATTCTGGCGAACCCGCTCGCATCGTATGGCCCGGCCGGCTGGACACCGACGCGCTGGCGCGACCGTGGCATGCCGCCCACCCGTATGCGCATTGCGGTGGTCAAAGACGATGCATGTGCCGAAGTCGATGCCACGGTGCAGCATGCGATTGACGAGCTGATCATCTTCCTGCGGGCGCACGGCGTCGAAGTCAACGAAGAGGCGCGCCCGGTCGACAGTTGTGAAGCGTATGAGAGCTACATCTGGATGCTGCGCGCAGCCACTGGCACGCGCATGGATGAGCGAACCTATGCGCAAGCGCAGCAACTCGGTCGCACCGATGTGCCCAACGCGTCCGACTACGGCGTCTGGATCGCACGCGCAGGCACCTCGTCGCATCAAGACTGGGCGCGGCATAACCAGATCCGGCACAAGCTGGTGCGGCAGTGGGCCACGTTCTTCGAACGCTTCGACCTGTTGATTTGCCCGACGGCAACTGTCCCCGCTTTCAAGCACAACCAGACCGGCCAACGCTGGCAGCGCATGCTTGAAGTGAATGGACGGCAGCAACCCACCACCGAAGCACTATTCTGGGCGGGTTATCCAAGCTTGCCGGGCCTGCCTGCGACGGCGGTGCCGTTGGCCTTAAGCCCGCACGGACTGCCGATCGGCGCGCAAGTGATCGGCCCTGCTTTCGGCGATCCCGTCTGCTTGCGTTTTGCGCAGTGGCTGGAGACCGAGTACCGGTCCTTCGTGCCACCGCCTGGCTTTGCCTGAACGATGCTGCGGATTTACCCCATTGCATTGGCAGGGTGGTTGCAGGCAGACTGACAGACTGACACCCACCTTTTCACACCGTATGAACGGCACTGCAGCACGACCTTTGAAACTGCCGTTCTCGATCTTGACCAAGAAGATAAGGAGACCTCAATGTTGAATACCCCATGGACCCGAAGAAAACTGGCGGCTGTGGCGATTGCTGCAGCCACTGCGGCAGGCACACTGGGCTTGACCGGCACCGCATCTGCGCAGGAGCCGAAAAAAGGCGGCACGTTGATCGTCGGCAATACGCAGACAGCGCGACATCTGAACGGTGCGGTGCAGTCTGGCATCGCTACCGCCATGCCCTCAACGCAACTGTTCGCGAGCCCGCTGCGCTTCGATGACCAGTGGAATCCGCAGGCCTATCTGGCCGAGTCCTGGAAGTTGTCCGACGACGGCAAGTCACTCACGCTGAACTTGCGCAAGGATGCTGTGTTCCACGACGGCAAGCCGGTGACGAGTGAAGACGTTGCATTCTCCGTCATGGCAATCAAGGCGAATCATCCGTTTCAGACCATGATGGGTCCGGTCGAGAAGGTCGAGACGCCGGACGCGCACACCGCGATCATCCGCATGAGCGAGCCGCACCCAGCCATCGTGCTGGCAATGTCGCCCGCGCTGTGCCCCATCTTGCCTAAGCATATTTACGGCGATGGGCAGGACTTGAAGAATCACCCGCGCAACTCGCAGGACGTGGTCGGCTCGGGTCCGTTCAAGTTTGTTGAATTCCAGCCTGGCCGTCGCATCGTGCTGGAGCGCTTCGACAAGTTCTTTCTCAAAGGCAAACCGTACTTGGATCGTGTGATCTTCAACATCACGCCCGATACGCAGAGCCTGCTGCTCGGCCTTGAGCGTGGTGAGATTCACATGGTGCCGCTGTTGACGGTGCCGACCGATCTGAAGCGCCTCAAAGACGACAAGAAGGTCACGCTTACGGACAAGGGCTATGAAGGCATCGGTGCACTCAACTGGCTCGCTTTCAACCTAGACAGGAAGCCGCTGTCGGACATCAAAGTGCGCAAGGCGATTGCCCACACAATCGACAAGAACTTCATCACCAAGGCGTTGATGGGCGGTTTCGCGACGATCGACAACGGCCCGATCGTGCCGAGCAGTCCTTATGCGACGAAAGACCTGGTGACCTACAACCTGGATCTGAAGAAGGCCGCCGCCATGCTCGACGACGCGGGCTACAAGGCGGGTGCAGATGGTGAACGTTTCAAGCTCACGATCGACTATTTGCCCAACGTCGATGACCAGCAGAAAATTGTCGCCGAATACGTGCGCAGCCAACTAAAGAAAATTGGCATTGCGGTTGACGTGCGGGCCTCGGCCGACTTCCCTAGTTGGGCTAAAAAACTGGCCGACCACGACTTCGACATGTCGATGGACGTGGTGTTCAACTGGGGCGACCCGGTACTCGGCGTGGCACGAACCTACCTGTCGTCCAACATCAAACCGATCGTCTGGACCAACACGCAGTCGTACAAGAACGCGAAAGTTGACGAGTTGCTGGCGTCAGCAGGCACCGAACTCGATCTTGCCAAACGCAAGGCCGACTACGCAGCGTTCCAGAAGATCGTGACCGACGAACTGCCGATTCTCTATATCAACTTGACGCCCTATCACACGGCCGCGCTTAATAAGGTCGGCAACGTTCCCATGACGATCTGGGGGCCGCTGTCGCCGTATGACGAGATCTATTTGAAATAAATGACCGATCACTGACGCAGCACAGCCGGTACAACCGATGAACTTCCGCTACATCCTGTCCCGCCTGCTGCAGGGCATTGCCCTGGTGCTGGCGGTGGTGGTGCTCAACTTTCTGCTGGTGCACGCCGCGCCCGGCGACCCGGTGGAGACGATTGCCGGTGCCAGCGGCGGCATGTCGCCTGAGCTGAAGGCCGATCTGCGCGCCCAGTTCGGGCTGGACAAGTCCCTGCCCGTACAGCTCGGCACCTATCTGGGCAAGGTCGTCAGCGGCGACCTCGGCTACTCTTACTTCTTCAACTCGCCCGTGTCGCAGTTGATCCTGGAGCGCGTGCCGGCCACCCTGCTGCTGGTGCTTGCCTCGGTTCTGCTTGCGTTCACGGTCGGCACCGGTCTCGGCGTGCTGTCGGCGCGCAAGCCCAACGGCCTGCTGTCGCAGTCGATCACCGTTGTCTCGCTGATCGGCTTTGCCGCCCCCGTGTTTTGGACCGGCATCATGCTGGTGATCCTGTTTGCCTCCGTCGTGCAGTGGTTTCCCGTCGCCGGCATGCGCTCGATCGACTCGTACGGTGCGGGGGCTTTCAAGGACATGCTGGACGTAGCGCACCACCTGGTGCTGCCCACGATCACGCTCGCACTCGTCTACCTCGCCCAGTACAGCCGCCTGGCCCGCGCCAGCATGCTCGACGTGCTCGGCGCCGACTACATCCGCACCGCACGTGCCAAGGGATTGTCCGAAGGCACCGTGCTCTACAAGCACGCGCTTCGGAACGCGGTACTTCCCGTCATCACCATCCTCGGCCTGCAGTTCGGCAACGTGCTGGCTGGGGCTATTCTTGTGGAGACGGTGTTCAACTGGCCGGGTCTGGGCCGCCTCGCATTCGAGTCGGTGCTGCGCCGCGACTATCCCACGCTGCTGGGTGTCTTGCTCTTTTCTTCAATCGTGGTGGTGGTGATGAACCAGTTGACCGACCTCGCCTACCGGCTGGTGGACCCAAGGATCAAAGCCGCATGAGCACACCCCTGCCCCTACAGATGGCTGCAGCCCAAGCGCCGAAGGTCGAGCACCCCGGCGTTGAGGCGGTGCGCATGTTCCTGCGCAACCCCTCGGCGATCGCCGGCATGTTGATCCTCGGCTTCATCGTCGCCGTCGCCGTCTTCGGCCCCGTCGTCTACCCGGCCGACCCGTTCGAGATCCGCTGGGCGCCGCTGACGCCGCCCGGCACCGAAGACGCCTGGCTCGGCACCGACTACATCGGCCGCGATGTACTCACGACGCTGATCTACGGTGGCCGTGCCACGCTGCTGGTCGGCGCGGTGGCTGCGCTGCTCTCGGTCGTCATCGGCATCACGATCGGCGCGTTCGCGGGCTACTACGGCGGCACGGTCGATGCGGTGCTGATGCGCATCACCGAGTTCTTCCAGGTGCTGCCGGCCTTGCTGTTCGCGATGGTGGTGGTCACGTTGTTCTCCCCCACGATCGTCACCGTGACGATTGCCATCGGCATCGTGATCTGGCCCAGCACCGCACGGCTCACGCGCGCCGAGTTCATGAAGGTCAAGGGGCTCGACTTCGTGCGTGCCGAGCAAGCGATCGGTGCGGGCAACGCGCGCATCATGTGGAAGGTCATCTTGCCGAACGCACTGCCGCCGTTGATCGTCTCGGCCACGCTGGCTGTGGGCGGCGCGATCCTGTTTGAAGCGGGCCTGTCGTTTCTGGGCCTGGGCGATCCAAACCAGATGAGCTGGGGGCTGATGATCGGTTCGAGCCGTCAGTACATCCTGACGAGCTGGTGGGCGGTCGCTTTTCCAGGAGCGGCGATCTTTGTCACGGTGCTTGCCGTCAGCCTGATCGGCGACGGGCTGAACGACGCGTTGAATCCGAAGTTGAGGGAGCGTTGATGAATCCGCAAGACACCACGATCCCCACGACCTCTGCAGGCGCCAGCCATACCGGAGCCACCCCCACCAGCCCACTGCTCAAGGTCGAAGACCTGCGGGTCGAGTTCAACACCCGCCGCGGCGCAGCGCTGGTGCTGAACGGCGTCGACTTCTCCATCAACGGCGGCGAGACGCTCTGCGTGGTCGGCGAGTCGGGCTGCGGCAAGAGCATGACGGCACTGGCGCTGCTGCGCCTGATCCCTTCGCCGCCCGGGCGCATCCGCAGCGGCAAGGTTTTGTTCCAGGGTGAGAACCTGCTCGACGCGACTGAGGCGCGTATGCGCCAAGTGCGCGGCAACCGCATCTCGATGATCTTTCAGGAGCCGATGACGTCGCTGAACCCGGTGTTCCCGGTGGGCGACCAGATCGGCGAATCACTGCGGTTGCATGCGGGGCTGGATGCGAAGCAGGCACGCGAGCGCGCCATTGAGATGCTGCGCCACGTCGGCATCCCCGCGCCCGAGCGCCGCGTCGATGAGTTCCCACACCAGCTGTCCGGCGGCATGCGCCAGCGTGTGATGATCGCGATGGCGCTGGCCTGCCGCCCGGACATCTTGATTGCCGACGAGCCGACCACCGCGCTGGACGTGACCGTGCAGGCGCAGATCTTTGACCTGCTGCGCGATCTGCAGCGGGAGAACGGCACTGCGGTCATGCTGATCACGCACGACATGGGGGCGGTGGCCGAGATGGCCGACCGCGTGATCGTGATGTATGCGGGCCGCGTGATCGAGCAAGGCACCTGCGACGAAGTGCTGTCGAATCCGCAGCACCCGTACACGCAAGGGCTGATCGCCTGCCTTCCCGAACTCGGCAGCAGTCAGCTGCCCGAGCGCGCCGAGCTGGTGGAGATCAGCGGCGTGGTGCCCTCCATCTGGGAGCTGGGACAAGGCTGCGCGTTCCGCGAACGCTGCCCGTATGCGATGCCGCGTTGCGCGACCGACGTGCCGCCGCTGATGGGCACCGATGGCGGCCACGGCGCGGCGTGCTGGCTGCTCGATGAACGCGCGGAGGTGGCGGCATGAGCGCAATGCTGGAACCCATCCACACGGGCGTGGCAACCACCCCGGCAGACACGCTCCTGTCGGTGCGCGATCTCAAGGTGCACTTCCCAATCAAGCGCAGCGGCGATGTGGTCCGCGCGGTGGACGGGGTGTCGTTCGATGTGCGCCGCGGCAGCACGCTGGCAGTCGTCGGCGAATCGGGCTCGGGCAAGACCACCACCGCGCTCGCGGTGATGCGGCTGGCCCCGATGACCTCGGGCGAGATGAGCCTGGGCGGCGTGCGGCTCGATCGACTGGGCGGCGAGGAACTGCGCCAGATCCGACGGCGCATGCAGTTCATCTTCCAAGACCCGTTCTCCTCACTCAATCCACGCGAACGGGCTGGCGCGACCGTGCGCGCGCCGTTGGACCTGATGAACATCGGCACCAGCGCCGAGCGCAATGACCGGGTGACGGAGCTATTCACGCAGGTCGGCTTGCGGCCTGAGCAGCAGCAACTTTTTCCGCATCAGTTCTCCGGCGGCCAGCGCCAGCGCATCAACATCGCGCGCGCACTGGCCACCAAGCCCGACCTGGTGGTCTGCGACGAGCCGGTATCCGCACTCGACGTGGCGGTGCGTGCACAAGTGCTGAACCTGCTGGTCAAGCTGCAGCGCGAGATGGGGCTGACCTATCTGTTCATCTCGCATGACATGGCCGTCGTCGAGCACATCTGCGACGACATCGCGGTGCTCTACCTGGGCCAGATCGTCGAGCAGGCACCGCGCAGGGCGTTCTTTGCGAATCCGCTGCATCCGTACAGCGTGGCGCTGATGTCGGCGGTGCCCACGGTGCATGGGGGGCGGGCGCGGGCTGCCGGGCGCATCAAGCTTACGGGCGATCCGCCGAGTCCGATCAACCCGCCGCCGGGCTGCCGCTTTGCGGGGCGCTGCCCGGCGGTGGAGCCGGCGTGCCGCGAGCGGCTGCCGGACTTGCGTGAAGTGGCACCTGATCACTGGGTGCGATGCCGCAGGATCGAGGTCGTGGGCGGCGTGGCACAGCCGATCCTGCGCATGCCTGAGGTTTGATTTGCAAGGCTCCCAGGACGTTTGCGGTGAGTCGCCCGAGCACCGATGTCGATCAGAGAGTTATGCTGGTACGCTCCTTTTTTCATAGCTGAAAACGATTTCTGCACCAGCGCCTAACCCCAAAATCTTTATAAATTCGGCGGAAACGATGGATTGGCCAACGAAGGCCGCCGATCGATTGCAAAGGAGCCGACATGGCAAGCACACCCACCACCCCGATCACTGTGTTCAAGGCACGCAAGATCCTGACGATCAATCCGCGGCAACCCACGGCTACGCACGTTGCCGTACGCGACGGCAAGGTACTTGCGGTCGGCGGACTGGACCGTATGAAGGCCTGGGGTGACTTCACGCTCGACGAGCGCTTCGCCGACAAGGTACTGATGCCGGGCCTGGTCGAAGGCCACTCGCACCTGATGGCCGGCGGCCTGTGGCAGTTTCCGTTCACGGGTTTTCACGCGCGCACGGCGCCAGACGGGACTGTGTGGTCAGGCTGCAAGAATTTTGACGAAGTGATCCAGCGGCTGCAGGACATCGAAACCAAGATGTCCGACCCGGCCCAACCGCTGCTGGCCTGGGGGTTCGACCCGATCTTCTTCGGCACGGAGCGGATGGACGTAGACCATCTGGACCAAGTCTCCAAGACCCGCCCGGTCGTGATCCTGCACGCAAGCCAGCATTTGATGAACGTGAACAACGCTGCACTGAAAGCGGCCGGCATCGACCGCGACACGGACGTCGAAGGCATCGCCAAGTTCGAGGATGGCCCGAACAAGGGTGAACCGAACGGCGAACTGCAGGAGTTCGCCGCCATGTTCCCGATCACGCGGCTGACTGGCAACATCTTCCGCGTGACCGGCGCCAGTGAAACGGGCTTGCGCATGTTCGGTCAGATCGCACAATTGGCCGGGGTGACGACCGCGACCGACCTGGTCAATGATCTGTCGGATGAGAACGTCAGCGTGCTGCAGCGACTCTGCGCAGAAGATGACTTTCCGGTGCGGATCGTGCCTGCCTACATCAGCATGGACGGCAGCATGAACCGCGAGACCGGCGCAGCGCGCGTGCGCGAACGCATGAAACACAACACCGACAAGCTGCAGTTCGGCGCGGTCAAGATCGTGGCCGACGGCTCGATCCAGGGCTTCACTGCGCGGGTGCGCTGGCCGGGTTACTTTAACGGGCGTGAGAACGGCATCTGGATCCTGCCGCCGGCGGAACTGAGCGAGACGATTCGCCACTTCCACGCGGCCGGCCTGCAGCTGCACATCCACACCAATGGCGACGAAGCAACCGAGCTGGCGATCGACGCGCTTGAAGCCGCGCTTGCAGCCCACCCACGCGCGGACCACCGCCACACGCTGCAGCACTGCCAGATGGCCGATGCTGCGCAGTTCCGACGGATGGCTGCGCTCGGCATCGGCGTGAACCTGTTCGCGAATCACATCTACTACTGGGGCGATGCGCACGCAACGCTCACGATGGGCCCCGACCGCGCCGACCGGATGGACGGCTGCGCCACCGCGCTGGCGCACGGGGTGCCGCTGGCGATCCACTCGGACGCGCCGATCACGCCGCTCGGGCCGCTATTCACGGCCTGGTGCGCAGTGAATCGCATTACGTCGTCGGGCAAGGTGCTGGGTGAAGCAGAACGCATCGGCGTGGACGACGCGCTGTACGCGATCACGCTTGGCGCGGCGCATTCGCTGCACATGGACGACCGGATCGGTTCGATCGAGGTTGGCAAGTTCGCGGATTTCTGCGTGCTCGACGATGACCCGACGCAGGTCGCGCCAGACAAGCTCAAGGACATCGGCATCTCGGGAACGGTCATTGGCGGGCGGGTCATCCCGATGCCCGGCAGCAAGGCTTGATGCCAGCGCAGCGCCTGCCGCTGACGGTTATCGGCGGCTTTCTGGGCGCTGGCAAAACCACGCTGCTCAACCACTGGCTGCGCGATGCGGACGGGCGAAGGCTGGCTGTGCTTGTCAACGACTTCGGCGCGCTCAACCTCGATGCAGCGCTGATTGCGCAAAGCGGCGCGGACACGGTGGCGCTGTCCAACGGCTGTGTCTGCTGCTCGATCGGCGATGACCTGGTTGCAGCGCTGATCCGTGTGATCGAGACGTCGCCACCGTTTGACGGAATCGTGATCGAAGCCAGCGGCGTGTCCGACCCCTGGAAGATCGCGCAGGTCGGCCGGGCCGATCCGGCGCTGAGCCTGAACGCGGTGATCGTGCTGGTTGATGCGGCTGCGGTGGTGGATCAGGCCGACGACCCCGCGTTGAGTGATTCGCTGGCGCGGCAGGTTCGCATGGCCGATCTCGTCGTGATCAACAAGACGGACCTGGTGGATGCGGCCCGTTTGCAGCAAGTGCATGCATGGCTGGACGAAGCCGCGCCCGATGCGCAGCGGATCGAAACGGTCGATGCGCGTGTGCCATCGGTGCTGCGCGATGGCCCGACCATTGGCGACAAAGCGCCTGCAGACGATGCGGTCAAAGTCAGCGAGCACACCCATCAGGACGACCACGGCGATCAATTTGAGACCTGGGTGGCGTACCCGACGCACGTCGTCTCGGCCGCTACATGGCGCGCAGCGCTGCGCGCCATGCCGCGCGGTGTGCTGCGGCTCAAGGGCTATCTGCGCACCGATGAGTCGCCGGCCTGGGCGCATGTGCAGTTTGCGGGCCGGCACGGCTCGTTGCACCGGCTCGACACCGCGCCGGTCGATGCGCCAGTCCTGGTAGCGATCGGGTTGGTGGGCCGGCTGCCCACCGCCGCGCTTGACGCGCTGGTCGCACAAGAAGCGAATGCAACGCAGGGCGACATCCCCGCATCAAGCGCTGTTTAGAATCGATCCCGCTCCGGCATTCGGCCGGGGCAATGCTGGGGGTGCTGCTGACCAAGTTCGTTGTCGAACGCGGTGCGCGGCTGAGAAAGTCCCTTCGAACCTGATTGAGGTAATCCTCGCGCAGGGAAGCTGGTCCGCTACTGCACGGCCGTGAAACCGTCGCAGCTTCGTGTAGGCCTGATGTCCTGTCGCGTCGCGTCAAAGGACAAGCATCGTGACCACGACATCCTCTTCTGGGCGGACCGACCGCTACGCCTCGGCCTTGGCCGTTCCGCAAGCCGACCGCGTGTTCGGCTTTTCCGACCACGCGGCGCTCTGGTTCAGCCTCGGCGTCGGCCTGCTCGTGATGCAGGTCGGCACGTATTTGGTGCCGGCGTTGAGCTTGCCGCATGTGTTGATCGTCGTGGTGCTGGGCTCGTTGCTTGGCGCGGGGCTGCTGGCCTGGGTTGCTGCGATTGGCTGCCGCGAAGGGCTGTCGAGTTCGGCACTGGTCGGACGCGCTTTGGGCCGACGCTTTGCGATGCTGCCGGTCGCGTTGAACGTGGTGCAACTGTTGGGCTGGGCGGCGTTCGAGATCGCCGTGATGCGCGACGGCACCGGGGCCATCGCGCGCGAGTTGTTCGGGCTCGATGCCGCCTGGCTGCCGATGGCTGCCACGCTGGCCTGGGGCGGCCTGCTGGTGCTGCTTGCCAGCGGCTCGATGCTGACACTGGTGCGGCAGTTCGTGCGCCGCATCGGCCTGCCACTGGTGATCTTGTCGCTGCTGTGGTTGACCTGGCAGTTCGGCTCGCGGGCCCATGCACAAGGCTTCGAGACGCTTTGGCAGCGGCCCGGCAACGGCTCGATGAGCTGGCTCGCCGCGCTCGATCTGATAATCGCCATGCCGGTGTCCTGGCTGCCGCTGGTCGCCGACTACGCGCGCTACGGCCGCAGCGCTGGCAGCACGTTGCGTGGCACGTGGCTGGGGTATGCGGTGGCCAATGTCTGGTGCTACGGCCTTGGCGTGCTGGTGGTCAGTACCGCGCAGCCGGGGATTGAGCTGGTCGCGACGCTGCTGCTCGCGCAAGGGGGGCTGATCGCGCTTGGGCTGATCCTGATCGACGAAGTGGACAACGCATATGGCGATCTGCACTCGGGCGCCGTGTCGATCAATTTTTTGCGTGGGCGGTTGCCGGTGCGGGGCGCGGCGGTGGTGCTCGGCCTGCTTGCGACGGCTGCCGCGCTGTTTCTGCCGATGCACAGCCTGGAGCCGTTTTTGCTGCTGCTGAGTTCGATCTTCGTGCCGTTGTTCGGCGTCGTGATCTCACAGCTCGCGCCCGGCCTGCCGCCGGTGCAGCCGATGCGCTGGGCGCCTGCAGCAGTCTGGTTGCTGGGCATTGCAACGTTTCACGCCGGCACGCAATGGTGGCCGTCTTGGGGTTCGGCATTGCCCAGTCTGGCGCTCACGCTGCTGCTGGGCAGCTTGCTGCGCAATGTGGGGAACAGGCAGCCGGCGTTGGCCTGATTCGCGGCTGTCTAAAGCGGCAGCCGATACGCAGCCAGCGGCGCGAAGCCGTGGTTCAGCGGGCCGTGGCCGTGTCCCACGCGCAGGTCGGCACCGGCAGCCAGCGCTTGCTGCACGTAGCGGCGCGCGCGGTCAACCGCTTCTGCCAGCGGTCGGCCCAGTGCGAGTTCGCAGGCGATTGCGGTCGACAACGTGCAGCCGGTGCCGTGCGTGTTGCGGCTCGGGATACGACTGTCTTGCCAATGCCGCGGCGCATCCGGTGCGCTGGCTTGCAGCAGCACATCGACCACCTCTGCGCCTGGCAGGTGCCCGCCCTTCAGCAGCACGGCGGGTGCGCCGAGCGCAAGCAGATCGCGTGCGGCCGCATCCAGTTGCGCCACCGCATCGATCGGCCGACCCAGCAACATCGCCGCTTCGTCGAGATTCGGCGTGACCAGCGTGGACAGCGGAAACAGCTCCTGCACCAGCACGGCCGCGGTGTCATCCGCGATCAGCCGGTCGCCGCTGGTGGCCACCATCACCGGATCGAGCACGACGCACCGCAGCCGATGGCGCCGCAACGCAGCGGCGACCACGCGCACGACGGCTGCGTCGTGCAGCATGCCAATCTTCACGGCGTCGACACCGATGTCTTCCACCACCGCATCGATTTGCTGCGCGAGCAACTCCGGCGGCAATGCGTGGATCGCGCGCACGCCCTGTGTATTTTGCGCAGTGATCGCGGTGATCGCGGTCATGCCGTAACACCCCATGGCGGCTGCCGTCTTCAAGTCGGCCTGAATGCCGGCGCCGCCGCCGCTGTCGGAGCCGGCGATGCTTAGCACGCGGGGATAGCGCACGGTGGCCGAGATGAAATTGTCGTGTTGGGTTGTCATGCTGCGGGTCGTCTGATGGGGGGATGTCACAGGGTCTGCTGTCTGCTCCTTCGATGCGCTCATTGAAGCGCAGTTCTCGGCCATCGCACCGATTGGTCAGAGCTGCTTACCGATCCGCTGGGCCGCCGCATGCAGCGCGGGCACGCATCCAGCCACCCGCTCTGCCGACATGCGTGCGATCGGCGCATGCACTGCAATCGCCCCGCGCACTTCACCCGCCAGATCACGCACCGGCACTGCCGCGGCGACCAAGCCGTCGATGAACTCTTCACAGTCCAGCGCATGGCCCTGCTTTGCAATACGGGCGCATTCCTGCCGTAGTGCATCGGCACTGGTCAGCGTGTTGGTCGTCAGACGGGGCAGCTTCAAGCGGCTGATCAGCATGTCGCAGCGTGCCTTCGGCATCAGCGCCAGGAACAGCTTACCGCTGGCGGTGCAATGCAACGGCACGTGCACGCCGACGTCAAGCGTCAGCCGCCACGGCCAAGGCGCTTCAACCCGATCCAGATACAACACCTCGGCACCGTCGAGCGTCGTGAAATTGCAGGTCTCGCCAACCTCGGCCACCAACTCGGTCAGGATTTTGTGCCGCAGACCCTGCAAGGTGCCGTGATTCAGTGTATCGAGTGCGAGCCGACGCAATGCCGGCCCGACGATGTACTCGCGCTCATCGACCGAACGCGTGATGAAGCCGAGCTCCACCAGATGCGTGCAAAGCCGGTGGGCGGTCGCCTTCGGGAGGGCCAACGCCTCAGCCATCTCGGCAAGGTACAACGGCCGGCCTTCATTGGCCAAATGGCTGATCAGCCGCAGGCTGCGTTCCGCCGACGAGCCCGTCGCCAATTTTTTTTCATTCATTAGGGTAAACGCTGATATTGGAACGTTGCGTTCCGAAATCGATGTGTCTAACATGACTTTCTTCGGAACAAGGCGTTCCATTCTTCAGTTTGACGGCAAACCGGGTTTCTGACACGTGCCGCTTCAAGAGGGGTGTTTTCTTATGGCCGACGAGTACGACTACATCGTGATTGGCGCAGGCTCTGCAGGCGCGGTGATGGCGGGTCGCCTGAGCGAAGACCCCGCCACGCGCGTGCTGCTGCTGGAAGCCGGCCCGCCCGACGATTCGTTCTGGATCCACCTGCCGATCGGCTACGGCAAGACGATGTGGAGCAAGAAGTACAACTGGTGCTTCTACACGGACCCCGATCCGAACATGAACGGCCGCAAGATCTACTGGCCACGCGGCAAAACCCTTGGTGGCTCCAGTTCGATCAACGGCCTGATCTACATCCGCGGCCAGCGCGAGGACTACGACCGATGGGCTGCGGCGGGCAACAAGGGCTGGAGCTTCGCCGATTGCCTGCCCTACTTCATCAAGTCCGAGCGGAACCAGCGTGGCGCAAGTGAATATCACGGTGGCGACGGGCCACTTTCGGTATCCGACATCGGCGCAAAGAACGACCTGATCGAAGCATTCATCGGCGGTGCGGGCGAGATCGGCGTGCCGCGCACCAACGACTTCAACGGCGAGCGCCAGGAAGGCGCCGGCTACTACCAACTTACCACCTGGAAAGGATGGCGCTGGAGCACCGCCAAGGGCTACCTGAAGCCCGCGCGTGGCCGCAAGAACCTGAAGATCGAGACGAATGCGCAGGCCACCGGCATCGAACTGGACGGCACGCGCGCGGTCGGTGTACGGTATCGCCAAGGTGGGCAGGACAAGACGGTCAGGGCGAAAGCCGAAGTGCTGCTCTGTGCCGGCGCCATTCAGTCTCCGCAATTGCTGCAGTTGTCCGGCATCGGTCCGGCCGCGTTGCTGCAAAAGCACGGCATCGCGGTTGCGCACGATCTGCCCGGCGTGGGTGAGAACCTGCAGGATCACCTGCAGGTGCGCATGATCTTCGAGTCGACCAAGAAGACCACCAACGACGAGTTGAATTCCCTCTATGGCCAGGCCAAGCTCGGCGTGGAATGGCTGCTGCACCGCAGTGGCCCGCTGGCGGTAGGCATCAACCAGGGCGGCTGCTTCATGCGTGCGCTGCCCGATGAAGCGAAGACACCGGACATTCAGTACCACGTCGCTGCGCTCTCTGCCGACATGGCCGGCGGGAAGGTGCACGACTTCTCCGGCATGACGCTGTCGGTGTGTCAGTTGCGGCCCGAGTCGCGCGGCCACATCCGCATCAAAGGCACCGACCCATTTGCGCCGCCAGAAATGCAGCCCAACTACCTGGCGACCGATCGGGACCGGCGCACCAACATCGCGGCGCTGCGCTCGATCCGCGCGATTACGGGGTCGAAATCGATGGCCCCTTTCATCAAGCGCGAAGTCAAGCCTGGCAAGGACGCCGACACCGATGAGGCGCTGCTCGAGTTCGCCCGCAACAACGGCGCCACGATCTTTCACCCGGGCGGCACCTGCACGATGGGACCGGACGGCGACCCGATGGCCGTGCTCGACGAACGGCTGCGCGTGCGCGGCATTGCGGGACTGCGCGTGATCGATTGTTCGGCGATGCCGACGCTGGTGTCGGGCAATACGAATGCGCCCGCCGTGATGATGGCCGAGAAAGCCGTCGACATGATCCGCGAGGACGCGCGCGCCCGTTGAGCGGGCAGCGACCAGTTCGCACATCGGTTCTCGGCAAGCGCCTGTCTTGCCCATCAGATTCATCAACGGCGGTCCACTGCGGCTGCGCAACGGAGACGAGCGTGCAAGAAGACAAACAGCAACAGTCGGCGATCCGCAAGGTTGTGGCCTCCGCACTGATCGGCGCGACGATCGAGTGGTACGACTTCTTTCTCTACGGTGTCGTCGCCGGGCTGGTGTTCAACAAGCTCTACTTCCCGGGAAGCGATCCGGTCGTCTCGACCATGCTCGCTTACGCGACGTTCGCGGTCGGCTTCATGACGCGGCCACTCGGCGGTGTGATCTTCGGCCACTTCGGTGACAAGCTTGGGCGCAAGAGCATGCTGATCCTGACCCTGATGATCATGGGCGTCGCCACGTTCCTGATCGGCTTGGTGCCAACCTATGATCAGATCGGCGTCTGGGCTCCGGTGGCGCTGCTGTTGCTGCGCATCGCACAAGGCATCGGCTTGGGCGGCGAATGGGGCGGCGCGGTGTTGATGGCGTATGAATATGCGCCCAAGGAAAAGCGTGGCTTCTACGCCTCGCTGCCGCAGATCGGCCTTGCCATTGGTCTTTGTCTCGCATCCGGCGTGGTCGCGTTGCTGTCTTCGCTGCTCACCGATGCACAGTTTCTTGCCTGGGGCTGGCGCATCGCCTTCCTGTTGTCCGGGGCGATGGTGTTCGTTGGCATGTATATCCGCATGGCGGTCAAGGAGACACCCGAGTTCGCCGCGATCAAGGAGCGTAACGAGGCCACCCAGATTCCGTTTGTCGACATGATCAAGCGCTATCCTGGCAACATCCTGAAGGGCATGGGTGCGCGCTACATTGACGGCGTGTTCTTCAACGTGTTCGGCGTGTTCTCGATCAGCTACCTCACATCGACCCTCAAGATCAGCCGTACCGAAGCGTTGATCGGCGTGATGGCCGCGGCCGTTACGATGATCTTCACGATTCCGTTCTTCGGCCACCTGAGCGACAAGGTCGGCCGCGCCCGGGTCTACTTCTGGGGCTCGCTGATCACGGCGTTCTCGGCATTTCCGGCGTTCTGGCTGATGACGCACAGCGGCGGCAACATGTTCGTCATCTGGCTGTCGATCATCATCCCGTTCGGGATCTTCTACGCGAGCATCTACGGCCCGGAAGCGGCGCTCTTCTGCGATCTGTTCGACGCCAAGGTGCGCTACACCGGCATCTCGTTCGTCTACCAGTTCTCGGGCATCTTCGCATCGGGCATCACGCCGATCATCGCGACCGCACTGCTGAAGTCAGGCGGCGGTGAGCCCTGGCAGATTTGCATGTATGTGGTGTTCGCGGGTCTGGTGTCGGCGCTGTGCGCGTGGCTGATCGGGCGCAATCCGGCCGCTTCTCCCGGGCTGGTGGTACCGGCGGCAGCCCGGTAATCTCGTAGGGCGGATGTCAGGTCGCGGAGGCCTGGCAACCCGACCGGATGCCGAGTGCCGCATCCTGTTGTTGACATCGTCCATTCCCGAAGTCGGTGGAGGCGACACCCTGCCGCTTCGGGCAGTGACATCGATCGCCACTTCCAAGGCCTTTCTCAATTCGTCGATCGAAGTGGTTACAGCGCACATCTGGAACTGCCCGACGCCGTTCCCCGACCGGCCAAATTAACTTGGCAACTCCAGCAACTCCAGCAACTTCAACCGCTGCACCTTGCCCGACGGCCCGCGCGGCAAATCCTTGACGATGCGCAACACCTTCGGCGTCTTGTAGCGGCCCAGGTGCTTCTCGCAGAACGCGCGAAACTCGGCTTCATCGAACGGCACGCCGTCGCGGAGCACGATACAGGCCATGATCTCCTGGCCATAGTGTTTGTCCGGAATGCCAACCGCCGCGGCTTCAAGCACGGCCGGATGCTGCAGCAGCGCTTCGTCGATCTCGCGTGGCGCGATGTTCTCGCCGCCCTTGATGATCAGTTCCTTGATGCGGCCGGTGATGAAGAAAAAACCGTCCGCGTCACGATGGCCGAGGTCACCGGTGCGCAACCAGCCGTCGTCCGTGAAGCTCGCCCGTGTGGCTTTTTCATTCTTGTAGTAGCCGCGCATCACGTTCGGGCCGCGGATCGCGATTTCACCGGTGGTGCCGTCGTCGACCGGGTTCAGCTCTGCGTCGATCACCCTCGCCTCACAGCCTGAGGCCACGCCGACCGCGCCGAGCTTGCGCCTGGCCGCGTTCATCGGATTGCTGAATGCGGGCGCGGCGGTTTCGGTCAGGCCCATCGTTTCGACGATACCGATGCCAAAGCGCTGCTCGAACGCTCGCAAGTGCTCGGGTGGCAGCGCGGCCGAGGCGGAGCGGCAGAAGCGCAGCTTAGCGGCAGCCGCCGGTGGTGCGTCGTCGCCTTCGAGCAGGTACGACACCATCGTCGGCACCACGTTGAGCCAAGTGCAGCGGTGGTCGAGCGCCTGCTGCCAGAACTTCGCAGCCGAAAACCGCAGCGGCATCACAAGACTGCCGCCGTGTGCGAGCGGGGCGAGCATCGTTACAGCAAACGCGTTGATGTGATAGAGCGGCAGCACTGCCAGCACGCGGTCATCCGGTGTCAACCCATGTTCGTGGCTGATGGCCTGCGCGTTTGCCGCCAAGTTCGCCTGGGTCAGCATCACGCCTTTCGGCTGGCCAGTGGTGCCCGACGTGTACATCAGCAGTGCCAATGCGTCGAGCGCAGGCGGGGTTTCGTCGGGGCCGATAGCGAAGGGAATCTGGTCGGCTTGCGGATCGGTGACGAGCACCGTCACGGTTCGATCGATGCTGCCCAGCAGTTGCCGCACCAGCGCTTCGCGGTCGGGGCTCACCACCACCACCCGGCAATCAGAATGCTCCAGCACATAGCGCATCTGCTCGGGCTGCGACAGCAGGTTCACCGGGTTCACGCACCAGCCGCCGTGCATCGCGCCGACCAGCACGCGCATCGTCTGCAGCCCATTGGGCATGACGACGCTGACCACGTCGCCGGGCTTCGAGCCGGCCGCACGCAACCAAGCGGATACCTTTCGGCAGTCATTTGCCAAGGCACCAAAGGTCAGCGTCTGTGGTGCATCGACCGCCACCGCATAAGGTGCGTCGGGCTGTGCGGCTGCTTGCGCTTCGATCAGCCCATGCACCGTGCCCATGTACGTGCCTGTGCTTGCGCCGCCGCTCATGTCATGCCCTGCCGTGGCGTTCGAAGTAGCCCCCGAAAATGTCGGCCTCGCTCGGCACCTGTTCGGGGATCGGCTTCGATACACGCGTGACATTCATGTAATGCCGAAAATTCATGTTGTCTGAGAAGTTGTTCTTCCCCCAGGTGCCACAGCCCATCGACAGCGAAAACGGCAACCCGTTGTCGAAGCTGCCGCCGGTCGCGATGCAGTGCGCCTGGTCGACGATCACTCTGG
The DNA here is from genome assembly GCA_038200275.1 of Burkholderiales bacterium. Classification (GTDB taxonomy): domain Bacteria; phylum Pseudomonadota; class Gammaproteobacteria; order Burkholderiales; family Burkholderiaceae_C; genus JBBPYC01. The sequence continues at coordinate 35,399 of JBBPYC010000007.1, forward strand.
ACACCGGCAGGTGCAGGCCGAGTTCCAACGCACGTTCCGGCACGCTGCTGTGAAGACCGACAGAATGGCCAGCGCCTTCATACGCGTAGATCCTTGCAACGATTTGTGCGGCCTGATCGAAATCGGCCGCTGCGTAGATTGCCAGCACCGGCGACAGTTTCTCGCCGGAAAACGGATGGTCATGGCCGACGTTGCTTTCCTCGACCATCAGAATGCGCGGCTGCCTGTCGTGAATCGCCTGCCAGCCACTCTCACCACCTGGGTCCTGCAAAGCCGCAATGCGCGCAATCTCCAGCGCCGACTTGCCAATCACCGCTGCCGACAGTTTGCCTTCCGGCCACATCAGGCGTTGGAGCGTGGCCTTCTGCGCTGCCGTCAACAGCACGGCGCCGCGCTGCTCGAGCGATTCGATCATCGGCTTACGCACCGCATCGACCACGACCAGACTGTTCTCCGAGGAGCAGCTGGTCGCGTTGTCGAACGTCTTGGACCGCACAATGCGCTCGGCGGCCTGCTGCACATCAGCTGTCTCATCGACAATGCCCGCGACGTTGCCAGCGCCCACGCCGAAAGCGGGCGTGCCGCTGGCATACGCGGCGCGCACGTTCGCTTGCGAGCCGGTGGCCACCACCAAGTCGCAAAGCCTCATCAGTTCGGCCGTCGACTGTTTGCTGACCGGCGCGGGCAGCAGCTGCACCAGATCGCGCGGCGCGTCGATGCGGTCGAACTGCTCATGAATCATCTCAAGCAGCCGCGCTGCGGTGCTCCAGCCTTTCGGACTCGGCGCGACGATCACCGCGTTGCGGCACTTGAGCGCGTTGATGATCTTGTTGGCCGGCGTGGCGCCGGGGTTGGTCGACGGCGTGACCGCGCAGACCACGCCGACCGGGCGTGCGATCTCGATGAGTCCGCGCTCGGGGTACTCCGCGATCACACCGACCGATTTCGCACCCTTCAGATCGCGCAACAGCCCGAACGTCTTGCGGTGGTTCTTGCGCACCTTGTCTTCCACATTGCCAACGCCGGTGTCCTGCACGGCCAACTCAGCAAGCTCGCGGTTGCGCGCAGGCTCGATGATGGCCCAGCCAGCGGCAGCCACCACGTCGTCGATGCGCTGCTGGTCGTAGCTGTCCGCGATTCGCTGTGCGGAGCGCGCTTTTGCGACCAGCTCAGCAACAGCCGTCTGCGGCTCGGTGGCGGTGCGGTGTAGGCGATCGTTCATGACTGAGGAACTCCACGTAATTGGTTCGCGCGCGTTGATTGCTATTTACTTCATAGCATCAGACGCTTGATTTACCTGCGTATAAGACCGATTCGACTCGAAACAAATTGGCGCTGATTGCACTACGTGGATGCGGTCAGCCGCATGCATTGAGGCGTAGCTGACCACAAGCACGGTCACTCGACCTTGATGCCCGCTTCCTTCGCAAGCCTGCTCCACTTGCTCAATTCAGCAGTCACGACTTTACCGAGTTCGGCTGGACTGCCGCCGACGGCTTCAGCACCTTGCGCCAGCAACTTGGCGCGAATCTCTGGCTCCTTGAGTACCGTGTTGAGCGCCTGATTCAATTTGTCGATCATTGGCTTCGGCGTTTTCGCCGGCACGAACATCGCATACCAGGAGTCGACCTCGAAGTCCTGCACGCCGGACTCCTGCACGGTCGGCACGTCCGGAAATGCCGCGCTGCGCTTGACGGTTGATACCGCAATGGCTTTGACCTTGCCGGCTTTGACGAACTGCGCAGCGGCGGGAATCGAAACCCACAGCATCGACACCTGACCCCCCAGCACATCGTTCATCGCCGGGCCGCCGCCGCGATACGGCACGTGCGTGATCTTGGTACCAGTGCGCAGGTTAAACAGTTCGCCTGCGAGGTGGCTCGGGGAGCCGTTGCCGACGGATGCGAACTGCAACTCGCCGGGTTTCTCTTTTGCCAGCTTGGTGAGCTCCGACACCGTGCTGGCCGGAAAGCTTGGCAGCGCAACCAGGATCTGCGGCAGGGAAGCGACCATGCCGACCGGTGCGAAGTCTTTTGCGGTATCGAACGGCAGCTTCGGAAAAATCGCCGGGTTGATCGTGTGCGAACTCAAGGTGAACAGCACCGAATAACCGTCCGGCGAAGACTTCGCGACGATGTCGGTGCCGACCGAACCACCCGCCCCGCCGCGGTTGTCAATCAGCAGCGACTGGCCGAGTGCCTGCTGCATGCTCACCTGCATGATGCGCGCGATCACGTCGGTGCCGCCGCCGGGCGGGTACGGCACCACCACGCGGATCGGCTTGTCCGGGTACGCATTCGATTGCGCGATGGCCGGGGATATCGCGGCGACCAGAGCGGTGAGCACGATGGTGCGGCGAAGCAGGCGGGGGCGTATGTTCATGGTGGAAACCTGTCTCGGTTGATTTATAGGCGTCTCAGCGACAGACCAGGGCCAAGCCACGGCGCGTTCAGCAAAGGGCGGTGCATGAAGCACAGTTGATCGCATGGCACGCTGGGCCAAGCTCAGATTCGGCGTGAATCGTCGGCCAGCTTACCAACTTCCCACTTGCTCACATCGGCCATTCGAGAACCCGCTGCACCGCACATCTTGGACGCACTGCGTGCGGCGCCGATCACACGGCTTCCAGTGATACCGCCCGCGCTGTGGACACTGGCTCATGCTGAGCGACATCCGGGCATCGGCTCAGCACCGCTTCACCGAAGCAAGTCGAACAACGCTCGTCCGACGCCCAATGCCGACATCACGATCAGCAGGTGCAGCACGAAGCGTCGAAACCGCAGCGGATCGGCGTCGGCGAACGCGCGTTTGCCGAACCAGATGCCCAGAACCATCACCGGCGCGAACATCGCAGCCTCGATGACCGTTTGCGTGCCAAGCAGGCCTTTGCCCACCTCGGTACCACCGGTGACGAGCGCCGCGCACAGCAGCGTATAAGGACCGGCGAACAGCAAGTACACGATCATCGTTGCGCGCAGCCGGGTGGCCGGCAACCGCGCGGCCGTCATCAGCAACGCCGCTGCGACGCCGCCACTGGCCGCAGCGCCCTGGATCAAACCCGACGCCATGCCGGTGGTGGCGCGCATGGCCACTCCTGGCGCCACCGTATGGCCTTCGAACAGCCGCAGCAACGTCGCCGTTGTGAACAGCACCGTCCCGACCATAAGCCGCAGCTGCGTCTCGGGCAGCCAGGCGAGCAGCAAGATGCCCACCGGAATGCAAAGTGCGTTGAAAGCAACCAGCCCGCCGAGCCAGCGCCGATCGGCGTCGCCGGTGGCACTGCGGATCAGCGTAAGGCTGGCCAGCACCTCTAGAACGATCGCGATCGGCACCACTTCTGCCGGCGACCGAAAGACGGAAAAACCTGCGACGGTGAGTGCGGAAAAGCCGAAGCCCGCAAAGCCGCGGACGACGCCCGCGCCGAGCACGACCAGCAGTCCAGCCGCGGTAGTCGCGCTGAGCAATCCCCCCAAGAAATCCATATCAATCGCACCTACGCGGATACTGGCACCGCACGAGTTTCACAGTTGCTGCGACCCCATCCAGCAGGGGCTGCGGACGGACTTGGTCCGGCCGCAGACGCTGCCCCTGGTGAGACGGTAGGCGAAGTCGAAGCGACCGCTGGGCGAAGCATGGGGATGGAGCTTCACCGCCTGTGCCGCCCACCGATCAGCGCGACCAGATCGCGAAACAACGCGTTGTCCAGACCCTGGCTGAGATCAATCGCCAGACAACGGTTGTAGTACGGGCTCAGGTCGAGCCCCACGCCGACGCCCACGATCTCGACCGTGCGCTGTTGTTCAAGGTCTGCCACCACTTGCTTCAGATGGTTGTCAAGATAGAACGCGTCGTTGGCGAGTTCGGTCGCGCTGTCCATCGGCGAGCCGTCGGATATCACGATCAGGATGCGCCGCGCCTCATCACGCGCGAGCAGCCGCTGCGCCGCCCACTGCACCGCTTCGCCGTCTACGCCTTCGCGGAAGAGGTCAGCTTTGAACAGCGCCGCAATGTCGGGTCGAGCCCGCCGCCACGGTGTGTCGGCATTCTTGAAGATCAGATGGGCGGTCTCGTTGAGTCGGCCTGGATGCTTTGGCCGACCGGCGCGCTTCCAGTCGCGCACGGTGCGCCCGCCGTTCCAGGCGCCGGTGGTGTAGCCGAGGATTTCGTTTGGCACCCCAGCCTGCTCGAGCGACCGCGAAAGAACATCGACGATCACCGCCACGGCTTCGATATGCTGCTTCATCGAACCCGAGCAATCGATCAACACACCGACCACGCAGTCGGCCTGCAGCTCATGCCGTTCACTTCTGAACAACCGTGTCTCGGTCGGTGAGGTGATCAATTGCGCGAGCCGTGCGCCGTCGATGCGCCCTTCTTCCTGCGCGCTATCGAAGCCTTCTTGCACAGGCTGCGCGAGCAGGCCCCTTAGTTCGCGCGTGAGACGGGTGCGGTTGATGCCCTGCGCAGCAATCTTTGCGTCGAGCCGCTCCCGATACTCGCGCAGCAGCTCCACACGGACCAAGCTGCCCGCCGCATGTTCGCGGTCATAAGCCGTCGTGAAGATGCGATAGCCCCCCGCGGCGTCGTCTAGCGTGCGGCTTGTGCCGGTCTCCGGTGTGGCGATGGCGTCCTCGACATCGGCGTCAAAGTCCATCAGCAGGGAGAATCCGGGTCCGTCGTCGTCGCGGCCACTTGCATCTTCGTCGTCGCCGCGCTCGTCGTCGCGGCTCGCGACCAGTTCTGCCACAGTGTGGGCAATTGCCAGCGCATGGACGGCAAACGCTTCCTGATCATGCAGGTGTTGCCGCATGCCGGCCAGATCGAGCGCGATGCGTCGGGTCAGCATGCCGCGCGTGGTCTCGATCAGATCGCGCGCTTCTTCGAGCACCGGGTCGCCTGTCAGGCGTGCCCGGCACATCAGCGCCATCGTGAACAGCAGCATGCCGCGTGCGCTCTCGGTCAGGCCGGAGGCGATGAAGGCCATCGACCATTGATCGAAGCGGTGCAGCAGGTTGCGGCGTAGCCCGCGCATTGCATCAGGCGCCAGCGCTTCGACGCGAAATTGCTCGAGCAGCTCAAACAGTGTGCGCTCGATTGGGTCGGCCGGGCAAAGCCGCTGGTGCAGTTTTGCATCGGCCAGCGCAAGCCGTAGCGCCACGCCGTCCGCTGCCCCGCGAAACGACACGAAGTCGTCATGCTCGAGTGACGGGTGCAGATGCGGCGCCGGCTGCGGCAACACGCGCAGGCCGCGATGCAAGCGGCGGCTGCGAAAGTGCAGATCGGACTCACCGGCCAGCGCGCGGATGGCCGCCGCACAAAGTTCTTCGACCTGCTGCTGGTGCTTGGCCGCCTGCGGCGCGCTGACCGGGGCGGCCGACGACATCAGGCCCTACCCTGGGCGTTCGGGTCGTTGTGCTGGTACGACTCGGCAAGTTCTGCATCGAAGCAGCGCTGGTAGTACTCGGCCACGAGGGGCCGCTCGGCCTCATCGCACTTGTTCAAAAAAGACAGGCGGAACGCCACTTCCGGATCACGAAAAATCTCGCAGTTCTCAGCCCAGGTGATGACCGTGCGCGGCGACATCAAGGTCGACAAGTCACCGGCGGCGAAACCCTTGCGCGTGAGGTTGGCCACGGCCACCATCTGTTCGATGTGAGCGCGGCCGCGCTCGTTGTTTTTGCCTGGCACGCGCGCCAGCACGATCGCGATTTCTTCCTCTGACGGCAGATAGTTGAGGGACGCGACGATGTTCCAGCGGTCGATCTGTGCGTGATTCAGGCGCTGCACGCCGTGGTACAGCCCGTTCAAGTTGCCAAGGCCCACCGTATTGGCGGTGGCAAACAGCCGGAAAAACGGATGCGGCGTGATGACCCGGCTTTGGTCCATCAAGGTGAACTTGCCGTCCCGCTCCAGGATGCGCTGGATCACGAACATCACGTCGGGCCGGCCCGCGTCGTACTCATCGAATATCAATGCCACGGGCCGCTGCAGCGCCCAGGGCACGATGCCTTCTTGAAACTCGGTGACCTGCTTGCCATCTTTCAGCACCACCGCATCCCGGCCAACCAGGTCCATCCGGTTGATGTGGCCGTCCAGATTCACGCGCACGCACGGCCAGTTCAGCCGCGCGGCCACTTGTTCGATGTGCGTGGATTTGCCGGTGCCGTGCAGGCCCTGCACCATCACGCGCCGGTCGCGTACGAAGCCGGCCAGGATCGCGAGCGTGACGTCCGGGTTGAAGCGGTACACCGGATCGATGTAGGGCACGTGTTCATCGCGTCCGCTGAACGCGGGGACTTTCATGTTCGAGTCGATGCCGAACAAGTCGTGTACCGACACCATACGGTCCGGCTTCGATTGGCTCAGGTCGGTGGTCATTCAGTGGTCTCCAGCAGTATCGGTCCCGCGCGGCACATCCGCGTCAATCGCGGCCAGCGCATCGGCGGCGCGGCGAAGCGCCGGCAGGCATTGCAGCGCCTTGTCGGCCGACAGCCGCATGGTGGGTGCCTGCACGGCAACGCCCAAGTTCGAGCGGCCGCGCGGATTCGGCACCAGCACCGCGATGCAGATCAGCCCGGGGAGGAACTCTTCCCGGTCGAACGCGTAGCCGTCGCGCCGCACGTGCTCGACTTCTTTTTCGAGCTTGTTGAAGTCGGTCAACGTGGCCGGGGTATAGGCCTCCAGCGGCACGTGCGACAGCAGGCGCTTGCGCTGCGCGGCCGTCATCTGCGACAAAAAAATCTTGCCGCTGGCCGAGCAGTGTGCCGGTACGCGCGAGCCGGTCGTCAAATAAAAACGCAGCGGCGCGGTCGTCTCGACGCGGTCCAGGTAGACCACTTCACTGCCCGACAGCGCGGTCAAGTTGCAACTCTCACCGAGTTCGTCGACCAGATGCCTGAGTACCGTGTGCTGCGCACCGTGAAAGGTGTTGTTCAGCAGCAGGTTCTCGGACAACCGTCGAAGCCGGCTGCCGATGCTGTAGCGGCGGCCGTCGTCTTCGCGCTGCAGCAGCCCTGCGCTTTCCATTTGCTGCAGCATGCGGTGCAGCGTGGGCTTGGCCAACCCGGTTTCATCGACCAGCCCCTGCAGCGAGAAAAGCTGGTCGCGCGACGCCATCACTTCAAGCAGCGAAAACAGCCGCATGGTGGGCGTATCGCCGTTGACTTCAGATTCGGATGGCCGGCTTCCACTTACGGCCTTCGGGACACTTTTCATTGCTGCGAACTTTAACTGCATTCCAAAAATTTGTATATCCAGTTCCGAAAATTCGAAATATAGTTGACGAACGAATGAAATGGTTCTAAATTCAGACGTGTTTCGAGAAATCGGAACGCCGCGTACGTATTTTCCCGAGCAAGTCCATTTCCATCCGCCTGTGAGGAGACTCCTTCCATGAGTTCATCAGCCATCAAGCAGCAAGACAAAGCCCCCAAGGGCAACAAGCCCGCCGACAACCGCAAGGTGGTCTCGGGCATCACCAAGATGACGCCGTCCGAAGCGTTTGTCGAAACGTTGGTCGCCCAGGGCGTGGACACCATGTTTGGCATCATGGGCTCAGCGTTCATGGACGCGATGGACATCTTCGCGCCGGCCGGTATCAAGTTGATCCCGGTGGTACACGAGCAAGGTGCTGCGCACATGGCCGATGGCTTCGCCCGTGCGACCGGCCGCCACGGCGTCACGATCGGCCAGAACGGCCCGGGGATCAGCAACTGCGTCACGGCGATCGCAGCCGCCTACTGGGCACATTCGCCGGTCGTGATCATCACGCCGGAAACCGGCACGATGGGCATTGGCCTGGGCGGCTTCCAGGAAGCAAACCAGCTGCCGATGTTCCAGGAATTCACGCGCTACCAAGGCCACGTGACGCACCCCGCGCGCATGGCCGAATACACCGCGCGCTGTTTCGACCGGGCGCTTTCGGACAACGGCCCGACGCAGCTCAACATCCCGCGCGATTATTTCTACGGCGAGATCAAGTGCGAGATTCCGAAGCCGATGCGGCTTGAGCGTGGTGCCGGTGGCGAACACGCGCTGGACGCGGCGGCCGAACTGCTGGCGACCGCCAAGTTCCCGGTCATCTTGTCCGGCGGTGGCGTGGTGATGGGCGATGCGGTCGAGGAATGCAAAGCACTGGCCGAGCGCCTGGGCGCGCCGGTCGTGAACGGCTACCTGCGCAACGATTCTTTCCCGGCCAGCCATCCGTTGTGGTGCGGCCCGCTCGGGTATCAAGGTTCGAAAGCCGCGATGAAGCTGATTGCCAAAGCCGACGTGGTGATCGCGCTCGGCTCACGCATGGGCCCGTTCGGCACCCTGCCGCAGCACGGCATGGACTATTGGCCGAAAGACGCCCAGATCATTCAGGTCGAAGCCGACCACACGAATCTGGGCCTGGTCAAGAAGATCAACGTCGGCATCTGCGGCGACGCGAAGGCGGCAGCCAAGGCACTGACCAAGCGGCTGGAAGGCAAGAAGCTCGCATGCGATGCAACGAAGGAAGAGCGCGCGCGCCAGATCAAGACCGAGAAAGACGCGTGGGAAAAAGAGCTGGACGAGTGGACCCATGAGAAGGACCCGTACAGCCTCGACATGATCGAGGAAAACAAGAAGGAAAAAACCTTCAACGGCGGTGAGTACCTGCACCCGCGCCAGGTGCTGCGTGAGCTGGAGAAAGCCATGCCGCCGCGCGCGATGGTTTCCACCGACATCGGCAACATCAACTCGGTCGCGAACAGCTACCTGCGCTTTGAAGAGCCGCGCAGCTATTTCGCTCCGATGAGCTTCGGCAACTGCGGCTATGCGCTGCCAACCATCATTGGCGCCAAGTGTGCAGCGCCCGAGCGCCCTGCCATTGCTTACGCCGGCGACGGCGCCTGGGCAATGAGCATGGTCGAGATCATGACGGCCGTGCGGCACGACATTCCGGTGACGGCCATCGTGTTCCACAACCGCCAGTGGGGCGCGGAGAAGAAGAACCAGGTCGACTTCTACAACCGCCGCTTCGTGGCGGGCGAACTGGAGAACGAGAGCTTTTCCGAGATGGCCAAGGCGATGGGTGCCGAAGGCATGGTGGTCGACAAACTAGAAGACGTCGGCCCGGCTTTGAAGAAAGCCATCGACATGCAGATGAATGAGGGCAAAACCTGCGTGATCGAGATCATGTGCACGCGCGAGCTGGGCGACCCGTTCCGCCGCGATGCGCTGGCCAAGCCGATTCGATTGCTGGACAAGTACAAGGACTACGTTTAACTCGCCCCAGGCTTCGCTGCGCTTTTCGGCCCACCCCAAGACCGGGGGCGGCGCCTGCGTCCCGGCGGAGCCAGCTGCACGGGCCCCTGCTGGTCTGAAGTCGGTGTTGGGCTGCGCGTTGGCTTCGATCGTTTGATGATGCGCCGTTGGGCGCTGGAGGATTGAATTGAAAGCAGCATCTCATCCGCGTTTGCAGGCTTTGGTGGAGCGGGCGCGGGAGCGTTCTGCGACTGCCGCTGGTGCACCGCGTATTGGTCTGGTCTACGCGTGCGATGCGCTTGCACTCGATGCAGCAGCCGGCATTGCACGCGCGGGCATCGCACGGCCGGTTCTGATCGGGCCACGAGCCAAGATCGAGCAGGCGGCGGCCGCAGCCGAGGTGGACGCGAAGGATTTTGAGGTGATCGAGACCGGCGACGATGTTTCGGAAGCGGCAGCCAAGGCCACCGCACTGGCCCGCGATGGTGCCGTCTCCGCGCTCATGAAAGGCTCGTTGCACACCGACGAACTGATGTCGGCGATTGTTAACAAGACCACTGGGCTGCGCACCGATCGGCGCATCAGCCATGCGTTCTTGTTCGACTTGCCGCGCTATCACAAGATGCTCGCATTGGCCGATTGCGTGGTTAACATTGCGCCGGACTTGAAGACCAAGCAGCACATCATCGCGAACGCGGTCGAGCTGCTGCAGCGGCTCGGGATTGCAGCACCCAAGGTGGCGATCGTCGCTGCGGTGGAGACGGTGAACCCAGCGATACCAGCAACGATCGATGCGGAGGCGCTCGTCAAGATGAGCCGCCACGACGGCGCCTGGCCCGGTGCATTGGTCGATGGACCGTTCGGCTTCGACAATGCATTTTCTGCAGAGGCGGCTCGCATCAAGAAGATCGACAGCCACGTCGCGGGCGATGCGGACCTGATGCTGGTGCCCGACTTGAACGCGGGCAACATGGTCTACAAAAGCTTCAACTACGTCGGCGGCGGCGACTGCGCGGGGTTGGTGCTTGGTGCGCGGGTGCCGGTGGTGCTGACGTCGCGAGCCGACTCGATTCAGGCGCGGATCGCTTCGGTTGCCTTGGCGGTGTTGGCAACCGCCACCTAGGCGACCCGCGGGTGGGTTTTCAGAGGTTGCCCTTTTTACCAACCGAATTGCCAGACGCATGGTGGTTGTCGCTTCCATCGACCCGTGTCGCTACGGCCATCGGCAGCGAATGCTCAGCCCTGCATCAGCCCGCGGCCATCGCTCGCGGCACCTTCACACCGCAGTAGGACAAGAAATCGACGGTCGCGCGACCCAACCGCTTGTTGCGGTGGGTCACTGTGGCGAGCGGCCGGACCGCCGTGGGCAGTCGTGTCCTCAACTCGATCAGATGCCCGTCATCGAGCGCTTGCGCCACCGCATAGCGTGACAGGCACCCGAGCCCATCGCCCGCCGCGACCACGCGCTTGATGGCCTCGGTGCTGCCCAACTCGAAGCCCACGCGCACATGGTCGAGGTTTCGGATCAGCCACTCATCGGTCACCTGGCGCGTGCCGGAACCGTGTTCTCGAAGGACCCAGGTGGCGGCGGCCAATTGCTTGTTCGGCACCAACCAGCCGGCCAACGCGTGACCCGGTGCAGCGACGATCACCAACTCATCGTCGCGCCAGGCACGCACCACCAGATCGGGATGGGTCTGCGGCCCTTCGATGAAGCCGACGTCGGCATCGAACCCAGCGACCGCGTCGATCACGTCGTGTGTGTTTGCAATCTGCAACCGAACCTGGCTGCGCGGGTGCAACCGGGTCCACTGCGCAACCGCTTCGGGAAGCAGATATTCGCCGATCGTAAAGCTGGCGGCAACCCGGAGCGGCGCCGACAGCTCGCCTTGAAAAGACGCTTCGAGATCTGCCGCCTGTTCGAGCAGCATCTGCGCCCGGAGCAGCAGCGAGCGGCCGTTCTCGTTGAGCACCAATCGGCGTCCCTGCCGGTCGAACACCGCCGTGCCGAGCGACCGTTCGAGATCGGCGAGCATGCTGCTCGCCGCCGACTGCGACCGTGCGATGCGCTCGGCTGCGGCCCGCGTGCTGCCGGCACGCGCGGTGGCCACAAACACTTCCAGTTGACGCAAGCTCAAGCGCAACCGCGGTGCCGTTCGCTGACCTGTTTTTTCGATCACCATGAGCAATATTCTGCGCTTTTCCGTTTGATCACGACCGCTTAGCATCGGGTCTGCCCGGCACCACCAAAGGACGATTTCGTGCGCACATTCATGGCCAACCAGCCGCTTCACGATTCGATCGCCGTCGCACCAGCGAGCGTGCGCGAAGTCAAGAACACCACCTGCTACATGTGCGCGTGCCGTTGCGGCATTCGCGTGCACCTGGAGCAAGGCAAGCTGCGTTACATCGACGGCAACCCGGACCACCCGCTGAACCAGGGCGTGATCTGCGCCAAGGGCTCGTCGGGGATCATGAAGCAGTACTCGCCGGCGCGGCTGACCAAGCCGTTGAAGCGCAAACAAGGTGCCGAGCGTGGCGCAGCCGAGTTCGAGCCGATCGAATGGGAAGAGGCGTTCTCAATCCTTGAAAAGCGACTTGGCCATATTCGCGCGACCGATCCGCGCAAGTTCGCGCTGTTTACCGGCCGCGACCAGATGCAGGCGCTGACCGGCATGTTCGCGCGCCAGTTCGGCACACCCAACTATGCGGCGCACGGCGGCTTCTGCTCGGTCAACATGGCCGCCGGCATGATCTACACGATCGGCGGCTCGTTCTGGGAGTTCGGCGGGCCCGATCTGGACCGCGCCAAACTGTTCGTGATGATTGGCACCGCAGAAGACCACCACAGCAATCCGATGAAGATTGCGATCAGCAAATTCAAACGCGCGGGTGGACGCTTCGTGTCGATCAATCCGATCCGCACCGGTTATTCGGCGGTGGCCGATGAGTGGGTGCCGATTCGTCCTGGCACAGATGGCGCGCTGCTTCTCGCGTTTATTCATGAGCTGATCCGCACGGGCTTGTACGACCGCGACTTTCTGGTGCGCTATTCGAACGCGGGCCAGTTGATCGATGCGAACGAAGGCAGCGACACGTTCGGCCTGCATGTGCGCGACGCTTCGGCGCCCGAGATCAACGCGATGTACCCGCAGAACAAACTGTGGTGGGATCGGTTGACCGGCAAGCCGGTAGCGACTCACACCGAAGGCGCCGACCCGCTGCTGCTCGGCAGCTTCACGCTCGACAACGGCTTGAAGGTCAAGCCCGCGTTCGAACTGCTGGCCGACCGCGTGCGCGAGTGCACGCCCGATTGGGCCGAAGGCATCACCGGCATTCCGGCCGCCACCATCCGCCGGCTCGCGCACGAGATGGGCATCACCGCGCGGGATCAAAAGATTGAACTGCCGATCGCCTGGACCGACTCCTGGGGCAAGGAACACAGCACCGTCACCGGCAATCCGGTGGCGTTCCATGCGATGCGTGGGCTGGCAGCGCACAGCAACGGGTTTCAGACCATTCGTGCGCTTTCGATCCTGATGTCAATCCTCGGCACGATCGACCGGCCCGGCGGCTTTCGCCACAAGTCGCCCTTTCCGCGTGCGATCCCGCCGAGCGCGAAGCCGCCGAATTCCCCCGCTGCCGTGCAGCCGAACAAGCCGCTCGGCGGCCTGCCAATGGGCTGGCCGGCGTCGCCCGACGATCTGTTCATCGACGAAGCGGGACAGCCGGTGCGGCTCGACAAGGGCTTCTCCTGGGAGCACCCGCTGTCGGTGCACGGCCTCATGCACAACGCGATCACCAACGCGTGGCGCGGCGACCCGTACCGCATCGACACGATGATGATCTTCATGGCCAACATGGCCTGGAACTCGACGATGAACACGTCCGAGGTCCGCAAGATGTTGAACGATAAGACAGAGGACGGCGAATACAAGATTCCGTTCCTGGTCGTCTCCGATGCGTTCCAGTCCGAGATGACGGCGTTTGCCGACCTGATCCTGCCGGACACGACGTATCTGGAGCGGCACGACGTGATGTCGATGCTGGACCGGCCGATCTCCGAATTCGACGGCCCGGTCGATTCGGTGCGCGTGCCGGTGCTGCCCGTAACGGGTGACTGCAAGCCGTTTCAAGAAGTGCTGATCGAGCTGGCCTCACGCCTGAAGTTTCCGGCGTTCAGCAAGCCCGACGGTGGTCGCAAGTATCAGAATTACCCGGACTTCATTACCAACTACGAGACCGAACCCGGATCGGGCATCGGTTTTCTGGCCGGCTGGCGCGGTGCGGACGGTAGCGAGTACATGAAGGGCGCGCCGAATCCGCGTCAGTGGGAGATGTATGCGAAGAACAATTGCGTCTTCCACTACGAGTTGCCCAAGAGCTACCAGTACATGCGCAACTGGAACAAGGGCTATATGGAGTGGGCGATGCGCACGCGGCTGCGTCGCTTCGGTGAGCCGATCCTGATTCAGCTTTGGAGCGAGGAGCTGCAGAGCTTTCGGCTGGCTGCACAAGGCAAGCGGCCGGGCCGGCAACCACCGGAGCATTTGCGCGCGCGCATTGAGCGCCACTTCGATCCGTTGCCGTTCTATTCGCCGCCGCTGGAAACGCAGGCGAGTGACTTGAAGAAGTATCCGTTGGCCGCCGTCACCCAGCGCCCGATGGCGATGTACCACTCATGGGATTCGCAGAATGCGTGGTTGCGCCAAATTCATGCGCACAACTACTTGTTCGTGAATCCGAAGACCGCACAGGCCGCCACGATTGATGACGGCGGCTGGATGTGGGTCGAATCGCAGTGGGGCAAGGTGCGCTGCCTATGTCGCTACTCGGAAGCGGTTGAGCCCGGCACGGTATGGACCTGGAACGCGATCGGCAAGGCGCAAGGTGCATGGCAGTTGTCCGATGACGCGAACGAATCGCGCAAGGGGTTTTTGCTGAACCACCTGATCTCGGAAGAACTGCCGCATGGTGATGGCCACGTGTCGAACTCGGACCCGGTGACCGGCCAGGCTGGTTGGTACGACGTGCGCGTGCGGATATACCCAACTGGTCCGGAAGAGCCCGAAGAGACCTTTCCGCAATTCGCGCCGATGAAAAGCTTGCCCGGCGTTGCGGCTGCTGGTGCTGCCAAGCGGCGCTGGCAGGCTTTTCTGACCGGCATTGTAAAGACCGACTCAAAGGACATCGAATGACCCAACTGGAACGAAGGAGAAGCTTGCCATGACTCAACTCGCTTTGGTCATCGACCTCAACGTCTGCGTCGGCTGCCACGCCTGCGTCACGAGCTGCAAGGAATGGAACACGTCGGGCGCAGCCGGTACGTTGGCCGATTTCGAGCCGTACGGCAAGGACCCGACCGGCACCTTTTTCAACCGCGTACAGACGTTCGAAGTTGGTGAATTTCCGAACACGCAGACCGTGCATTTCCCGAAGAGCTGCTTGCACTGCGAAGACCCGCCGTGCGTGCCGGTGTGCCCCACCGGCGCCAGCTACAAGCGCAAGGAAGACGGCATCGTGCTGGTCGACTACGACAAGTGCATCGGCTGCAAGTACTGCGCGTGGGCCTGCCCTTACGGTGTGCGCGAACTCGACGAGCAGAAGAAGGTGATGACCAAGTGCACGTTGTGCGTCGACCGCATCAACGATCAGGACCTGGAACCGCGGGATCGCAAACCGGCCTGCGTGCTCGCATGCCCGACCAGCGCACGGTTGTTTGGCGACGTGCACGATCCGGAATCAGAAGTCTCGGTAGCGATCCAGGAGCGTGGTGGCTATCAGTTGATGCCCGAGTGGGGCACGCAACCCGCGAATCACTACCTGCCGCGACGACGCGTCGAGATGACGACACACCCGGATCAGCTCCAGCGAGCCGACAACCCGTTGAAGAAAGACGGTCAGCTGCCGAAGCCATCTGCAAGCGATCCGGCGTTGGATGACGTCACCTCCTGGTAGGCGTTGCTCTCCCCCAGGCTGCGCTCCCTTCGGTCGGCTACCGCCTTCCCCCCACCGGGGGCGACGCCAGCAGACCGGCAGAGCCGGCTCGCGGCGTCCGTTGGACTGGGGCGCTTGCTCTTTGTTGCGCGGTGAGCGAATCGTTCACTGCTTTACTTGATCACTCATAAGAGATTGATATGAATCCCGCTTTCTCCGTCATTTTCCTGACCACGCTGGTCGGCGTTGGCCAAGGGCTTTTCCTGGCGCTGTACGCAGCCGAATGGGCGAGCCGGCTCGGTTGGGCGGCGTTGCCGGATCAGCGGCTGTTCGTCTGGGGAGCGGGGATTGCCGCAGTGCTGTCGATCGGCGGGCTGATCGCGTCGTTCGCCCACCTGGGTCGACCGGAGCGCGCGTGGCGCACGGCGACGATGTGGCGAACGTCGTGGTTGTCGCGTGAAGTGATCGTGCTGCCGGCGTTCATTGGGCTTGTCGCGCTGTATGGTGCAGCGCACTTCTATGCACCGGAGTGGAGCTTTCTGATCGGTGCAGCAACCACGGTGGTGTGTCTGGCACTGTTCGTCTGCACCGGGATGATCTATGCGTGCATCAAGTTCCTGCGCGAATGGGCCAGCGCGCTGACACCGATCAATTTCACGCTGCTCGGCTGTGCATCGGGTGGCACATTGGCGGCAGCGTTGGCCTCGATATTTGCGCCACAGTTCACAGGCTTCTTCGCCATCGGCGCGCTCGGCTTCACGGTGGCCGCACTGATCGGGCGCGCCGCATCATTGGTTCGCAACGGCCGCTTGAAGCCGAAGTCGACGCTGCAGACCGCCATCGGCATCAAGCACCCGCGCATCGTGCAGAAATCGCAAGGCTTCATGGGCGGGTCATTCAACACGCGTGAGTTTTTCCACGGGCGCAGCAGCGACCTGTTGCGTTCAGTCAAGTGGGTCTTTTTGCTGCTTGGCTTCTTGGTCCCGCTGGCGCTGCTGGCTGCAGGTCTGGCCACGCCCGCCGCGGCGAGCGTGCTGCTGATCGCCGCCGCTGGAATCCAGTTCATCGGCACGATCGCGGACCGCTGGTTCTTTTTCGCGCAGGCAAACCACCCGCAGAATCTTTACTACCAGACGGTCGCCTGACCGTCCGCCAACCGCTCGTCAGCGAGCGCGTCAAGCGTGCGCAGGCTCGCGCTGCCGGCTGGTCGCCATCCGGACCGCCAGATCGAACGCTTCCTGCAGGCCTTCGATGTTCGCAATCCCTCGGCCGGCAATGTCGAACGCGCTGCCGCTGGCCGACGTCACGATCGGCACCGGCAGGCCGCCGTGCAGCGTCACACCGCGGTCGAAGCCCATCAGCTTCATTGCGATCTGGCCTTGGTCGTGGAACATCGAAACCACTGCGTCGAAGTCGCCCCGGCGTGCTGCGATGAACACGGTGTCCGGTGAGTACGGGCCGCGCGCATCAAAGCCCAATGCCTGTGCCTCTTTCACAGCCGGCTCGATGATCTCGATCTCCTCCATGCCGATCGAGCCGCCGTCGCCGGCGTGCGGGTTCAGCCCCGACACCGCAATGCGCGGTTTCTCGATGCCGGCCTGGCGCAACGCGGCATCGACAATCATGACGGCGTCAACCACGCCGCGCTTCGTGATCATCCGTGCAACGTCGCGGATCGGCACATGCGACGTGACGCGTGAGGTCCAGAGGTTGTTCGTCATGTTGAACTCGCAGACGAATCCCTCCACACCGAAGCACTGCTGCATGTGGCGCAGTTCGTCCTCTTCCTTCAGCCCGCCCAACCGCAGTGAATGCTTGTTCAGCGGCGCGAACACGATGCCTTCGCAGATGCCGCGCTGCACGGCTTCGACCGCGAGATTCAGCGACGCGAACGCAGCACACCCTGCTTCGTCCGAGCATTCACCGAGTGGCGGCGCCGTGCCGCCGAGCCAATCCTGCGCGAGCAGCGTGATGCGGTTGGGCTCGAAGCGCACGCTGTCCAGATCGTGCACGGTCAGGGTGCCGAGCTTGGTGCCGGCGATCGTTTCGCCCATGGCCAGCATCACGGGGTCAGCGATCAGCAGCAGGTCGGCCGCCTTCAGATTGCGCTCGCGTGCAAGCAGTTTGACGGCCATCTCGGGGCCGACACCGGCCGGGTCGCCGAGGAGTACGGCGAGCCTTGGGCGTTGTTCGTCGGTCATGGTGTGTTCCTTGTCAGGTTTTGGTGGGGTCGGTGCGCGCGGCGTCGAACGGTCATTCGGCCTTGATATTGGCTGCTTTCACGAGCTTTCCATAGCGGTCGAACTCGCTCTGGTTCATTTCGGCGAACTGAGAGGTGCTCATTGGTTGAATCTCACCCCCGAGGCCCTGGATGCGGCTTTGCACGTCCGGCTGTTTCAGCGCATCCATCAACGCAGCGTGCAGTTGCTCGATCACGGCAGGCGGCGTCCCACCGGTTGCATACAGGCCGTACCAAGTGTTCACGTCAGCACCCTTCACGCCGGCTTCCGCAAGCGTCGGAACATCCGGCATCGCGGCTACGCGCTTCGGTGCTGCGACCGCCAACGGCCGCAGCTTCCCGGACTTGATCTGCCCGGTGGCCGACGAGGTCGAATCGAACATCATGTCGACCTGGCCCGAGATCAAGTCGATGTGCGCCTGCGAGCTGCCCTTGTACGGCACATGGATCGACTGCGTGCCTTGCGCGAGATTGAACGCCTCGGCGCCCACGTGCTGGGTGCTGGCGATGCCCGAGGACGCATATTTCAAGTCCCCCGGCGCGGCCTTCATGGCGGCGGTCAGGTCTTTCACCGTCTTGTACGGCGACTGCGCGGGCACGACCAGCACGTTCGGCATCACCGCCACCAGACCGATTGGCTGCAGCCCCTTCAACGGGTCGTACTTGAGCTTCAGCACGTGCGGCGCGATGGCTTGGCCGGTGTTGGTCGCCAGCAGCAACGTGTAGCCGTCGGGCTCGGCCCGCGCGGTCAGATCGGCCGCGATCGTGTTGGACGCCCCCGGCCGGTTCTCCACCACCACCGATTCTTTCAGCGTGCCGGTGAACTTGTCAGCCAGCATGCGCGCCAAGATGTCGGTGCCGCCGCCGGGCGATGCGCCCACCATGATCTTCAGCGGCTTCGTCGGCCAGTTCTGCGCGCTGCCCAGGACCGGCAGGGTCAGGCCGGCAATGGCCAGCAAGCACGAGAGGACGGCGCGGCGCCGGGGGCTGGTTGCGGAATGGGTTTTCATCGAATTTGGCTCCATCGTTGTTGTGCGTCTATGCAACGCGGGTTCCAGCTTAAGACCAGACCGACATTCGTTCCAATCGAAGTTCGGCAGCGTCTCATATACATTCGTGTATCACGCTTGCGTTCGATGAAGCCTTCCACCCCACCCGCTTCCTTGCCATTGCTGTTGCGCTTGCGCACCCGCCAGCTTGCGCTGCTCGGGCTGCTTGATACGGAGCGGCATCTGGGCCGGGCCGCTGCGCAGTTGGCAATCAGCCAGCCGGCCGCAAGCAAGCTGCTTTCGCAGATGGAAAGCGCCTTTGGCGTGCCATTGTTCGAACGCCATGCGCGCGGCATGAGTCCGACCGCGCAGGGCGACGTGCTGATCCGATACGCGCGCCGCATGCTGGCCGACTTCGCATCCGTGCGTGACGAGCTGACCGCGCTGCAAGTCGGCCTGCGCGGCGCGTTGCGCATCGGTAGTGTGGCCGGTGCCGTGCCTGGGCTGCTGGCGCCGTTGCTCTGTGATTACCGGCGCCAGCACCCGCTGGTGGCGGTGTCTGTCGTCGTCGGCACCAGCGACCGGATGCTCGGGCAACTCGTGCGGGGCGAAGTCGATCTTGTGCTCGGCCGCCCGGTCGCTTTGATGACCGACAGCGACTGGTCAAGTCTGCCATTGCTCGAAGAGGCACTGGTGGTGGTGGCACGTGGCGGGCATCCGCTGGCAGAGCGTACCAATCTGACCTTCAACGATCTGCTCGGCGCCAGCTGGGTGTTGCAGCCGCCAGGTAGCCCGCAGCGCACGCGCTTCGATGCGTTCCTGCGCGAGGCCGGCCTGCATGGACGGCTGAACATCGTCGAGACGGCATCGAACATTGCGACCACCGCGCTGCTGGAAGTGTCCGACATGCTCTCGATCATGCCGGGGTCCCTGGCCGATCACTACAGCCGTCTTGGGCTGTTGCGCCGGTTATCGCTGCGCCTGTTGGTGCACGTGCCGCCCATCCATCTGATCGCAGCCAGCGATGCGAACCTGTCGCCACCGGCGCGACGCTTTATCGAACAGGTGCGCGCGCAGCGTGAACTGGGCCCACCCCTGCCGGATCCTTCCCCGACCACTTCAGGCCAACCTGTCTCCACCCGTACGACAAGTCGCGCCGGGCGCAAGATATGAACTGTTCTCACTCCCGCCCCCGTGGATCTACACCGTGCAGATGATCTGGCGCCGCCTGTTTCCGTTCCTGTTCTGGCCGCGGCCCAGCGCGCAGGCGTTGCGCAAGGACGCTTGGGCCGGCATCAGTGTCGGGCTGGTGCTGGTGCCGCAAGCACTGGCGTACGCCACGCTGGCCGGCATGCCGCCGGAGACCGGCCTTTATGCAGCGCTGATCCCGTCGGTGATCGGCGTGCTGTGGGGCTCATCGCCGCTGCTCGCGGTCGGACCGGTCGCGCTGACCAGTCTGCTGACGTTTGCTTCGTTGCAGCCACTGGCGACACCGGGAAGCGCGGCGTGGGTGCAGCTCGCAATCTGGTTGGCGATCTACTCCGGTCTGATCCAGTTCGCACTCGGTGCATTCCGGCTCGGCGCGGTGGCCAACTTCGTGTCGTTTCCGGTGATCTCGGGCTTCATCAATGCGGCCGCGCTGATCATCATTTTTTCTCAGCTGCCGGCGCTACTTGGTCTGCCTTCGCACTTCGACATGAGCTGGTTCGGTCGCGTCAACGCGGCGTTTCATGAGGCGCCGAAAGCGGTGGCACTCACAGCGGCATTCGGCATTGGTGCGCTGGTTTTTCTCATACTGCAAAAGCGCTTGGCACCGCGCTGGCCCGGCGTTTTGATTGCAAGTCTTGCCGGCATCGGCCTGAGCGCCTGGATCGGCTATGCGCATGCCGGCGCCGCCGTGGTGGGTGACGTGCCGGGTGGCCTGCCCAGCATCGGATGGCTGCCTTCGATCGGCTTCGCCCAGCACCGTGCATTGTTGCCAGCCGCAATCATCATCGCGCTGATCAGCTTCACCGAAGCCATGTCGAGCTGCCGTACGCTCTCACGCGGCCGCAACGAGCGTTGGGACGAAAACCAGGAACTGATCGGCCAGGGCCTGGCGAAGATTGCGAGTGGCGTGAGCGGTGCATTCCCCGTCAGCGGATCGTTCTCCCGCTCTGCACTGAACGCGTACGTGGGCGCGACAAGCGCCTGGTCCACGCTGTTTTCTGCGGCCTGCGTAACGGTGGTGCTGGCCTGGCTGACCGGCTATCTATACCACCTGCCGCGCGCGGTGCTGGCCGCGATCATCATCGTGCCCGTGTTGGGTTTGATCGACGTGGCGGTGTTCAAGAAACTCTGGCGCGCGTCACGGGAAGACGGGTTGATCGCGGTCACCACGTTCGTCGTGACACTGGCCTCAGTGCCTTACCTGCACTGGGGTGTGTTCGTCGGTTTTTTCATCTCGTTGCTGTTTTTCTTGTATCGGCGGGCGCGACCGCGCATCGTCGAGCTCGGCGCGCATGCGGACGGCACCTTGCGTGCGCGCGATGTGTTCGGCCTGCCGCCCCTCAGCAGCGATGTGTTCGCGGTGCGCATGGATGCAGCGATCTCCTACATCAGCGCGCCGGTGCTGGAGCGTTTCATCCTCGACCACGTGGCAGCCGTGCGCGGCCTGCGCACGGTGATGCTGTCTTGCACACCCGTCAACGACATCGATGCAACGGGCCTTGAGATGCTGCAGCAGTTGCGGCGCAATCTGGGTGGTCAGGGCATTGCGCTGCAGCTCGCCGGCTTGCGCAAGCAGGTGCGCGATGCGCTGGAGCGCACCGGCATCGCGGCCGAATTCGGCAAATCGGCGTTTTATCCCACCGAGCAGGCGGCGATTCTGGCGCTCAACAAGCCATTGCCCGAACCGCAGACGTCGCCTGAAAACGACGACGCCGTTGGCTCAGCTGCGCTGGCAGCGAACCACCGATGAGTTGCTTTGTGATATTCAGCTTGGGGCCACTGCAGACAGCCTTTCGAGCCCTACAACCAACTGATCGCCGCACGAGGTCCAGCAACGAGTGCAGCGATCTCACCCATCGATTCGGCAAGCTGCTGCTTGATAGCCCCGTCATCGACCAATACTGAGAACGGAATTCATGCAAGACCCCTTCGACCTCAACCGTTTCGTGGCCGCCCAGGAGTCGGTTTACAAGCAGGTCTGTCTTGAACTGACGGCGGGTGCCAAGACCACTCACTGGATGTGGTTTGTCTTTCCGCAGCTCGAAGTGCTCGGTCGCAGCGCGATGGCGCGGCGCTACGGAGTCAAGTCGCGCGAGGAAGCGGCTGCCTACCTTGGGCATGCCGTGCTGGGTCCGAGGTTGGTGAACTGCACTCGCTCGTCAATGCGGTTCAGGCCCGGACGCTGCACCAGATCTTTAGTCCACCGGACGACCTGAAGTTTCGCTCTCGCATGACGCTGTTCGATGCCGTGGCGCCGCATGACTCGGTGTTCCGCACAGCACGGCAGCAATGGTTCGGTGGCAAGGGCGACGCGATCACGGCTCAGTGGCTCGCGCAGCACTGAATTGCCACTGAGCCTCATTGGCAGCGCTTAACTGCGCTGTGCAGGCAAACGGTCCGACCGCTGCGTCGCCCACCAGATCAGCACCAGCAGTGACACTTGCACCGGCAGTCGCACAATGAGTGCCCAGTAAGGAATTGAAGCGAACAAGTCAGGTCGCTCAAGCATGTAGAAGTGCGCGGGCGTGACCAGCGCAGTCAGCAGCATCAATCCCAGTCCAGCCCAGCGCCGCGCGGGTCGCCACAGCAATCCGGCTGCGCCCAACAGCTCGAAAACGCCGCTGATCAGCACCGCCGTACGGGGCCATGACACCCAGGGCGGCACAATGCGCATTTCCACTTCAGTGAACGCAAAGTGTGCAATGCCTCCAAGAAAAAACCAGAGGAATACGAAGCCCAGAGCTGCAACGCGCCATCGGGAAAGGCGATGCAGGGTCAGCGGCGGACTGGAGGCTGAAGTCATCGCAATTACATTCAGGGGACGCGCTTGGCGTGTGGACGGTGGCCGACTTAGGACAGACGCACGGTGGCCGGCGATGATGCCTTGTAGCATGTGGGCATGAATGTCGGATTCCACGGCAAGCCCGTGTGGTCCCTGACAGTCCTGACCCATCGTCAGCGAGCATCATGAGCTCACCGTCACCGCATCTGCTATGAAATTGAAAGGCTTCAACCATGCTCCGACTCGACGGAAAAGTGGCCCTGGTCACCGGTTGCGGCTCGCTTGGTGAAGGCTGGGGCAATGGGCAAGCGATCTCCGTGCTGCTCGCGCGCCAAGGGGCACAGGTTTTCGGCTGCGACCTGAACATCGAAGCAGCGCAGGCGACACAACAGCGCACGAATGGCGAAGGCGGCACGATGGAGGTGTGCACGGCCGACGTAACGCACGCAGCCGACGTGGGCGCCGTGGTGCAAGCCTGCATCGACCGGTTCGGCCGGATCGATGTGCTGATCAACAGCGTCGGCCGCTCCGAGCCGGGCGATCCGGTGGCGATGAGTGAATCCGTCTGGGACGAACAAATGGACGTGAACGTGAAATCGGCGTTCCTGATGTGCAAGCATGTGCTGCCGGTGATGGAACGCCAGGGCGGCGGCTCGGTGGTCAGCATCTCATCGATTGCGGGCCTGCGCTACATCGGAAAGCCACAGGTTGCTTATGCTGCCGCCAAGGCAGCGCTGATGCAGTTGACCAAAACAACCGCGATGCTCTATGCCGAGCGCAACATCCGGCTGAATTGCGTCACGCCAGGCTTGATGTTCACGCCGCTAGTCCAGCGGTTGGCGGACAAATACGCGGGTGGCGACTTCGACGGCTTTGTCGCGAAGCGGCACAACCAGGTGCCGATGGGCCGAATGGGCGACGCGTGGGACGTTGCGCACGCGGTGCTGTTTCTTGCCAGTGACGAAAGCCGCTACATCACAGGTCAGCAGATTGTGGTCGACGGCGGCATCACCGAGGCCACCCGGTAGCCGCGACACCGACCTAGTCGCGTTGCTTTTGCAAACCAGGACTCGATCGCGCCCTGCCCGATTCCTCCCTTTGATTCCACCAGGAAAACACATCTATGGCCCGCATTGACTACGCCGATTTAAAGGACCCCGAGATCGCAGCACTGGTGTCCCGCATCGAAGCCGAACGCGGCAAGGTGCTGAACCTGTACGGCATGTTGCTGCACAGCCCACCGGTGGCCGAGGGCTGGCTCAGGCTGTTCACCGCGATCCGCCAGCAGGGATCGCTGTCGGGCCACCTGCGCGAACTGGTCATCATGCAGATCGCGGTGGTCAACCAGGCGCAATACGAGTTCGACCAGCACGTGCCGTTCGCACTAAAAGAAGGCATTCGCCAAGACCAGCTCGACGCACTGCGCGAAGGCCGCGTCGATTCGTTCACGCCGCTCGAGCAAAGCGTGCTGGCCTACGCCGACTCGATGACCCGCGACGTGCACGTGCCGGATGCCGTATTCGCCGCTGTGAAGCCGCATTTCAGCAAGCGTGAACTGGTCGAACTGACCGCGACGATCGCGGGCTACAACCTCGTGTCACGATTTCTGGAAGCGCTGCAGATCGACCACGAATAGCGAAGCCGCATCGCGGTCATCCTTGGGAATAGATGTTTTCGACCTAGGAGTGTGGGCGGCAGAAGGGAAGTCCCTGACGACGCGTAGGTCACCTGATCGTTGAACACCCATGGCCGTCAGCTACCGCCCTTACGAACCGCAGCAAGAGATGCTGCTGCCCGCCTCGCTGCAGGACTGATTGTCCCGTGGGCATCTGGCCTACTTCATCAGCGACATCGTTGATGCGCTGGACCTGACGGCGGTCTACGCGCGCTATGCCGCAGGAGGCGCGCGCAACCAGCCGTTTCACCCGGCGATGATGGTCAAGCTGCTCGTCTACGGCTATGCCACGGGGGTGTTCAGCTCGCGCAAGATCGAGCGCCGCCTGCACGAGGACCTGGCCTTTTGGATGCTGGGCGCGGGCAACTTTCCCAAGCACCGCACGATCCGCGACTTCCGCGCCCTTCACCGGTTGGAGCTGTCGGATCTGTTCGTGCAGGTGCTCAGGCTGGCCCGCGAGATGGGCTTGGTCAAGCTGGGTACGGTGGCGGTCGACGGCACCAAGACCCAACGCCAGCCGCCACAAGGCGATGAGCTACGAGCGCATGCAGCAGGCCGAGGCAGAACTGAAGGCGCAGAGCGACGCGTTGCTCGAGCGTGCCAAGAACACCGACGACGTCGAAGCTGACGAGCCCGAACTGGACCCCCCGGCCGAGATCGGGCGGCGCGAAGTGCGCCTGAAGACCATCAACGAAGCGCGCCAACGCCTGCAACAACGCCAGCGCGACGAGCACGGCAATCCCAAGGGCGGACGCTACAAGTGCGAGTTCGGCGTGCCCGAGGCGAAGGCATAAGACAACTTCACCGACCCCGACAGCCGCATCATGAAACGCGCCGGCGGCGGCTTCGATGCCAGCTACAACGCGCAGACCGCGGTGGACGACACGGCGCACATCATCGTGGCCGCAGAGCTGAGCAACAACGCCTGTCGACACGCACCAACTGGTGCCGATGCTGCATGCGGTGAAGACCAACGCCGGCAAGTTGCCCAAGCAAGATCTGGCTGATGCGGGCTACCGCAGCGAAGACAACTTCGAACAACTCGCGGGCCTGCCCATCGAGATGGTGGTGGCGCTCGGGCGTGAAGGCAAGCAGCAAGCGCAGGTCGATCCGCACACCCATTCCGCACACGGCGGCGATAGCCGACAAGCCGCAGACCCATGCCGGCAAGGCGACCTGCCGCAGGCGCAAGTGGCTTGGCCGAGCCGCCCAACGGCTGGATCAAGAGCGTGCTCGGGTTGCGCCAGTTCAGCCTGCGAGGACTGCACCGTGTGCAAGCCGAATTCAAGCTCGTCTGCTTGGCACTGAATCTGCGGCGAATGGGCGCGCTGCAAGCGGCATGAGGGCAGCCAGATGAGCGATTTCGGCTTCTTTACCGCACCTCAGGGCCGCCCTGCAGTGCCACGGCGACTCAACATGGCGGCTTCGGCCGACGCCAACGCAAAAACCGGCACGCGACCCCGCGAGTCGATCAACACCGTGGACTCCGTAGTTTTCTGCCGCCCATATTCCTAGCGCACAGGCAACCAGCCCGAGAACGCATGGCGGCTGCTGCCTATCTTGGGCAACTCAAGCCCGAACCATCACATAGTCGACCCCGAGTACGACCTGTGATTCCACGTGAGGAAACAACCGCACCGACGATGGCAGTCAGGGACGGCAAGCCTTACTCGCTGACCTGCGCGTCGGCATTCCAGCGTCCGTTCAAGCCCTTACGCAATCCGCGAAATATCGCTTCTTACCGTCGTCATCGCTCAACTCTACCAACCCATGAATATCAGTCTCGAACCCCGGCGCTTTTTCTGACAGCTCACGCGCGAACTTCAAGTAGGTGACGATCTGGCGGTTGAACACTTCGCCTGGCACCAGCAGCGGAATACCGGGCGGGTACGGTGTGACCAGACTGGTCGTGATGCGGCCTTCCAAGTGGTCGATCTCGACCCGCTCGGTGGTGCGGTGCGCGATGTGCGCGAACGCGTCGCTCGGCTTCATTGCCGGGGTCAGGTCGCTCGTATACATCTCGGTGGTCAGGCGCGCGATGTCGTACTTGGCATAGAGCTGATGCACGTGCTGGCACAGGTCGGCTAGCCCCATGCGCTCATACCTTTTGTGCTTTTGGCAGAACTCCGGAAGGATGCGCCACATCGGCTGGTTGCGCGCGTAGTCGTCCTTGAACTGCTGCAGCGCCGTCAGCAGCGTGTTCCAGCGGCCTTTCGTGATGCCGATCGTGAACAGGATGAAAAAACTGTAGAGGCCGGTCTTCTCCACGATCACGCCGTGCTCAGCGAGAAACTTGGTGACGATGCTGGCCGGGATACCGGTCGGCGCGAACTTGCCGTTCAAATCCAGCCCTGGGTTCACGATGGTTGCCTTGATCGGGTCCAGCATGTTGAAGCCTTCGGCGACGTTGCCAAAGCCGTGCCAGTTGCGCGCGCGGTTCTCTCCGCTCTTTGCGTTGCGCGATTCCCCCTTGAGCATCCAGGCTTCTGAGCGGCCGATGCCTTCATCGGCAATCTTTTCCGGGCCCCAGACCTTGAACCACCAGTCGTCCTTGCCGTATTCGGCTTGCACTTTGCGCATCGCGCGGCGGAAGTCGATGGCTTCGGCGATGCTTTCTTCCACCAGCGCGGTGCCGCCGGGAGGCTCCATCATGGCAGCCGCCACATCGCAGCTGGCGATGATCGAATACTGCGGGCTGGTGCTGGTGTGCATCAGATACGCTTCGTTGAACAGGTGCGGATCGAGCTTACGCTGCTGCGCGTCCTGCACCAACACGTGGCTCGCCTGGCTCAGGCCGGCCAGCAGCTTATGGATCGATTGCGTAGCGTAGACCAGGGAATGAATGGGGCGTGCGCGCTTTTTGCCCATTGCGTGATAGGCCCCGTAGAACGGGTGAAACGCTGCATGCGGCAACCAGGCTTCGTCGAAATGCAAAGCTTCCACATACCCGTCGAGCATACCCTTGATGGTCTCTGTGTTGTAGAGAACGCCGTCGTAGGTCGACTGCGTCAGGCTCATGATCCGCGGCTTCACCGTCTCGGGATCGATGTGTTTCAGCAGTGGGTTCGCGCGAATCTTGGCTTTGATCGATTCCGGTTCGAACTCCGACTTCGGAATCGGCCCGATGATGCCGAAATGGTTGCGCGTGGGCTTCATGAACACCGGGATCGCGCCCGTCATGATGATGCTGTGCAGGATCGACTTGTGGCAGTTGCGGTCGACCACCACCACGTCGCCGGCCGCCACCGTGTGGTGCCACACCATCTTGTTGCTGGTGCTGGTGCCGTTCGTCACGAAATAGCAATGGTCGGCGTTGAAGATGCGCGCCGCGTTGCGTTCGCTCTCGCCGATCGCGCCGTCGTGGTCCAGCAACTGGCCCAGTTCCTCCACCGCATTGCAGACGTCGGCGCGCAGCATGTTCTCACCGAAGAACTGGTGGAACATCTGGCCGATCGGGCTCTTCAGAAACGCAACCCCACCGGAATGGCCTGGGCAGTGCCATGAATACGAGCCGTCCTCTGCATAGTCGAGCAGTGCCTTGAAGAACGGCGGCTGAATGCCTTCGAGGTAGCTTTTAGCTTCCCGGATGATATGCCGCGCGACGAACTCGGGCGTGTCCTCGAACATGTGGATGAAGCCGTGCAGCTCGCGCAGCACGTCGTTCGGCATGTGGCGCGAGGTTTTTGTTTCACCGTATATGTAGATTGGCACGTCGGCGTTCTTGCGGCGCACTTCGTCGATGAAATTGCGCAGGTTTACCACCACCGGGTCGAGGTCCGGGCCGGCCGAGAACTCTTCGTCATCGACCGACAGGATGAACGCACTGGCGCGGCTTTGCTGCTGCGCGAACTGCGACAAGTCACCGTAGCTGGTGGCGCCTAGCACCTCCCACCCCTCGGCCTCAATTGCAGTGGCAAGCGCGCGGATGCCGAGGCCGGAGGTGTTCTCGGAGCGGAAATCTTCGTCGATGATGACGATCGGAAAGCGGAATTTCATGGCGGTCCTCCCAGGGACGGCGTTGGCGACAAGGGCGAAGGCGCGAAGTGTACGGACTTCGGATGACAACAGGATTTGGCAAGCGATATACCGCCGCAGTGCCCAATCAAGCAGGACTGTCATGCGGCCCGGGACCGCGGTCCCGGGCCTACGCCGCCACGTCTACACGCGCCCGAGGCGCGCGCTCCACGCGGCGTGGATCGTCGGCGCGGGGTTCACGCAGCTGACACGCGGCAGCACACTGCCGTCGCTGACGAAGAGGTTCTGGAACCCATGCACTTTGCCGTCGGGGCCCACCATCTACAGGCGCGGGTGAGTGCCGGTAATTACTCAGCAGTCCGAAATATAGGCGACAGAAGGCGTGCCGAAGAATGATCGAACAAGGTGACGATTCTTCTGCACGTCATGCAGTTGTTGTTTGATGCGAAGCTCCAGCTTCTCGCCCGCTCGCAACGGACTGCGGGCAA
>JBBPYC010000008.1:0-10335 GCA_038200275.1 Burkholderiales bacterium
GCCGTTGTGGAAGAAACGCTTGCGCAACGCCACATTGCGCAGCGTGGGCACCTTGAAAGCGCCGCACAGGTCCTGCTTGTCTTTCAGATCGGTGCGGCTCGGTCCGCACAGGCCGAGGTCGAAGTACGCCGGATCGCGGTTCGCCGCGATCTCCAGGTTACGCGGCACGCCGAGGTTGTCGAACGTGAAATCGGTGAACAGCGCACCCGGCGCGTTCGCGGGTTTGCTGCTGGTGTGGCAGGCTGCGCAGTTGCCTTTGTCGACCCGATTGAACCAGGCCAGGCCACGTTGCTCTTCCGGCGTGAACGCGGCTTTGCCGGCGGTCACGTAGTCGAATTTGGATGTGAACGGCGCGAAGTCGGGGTTGTCGAGTTGGTAGCTCTGCAGTGCGAACGCGAGGCGCTCGAACGTCAGTTCTGCATCTGCATAGACATCGCTGCCGAAGACCTTCTTGAAATCATCGGCGTAGGGCGAGCGTCTGAGCTTGGCGACCACGTTAGCGTGGCTGTCGTTGCCCATCTCGTTGTCGGACAGCAGGGGACGTTCGGCCTGCGCAGCAAACGTCTTGGCGCGACCGTCCCAGTCGAAGCCGCCGACCGGCGTGCCTTCCTCATCGAAGTGGAATGCGCTGTTGTAGCGCAGGTAACGCAGGGTCGGCGCAAGCCGCGTCCCGGGCTTGTCGAGGCCGAGTCCGCCCATGGCGACCGGTGTAGAAAATGGCGATGCATGACCTTCGGACGCCGCATGGCAACTTGCGCAGGCGAGCTTGCCGGATGACGACAGGGAGGGATCGTTGAACAGCTTCTTGCCGAGCAAGAACACGGTTGGCGCGGCGTCGCCCGAGCCGGACAGGACCGGCGCACCCGTGACCGGCACGCTGCCGTCCGAGCCGCCCCCGCCGCAGGCGCTGAGCATGGTTGCCAGAACGATGCCGCCGAGTGCCAGCGGTGGCAGCCTGTTCGACGCCACGATCGGCGCAATGCTGCGCAAAAGCCACGGCAACATGAGCCGCAGGCGTGAAAGCGAGCAAGGCGGGGGCGAATGACGAATCATCTTGGGTTGTCGCGCAGAGGGCGGCTTTGCGTTATGCGATCGATAATGATAATCGATCTCATTCGCATCCGGCGCAGGCCGTCGATGCGTATTCCTGCTGGAGCCGCGACAGACAAAAAAAGGGCGCCGTATGGGCGCCCTGGACGTGACTACCGGATGCCCGGATCAATCGTCTTTCTTGTCTTTCGTGATCTCGCCGGTTTTCGGATCGACATGGACTTCGCGCTTTTCACCATTGCGGTAAGCGTCGACTTCCCAGTGGCCATCGTCGAAGTCAATTTCCGAGATCGGGTCGAAGCCGGCTTTCTCCAGCATGATCACGATTTCCGACAGCTTCTTGATGTCGGTTGGTGGCTTGTCTGCCAGCGCGGCGCTGCAGGTGAAAACAAGTGCGGTCGATGCGACCACAGCAAGTGAGGTGAATTTCATGGCATGGGCCTCGCGGTTTGAACGAAAACAAGCTGCATGCGGCCGATTTTCGGCTGCGCTGCAACTGCACGGCTGACTTCGAAGCGTTCCGCGTCAAAGCCGGCCAGCAGGTGCATTTTGCCAAATACGATGCCCGCTGCTGCAAGCCACTGCCGCTGACGCCTTGGCTTGATCCTGCCCACTGCAGGCAATGATGGGCAATGATCCAGCGTCCTGCATTCTTCTCTGCCAACCGATGCCAACTTCTTCCGATCCGACCGGCGCCGTCGCTGCGGGGCCCGCCTTCGGCCAAACCAGCAGCGAACGCGGCGCCGCCAAGCTGATCCGGCTGCGGCGCGTGAAGTGGCTGGCGACCGCGCTGCTGGTCGCCATGGTCGCTTTGTTGCTGCTGTCCGCATGGCTCACGCCGCGCCATCCGTGGCTGCATTGGGTGCGTGCGTTTGCCGAAGCGGCGGCGATCGGCGCACTGGCTGACTGGTATGCGGTGGCCGCGCTGTTCGGCCGGCCGCTGGGCCTGAAGCTGCCGCACAGCGCGATCATCGCGGCACGCAAGGACGACATCGGCCGCGGGCTGGGTGACTTTGTGGAGACTAATTTTTTAACGCCCGACAACGTGGTGGCGCGGCTATCGCAGCACAACGCGGCGCTGGCTTTGGCGCGCTGGTTGGCCGAACCCGGCAACAGCGCGGGCGTGGCGCGGCGTTCGGTCGAATTTGTGCCGTCGTTGCTGAATGCCACGCAGGATCAAGATTTGGGCGCGTTCGTGGAGCGGGTTTTCACGCCGCAGCTGCAGCGGCTCGACGTGGCGCGGTTGTCGGCCAGCGTGCTCGAGCTGCTGACTGCGGGCGGCCGGCATCAAGCGCTGCTGGACCGATCAATCGCAGCACTGGACCACTGGCTCACGCGCAATGAAGCGCTGATCCGCATCAAGTTCAGCGATGCATCGCCCTACACGCCGAAGCTGGTCGACAAGTACGTGGTGAACCGACTGGTGAAGGCCGCGGTGCAGTTGATCCATGACGTGGCGCAGTCGCCCGATCACGAGCTGCGCGCGCAGTTTGACGAGTCCTTGCAGCGCTTCATCGAGGAGCTGAAGGCGTCGCCCGAGTACCGCGAACTGGGCCGCGCGATGCTGGCCGATCTGATCCAGCACCTGCGCGCAGAGCGCTATTACCGCGTGGTCTGGGCCGATTTGCGCGCGCGCATCGAAACCGATCTGGCCAAGGGCGATGAATCGGCGCTGCAAAGTGCGCTGGCCGATGCGCTGGTGTTCATGGGCCGCGAACTGGAAGGCGACACAGCCGTGCAGCAAAAAATCAACGACGCCTGGATCGCGTTGGCGCGCGAAGTGGTGCTGCGCTGGCGGCATCAGTTGTCCGCGTTGATCGTGGACGTGGTGCAGCGCTGGGACGCCGATGACCTGTCGCGCCGCGTGGAGCTGGAGATCGGCAAGGACCTGCAGTTCATCCGCATCAACGGCACCATCGTCGGCGGGCTGGCGGGGCTGGGGCTGCATGCGCTGGGGTTGCTGGTGGCAGGCTAGGTCGCCTTGTCGTTTGTTATTGATTAGGTAGCTAGAAATGCAGCAATCAGTAGCGGTCAAGCGCAATTTTTTTCAGAATGAGTCGTTGTCAGGATCGGAAAGACTCCGCCGGTAAAATCGCTTGATTCCCAAGGAGCGTTGCAGCGTGCTTGAACACGGTTCGTGTTCAAGCCCAGTCAGGCTTGGGAAGGCCCGCATCCGCTGCGGCGCCGCATTACCTTCGCAACGACGCTCGCCTGATCGGTTTCTTGATGAATTCCCAGGTGCGTCGTATGTCCTCTCCCGTTGCTACCCCCCAAGTTGAACCGCCGCCGCTGAAGCTGTCCGGTCTGGAACCGGTGTCGATCGGCACCAGCAGCCTGTTTGTCAACATCGGCGAGCGCACCAACGTCACTGGTTCCAAAGTGTTCGCGCGAATGATCTTGGCCGGCGACTACGAACAGGCGTTGTCGGTCGCGCGCCAACAGGTCGAAAACGGTGCGCAAGTCATCGACATCAACATGGACGAGGCGATGCTCGACAGCGAAGTCGCCATGGTGCGGTTTCTGAACCTGATCGCCGGCGAGCCCGACATTGCGCGCGTGCCGATCATGGTCGATTCATCGAAGTGGTCGGTGATCGAAGCGGGCTTGCGTTGCATCCAGGGCAAACCCATCGTCAACTCGATTTCGATGAAAGAAGGCGAGGACGCATTCCGGCGCCAGGCAACGCTGGTCAGGCGCTATGGCGCAGCCGCCGTGGTGATGGCGTTCGATGAACAAGGCCAGGCCGACACCTACCAGCGCAAGATCACAATCTGCGAACGGGCGTACCGGCTTTTGGTGGACGAAGTAGGGTTCCCACCCGAAGACATCATCTTCGACCCGAACATTTTCGCGATCGCCACGGGCATCGAGGAACACAACAACTACGCGGTCGAATTCATCGAAGCCACGCGCTGGATCAAGGCGAATCTGCCCGGTGCCAAAGTCTCCGGCGGCGTCAGCAACGTGAGCTTTTCGTTTCGCGGCAATGACCCG
Organism: Burkholderiales bacterium; assembly: GCA_038200275.1. Lineage (GTDB taxonomy): Bacteria > Pseudomonadota > Gammaproteobacteria > Burkholderiales > Burkholderiaceae_C > JBBPYC01. The sequence continues at coordinate 4,045 of JBBPYC010000008.1, forward strand.
GTTCGGGAGGCCATCCACACCGTGTTCCTGTACCACGCTGTTCAAGCCGGCATGGACATGGGCATCGTGAACGCCGGCATGGTCGGTGTGTATGACGAACTTGATCCCGAGCTGCGCGAACGGGTTGAGGACGTGGTGCTGAACCGCCGGCCGGATGCGGGCGAACGGCTGGTCGAGATTGCGGAGAACGCAAAAGGCGCGGCGAAGGACGAGTCACAAAAGAACGCTTGGCGCGGTACGCTGGATGCGCCGGTTGATGTGGCGCAGCGCCTGAGCCATGCGCTGGTTGCAGGCATCACCGACTTCATCGTGGAAGACACCGAAGAGGTTTATCAGCGCATTGTCAAGAACGGTGGCCGGCCGCTGCACGTGATCGAAGGCCCGTTGATGGACGGCATGAACGTCGTCGGCGATCTGTTCGGCCAGGGCAAGATGTTCCTGCCGCAAGTCGTCAAATCGGCCCGCGTGATGAAGCAGGCCGTCGCGCACCTGGTGCCCTACATCGAAGCCGAAAAGCTCGCCCATGCCGCTGCCGGCATGGACGTGAAGACCAAAGGCAAGATCGTAATCGCGACCGTGAAGGGCGACGTGCACGACATCGGCAAGAACATCGTGACGGTGGTTTTGCAGTGCAACAATTTCGACGTGGTCAACATGGGCGTGATGGTGCCGTGCCACCAGATCCTGGCCAAGGCGAAAGAAGAAAACGCGGACATCGTCGGCCTCTCAGGCCTGATCACGCCGAGCCTAGAAGAGATGCAGTATGTCGCTGGCGAGATGCAAAAGGACGACTGGTTCCGCGAAAAAAACATCCCGCTCATGATCGGTGGTGCGACGACGTCGCGCGTGCACACGGCGGTGAAGATCGCGCCGCATTACGATGGCCCGGTGCTCTATGTGCCCGATGCGTCGCGCAGCGTGAGCGCCGCATCGGGCCTGCTGTCCGAGCAAGCCGCCAAGTACATCGCCGAAGTCAACGCCGACTATGAGCGCGTGCGCACGCAACATGCGAATCGCAAACAAACACCGATCTGGCCACTCGACAAAGCGCGCCAGAACAAAACGCCGATCGACTGGCACGGCTACCAACCGCCGAAGCCCCGCTTCATCGGCCGGCGCGTCTTCAAGAATTTTGATTTGACCGAACTGGCGCGCTACATCGACTGGGGCCCGCTCTTCCAGACTTGGGACTTGGCCGGCCCGTATCCGAAGATCCTCGACGACGAGATCGTCGGCAGCGAAGCGCGCAAGGTGCTCGCAGATGGCCAGCAGATGCTCAAAAAAATCATTGATGGCCGCTGGCTTGTGGCGAACGGTGTCGTCGGGCTGTACCCAGCGAACACGGTCCAAGACGATGACATCGAGCTGTACGCCGACGAAGCCCGCAGCGATGCGGTGATGACCTGGCACGGCTTGCGCCAGCAGACTGAGAAACACGTGATCGACGGCGTCCTGCGGCCAAGCCGGTGCCTGGCCGACTTCATCGCGCCGAAGGGCATCGCCGAAGACTACATCGGCACTTTTGCCGTTACCAGCGGCATCGGCGCAGAGAAGCGGGAAGCGGTTTTTGCGACCACGCACGACGACTACGCATCGATCATGTTCAAGGGGATTGCCGACCGCCTGGCGGAAGCGTTCGCCGAATGCCTGCACCAACGCGTGCGCACCGACTTCTGGGGCTACGCGACGTCCGAGTCGCTCAATGTTGACCAGATGATCGCCGAGAAGTACCAAGGCATTCGCCCTGCCCCCGGCTACCCCGCGTGCCCGGACCACAGCGTGAAAGCCCCGCTGTTCGATCTCCTCGGCTGCGATGAGATCGGCATGACCTTGACCGAGAGCCTCGCGATGCTGCCCGCTGCCAGCGTCAGCGGCTTCTACTTCAGCCATCCCGACAGCACGTATTTCAGCGTCGGCAAGATCGGTGACGATCAGGCCAAGGACCTGGCGCGGCGCAGCGGCAGGGATGAGCGGGTGGTGGAGCGGGCGTTGGCGCCAAATCTCTGATCGAACGGCGGCCAAGCGGGATGGACCCGTCGCCGAAGCGCAAGTGTCAGACCTGTCGGAGGTGGCAGCACCCAACGGACATGTTCGTCGTCCCTTGGGTCTGCCATGGCGCGGTCGTCCTAATATGGAATTTCTCCCACGATCGAACTGAGACATGACCTCCGACCCCTCCCTGCCGTACCACGGCCTGCGTGTGCTCGACATCAGCCAGGGCATCGCCGGCCCGTACTGTGCACAGATTTTATCGGAGCAAGGAGCCGATGTGATCAAGGTGGAGCCACCGAGTGGGGACTGGGGACGCTTCATCGGCGTGATCCGCGGTGAGCACAGCGCACTGTCGATCCAGTACAACGCGGGCAAACGCGCGGTGGCGATCGATGCGCGGCAGGATGCGGGCCGACAGTTGCTGCGCACGCTCGCCGATCAGGCGGATGTGATCGTGCAGAATTTTCGCCCCGGCATCGTGGAGCGCATGGGGCTCGGCTATCAAACACTTGCGGCGCAGCGGCCCGAACTGGTGTACGTCTCGATCAGCGGGTACGGCCCGGACGGCCCGTACCGCGATGCGCCAGCGACCGATTCGGTGATGCAGGCCGACAGCGGCTTGATGGTGACAAACCAGGACGAGCACGGCATGCCGCGGCGCATCGGCATGCTGGTGGTCGATGCGGCCACCGGCCTGTATGCGGCGCAAGCGGTGTCGGCTGCGTTGTACAAGAGGGCGATGCAGGGCACGGGCAGCCACGTGGAGGTCAGCCTGTTCGAAGCGTGTGCGTCGTTCCAGGGCACCGCTTTTCTGGAGCATCAGATGGCCGGTAAGAGGCCGTCCGGCGCGGTGTCGGCACCCAACGGAGTGTTCGACACGGCGGACGGAAAACTTACGTTGGTGACGCTCAACAACGAGCAGTTCGCCAACGTCTGCCGGGCGTTCGAACGCACCGAATGGCTGAGCGATGCGCGCTTCAAGGACAACGCGTCGCGTGTGGCCCACCGCACCGAACTGCATGCAGACATCAACGCACAGCTTGCCCGACAACCGACCGCATTCTGGATGGACCATCTGAAGCAGCACGACGTGCTGCATGCGCCAGTGCGTGACTACGACGCCGTGATGGCACATCCACAGGCCACGCACCTGCAGATGCTCAGGCCGCTGGCGCAGCCGGGGTTCGGCCGTATTTGCCATCTGGCCGTTCCTGCGTCACCATTTCGTCGACCGGTGACAGCCGCACCGCGCATTGGCGAACATTCGGTGCAGGTGTTGCTGGACGCCGGCCTGGACGCGGCATCGATCCAGCAATGGGCCGCTGCTGGTGTGGTGCTGCAAGCGGTCGATACGAACAAAAAAGGAGAAGAGACATCGTGAAATTCGCAAACCTTCTGATGCCCATCGTGCGCATCGGACTGCCGGTCGCGCTTGTCTGCGCGACATCCATCGGCGCCCACGCCCAACCAGCCGACGCATATCCGGACAAGCCAATCCGAATGGTCGTGCCTTATCCGCCGGGCGGTCCGACCGACTTGGTCGCGCGGCTGGTCGCAGCGGAGATGAGCAACACCCTGGGCCAGCCGATCGTGGTCGACAACAAGCCGGGCGCGAGCGGCATGCTGGGTGCGGAGACGGTCGCGCGGGCGCCGGCAGACGGCTACACGTTTTTGGCCAACGCGTCGCTGCACGTGATCAACCCGAGCATCTATTCCGAGATGCGGTTTGATGCGTTGAACGACTTTGTGCCGATCACGCAATTGGCTGCGGTGCCGCTGGTGCTGGTGGTGCCGTCGGGGTCGAAGATTCAATCGGTGCAGGACCTTGTCGCGGCCGGCAAGGCGAATCCGGGCGCGTTGAACTTTGCATCGGCCGGCAATGCTTCGGCACAACAACTCGCCGGTGAATCGTTCAAGATGGCTGCGGGCATCGGCATGCAGCACGTGCCTTACAAAGGCAGTTCGCCGGCCTTGGTGGACCTGATCGGCGGGCAGGTGCAACTGATGTTCGATTCGCTGCCTTCAGCGATGCCGTTTATCCAGTCCGGCAAGCTGCGCGCCTTGGCCGTTACCACCGCCAAGCGCGTACCGGCGTTGCCGGATGTACCCACGATCGCCGAGTCCGGCTATCCGGGGTACGACATCAGCACCTGGTACGGCCTGTGGGCACCGAAAGACACGCCGCAGCCCATTGTGGACAAGCTATACGCAGCGGCTGCAACTGCTTTGAAAACGTCGAAGCTGGTGGAGCAATATGGCCGCATGGGTGCTGAGCCAGTCGGCTCGACCCCAGCAGACTTCAAGCGATACAACGCGAGCGAAGGCCTCAAATGGGGTGAGATCGTGCGCAAGTCGGGCGCGAAGGGCGGGTAGGCAGCCATTCAGGCGAACGAAGCGCAGCCCGCTACCATCGACTGCATGAAAAATCCCTGGACCAAGAAAAACCCGTTCATGAGTATGTGGCTGTCGGGCGCGAATGCGGTGATGGGCCGGGCGCGTGGCCAAGCCACAGCAGCCGCCCAGCGCGAGACCAAGGCGGCCACCACGCGTGGGATCGGCAGCGTGCTGAACTTCTGGACCAAAGCGGCCACGGGTGCTGCTGCGCCGACGCCCACATCCGTCCCCGTGAAAGCGAAGAGAAGCGCAATGGCTGGGGCTGCCGAGGCGGCTTCCACGGTCGCTAAGAAAGCAGCGGGAAAGAAAACGCCAGCCAAAAAAACAGCGGCGTCCCGCGCCCGGAAGAAGCGCAAGTAGCCGAAGCTCCTGTGAGCAACGGTTGAGGCGGTTTTGCATCGGAGATCTTTCGACTCCGACGGGGTGGCGCCTCCCGGCACCAAAAAAATTCAGCTGCCAAGTGGCCGATCGATGCCAATGTGCAGCGATCGGTATCCAGCAATCGTTGCCTGCAGTTACCGCATCGGCGTGCCGGCGGGTGAATTCCCAGCGCCGGCCGGGCTGATCGCCGGGCTAGCGTTGCTGTCGGTTCGGTCTTGCCGATCGGCGCCGCGAGGCTGCATTTGTTGCTCGACCGATTTGGGCAACGGCCGCTCCCCCCGCGCCGCAGCAGCGCGTGCGGCGCTGGCGTCGATGGGTGCGGGCGGCGTCAAGTCGCCGGACCGGGGCGCGACCGGTGCAGCACCGAGTTGGCCGTTGGCCGTGCTGCTCGTGACTGGCGGCGGGCCGACCGGTGCCTCGAAGGGCGTCGGTCCCGGCGGTGCGGCTTGCGCGAACGCGCCGAGCGTCACGCCGAGCATCAAACCCGAGGCCAGCACGATCCGAATGCTGCTCTGCAGGCGGACGCGTGGGGTGAAGTGCGTAATGTCCATGTGAGATCTCCTGGGACTGACAAATTTTTTGAAGCTGCGGTTTGAGCCAACATGGTAAGTCCGGCGACACCCGAGCTGTGATCAAAACGCCCTGCAATCTTGATGCCGGCCGCGTTGACCCCAGCGGCAATCGGCACTGCGGCCATGCACCCAGATGGCTATAGTGAGTCGCCTTTGCTGGCCCCCGCTGCGTTCATTTGATCGACCGATCAAATGACTGATGACTGAGCCGGCGCACACCCATAAGGAACCGCGACATGCGCATCTGGAAGCAAGACATCTCGATCGAAAGACTGATCGGCAACCATGTCGATACGGCGGTGGAGCGGCTTGGGATCGAGTTTTTGGAAGTTGGCGACGATTTCATCCGCGGTCGGGTGCCAGTCGACAAACGCACCTGCCAGCCGTATGGGCTTTTGCACGGCGGCGTGTCGGTGGTGCTGGCGGAAACGCTGGGTTCGTGCGGCGCGGCGTATGCAGCGCCAGTGGGCACCCGTGTGGTGGGTCTGGACATCAACGCGAATCACCTGCGCGGCGCCACCTCGGGCTGGGTCACCGGCATCACGCGGCCGGTGCATGTCGGGCGCAGCACGCAGGTCTGGCAGATCGAGATGACGAACGACGCGGGCGAGCTGACGTGTGTCTCGCGCATTACGATGGCGGTGTTGCAGCGCAAGGACTGACCGCCGCCGCGTTGTATGCATCGCCGGGCCGTTGCCTTCGCATGTTGACGCGGCAATGCGCAATGTGACCATCACAAAGCGCTGAGCCCGGCTTGGCACGCTGGGTCGTTGCGTTGCGCATCGTGTTCGGCATGCTGGTCTTGCTGACGGGTGAACCGCCCCGGGAATTCTGGAGGCTCCAACTCTTGAGAAGATGGAGCCATGACAACGAGTCCAAAGAAGTATTCACCCGAGGTTCGAGAACGAGCTGTGAGGATGGTGTTCGAGCACCGCAGCGAGCATGAATCGCA
>JBBPYC010000009.1:0-21278 GCA_038200275.1 Burkholderiales bacterium
ACAAAATCAAGCACACCTGGATGGCTGCCAAATGCAGAACCGCCCAAGTCCTTGAAGCCGATGTCGGGCATATCCTGGACCATTTCGGATCGACGTACAAATTCGCCTTTTAGGGAAAATAACTTGTCGGGGAGAGCTTATCATGTGACCCGACCTAGGGCGATGCAGTCGATCGAACGCCACGGCCTGCTCTCGACCCGTGCAGCGCTCAAAAGGTTCGGGATGGCTGCACCAGACGTCGAGCGGCTGACCCGACACCGCCGCCCCGCGAGCGTCTTGATTGAACATGCCGAGCAGGGCATGATCACCATCAACGACAACATTCCGCTGTCCGAGGCCGCGCTTGCGAAGTGTCTGGACGACAATCTGACGCCAGGCGACTGGCTGCACCTGCTCAACGGCCGCGTATTTTTCTGGGCGGATGAGCGAGGGCTGGAGCGCCTGGTGTCAGCTAGGGCAGCGCGCGGCCAGCCGCGCGAGGTGCTTGTGTTCGACGCCGAGCGGCTTGCACAGGCCCATCTTGACACGCTCGCATTCAGCGCGATCAATTCAGGCGCCACCATCCGCAAGCCCGCACGTCGTGGGCTGTCCACGTTCACGCGCGTCGCAGATCGGTCCTACGATGAATGGCGCCGCCTGCGCGGCCGGCTGGATAACGTACTGGAGATCACGGTGGACTGGGCGGTGCCGCGTGCTGCAGAGTTCGTTGTCGATGTCCGCCCAGTCATGCGACCATGAGGTAGATAAGCTGACACGTCGTTGCGTTGCGAGGTCGGCAATGCGTGTGCCAAGTCCTTGCAAGCTGCCGCTGCCGCTACCACCGGCCGACCGCAGACAGCCCACTACGCACCGAGCCTTCGATCGTCGCTGGATACGGGCCTGCCACATAGTCGCCACAGGCCAGCAGCCCGGATGCAATGCGCTGGGCAGGTCGCTGGAGGCCCGGCGTACAAGCGAACGTGGCGCGTTTTTCAACCACCGTGCGCAGCACACGCAGGTCGCCGCGGCCAAGTTGCGCACGCGCTTGCGCGAGCACTGCGGCTTCCAGTAGAACGCGCTCCAGCGTGCTCGCACTGACGACGAAGGCCAGCAGGCCAGCCGGCCCGCCGAGTTGCGCACGATCGAACACGAACTGTGCGGGAAACGCGGCATCACCGGGCAGGCTCAGCATCGGCTCGGCCAGACGTGCGCTGGCTGCGCTCATCGCGTAGACCGTGGCAATCGCTTCAAAGCGCAGGGCCTGCGCAAGCTCAAGCCACTCGCGCATCCCAGCCTCATCGTCCGTGCCCGATTGAATGGCGCTCTCGACCAGGCGAGCGGCATCCCACGGCGCGGTGGCCAGCAGCACCTGGTCGAATCGTTGTTGATCCACACGCCAGCCACCCGCCGGATCGCGTGCCAACGCCTGCACGCGTTGGCCGAACCGAACGTCTGCGCCGTGGGCGCGCAGCCAGTCGACGGCAGCATCCGGAAAGCAACGTCCCAGATCGACCTTCGGCAGCAGCAGCGCCGCCGGCGCAAAACCCGCATGACCACGGCCGAACAGCGAATCACGCAGCACGCGCAGGAATACCTGGCCGCTCGCGCGTTCGATCGGGGTGTTCAAAGCCGATACGCACAGCGGTTCGATCAGCTCCCGCCGCACGGTGATGGTCAAGGTCGCGCAGAGGTCAGCGACGGTGGCCGGTGCTGTGCATGAAAAGCGTGCGCGTTGCCAGCGCTGCGCGGTGCGTATCAATGAGAGCTTGTCGCGCCAGTTCCAGCCCCGCGCCCGTGCGATGCCGACCGCGGCATCCAGCGGCGTCGGCAGCCGGGGCAACTTCAGGCCGGAACCATCCGGGTGACGCAGCGACAGCGGCACTTCCAGCAGCGCGTCCCGCAGATCAACACCAACGTGCTGCATCAGAGACAGCGTTTCGCAATAGGCGCCGATCAGGACGTGCTGGCCGTTGTCCAGCAGCACTTCGCGCCCGTCGGGTAGCTTGGTCGGCAACGAGCGCGCGCGACCGCCGGAGGTACGCGCGGCCTCCATTAGCGTGACTACGTGACCGGCGCGTGTTGCCTCGACCGCCGCTGCAAGCCCGGCCCAGCCAGCGCCAATGATGGCGACGTTCAAGCCCGATGCGCTACCGAGCGACACACACGCAAGCGCGTCCTGATACTGAGCAGGGCGCTCACACGCGCCCCAGCGCCTGCACCTGCCAGGCCAGCCAGAATTTGCGCAGCGGCGTTAGCGCGATGCGTTGGTTCAATACGTGAAAACCATCGCGCTCGATTTCTTCGAGCAAGGTGCGGTAGATGCGCGCCATCATGAGCCCGGGTTTTTGCGTGCGGCGGTCGGCGGCCGGCAGCATGGCGAGCGCTTCACGATACAGCGCATGCGCACGCTCGGCCTCGAACTTCATCAGCGCCACGAAACGGTCCGAATACTCGCGCTTCAGAATCTCGTTGGCCTTCACTTCAAACCGCTGCAGGTCGGCCACCGGCAAATAGATGCGACCACGGCGCGCGTCTTCGCCGACGTCTCGGATGATGTTGGTGAGCTGGAACGCCTGGCCCATGCGGTGCGCATAGTCGGTGGTGTCCGGCACGCTCTGGCCGAAGATGCGCGCAGCGACTTCGCCCACGATGCCTGCAACCAAGTGGCAATAGCGCTGCAGCGCGGTGAAGTCCAGATAGCGCGTTTGTTGCAGGTCCATCTCGCAGCCTTCGATCACGGCCAGCAGGTGACGCTGTTCGATCTGGTAATCGGCAGCCAACGGCATCAGCGCGCGCATCACGGGATGGCTCGGGTTGCCAGCGAAGGCGCTGGCCACTTCAGTGCGCCACCAGGCAAGCTTGGTGCGGGCGATCTGCGGGTCATGCACTTCATCGACCACGTCGTCGACTTCGCGGCAGAACGCATAGAACGCGGTGATGGCGGCGCGCCGGGGCTTGGGCAGGAACAGGAACGCGTAGTAGAAGCTGCTGCCTGCCGCAGCTGCCTTTTGCTGGACGTACGTCTCAGGCGTCATGGCGAGCCGTTCTTGCCCAAGGCGCATTCGGGCGCGGCCGCTTGGCTTTCGACAGCCCGTCTGCCGAGGGCGGCGCCTGCAGCCTGGGCACTGCGGCTTGGCAGCGCCTGTCGGGGCAAATCCGGTCGGCAGCGCGCGGCAGGCAAGGAAGTGAAGGATGTGGACTTGGGCACCATGGTGAATTGTCACATCCACAGGCTGCGCCACACGATCATGGGTGCATCCCGCTTGCCAACCGTCGGCCGGGCTTTCATTGTCTGGAAGTTCATCTGAGCGATCTTGTCCAAGATGGCCAGGCCGCCTTGCACGACGGCGCGTAGCTCCCACCCGCCGCGGCCTGGCACTTGGTGCACTATTTTTGAGCCATTCAGCATTAGGGCGCTCGCCCAGCTTGCCTCTTCAGCTATCAATTTCGATACATTCTGCGTCTGCTGCCGGGCGTGCAGGTCGGCCTGCGTGACACCGAAGCGCGCGCAGTCGGCCAGCGGCAGATAGTGGCGGCTGCGCGGGATGTCGAGCGACAGGTCCTGCCAGAAATTGATCAATTGCAGTGCATTGCAAACATCGTCACTCAGGCGCAGGCTGGCCGGGTCATGCACGTCGTACAAGTGCAGCAGCAGCCGGCCGACAGGGGCAGCCGAGCGGCTGCAGTAGTCGAGCAACTCCGTCCGGTCCGCATAGTGCGTGCCGTAGCTAGTGAATCGGACGTCTTGCTCGAACGCGCTGAGCAGGTCGGTCAGCGGCTTGATCGGCAGTGCAAATGTGCGCACGGCTGCGGCCACCGGCTCGAACACATGGCGCCAGCGTGGTGATGGCGTCTGACCGTCGGTGATCGCTGCGAGATCGGCGCGATAGGCGGCCAGGTCGTCCAGCCGCTGCTGCGCTGTTGCGTCGCCTTCATCAGCCAGATCATCGGCTGTGCGCGCAAAGTGATAGATCGCAGCGGTCGGTGAGCGCAGCCGCGGCGGGCAAAGCCAGGAGGCCACAGGGAAGTTCTCGTAATGGTCGATCGGCGCAGGTGTATCGGAGCGTGCCGCTGTGCTGTCGGCGTTGTTCATGCGCTGCCTCGACGTGCTGGCGCGTGTGCCGCGGTGCGTGGGCTTCGCGCCTCACCGCCTTTGGCAACTGCGCTGCCACCACGGCCCAGCCACCAGTTCGGGCCGAAGCGCTGCTGCATGAAAGCGATCAACGTGGTGACCTTGGCCGGCACCAACTTCGGCGACGGAAAGATCGCGTGAATTTCCTGCTCGGGCAGGCCGTGATCGGGCAGCACGATACGCAGCTCACCGGCTGCAATGGCCGCTGCGGCGACGTAATGCGGCAGCACGGCCAGTCCCATGCCGGCACGTGCCGCTTCGAGCAAGGTGCTCAAGTTGTTCGAGCGCAGCCGCGCCGCCAGCGCGACCGATACGGGTTTGCCGGACGGCGCACGCAGCCGCCAGGACGCATCGGCCTGCGCGGTGCTGTAGACGAGGCTGTCGTGCTGCGCCAGTTCGGCCGGTGTGCGCGGCGTGCCGCGGCGCCGCAGGTAGGCAGGTGCGGCCACCATCGCCCACGGATTCGCGCCAAGATAGCGGCCGCCCAATGTGGAGTCGGCCAGCGGCCCGAGCCGGATCGCAATGTCGACGCCGCATGCAACCAGATCGACATAGCGGTCGTCGTGGTCGAGGTCGACCTTGAGCTTGGGATGCGCAGTCATGAACTCAATCATCAGCGGCGCCATCACCTGGCGGCCGAACGTCAAGCTGGTGCCCAGGCGCAGCGACCCGGTCAGTTCGGCCTGGCGCACGCCTTCGAAGCTTTCCGCTTCATCAAACTGGCGCAGCACGGCCTTGCATTTCTCGTGATAGGCAGCGCCGGCTTCGGTCAGGCTCACGGCGCGTGAGTTGCGATTGAGCAGCCGCACGCCGAAGCGCGATTCAAGCGCCGCGATGTGCTTGGTCGCGGTAGGCTGCGTCAGGCCGAATTCACGCGCCGCTTTGGAGAAGCTGCCAGTTTCGGCCACGCGCACGAAGATTTGCAGGCCGGTCAATCGGTCCATGGGTGACGTGGCAATTTAGGAGAAGTAGAAAGGGGTGGACCAGCCGATCTATTCGCTGGCGGAATAGATTGTATGCAGCGCCATGCATTGCGTTGCGCTGCAGCGATTTCTAGAATCATTTACATCCGGCACCGCAGCAGTTCAGCGTGGAATGGCCGGCAGGAACGTCGACAGGCTCGGCTCCGGTCCGTTCAGACTCTCACAATCAAAAGGCAATTCCCATGACCAAGATGAAGGCGATCGAAGCGGCCGTGCGCGTAATGGAAAAAGAGGGCGTGAGCCAGGCGTTCGGCGTGCCGGGCGCAGCCATCAATCCGCTGTACTCGGCGCTGCGCGAACGCGGCACGATCGCGCATGTGCTGGCGCGGCACGTGGAAGGTGCATCGCACATGGCCGAGGGCTACACGCGAGCCAAGGCCGGCAACATCGGGGTTTGCATCGGCACGTCCGGCCCGGCCGGCACCGACATGATCACCGGCCTTTATTCGGCGCAGGCCGATTCGATCCCGATCCTTTGCATCACCGGCCAGGCGCCGCGCGCACGGCTCTACAAGGAAGATTTCCAGGCGGTCGATATCGAATCGATCAGCAAGCCCGTGACCAAGTGGAGCGTCACGGTGCGTGAGCCGGCGCAGGTGCCGAGAGCCTTTCAGCAGGCGTTTCACCTGATGCGTTCGGGCCGACCGGGCCCGGTGCTGATCGACCTGCCGTTCGACGTGCAGATGGCCGAGATCGAGTTCGACATCGATACCTATGAGCCGCTGCCGGTCTACAAGCCGAAAGCGCATCGGCACCAGATCGAGAAAGCGATCGAGATGCTGCAGGCCGCCGAGCGGCCGTTGATCGTCGCGGGCGGCGGCATCATCAATGCGGATGCATCCGATCTGCTGGTCGAGTTCGCCGAGTTGACCAACGTGCCGGTGATCCCGACCCTGATGGGCTGGGGCACGATCCCCGATGACCACAAGCTGATGGCCGGCATGTGCGGCCTGCAGACCTCGCACCGCTACGGCAACGCGACGATGCTCGAGGCCGACTTCGTGCTCGGCATCGGCAACCGCTGGGCGAACCGGCATACCGGCTCGACGGAGGTTTATTGCAAGGGCCGCAAGTTCGTGCACATCGACATCGAGCCGACGCAGATCGGCCGCGTGTTCTCACCCGATCTGGGCATCGTGTCGGATGCCAAAGCGGCGCTCGAGCTGTTCGTCGAAGTCGCACGCGAGATGAACAAGGCCGGCAAGTTGAAAGACCGTAGCGAATGGGTCGCGCAATGCCGTGAGCGTAAGAGGACGCTGCTGCGCAAGACCAACTACGACAACGAGCCGATGAAGCCGCAGCGCGTTTACCAATGCATGAACAATGCGTTCGACCGCGATACAACCTACATCTCGACGATCGGGCTGTCGCAGATCGCCGGCGCGCAGTTCCTGCACGTCTACAAGCCGCGCCGCTGGATCAACTGCGGCCAGGCCGGCCCGCTCGGCTGGACGATTCCTGCGGCGCTCGGCGTGCGCGTGGCGGACCCAACCCGCAAGATCGTCGCGTTGTCCGGCGACTACGACTTCCAGTTCATGATCGAAGAGCTGGCGGTCGGCGCGCAGTTCAAGCTGCCCTACATCCACATTGTGGTGAACAACAGCTACCTCGGCCTGATCCGCCAGAGCCAGCGCGGCTTCAGCATGGACTACTGCGTGCAGCTCGGCTTCGAGAACATCAACGCCGAGACGAACGGCTACGGTGTCGATCACATCGCGGTGGTGCAGGGCCTGGGCTGCAAGGCGATCCGTGTGCACAAGCAGGAAGAGATTGCACCGGCCATCAAGCAGGCCGAAGCCTGGATGGCCGAGTTCTCCGTACCGGTGGTGATCGAGATCATGCTGGAGCGCGTGACCAACATTTCGATGGGCACCGAGATCGACAATGTGGTGGAGTTCGAGGAACTGGCAACCGGCAAGCAGGACGCACCCACGGCCGTCGGCTTGCTGGACTAGTAGCATTCGATCTGATGCACATCGCATGACGACCATACAAGGAGCCTGATCAATGCCGAAGTTTGCTGCCAACCTCACGATGCTCTACAACGAGGTCGACTTTCTCGATCGCTTCGATGCTGCCGCCAGAGACGGCTTCAAGGGTGTGGAGTACCTGTTTCCGTACCCGTACGAGAAGCAGCAACTGGTCGACCAGCTGAAGAAAAACAACTTGACGCAGGTGCTGCACAACCTGCCGGCGGGTGACTGGGCAGCAGGTGAGCGCGGTATTGCGGTGTTGCCTGATCGAGTCGGCGAGTTTCAAGAGAGCGTCGGCAAGGCCATCGACTACGCAACCGCGCTGGGTTGCAAGAAGGTCAATGTGCTGGCCGGTATAGCTCCGAAGAACGCGGACGCAGACAAGCTGCGCGAAACCTTCATCAGCAACCTGAAATTCGCCGCGCCGAAGTTGAAGGATGCCGGGATCATGCTGGTGATGGAGCCGATCAACACCTATGACATGCCCGGCTTTTATCTAAACCACACGCAGCAGGCGCTGGACCTGATCGATGCGGTGGGCTCAGACAACCTGTCCGTGCAGTACGACATCTATCACATGCAGCGCATGGAGGGTGAACTGGCCGCGACGATGAAAAAACACTTCGCCAAGATCGGCCACATCCAGATCGCCGACAACCCGGGACGTAACGAACCCGGTACTGGTGAGATCAACTATCCGTTCCTGTTCAAGTTCATCGACCAGCTTGGTTATGACGGCTGGGTCAGCGGCGAATACAAGCCCGCCGGCAAGACCAGTGACGGCCTGGGCTGGATGCGGACCTGAACCCCAAGACACGTAACGAATCAAAAATAAGGAAGACGCTTCATGAAGATTGGATTTATCGGCCTCGGCATCATGGGCATGCCGATGGCGGGCCACCTGATCAAGGGCGGCCATGAGCTGTATCTGAATACCCGAAGCAAGGTGCCGAAGGAACTGCTTGATGCCGGCGGTAAGGAGTGCAAGACCGCCAAGGAAGTGGCGCAGCAGGCCGACCTGATCATCACGATGGTGCCGGACACGCCAGACGTCGAATTGGTGCTGTTCGGTGAAGGCGGGGTGGCCGAAGGGCTGTCCAAGGGCAAGACGGTGGTCGACATGAGTTCGATCTCCCCGGTTGAGACCAAAGCGTTCGCAAAGAAAATCAATGACCTCGGCTGCGAGTATGTGGACGCACCGGTGTCTGGCGGCGAAGTCGGTGCGAAGGGCGCGAGCCTGTCGGTCATGTGCGGTGCCAGCCAGGCCACGTTCGATAAGGTCAAGCCGGTGTTCGAACTGATGGGCAAGAACATCACGCTGGTGGGTGGCAACGGAGACGGTCAGACCTGCAAGGTGGCGAATCAGATCGTGGTGGCGTTGACGATTGGCGCGGTGTCTGAAGGGTTGCTGTTTGCAAGCCGAGCCGGCGCCGATCCGGCCAAGGTGCGGCAGGCGTTGATGGGTGGTCTGGCCACCTCGCGCATCCTGGAGGTGCACGGCGAACGCATGATCAAGCGCACCTTCGATCCGGGCTTCCGCATCGCGCTGCATCAAAAGGACTTGAACCTGGCGCTGTCATCGGCGCGTCAGCTTGGCCTGGCGTTGCCGAATACCGCCACCTGCCAGGAATTGTTCAACGCCTGCACCGGCCACGGCGGTGCGGCCTGGGACCATTCGGGCATGGTGCGTGCGCTGGAGAAGCTGTCGAACCACGAGATCGGTGCAGCGGTACCGAAGTGAATGTCCAGGAGGTGAGGGTACCTGGCCGGTTTCCCCCGTGTCGAATATGACCGATCCCAAAGACTTGCTGTGCCGCATGTTCGATGCGGCGATCGCTGCTGCACAGCCGGCGTTGTGTCTGCCCGCGCATCTGCCGGCGCCGCCCAAAGGCCGATTGATCGTGATTGGCGCGGGCAAGGCGTCGGCCGCGATGGCACGTGTGGTGGAAGACCACTGGTCAGGGCCTCTCGAAGGTCTTGTCGTCACCCGCTACGGCTACGGCGTGCCGTGTGAACGCATCGAAATCGTCGAAGCCGCGCACCCGGTGCCTGATGCCGCCGGCATCGAAGCCGCCCAGCGCATTCTGGCGTTGGTGCAGGGTCTGAGCCCGGACGACCTCGTGCTGGCGTTGATCTCCGGCGGAGGCTCATCCTTGCTGGCGGCACCGGCGCCGGGCCTCACGCTGGAAGACAAACAGGCGGTCAACAAGGCGCTGCTTAAGAGCGGTGCCAACATCTCAGAGATGAACTGCGTGCGCAGGCATCTGTCGGCGTTGAAAGGTGGACGGCTGGCTGCTGCCTGCCATCCCGCCAAGGTCATCACGCTGCTGATCTCCGACGTGCCGGGCGACGATCCGATCGACATCGCTTCCGGCCCGACGGTGTCCGATCCCACCACGTGCGAAGACGCGCTCGGCATCATCAGACGCTACGGCATCGAGGTGCCCGCCAAGGTGCGTGAGGTCTTGATCAGTGGCGCTGGCGAATCGATCAAGCCCGGTGATGCACGTTTGGCAGGCAGCGAAACCCGCATGATCACCACGCCGCAAGCTGCCTTGGAAGCCGCTGCAAAGGTCGCGCACGAAGCGGGCATTCCAGCCCACATCCTCAGCGACAGCATCGAAGGCGAAGCGCGCGATGTAGGCAAGGTGATGGCAGCCATTGCCAAGCAGATCTCACGGCGTGGCCAGCCGCTCAAACCACCGTGCGTGCTGCTTTCTGGCGGCGAAACCACGGTCACAGTGCGCGGCAATGGCCGGGGTGGCCGCAACGTTGAATTCATGCTGTCGCTCGCACTTGATCTGAACGGCGCTGCAGGGGTTCATGCCATCGCAGGCGACACAGACGGCGTTGACGGCCAGGAAGAGATCGCAGGTGCTTACCTGGCGCCCGATACGCTGGAGCGTGCCTGGGCCCAGGGCCTGAAACCACGTGACCGGCTGTCCGACAACGACGGCCACGGGTTTTTCGAGGCGTTGGGCGATTCGGTGGTGACCGGGCCCACGCTGACCAATGTGAATGACTTTCGCGCGATCCTGATCACCGGATCCGCGAACGAAGAGGCTTAGGAAAAAAATGCGCCGCAACAGAAACGCAAAGATCGTCGCGACCCTGGGTCCGGCCAGCGCGGACCGGGAAACCATCGAGGCCCTGTTCCGTGCGGGCGCCGACGTGTTTCGTTTGAACTTCAGCCACGGCACGCATGAAGACCACAAGGCACGGCTCGACACGATACGCGCGATCGAGCGGGATCTGGGCCGGCCGATTGCGGTGCTGCTCGACCTGCAGGGGCCGAAGCTGCGGGTCGGCACGTTCGCAGACGGCCCGATCCGGTTGGCAGTCGGCGACAAATTCCGATTTGATCTGGACGGGGGCACCCCTGGCAGTCAAAACCGCGTCCCGTTGCCGCACCCCGAGATCTTTGCGGCGCTGACGGTAGGTACCGAGCTGTTGGTCGACGATGGCAAGGTGCGGCTGCGGGTCGACACGTGCGGTCCCGATTTCGCCGAGACCACCGCGTTGAATGCGGGTACTGTGTCCGATCGCAAAGGTGTCAATGTGCCCGGCGTGGTGCTGCCCTTGTCCGCGATGACGCAGAAGGATCGACGCGATCTGGAGTACGGCCTGACGCTGGACATCGACTGGGTTGCGGTTTCCTTCGTGCAGCGCGCGGAGGACATCCGCGAGATCAAGGCCATCGTTCAAGGCCGTGCGGGCATCTGCGCGAAGCTCGAAAAACCCGCCGCGATCGGTGTACTCGAAGAAATCGTCAAGGAGGCCGACTCGATCATGGTTGCGCGCGGCGACCTGGGGGTGGAGATGCCAGCCGAGCAGGTACCGGCGATCCAGAAGCGGATCGTGCGCGCCTGCCGCAAGCACGGCAAGCCGGTGATCGTGGCCACGCAGATGCTCGAATCCATGATCTCCGCACCGGTGCCCACCCGTGCTGAGGCGTCTGACGTCGCCACGGCGATCTACGACGGTGTCGATGCGGTGATGCTGTCGGCTGAGAGTGCGTCGGGAAAGTACCCGGTGGAGGCGGTGAGGATGATGAACAACATCATCGTGCAGGTCGAATCCGACCCCTTGTACCGCGAGATGGTAGACGCCACCAAAAGCACACCGCGGCCCGACGCGGCGGATGCGATCGGTTACGCGATGCGCGGCGTCGCGAGCCTGCTGCATGTCGCTTGCACGGTGGCCTACACCAGCTCGGGCTATTCGGCGCTTCGGATGGCGCGCGAGCGGCCCGAGTCGTCGATTATCGGCATCACGCCGCGGTTGGCGACCGCGCGTCAGTTGGCGTTGGCGTGGGGCGTGCATTCGGTGCAAAGCCACGAGATCGACGACGTCAACGAGATGACCGAACTGGCTTGCGAAACCGCGCGCGAGCAGGGATTTGCGAAGCCCGGCCAGACCATCGTGATCTCCGCTGGCATGCCGTTCGGCAATGCGGGCACGACGAATCTGCTGCGCATCGCGCAGGTTTGACAACGCTTTGCTGCTCCAGGTTGCGCCGCGTGCTGGGTGACATGGGCGTGGAGGGCACACTGCATCGGGGCGCAACGGCTTCACGGTAGACTTGAGGGTTCCCCTTTTTTGCCAGCGGCGAGGAGGCGTGCGCAGTCAACCGTTTGGGTGAAAGCCGCGAACGATACGCGCGTTGCCTTGCCCGCTTGCCCTCAAGAAGTTTTTCGGTGTTTCGTGTGCGCGGGTGGCGAAATTGGTAGACGCACCAGGTTTAGGTCCTGACGCCAGCAATGGTGTGGGGGTTCGAGTCCCCCCTCGCGCACCACTCTTTTTTTTCTTTGGTTGACACCCACCGATCCCAATTACCGGAGCAGTTCGAACCATCATGGCCACCACAGTAGAAAACCTCGACAAGTTGGAGCGCAAGATCACGCTGACAGTGCCGCTGGATGCAATCCGCACAGAGGTCGAGACGCGGCTCAAGAAGCTGGCGCGCACCGTCAAGATGGACGGCTTTCGCCCAGGCAAGGTGCCTCTCAGCGTGGTCGCACAGCGCTACGGCGGCTCGGTGCAATACGAAGTGGTGAACAGCCGCGTCGGCGAAGCGTTCGAAGCGGCTGCAAACGAAGCGAAGCTGCGCGTCGCTGGCCAGCCGCGCATTACGGAGACCGATGGCTCCGGTGAAGGCGAGCTCAAGTTCGACGCGATCTTCGAAGTGTTTCCGGAAGTCACGATTGATGAGCTCAACGGCTCGGAAATCGAGAAAGTGAATGCGGAAGTCGATGACGCGGCAATTGACCGCACGGTCGACATCCTGCGCAAACAGCGCAGCACGTTCAGTCAGCGCTCGCAGGATATGGCCGCTGCGGACGGTGACCGGGTCACGATCGACTTTGAAGGCAAGATCGACGGCGAGCCATTTGAAGGCGGCCGGGCCGAGGACTTTCAGTTCATGGTTGGCGAAGGCCAGATGCTGAAAGAATTCGAAGACGCCGTGCGTGGAATGAAGCTCGATGAAAGCCGCACGTTCCCGCTTGAATTTCCGGCCGACTATCACGGCAAGGATGTGGCGGGCAAGTCGGCTGATTTTCTGGTCACGGTCAAGAAGATCGAGCAGGCGCATTTGCCCGACGTTGACGACGCGCTGGCCAAGACGTTGGGCATCGCGGATGGCAGCGTCGACGGTCTGCGTGCGGACATCCGCAAGAACCTCGAGCGCGAAGTGCGCCAGCGCGTGCGCGCTCTCAACAAGTCCGCCGTGATGGAGACGCTGCTGGGCGCGTCGCAGCTCGAGTTGCCCCAAGTCAGCATCAAGTCCGAGATCGACCGACTGGTGGAGGGTGCACGCGCCGAGCTGAAGCAGCGCGGTATTGCCGATGCCGACAAGATGCCAATTCCCGACGATGCGTTCCGGTCGCAAGCCGAGCGGCGCGTGCGCCTGGGTCTGGTGGTGGCCGAGCTGGTGCGCAAGCACGAGTTGCAAGCCAAACCCGAGCAGGTGCGTGCGCACATCGAGGAGTTGTCTTCCAGCTACGAAAAGCCGGAAGACGTGCGCCGCTGGTATTACGGTGAGCCGAGCCGGCTCAATGAAGTTGAGGCGATCGTGATCGAGAACAACGTTACCGACTACGTGCTCGGTCAAGCCAAAGTGAATGAAAAGACCTTAGCGTTCGATGAGTTGATGAGCAAGAACTAAGGTGAGCGGCGCCAGTGTGATTGCACGGGGACGCTTGCGCTTGGATGTTTGCACCCCCAACTGCCAGACTGGTCAAGCATTTCCCCCTTAATTCAGGAGAATTTCAATGAGCGCACTTGAAACCCGCGGCCTCGGCTTGGTGCCGATGGTCGTCGAACAGTCCGGACGCGGCGAGCGCTCCTACGACATTTATTCGCGTCTGCTGAAGGAGCGGGTCGTCTTCCTGGTCGGTGAAGTCAACGACCAAACCGCCAATCTGGTGGTTGCGCAGTTGCTGTTTCTGGAGAGCGAAAACCCGGACAAGGACATTTCGTTCTACATCAACTCACCGGGTGGCTCGGTTAGCGCAGGGCTTGCGATCTTCGACACGATGCAGTTCATCAAGCCGTCGGTTTCGACGCTATGCATGGGCATGGCCGCCAGCATGGGCTCGTTCCTGCTGATGGCAGGCGCGGCAGGCAAACGTTTCGCGCTGCCTAACTCCAAGATCATGATTCACCAACCGAGCGGTGGCACGAGCGGGCAGGCGACCGACATTGAGATCCACGCACGCGAGATCATTCGTACCCGGCATCAGCTCAACAAGATCTACGCCGATCGCACCGGCCAGCCGGTGGAGAAGATCGCGCTCGACATGGAGCGGGACCGCTACATGTCGGCCGACGAAGCCAAAGACTACGGCTTGGTGGACCGAGTGATCGCACAGCGGGAGTGATCCAGCTTATCCCCAGGCCACGTTGCCTTCGGTCGGCTTTTTCCTTGCCGCCACCGAAAGTGTTGCCCACGGATCGGCGAAGTCCGAGTCGCGATGACAGTCGGTTTGCTGAAACGGCTGGTGCCTCGCGATTGATGCGACCTTCATGACGCAGTCGGACTGGCTCCAAGTTGAGTCGCTGGACATCGAAGCAAAGGGCGTGGCGCATCGGTCGGACGGCAAGACGGTGTTTATCGAGGGCGCATTGCCCGGCGAATTGGTGCAAGCCCAGGTCCATCGGAGCAAGAGCAATTACGAGCTTGGCGTCGTCACGAAAATACAGCGCGAATCGACTTCCCGGGTGAAGCCGAGTTGCCCGAACTTCGGGCTGCACACGGGGGCTTGCGGCGGCTGCAAGATGCAGCACTTGCATCCGGGCGCACAGGTCGCTGTCAAGCAGCGTGTGCTCGAAGACAACTTGTGGCACTTGGCCAGAGTGCAGCCCGACACCATGCTGCGCCCGATCGAGGGGCCGGCCTGGGGCTACCGATACCGTGCGCGGCTGTCGGTACGACATGTGCGCAAGAAGGGCGAAGTGCTGGTTGGGTTTCACGAGCGCAAGAGTCGCTACGTGGCCGACATGGCCGTCTGCCCGGTGCTGCCGCCGCATGTGAGCGCGATGTTGCTGCCACTGCGGCGCTTGATCGCGTCGCTCGATGCGATCGAGACTTGCCCGCAGATCGAGCTTGCTTGCGGTGCCCCGATTGCCTCCGATTCTGGCGACGCGCCAATTGCCGTCACGGCACTGGTGCTGCGCCATCTGGAGCCACTGTCCGAGGGCGATCTAAGCCGGTTGCAGGCATTCATTGCTGACCAGGATGCGGTGTGCGACCTGCTTCGGGCTGAGCAGTTGCCCGGCGCGCCGGACGTCTTGCACCGAGTGCGCTGGTGGCTGCAGTCCAAGGGCCCGGAGACTGCGAAACCGCTGGCGCCCGATACCCCCGAGCTGGCCTACACGCTGCCTGCGTTCGGCGTCATGATGCCGTTCGGCCCGACCGACTTCACGCAAGTCAACCCTGAGATCAATCGCGTGCTGGTTGAACGCGCATTGCAGCTGCTTGATGTGCAGCCGCAGGAGACGGTGATCGACTGGTTTTGCGGACTCGGCAACTTCACCTTGCCACTGGCCACCCGCGCCGAACGGGTGCTGGGTTTGGAAGGCAGCGCGTCGCTGCTGCGGCGGGCCGCAGAGAATGTGATGCGAAACCGTGCTGCATCCTCTGCGGCCCCTGTGAGCCGGCCGCTGGGTGTATGCGAATTCGCGGTGCGCGACTTGTTCGAATTGAGTGCGCAAGATCTCGCAGGGCTTGGCAGCGCCGACAAATGGCTGATCGATCCGCCGCGTGAGGGGGCGTTCGCGTTGGCGAAGGCGTTGGTCGAATTGCGCCGGGCCCCCGCGTCTTCAACGGGCGAATGGATGGCGCCGCAGCGAATCGTCTATGTGAGTTGCAACCCCGCCACGCTCGCACGCGACGCGGGGCTGCTGGTGCACGAAGCCGGCTATCGCTGCCTAGCAGCCGGCGTCGTCAACATGTTCCCACACACCGCGCACGTCGAATCGGTTGCGTTGTTCGAGCGTCTGGATGATTGGGTTGCTGTTGAGCGCGCTGTCGAACCGATCCTCTAATCCTTGCGTGGCAGCGACGTGCCGTGCGGTTGTCCAACTTGTGAATTAGCACGCACCAAAGCGGCTTCGGTCGCTTGGCTGCAGCCTGGATCGACCACGCCGCTTTTTAGAATCTTCAAGGTTCAACTACGGCAGACCGCTTCCTTCTTTTCCGAGATGACTGTAACGACTGAAGCGCATCGAACGCTGGCCGATCTGCTCGCAAGCGAGCCGGCGCTGCCGAACATACCCAAGGTGGTGGCGCTGATGGTGAACGAAACCAGCCAGCCCGAGCCCGACCTGCAGCGCCTGTGCGGTTGGATCGGCACCGACCCTGTACTCGCCGCACAACTGCTGCGCACCGCCAACGGCAATCCGTTTCGGCTGGCCGGCCGAATCGGCAGCGTTGCGCAGTCGCTGGCGGTGTTGGGGCCCATCCATCTGCGCTCGATCGCACACAGCGCTGCCACCAGTGGAGTTGCCAGATCGGTGCCGGGCATCGCGCTGCCAGCGTTCTGGCGCTACAGCCTGAACACGGCCAAGGTGGCCCGCGCGCTGGCAGGCAGCCTGCGGCTTGAGACAGCCACTGCGTTTAGTGCCGGACTGGTGCATGCGCTCGGCGAACTCGTGATGTTGACCACGATGCCTCAGCAACAGCTCTGGCCAGTACAGAAGACCGTGTCTGCATTGGCGCCGCAACGCGCACGAGTCGAACAGCAACTGCTTGGTTTCTGCTATGCCGACGTAAGTGCCGGACTCGCGCGCGCGTGGCGTTGGCCGGCTCCTCTGGTGGACGCGCTCTGGCAACACACACACCCGTACGAGGCGGACGATCTGGAGCCGCTGGCTGCCATCTTGCATCTGGCCGCCTGGCGTGCACGGGCACGCGAAGCGAGCATCATGGGCAATGCGCTGACCGACAGCTTTCCATATGACGTGGCGGTGCCGCTGGGGCTCGACATTGACCTCGTGCTGCAGCAGGACCCGATCGACTGGAATGTGCGTCCCGGCAGCACCGGCTGGACCTGAAGCCTTCGCGCCTGCAACGCGGAGACCGCCGCAATTCGGACTTCGCTCAGATGGGTGGGCGACGCAGCTCTGCATGATAATCGTCTGCAGCCGGATCGACGGTCAGTCTGCGGCAGTCGCGACTCCGCGACGCGTGGGCCGCACCGCGAACAGCCCAAGTTGCACCAGCGTGCGGTGATTCAGTCGCATGCCGATCGTGTGGGCGGCTACCGCCGACTTGATGCGGCCAGCATCTCGGTGCAGCTTTGCCTGAGGCAGCGGTTGGCCGGCTGGATCGGTCAGCACGGCCACTATCGGCATCTGGGGGTCCCGGCTGCGGCGCAGTACCACCGCGGTGGTGCCGTCGACCAGCCGAACAAACGTGCCCGGCGGGTACATCCCGATGGTGTTGACGAGCGCGTGGCCCAGGCGCTCGCGCATCGGGTCGCTGCCGGTAGTCAACATGCGCAACGATTCGCCAACGTCGCGGCCAGCGCGTGACGCGCGTGGACTGATCATGGCGCCGTAACGGTCAATCAAATGCAGCAGTTGCGCCAGCGCCTCGCTGCCGGCGGGGTTCGCTACTGCGGCGTGGCTGCCGCTTTCGGCGTCGTGGTGGCGCACCACGATGTCGAGCCACTGGGAGGAGGGCACGCCGTGCTTGTGCAACAGGGCCGCACTGCGGACGCCGTGTCCGTGCAGCGCCGCTTGCTGCTCGGGTGTGAGTCGGCCGGTCTGCGTAGCCAGCTCATCTTGCAGTTGCGTGATCGACAGATTCATCGTCATGGCTGCGCGCACCAGATGGCTACGTGCAGCAGTCGGCAGTTGCAGTTCGTTTGCCGTGACCTCGCACAGCACCGCACAGATCAGCGCGTGAGAGGCGCTGTAGCCAGCACTTGACGTGGCTGCGAGCTGGAACAGCAAATACAAAGCGAGGTCGGTGTCCTGGGCGAGCAGCTCGCGCATCCAGCGGTCATACTGAGCGATCTTGGCCGCAAAGCTGTGCACGTGCGACGGCACCGAGAGCAGCACCGACAAGCCTGCTTCCAGATCGGCCCAGCAGGCCAGCAGCTCCTCGTAACGGCCGTCGTTCGGGTCCAGTGCATCACTTGATTGCATGCACCGATTTTCCGGCTGAGTCGTGGCGATCAGCACAGTGGCACGGCCCCAGAACTGGCAGGGTGCGGGCAAAGTTGCCGTTGTTGCGAGCAATCGCTTGCGTGACCACCCTGCACCGCCGCGTTGCAGACCGACCTCAACCTGTGCGGTGGCTCAATCGTTGACAATCGCGCTCCAGTCGAACGGCTGAAAAACCGCTCAAGAATCGATGCATCGCCAAACCGTAACCCCCCCGCCGCCCCAGATCGATAGGGGCTGTCTTCTGATCCGGCGCGCTTCACTCAGCCGTTGCCCGATCCCATGACGTTCGCAATCATCCTCGCCGCCACGCTGATCGCCGGCATCGGCAGCGTCTGGCTTGCCGCCGCGCTGAGCCTGGGTGTGCTGGCGCGCTACACACAGCACCTGCTGAGCCTGGCAGCTGGTGCGTTGCTGGCCACTGCATTCATGCACCTGCTGCCTGAAGCGTTCGAGTCGGGCATCGAGCCGAAGCGGCTGTTCGCGGTGCTGCTGATCGGCCTGGTGTTTTTCTTTTTACTCGACAAGGCCGAACTCTGGCATCACGGGCACGAGCATGCGCATACGCCGATCGCAGGCGACGCTTTGCATCGGCATGTCCATCACGGTGCACAGCATTCCGCTGCTCATGGGATGGCTGCTACGCATTTGCATGAAACGCCCGACGGGGGTAGCAGTGGCAGCTGGGCAGTGTTGGCCGGCGACAGTGTGCACTGCTTCGGTGACGGCGTACTGATCGCGTCGGCGTTCGTGGCGGACTTGCGGCTGGGTGCCGTGACCGCGCTTGCGGTGCTCGCCCACGAAGTACCGCATCACATGGGGGATCTGGTAGTGTTGCGCCAGCGTGGCGGGGTGCGCAGTGGGGCCCTGCTGAAGGTCTCACTGGCGGGAGCGATCACCGCCGTCGGTGGCACTGTGGGCTACTTTCTGGTCGATCGGCTTGGCAGCGGATTGCCGTACTTCCTGATGATCGCGTCGAGCAGTTTTGTCTATGTGGCGCTGGCCGACTTGATTCCCCAGTTGCAGCAACGTCTGAGCGCGGCGCAGACCGCCGTTCAGGTGGGGTGGCTGCTGGTGGGCATTGCGCTGGTGACCGGGGTCAGCAGTGCTGTGCATCAACAAATGCATTGAACCCAACCGGCTCTGAAGCCTTCACCGGCGCGACTCGCCGCGTCAACCGTGCAGTGCCTTGTACAGCATGTAGATGGTCAGCAGATACAGCAGCACGGCGAACACGCGCCGCAGCTGACGCACCGGCAGTTGGTGCGCCAAGCGAGCACCGAGGGGCGCGGTCAACACGCTGCCCGCAGCGATCGTCAGCAGCGCAGGCAGCCAGATATAGCCAAGTGCATGCGGTGGCCTGCCGTCCAGCCCCGCACCGCTGATCGCATAACCGACCGCATTCGCAGCCGAAATCGGAAATCCGAGTGCTGCGCTGGTGGCCACCGCCTGATGGATCGCCACGTTGCACCAGGTCATGAACGGCACGCTCACGAACGCACCACCGGCGCCCACCAAGCCTGAGAGAAAGCCGATCGCGCCACCAGCCGCCAGCAGGCCCGGCGTGCCAGGCACCTGGCGCGTCGGCTCCGGCTTGCTATCGAGCAGCATGCGAGTGGCCGAATAGCCTACGAACACCGCAAAGAAGGCGGCCAGCCAAAGCCCCTTGAGAATTGAGAACAGTCCCAGGCTGGCCAGCGCCGCACCCAGCACGATGCCTGGTGCAAGCCGGCGCACCAGATCCCAGCGCACCGCGCCCCGAAAATGGTGCGCGCGCACACTGGCAATCGAAGTGAACATGATGGTCGCCATCGAGGTGGCAATCGCCAGCTTGATCGCAAGGTTCGGCGCAACGCCACGCGCGGTCAGGATCGCCAGCAAAAACGGCACCATCAGCATCCCGCCGCCGATGCCAAGCAGCCCGGCCAGAAAACCAGTTACCAGGCCGAGCACCAGCAGCCCGACAATCAGCAACGGCTGCAGTTCCATGGTCGAGCGTCACCACCAAGCAAAAAAGGCCGAAAAAACGGCCAGCCAAAAAAATAGCGCGCTAGGCTTGCTGGCGCGCTTATCAATCAAGGAAAAAGGTGTCTGCAAATGCCACCGGACCGGCATCCTGAACCGGGGTTCAGGTGGGCGAGGGCAGCTCCAGCTTCGGGTTCATCTGACGCGAGACGCTCACACCAACTGGGCAATATTCCAAGCCCGAGCTCTAAGAGCATTGGTTCAAGGAAATATAAAGCCCGACAACACTGCAGACGAGTGCCATTGTAGGCCGATCAATCCGGCATCGATTTTTGCAGGTCTCCAGCCGCAGCGTGGGCTGGTTCGAATGCCGCTTCCGACTCGGCGAGCGCAGCGTCGAGCCGTTGCGTGAGCGCCGACAACCGAGCGAGCTGTACCGACGTGCCAGGCGCCGGAGACGCGACTGGTGCCAGTCGCGGGAACTTTGAAATGCTGGGCGCGTTGTCCCGGTCGGCCAACTCGAACGCCAGATTCAGCGCAGCCAGCACGGCAATGCGATCCCGGGCCTTGACCTTGCCTGCGTCGCGGATGCGGCACATTGCGTCGTCCACCTTTTTTACCGCAGAGTGCAGCCGGGCTTCACCGTGCTCGGGCACGCCCAGCAAGTAGGCGGTTCCCATGATCTGAACTTCGATTTGTCGCATGCAATGAGTCCCGAAATGGTGGTCAGCGCGGCATCGATGAAAGCGGCGTCGGGATTGGCGGTTGCGAAACGGGCAACCGAACAATCAACGCATCAATTCGACTGCAGGCGGCCTCGATACGCTGCTGCAATTGATCCCGTTCCACCACCAACGCAGCCAGCCGAGCATGCAGCGAGGTATGAATGTGGTGCATCTGCTCGTGTCGATCGAGCAACTGCTCTATCTGGTCGCAGACACGATCGAGTTCGGGGTGTTGGCTTGGAACCACGCAGAAATTGTATGCGTGCAACACTAAAATTGGATAGTCGGAAAACAGCTTGGGTGGGCAGGGGCACAAGCCATGGTTATAATCGTGGGCTTTGCTGCTTCAAGT
Source organism: Burkholderiales bacterium (assembly GCA_038200275.1). GTDB lineage: Bacteria > Pseudomonadota > Gammaproteobacteria > Burkholderiales > Burkholderiaceae_C > JBBPYC01. Next base: position 20,781 of record JBBPYC010000009.1, read on the forward strand.
TAGCCTTGTCAGCAGAACGCTTTCGGGACGTTAGCTCAGCCGGTAGAGCAGCGGACTTTTAATCCGTTGGTCGGCAGTTCGAACCTGCCACGTCCTACCAGTCATGCAGCTTTGCCTGCATGACTCCTCATTTTTTCATGTTTGGCCGGGTGTCTGCGATTCCAGACATCATGCCAAGCCGCTGAGCGCGACTGGCTTGCTCCAAGCTCAACCTCAGGGCAATTTATGTGGCACAGATGAAACAATACTGCGCCTTGAGTGTCCAGTGGACGTATTGTTTTCACAACATCATGGGGCGGGCTTGAACATCGCAACCGCGCCATCACCCGACTCAGTCGGTTTGAAGCAGACCTTCACGCGTTGCCCGATCGCGACTGCGTCCAGATCGCAGTCAACGATGTTGGTCAGCATCGTCACCCCCTCATCCAGCGTCACGTAGGCGATTGCATAGGGCAGCGGCCCGGCGCGGCGCGTCACGCTGACGCTGTAGATGGTGCC
>JBBPYC010000010.1:0-24552 GCA_038200275.1 Burkholderiales bacterium
ACCCCTGCGAGATCCCCCAACTCGGCATCCGCAGCGTCGATGCGGGTGAGAAAGAACTGGTGCACGCCACCGGCATCGACATCTACGACATGCGCTTCATCGACGAGGTCGGCATGCGCCTGACGATGGTGCAGGTGCTGGCCGGCATCGATGCGAACACGCACCTGCACGTGAGCTTCGACGTCGATTTTCTGGATGCCGACATCGCCCCTGGCGTGGGCACCACGGTACGCGGCGGCCCGACGTATCGTGAAGCGCAACTCTGCATGGAAATGATCGCCGACAGTGGCTGCCTGGGTTCTCTCGACATCATGGAACTCAACCCCGCGCTGGACGTGCGCAACCGCACGGCCGAGATTGCGGTGGAGCTGGTGGAGAGCCTGTTTGGCAAGAGCACATTGATGCGGCGTGGGGGTTGAGCGGCGCCGCTGCCGGCCCATCACTTCCCGCACCTGTTTTTAGCCGCCTTCTCCGTCAACCTCGCCGCGTCGCAATCGGCCAGCCGTCATGAACTCAAAAGCGCTCGTTCTCTTCTCCGGTGGCCAGGACTCCACCACCTGCCTGGCCTGGGCGCTGCAGCGCTACGCCCATGTCGAGACCATCGGCTTCGACTACGGCCAACGCCATGCGGTCGAACTCGAATGCCGGCAAACCGTATTGAAGCGCCTGCAAAACGAGTTTGCTGAATGGTCAGCCAAGCTGGGCGAAGACCACCTGCTGGACCTTTCCGTACTCGGCCAGATCAGCGACACCGCGTTGACGCAGGACAAGGCGATCGAACTGCAGCAAAGCGGCCTGCCCAACACCTTCGTGCCCGGCCGCAACCTGCTGTTCTTCACCTTCGCATCCGCCGTGGCCTACCGCCGCGGTTTGCAGGTGCTGGTTGGCGGCATGTGCGAGACCGATTATTCCGGTTATCCCGATTGCCGCGACAACACCTTGAAAGCGCTGCAAGTCGCGATGAGCCTCGGGCTGGATTCGCCGATGGTGGTCGAGACCCCACTGATGTGGCTGGACAAGGCGCAGACGTGGCGTATGGCGCAGGCGTTGGGCGGTGACAAGTTGATTGAGCTGATCCGGAAGGACACGCACACGTGCTATCTGGGCGACCGGTCGGTGCGACACCCTTGGGGCTTTGGGTGCGGAGCTTGTCCGGCTTGCGAACTGCGGAGGCAGGGGTATCAAGCGTTTTCAGACGAAGCTGATGCGCTCGAAGAAACGGCCGACCTGCTGAAAAATCCAACCAACGCCAAACGGCTGTTGGCTGCCACCACACAGTTGAATGCTGGTCGGGGCATCGAGCGGAAACTGAACGAGTGAAACTGATTTTCGCCGAGGGTGCCTGGGAAGACCACCTGTACTGGCAGAAGCAGGATCGGCGGATGATCGACCGCATCAACAAGCCGATCCGCGAAACACAGTGGGAGCCATTCACCGGCATCGGCATCGGCATCAGCAAGCCCGAGCCGTTGAGACATGCGTTATCAGACTACTGGTCGCGCTGGATCGGTGATGGGCATCGGATGGTCTACAAGGTCGATGCTGATGCATTGTTGATCGCGCAATTGCGGCTCCGCTATGGATGGGTGGGGCCCGGGTGGTCAGCCACAGGCCACGACCGGCTGTTCGCTCCACGCGTCTCGCCGTTGGTTCAAAAGCTGCATGGAATCGTGCATAGGCCAGTTGGTATGGGCAAAGCTGCTGCTGAAAAATTTTGTAGTCCGCAGGCAACCCCCCCATTTGCATGAGCGATGCGCAAGCGTCGCCAATTCACCAATTTCTGCCTTTGCGTTCACTGCAACCTGCAGTACGTTTGCAGCCAAATTCATTTTGGATGCGAGCGGTGACATGGCAACTTTGATCCCCGCGCTGGGTAGCTGCACAGCGCGCATGACTTCCGGCGAGCGCCGGCTGGCCGAACGGCTGGAGCAAAAGCTTGAAGACGACTACCTGCTTTGGTACGACGTGCCCATCGGCCCCAAGCAGACCCACCCCGACTTCGTCGTGCTGCACCCGCGCCGCGGCGCGTTGATTCTGGAGACCAAGGACTGGCGACTGGAGACCATCTGCAAGGCCACGCGGGAGTACTTTGAGATCGTGCCGAACGGGCAGCGCAAAACGGTGATGAACCCGCTGCAGCAGGCGCGCCACTGCGCCATCCAGGTCGTCAATGCGCTGGAGCGGGACCCGCAACTGGTACAGGCCGACGGCCACCACCAAGGCAAGCTGGCCTTCCCCTGGGGCCACGGCGTGGTGTTCACCCGCATCACGCGCAAACAATTTGATGCGGCGGGCCTGGGCGAGGTGATTGAGCCACACCGCGTCATCTGCCAGGACGAAATGTTCGACGACATGGATGCAGAAGCCTTTCAGCAGCGCCTGTGGGACATGTTCCCCCACGCCTTTGGCGGCTCCCTGTCCATGCCCCAGCTCGACCGCGTGCGCTGGCACCTGTTCCCTGAAGTGCGCGTGGGCGTGCAGGCCGCGCTGTTTGGCGACCCAAACGATGCCACCCACCCAACCGATGCGACCGACAAGCGGGCCAGCCAAGAAGCCGCCGACGAACTGCCCAGCATCCTGCGCGTGATGGACCTGCAGCAAGAGCAGCTTGCCCGCAGCCTGGGCGACGGCCACCGCGTGATCCACGGCGTGGCGGGTTCGGGCAAAACCATGATCCTCGGCTACCGCGCCGAGTACCTGGCCAGGGCCTGGACGCCCACCAGCAAACCCATCCTGATCCTCTGCTTCAACGAGCCGCTGGGCGTGCAGCTGGCCAGCGTGATCGATGCCAAAGGCTTGAGCGACCGGGTGCATGTGCGGCACTTTCACAAGTGGTGCCGTCAGCAGCTGGTGGCCTATGGGCAGACACTGCCAGCGGACCACCTGCCGATCACCGCCAAGATGATCGACATGGTGGACCGCGTCATCCGCGGGGTAGACCGCAGCCAGATCCCGAGCGGCCAATACCAGGCCTTGATGATTGATGAAGGCCACGACTTCGCACCCGAATGGCTCAAGCTCATCACCCAGATGGTGGACCCCGCTACCAACAGCCTGCTGGTGCTGTACGACGATGCGCAAAGCATTTATGAGCGCGCGCGCAGCAAGCAGTTCAGCTTCAAAAGCGTGGGCATCCAGGCGCAGGGCCGTACCACCATCCTGAAGATCAACTACCGCAACACCCGCCAGATCCTGCACACCGCCAGCCTGGTGGCCGCCGACCTGCTGACCGCAGAAGACCAAGACGACGACGGCATTCCGCTCGTCAAACCCATCAGCTGCGGCCGCGAAGGGCAAGCCCCCGTCATCATCAAACTGCCTACCCTGCGCGACGAAGCATTTGCCATTGCCGACCACCTGGCCAGCGCTCACCAGGAAGGCTTTGCCTGGGGCGATATGGCCGTGTTGTGCGCTGACTACGACACCATGGGGCTGTGCGCCAGTGCATTGGCCCAACGCAAACTACCGCATCGCGTGCGGAAGAAGAGCGGCGACTACCGGCCCGGCGCAGATGCCATTCAGGTAATGACGATGAAGGTCAGCAAAGGGCTGGAATTCCCTGTGGTGGCGCTGCCCGGTGTGGGACACATGCCTGCGCAGGGGGAGGATGAGAAGGACGCGGCGCGGGTGTTTTATGTGGCGGCTACGCGGGCCACGCAGCGGTTGATCATGGGAGTCGGTGGGCCATCCGCTTTCGGAAACCGCCTCTGATACAACATCAACCCGCCATGACCGCAAGCATCTGCTCCAACTTTGACGTACTGCGTCCCTAAGAGGAGCAGCTGTGGCGACTGGGCGCGGTGGCTGAAAGGTACTTTGCGGAAGACCTCAACACCAGCCTGCTGAAGCTGTGCTGGTTCTCAAAGATATCGGCTCAGTGAGAACCTGCTGTTAGATGCTGACTTGGCCGCTACTGCTCAACAAAGCGCGGCGTTACCCGATTTGGACAATAGCGCCACTTAATTGGCGCGATTGTCTAAATCGCGCCAAAATCGCGCCATGACGTCGAAAACTACGCCAGCTGCTGCCGTCATAGGTGTCGCGGCTTTGCTGCAAAGCATTCGCGACAACTCAGCCGGTTTGACGCTGGCAGAACTGCTCATGCGGCACCCGGGCGTAGCGCGCCGCACCGTCCAGCGCTGGCTGGCGCAGTCGGTCGCGAACGGGCAAATCGCGCCGCAGGGCGACGCACGGGCGCGGAGGTATCTGCCCCGAAACCTGCCGCCCGACGCTGGGCACGTGGGCAAGCCGCTTGACCAAACAGACCGCTTCCCCGCCACCATCCCGTTGTCTGCCGACAGCCGCGATGTGTTGGCGTATGTGGATCAGCCCCTGGCGGCGCGCAAACCCGTCGGCTATCAGCGGGAATTCCTGGAGTCCTACCAACCCAATGTGACTTGGTATCTGCCCGCACCGCTGCGCCGCCAGTTGCACAACATGGGACACACGGCGCAAGCAGGCGCGCCTGCTGGCACTTACAGCCGCGCGATCCTGAACCGGCTGCTGATTGACCTGTCGTGGGCGTCCAGCCAGCTGGAGGGCAACACGTATTCGCGGCTCGACACACGGGCGCTGATTGAGCACGGCCAAGCGGCACATGGCAAGGCGGCGTCAGAGACGCAGATGATCCTGAATCACAAGACCGCCATCGAGTTGTTGGTGGCCAACGTGGAGGGCGCTGAAAGCGTGGAGCAGCCAGGCGGCTTGGGCGTGGCGGGATTTGATCGCTATACGCTGATGAATTTGCACGCGGCGCTGTCTGAAAACTTGCTGCCTAATCCGGCGGATGAGGGGCGCCTCCGGCAGCACACCGTGGAGATTGGCCACAGTGTGTTCCGCCCCTTGTCGGTGCCACAGCAGATCGACGATGCGCTGACGATGCTGCTGACCAAAGCCCGCCAGATCGCCGACCCGTTCGAGCAGGCGTTTTTCATGCTGGTGCATGTGCCCTACCTGCAGCCGTTTGCAGACATCAACAAACGCACGTCACGCCTGGCTGCCAATGTGCCGCTGTTCAGGGCCAACCTGTGCCCGCTGACCTTTGTGGACGTGCCCGAGGCGGCCTACAGCCGCGCCATTCGGGGTGTGTATGAGTTGACCCGGGTGGAGTTGCTGCGCGATGTGTTCGTTTGGGCCTATGAACGCTCAACGCAAGAGTATCTGGCCATCAAGCAAGACCTGGCCGAGCCCGACCCGATCCGCTTGGCCTACCGCGACGTGATCAAGCAGACCATCCACGCGGTGGTGACGCAGCCGGATGAAGACGCCCTGCACATCATTGCCCAAGCTGTGGTCGCGCGCGTGCCCGAGCCGGACCGCGCTGCCGTGCAGTCGCTCATCGTGGATGAGCTGCGCCGTTTGCATGAGGGTGTGCTGGCACGCTATGGTTTGCGGCCTTCAGAGTTCGCAGCGTGGAAGGCACGTGCTGAAGGCTGACGCTTCTCTTTTGATAGCTGCATGCGCTTGCTGAATCAACGCAACAGGTCTATTTGGACCATATTTCTATCAGCGGTTCGGCGGGCAGTACTTACAACAACACCGGCGCATCCGGCAGTTCATTGCTATCCGCCTGACCATCCTCAAGTGGAAACTCCCGAACCAACACCGCCGACACCTCCGCCAGCGCCGTCGTCAGCCCATCCTCATAATTACCCGCCTTCAGCGCATCCGACAGATGCGCGACCATCCCGGCCCACTCGTCCGCGCCGACCTTTCGCGCAATCCCCCGATCCGCTACTAGCTCGATCCGGTGCTCGGCCAGCAGCAGATAAATCAGCACGCCGTTTTTTTGCTCCGTGTCCCAAACCCGCAGTTTGGAAAACATCATCACGGCCCGGTCGCGCGCGTCCAGGTTCTGCCAGATGTAGCTGGCGGGCAGACCAGCTTCGACGCAGATGCGGATTTCGCCCGAGTGGCGTTTCTCGCTGGCGGCCACTCGGCTGGTGATGCGCTCCAGCACGTCGGGCGGCAGGGCGCGCTGGCTGTCGGATTCGTCGAGCCAGCGGTGTTTGAACAGGCGCAGCCAGCGGGCTGGCTTCCTCTCGGGCGTCGGTTTTGTGGTCGTCGTTGTCGTGTTCATGATCGTGTCGTCTTGATTGGGCGCGCTTACCAACTGCCCGACGCGCCACCGCCGCCGAAATCACCGCCGCCGCCTGAGCCAAAGCCGCCACCGCCACCGCCACCGCCACCAAAACCGCCCCCGCCGCGCCCGAAGCCGCCGCTGCCCAGTCCGCCGCCGAGTCCACCAAGTCCACCCAGGCCTCCGGCACCGCCGAATGGCCCGCCACGCCCGCCGCCCCTTGGCCCGGCAGAGGCAAAGCCGGAAGCCAACGCGAACACACCGCCCGCCATCGCCGCCAGCACGCCGATCGCGAGGCTCGCGGTAAACAACCAAGCCAGCGCGCCAACCGCCCCGCCGGTCAAGATCGAGCCCACCTTGCGCCCGAAGATGCGGCGCAGCACCGCGCCGCCGATCGGCACGGCGAAGAACAGGAACACCGCGATGTCGAACCACTGGAAGCCACCGGCGTTCGCCGCGCGGGCATCGCGGCGCGTGGGTTCTGGCAGCGGCTCGCCATTGACCAGGCCGATGATCCGGTCGACACCGGCTTCAATGCCGCCAGCGAAGTCGCCTTGCTTGAAGCGCGGCGTGATGGCTTCTTCGATGATGCGGCTGGCGGCCAGATCAGGGATCGCACCTTCGAGCGTCTTGGCGATCGCGATGTTCACGCGCCGGTCGTTCTTCGCAACGACCATCACGACGCCGTCACCCACACCTTTGCGACCGATCTTCCAGGCGTTCGCGACGCGATTCGTGTAGCTGAAGATGTCTTCCGGCGCGGTGGTTGGCACCATCAGCACGACGATCTGGCTGCCTTTGCTCTGTTCGAATGCAGCGAGCTTGGCTTCCAGCGCCTGTCGCGCGGCTGGGTCCAGCGTGCCGGTCTGGTCCAGCACGCGCGCGGTCAGCGCGGGGACCGGCAACACGTCCTGGGCGAAGGCGCCAGACAGCAGCGTACCGCCCAGCAACAGCGCGGCCACCATAAAACGCATTGCTACTAAAATCGTAGCTACAAACGATGATGTCGCTAGCGCCCAAGGCGCTTTTTGCTTCAAAATTACCATGCCCATCGGCTGTGTCAGCCGCCTCGGTTGACGTCGGCCTGAAGGCATACGTTGTCGGTTATTTCACTGCCGCAGGTGCTGGTGCTGCCCCGGGGCTAGGACCGGTGCCGAAGTCCACCGTCGGTGGGCGCGAGATCTGGCCTTCGTTCTCGACAGTGAAGCCGGCTTTGGGCTTGTAGCCAAATATCATCCCGGTCAGATTCGTAGGGAAGCTGCGCGCCAGCACGTTGTACTGCTGCACGTCCTTGATGTAGCGGTTGCGTGCCACGGTGATGCGGTTTTCCGTGCCTTCAAGCTGCACGCGCAGGTCACTGAATGCCTTGTTCGCTTTCAGATCCGGGTAGCGTTCACTGACCGCCATCAAGCGGCTCAACGCACCGCCCAGCTCGCCTTGGGCAGCCTGGAATTTCTGCATCGCTGCCGGATCGTTGAGCATCTCCGGTGTGACCTGGATCGACGTGGCTTTGGCGCGTGCTTCGATCACGTTGGTCAGCGTGTCTTGCTCGAACTTGGCCTCGCCTTTCACGGTCGCCACGATGTTGGGCACCAGATCGGCACGGCGTTGGTACTGGTTCAGCACCTCGCTCCAGGCGGATTTGGTCTGTTCGTCGAGCTGCTGAAAGTCGTTGTAGCCGCAGCCGCTCAAGCCGCCGACCGACAAAGCAATCCACAGGGTCAATAGCCAGCGTTTCATGGGTCGTGTTCCTTTGATTCTTGGAGAGGGTGCGTTGCGGCCCAGCGCCGCTGCACATGAATGAGCGCGTGAAAGTTAGCACAGTCGCTTGTAGGACAAGCCCGCTTGGGCAAATGGGGGGCAGACATCCTGCGTTGAGACTTGATTCTTCCCGACTTCTCCGCTGGTTACCATGCGTGCAACCACTTCCCCGCCGGGCTTGCACTCGTTCACAAGATTTCCGGCCGGTTCCTTCTCAGATGCCACCCACGCCCGCTTCGACTCCCCTTGCCGCATCCGGTGAGGCCCCCTCCACCGGGCCTCGCCTGTCGGTCGCATTCGGCATCTTGCTGGTGCTCGCGGCGTTGATCTGGTCCGGCCTGCATCCGTTCGACCGCGGAACCTGGTGGATGGAGATCATTCCGGTGTTGATCGTGCTGCCGGTGCTGGTGCTCGGCCGCAACCGCTGGCCGCTGACCACGCTGGTTTGCATCTGTTTGTGCGTGCATGCGTTGATCCTGATTCTGGGCGGTGCTTACAGCTATGCGCGCGTGCCGTTGGGTTTCTGGCTGCAAGAGGTGCTGCAGCTCTCACGCAATCCGTACGACAAGATCGGGCACTTCGCACAAGGCTTCGTGCCGGCGCTGCTCGCGCGTGAGATTTTGATCCGCGGCGGCCATGTGCAGGGCCGCAAGATGCTGACTTTTCTGGTGCTGTGCATTGCGCTGGCGGTCAGCGCCATCTACGAATTGATCGAATGGGGCGCGGCCCTAGCGCTGGGCCAGGGCGCCGACGAATTTCTGGGCACGCAAGGCGATCCGTTCGATACGCAGTCGGACATCTTCTTCGCGCTGATTGGCGCAGCCGCGGCGCTGCTGTTGTTCTCGCGGCTGCATGACCGGCAGATCGAGCGGGCGATGCAGCGCGAGCGGTTAGGGGGGCTGCGTTGAGCCGCCCATGCCGCTGCTTCGCTGTCGCCTTCCGCTCCCCACTGCTGGCTTGAACCGATGAACTACGTAGCGCCTCGCTGGCTTGCCGGCGGCCATCTGCAGACGATCTGGCCCGCGGTGTACTTGCGGCACCGGCCGATGGGCAAGCAACTGGCGCTGCGGCGCGAACGTTGGGACACGCCGGATGGTGACTTCATCGACGTCGATTGGCTTGCGCAGCCGCTGACGGATGCGGATTCGGCCAACGCGGAGCTGCCAGAACGCCCGCTGCTCGTGATGTTCCACGGCCTCGAAGGCTCATCGAGCAGCCACTACGCACAAGCGTTCGCTCGCGATGCAGCACAGCGCGGCTGGGCGTTCGCACTGCCGCACTTTCGCGGCTGCAGCGAGGAGCTGAACCACCGGCCGCGCGCTTATCACTCGGGCGACCATGCGGAGATCGATTGGGTGCTGCGACGGTTTCGTGCGCAGCACAGCGGGCCGCTGTTGGTCGTTGGTGTGTCGCTGGGCGGCAATGCGCTGATGCTGTGGGCGGCGCTGCAGGGTGCGGCAGCCAAAGAAGTGGTGACCGCAGTAGCGGCGATCTGCGCGCCGCTCGATCTGGCCGCCGCCGGCCATGCGATCGGCCGCGGCTTTGGCCGGCGCAGCTACACGCCGATGTTTTTGAAGACGATGAAGCGCAAGGCACTGGCGAAGCTCAAGCAGTTTCCAGGGCTGTTCGATGCCAACGTGCTGGCGGCGGCACGCACGCTGTACCAGTTCGACGATGTGTTCACCGCACCGCTGCATGGTTTCGACAGCGCCGATGATTATTGGGCACGCGCGTCGGCCAAGCCGCAACTCAAGAAGATCAAGCTGCCCACGCTGCTGGTCAACTCGTTGAACGATCCGTTCGTGCCAGCCGTGTCCTTGCCCGGCCCGCAAGACGTTAGCGACTCCGTCACGCTATGGCAGCCGCGTGAAGGGGGTCACGTCGGCTTTGCGGAGGGCCGCCTCGGGCTCGGCCTGGGGGCGTTGCCGCAATCGGTGAACGATTGGCTCGGCACGTTTGCCGCAGCGAATGGGAGCCGGCCGACCTGAGCAGACGCACCCGCAGCCCGGCACCTGGAACTGCAGTGCCGGGCTTGCGTGGCGCTCAGTGCGCGTGCGTCGTGATCTGGCAGCCGGCGTCTTCATGCCGCGCGCCGGCACACATCTTCCGATAGGCCTCCATGGCACGGCGCCTTTGGGCCAGCACCACCGGCGTCTTGAACGGCGCCAGGATCTCGTCAACGCTCGTCGTAACGCCGTTTTTCACCACGTAGCGCACGTTCGCCGCCGCCTTCAGGTCTTCAGGTCTTCAGGTCTTCAGGTCTTCAAGCGGATTGCCGCTGACGATGACCAGATCGGCGAGCTTGCCGGCTTCCACCGTGCCGAGGTCCTTGTCGACAAAGCTCATCCGCGCCGCGTTGATCGTCACGTTTTGCAGCGCTTCGACGTTCGAGACGGCAAGGCCCGAACCGCGCAGGTTTGTGTGCAAAGCGATGCCTGGCACGACGAGCGGCGAGTCGGTGCCGATCGCCAGCAGACCGCCAGCCCGGGCCACCTTGGCGCTTTGTTCGGCGTCTTTCTTGACGGTTGCCGTCTGCACTGCCGTGGGCGCACCCGCATTGACGAGCCCGCTGATAAAGTTCGGTGGTACGAGGTACTTGGTGCGTTCATCGGTCAGGATCGACGGATCGTCCCCCGTCAGCACGAGCGACGAGAACAGCGTATCCACCACATGGAAATCGCTCTTCGCATGTAGGTCGTAGGCATCTTGATACGTGAAGCCACCAACCGACTTGGACCAGCCGTAGCCCATGCGCTGCGTGGCCGACAAGTGCGTGGTGCCGGCCAGGCCGGTGGCTGCCCCCGGTGACAGCATGTGCGTACCGGTGGGTACACCATAGTCAAGCGCGGCCTGCGCGATCTTGTTCATGATCGGGATCGGCGCGCGCACATAAGACTTCATGTAGTCCGTGCCCATCGCGACCGCCTTGGCAATCTCCAGATCGGCGACTTCGGGCGTACGCAAGGTGCGCGCGAAGTCATAGAACTGCCAGTTGCCCTCCCACAGCGGCGGCGAGACGAACATGCGCGGGCCGATCAGATTGCCCGCATTCACCGCTTCACGAATCTCGATGCTCTGGTGCAGCGCGCCGGCCACCGATTGCGTCGACGTGATGCCGTAGGCAAGCATCAACGCCGAGATCTGCCCGAACTGTCCGCCTTGGTACAGCGTCAGCGGGTGGATGTGCGGGTCCCACAGGCCCGGCATGACCGTAAGCCCAGACGCATCGACATAGCGGTCCGCACTGGCCTCCGAGCCGGCCACGTGCGGGCGGACCTCGGCAATGCGGTTGGCCTTGATCACGATGTCGACGTCGGACTGCAAGGTTGCGCCCTTGCCGTCCCACAGCTTACCGGCGCGCACGATGGTCGTCGCAGGGCCGGCCGCCTGGCTCCAGTTCAAGCTCAACGGCACGTCCGCAGCGCCACCGCCATCGGCCTGAATCGTCTTGAGCTTGAGGCCGGCCTTGTAGAGCAATGTCTTGGAGTCCCCCGCCCACGAAGGCAGGTCGGCGGCTTCGGTGGTGATGGCCTTGGCCGCGCCGGCCGGCGAGCCGTCGGCGTTCATCGGCATCACGTGCAGGCGCGAATCCATGATGAACGCGACCTGCTTGCCGTCTGGCGACAGGGCGGCGGCGCCCTCGCCGCGGTCCGAGACTTGTTGCGGCGCGGCGGCTACCGGATAGAACGTGCCGGTCTTGGCGGCCAGATCAATCACACGCAGTTTGTTGTAGCCCTCACGAAACCGGTTGTTGATCGCCTCGTTGTCGACCAGCACGATTTTCGATGCATCGGCCGTCCAGTTGGGCGTGCTGACCTGGCGGCTGACCTGCGGGATGATGACTTGCGCGGTCTTGGCGGCAATGTTCCAGAGTTCGAGCTGGCCGGAACCGGTGGTGTAGGCGATGCGGTCGCCGGCCGGTGACATCTTCGGCGTGACCATCGACTTGGCGGCAATTGCGCCCAGGCGCTTGCGCGCTTTGCTTGCCACGTCGATCTGGTCGATCGCGAGCGAACCGGCATTGGCGCGCTCGCTGGAGAAATACACGGCCGAGCCATCGGGCGTCCACTGCGGGTTGCCATCGCGGTTGCGGTCGTTCGTCAGTCGCACCGGCGCTTCGCCGATCTTCATGACCCAGACGTCGTTCAGCGCCACGAAGACGACGCTCTTGCCGTCGGGCGAGAGCGCGGGCGCGCTGATGCCGTTGACCGGCTACGGACCCATGCGGTCGAATTCGCGATCCTTGAACTTGTTGAAGACTGGGCGTCGCACGGTCAGGTTGGCACTGAATGCGACCTCGCCTGCGCTGGCCCTGGCCGCATCACGGATGCCAATTTTGCCGTCGGACGTATAAACGAAGCGGCCGTCCGGCAGCCAATGCACCGGGAACGGAAACAGGTCTTCGCTGCCAGATACGAGGTTACCGCGCACGTTCAGCACGCGTTCGGGCGTCTGGTACAAGAGCGATTCGCCGTCCGGCGATGGCGCGGCGGCCATGTTCGTTCCTTCATGCAGTTCCGTGGTTACGTCTTTTACGGAACCCGTCAGATTGTTGATCTGCGCAACGCGTACTGCAGGCGGCGTCTCGCCCAAATCGCCGTTGTCGCTGCCGCAGGCTGCAAGCAGCACCGAGGCCACGACACCGGCAGTCAGATACCGTATCGGTATGACGGGCACAGGGTTGTTCTTATTGGGAATCACTGCTTTGTCTCCTTAAAAATGGCGGGTAATCGGCGGTCACGGTTGATTGGCCGATTGATCGTCACAGCCAACCGGCAATTGCTTATAAGGCAAGCCAATGCGCGGCACAAGCCAGCGGCGGCGGCGGCCAGGAAACATCTCAGCTGCTTGGGCACGCGGCGTCTGCCTGTCAGCCGCGACAGGGCATTTCGGGCAACAACAACAACAACAACAACGACGTCGTCGTCGTCGTAAATAATGGGTCGACCGCGCCGCGCGTGTGACCGCCACGTGGGCGGGTTGCGCGCGGGTTGCCTTCCTCTCAATTTCATTCAAGTGCGTTGCTGTCTCGCACCTTGGTTGCCGCTGCCGAGTACCGCTGATGAATCCCACCAAACCGACGTTCGACGACCTTTTCACGAGCACGACGCGCGCCGAGCTGGCGCGGCGCGTGCAGCGGCTGGGCGGCGCGTTGTCGCTGCCGCAGGCACAGCGGCTGGTGGCGCACGCCCACACGCTGGAGCCGGCTGCGCAAAAGGTGCGCATTGGGATCGTGCATACCTACACCAGCGATCTGCTCAACCCGTGGTTCGCGCTCGAAGGCATGCTGGCTGGCCTCGATGCCGACATCCACCACGCGCCGCACGGCGTTACCATGCAAGAGACACAGGCCGGCTCGGGGTTGCTGCAACATCGGCCCGAACTGACACTACTTTTGCTGCAACCGCGCGATCTGCATCCCGATCTGGCGGCTGCGACGCCGCTGGCCGCGTTGGACGCAGACGCCCAGCAGCAACTGCGCAGGCAAGTGCTGACAAGGCTCACCCAGCTGATCGAGCAATTCCGCGCGCAGCCGGTCGGGCAACTCGTGCTGACGCTGCTGCCGCGCCTGTTCGCACCCGCACTGGGCAGTTACGACGTGCAGTCCGAATCGTCTGAACAAGCTTGGTGGGCGACGCTGAAAGTGGACATCGGCGGCTGGCTGCGGCAGTCGGTACCGGCGGCGAACTTTCTCGATCTGGACGAGGTGCTGCAGACGATTGGGCGGGACCAGTTCTTTGACCGGCGCTATTGGTATTCCGCGCAGTTTCCGTTCGCCCCGGCCGCAGCGCGTGAGGTGGCGCGGCGCGTGATTGCGATCGGCGCGGTGCTGAAGTTTCCGCGCGCCAAGGTGATCGCGCTGGATGCAGACAACACGCTGTGGGGCGGCGTGATCGGCGAAGACGGCATGGATGGCATCGCGCTCGGGCCAGACTATCCGGGCAATGCATACATGGACTTTCAGCGCCGGTTGCTCGGGCTGCAGCAGCGCGGCTTCATCCTGGTGCTGTGCAGCAAGAACAATGCGGCCGACGTCGACGAGGTGCTGGACCGCCACCCGCATCAGGTGCTGCGCCAGCAGCACTTCGCCGCCAAGCGTGTGAACTGGGAACCCAAGCCCGACAACCTGGCGGCGCTGGCAGCCGAACTGAACCTGGGCCTCGACAGCTTCGTGTTCGTCGATGACAGCGACCATGAATGCGAAGCGGTGCGGCGCCAATGGCCCCAGATCGAGGTCATCCAGGTGCCTGCGCGCGCAGTGGACGTACCGGCCTGCCTGGACCGCGTGGCGAGGCTTGAGGTGCTGTCGCTCACGGCGGAAGACCGCGCCAAGACCGCGCTGTATGCACAGGAGCGCAAGCGCAGGGAAGCCAGTGCGAGTGTGCCAACCGGCGGCGACCTCAGCGATTACCTGGTGTCGCTCGAAATGAAGATGCGCATCGCGCTCAACCCGATCGCCCAGCTGACACGGCTCGCACAACTGACGCAAAAAACCAACCAGTTCAACCTGACCACGCGCCGATACGACGAGCAGCGCATGGGCGCAATGCTGCAGGCCGATGACTGGCTGGTCGCAAGCTTCTCACTGGCCGATGCGTTCGGCGACAGCGGCGTGGTCGGTCTGGCGCTGTTCCGGCTGGCGGGCGACCAACGGGCGGAACTCGACACGTTCTTGATGTCATGTCGGGTGATCGGCCGCCGGGCGGAAGCGGCGTTCCTGCAGGCGCTGCTGCGCCATCTGGAGGGGCTTGGCGTGCGCCAGATAGCGGCCGAATTTCTGCCCACCGCAAAGAACGGGCTGGCGCAGGAATTCCTGACAGAACAAGGCTTTTCGCCATTGCCCGACGGGCGGCTGGGAAGGGACCTGCGGGATAATCCACCAGCAGCCGAGTCGGCGTTTCCGATCCGCGTGGTGACCGAATAGCCGACTGCGCAACCGCTCCCGTTTCAACGTTCAACTGCCGGGCTGATCGCCCGCTTGTCCTCGCCATGTCCCTGTTAAAAAAAGTGCAACAAGCAATCGCCGCCACGCTGAACGTGCCGGCCGATCGCATTACCGCGAACACGCGCGACGAAGACATTGCGGCCTGGGATTCGCTGGGCCAAGTCAACCTGATGATGGCGCTGGAACAGACCTTCGACATCTACCTGGACGTCGAGGAGTTTCAAAAGCTGAATTCGGTGCCGGCGATCGTCGGCTATCTGGAAAGCCAGGGCATCGCCTGAACCCGCGTTCAAACGCCCTCACTCGTGAACTTGCTTGAAACCGCGTCCGGTCTGGCGCTGCGCTATCTGAATGAGCAGCAGGTCGCGGGTCTGCGCGCCGGCTATCTCGATTTGCGCAAGAAGCTGCATCCGCTGATGCGCACGGTCTACGGCACCTTCGACTCGAACGCATTGCGGGCGCATCTGGAAGAGCGCATCGGGCGCGACTTCGAGATTCTGATGGTGCACAGCTCGGTGAACCACATGAAGCCGATGTTCAGTGACAGCCCGCTGGACCTGGTGCGCATGCTGATCGATTTCTGCGGGCCGGAGCGCACGCTGGCGATGCCGGCTTTCTACTTCGGCGATCCAGCGATCGGCGGTGCATTCGCCACCTTCCAGCAGCGCCCGCGCTTCGACCTGCGCCGCACGCCGTCACAAATGGGCTTGGCGACCGAGCTGTTCCGGCGCATGCCGGGCGTGCTGCAAAGCCGTCATCCGGTGTATCGGATATCTGCGCTTGGGCCGCTGGCAGCGCAGCTGACAGCCGAGCATGAGCACGCGGAGAGCCCTGCGGGACGCGGCTCGCCATTTGAGTTCATGGCAGCACGTAGTACTTGGGTGACGGGTATCGGCAAGCCAATCCAGGTGATGACGCAGGCGCACCATGTCGAGCAGATCATGGGAGACGACTTTCCGGTGCCTGGCCATTGGGGCGAACGACTGCCGATGACGCTGGTAGACGGCAAAGAGGAGATCCCGTTCGAATTGCAGCCGGGCCGCATACCGGACTGGCGCTACAACATCTGGAAGCTGCAAAGCATCATGGCGCCCGGATCGCTGCATGAATGGCAGTTTCACCACGTGCCGATGTTCGCCGCGCGTGCCTCCGAGGTCACGACACAACTGATCGACGCAGCGCGTCGCGGCGTCACGCTCTACGACAAGCCTTGACTGAGACAGCAGTGCCGCTTAGGGCCCGCCGTTTGCAGCTGGGCGCTAATTGCTCTAGCTTTTGCCCATCTCCAAGAATTGCATTTGCCGCCAGCGCCGCGCTTGCGCTGGGTCTCAACTGCACGACCCGTGCCACTAGCACGGCAACGGCCCATCGGTAGGTAGGCCGTAGCCGGCCGGGTCGTTACGCAGCACTGCAGCCCAGAGCAGCAATAGCGGTTGGTACAGCAGGTGCAGCGTGTGCGTACAGGTCAGCCACCATGCGCACCGGCCGCTCGACGGCCAGCAGCGCCAGCCCACACGATGCGCTTGCCAGCAAAGTTCAGGAACAGCAGCAAGCCGAGCAGTCAGTCGCTGACCAAACGACCTGGGTCCATTCGCCCAGGAGGCATCAGCCCCCCCCGAGGCCGATTGATGAGATGTGGAGCACGTGATCGACGCGTGAACGACGCAAGATGTATCAATGCACAGCAAAAGGAGAATTTTTTCCTGATCCTGCTTCACTCATACGGCAAAATTGTCCGATATGAGTGACGCCGAATTTGACCGCCACGCCCGCAGTTATGCCCAGCTGCACGAGCAAAACATCGCGATTGTCGGCGAAGAGCCTCAGTATTTCGCCGACTACAAGATGCGCGACTTTCGCGCATTGGTCGATAGCGCCAGTTTGCCACGCGACGGAACTTACCTCGATTTCGGGTGTGGCGTTGGGGCCTCGGTCGAACCGTTCGCTCTTCAATTGCCCGATGCCCGCTTGGTATGCATCGACGTCTCGTCGGAAAGCCTTGCGATGGCGCAGCAACGGCACGGTGCAGCCGCCGATTTTCGCTGGATGTCGGGCCCCGAAGGGCCAGTTGATGCCGGCTTGCTGGACGGTGCGTTCGCCTGCCGCGTGTTCCATCACATACCTCACGACCAGCATCTGCAGGTGCTGCAGCAACTCAAGCGTTCCATACGCCCCGGCGGGCTGCTAATGGTGTATGAGCACAACCCGTTCAACCCCCTGACGGTTCGCGCCGTGCGGACATGCCATTAGATGAGAACGCAGTGCTGACCAGCGCACGCAAGCTTATGCGCGCTGGCGAGTTGGCCGGATTGAAGCCGTACCGAGTCGATTTCCGAGTGTTGTTCCCAGCCTTCTTGGCTGCGCTTCATCCGATGGAAGACCATCTTTGATGGTTGCCGCTGGGAGTGCAGTATTTCGTCGTATGGCCCGTTTGATCGACGTCGCGCTGTTCCGGTTTTTGCTAGTTGGGCTAGCCAATAGCGCCATCGGCTATAGCGTGGTGATGGGCTTTCATTACGCACTCGGTGCATCACCCCTTGTGGCAAATATTTGGGGCTACCTGGTTGGCGGACTCGTTAGCTACGTGCTGAACCGAAAGTTCACCTTTGGCAGCCGGCGCACTCACGCAGAGACACTTCCATTATTCGTCGCCTGTGTTGCGGTCTGCTTCGCACTAAATGCTGCTGTTCTCCTATTTCTGACGCGCGTAATACATCTACCATTTCCGCTTGCGCAGGCCGGCGCGATGGTTGCGTACACAGGCGCTTTCTACGTGCTTAACCGACTCGTTGTGTTTCCGCAGTCTTCTGTTTTGAAGAAGGAGCCCTGACTTAATGAAACCACCGGTCTTAGCCGTTGTCGTGCCTTGCTACAACGAACAGGAGGTATTTCCTGAGACGGCGAAGCGCCTCACCGCGTTGCTTGCCCGTCTCATCAGCGCGGGCAGCATCTCGTTGCAAAGCCGAGCTTGGTTCGTTGACGACGGTAGCCGAGATCGCACGTGGGAGCTTATCAGCGCCGCTTCGGAGGCGCCTGAAGCTTTGGTTTGCGGCATCAAGCTCTCACGCAACCAAGGTCACCAAGCCGCCCTCTTGGCCGGACTGATGCACGCCAGCGGTGACGTTCTAATCAGCGTCGACGCAGACCTGCAAGACGATCTTGAAGCCATTCCGCGCATGCTCGTTGCTCATGCCGAAGGATGCGACATCGTCTATGGTGTGCGTGGTTCGCGCGCGGCCGACACGTTCTTCAAGCGCTTTACTGCTGAGGGCTACTACATGCTGCTCCGCAAGTTGGGCGTGGATGTGGTGTTCAACCATGCCGACTACCGCCTTATGAGCCGACGCGCGGTTGAAGCACTACGCCGGTTTCCGGAGTCGAACCTGTTTCTGCGTGGCCTTATCCCGCAACTTGGTTACCGCAGCGCCTACGTTGAATACGCGCGCAACGAGCGCTTCGCCGGCGAATCAAAGTACCCACTGCGCAAGATGTTGGCCTTGGCTTGGCAGGGCGTAACTTCATTTTCTGCAGTACCGCTGCGCGCGATCATGCTTATCGGGCTGTTAGTTTCACTGGCGAGTCTTGCCTTGGGCACCTGGGCGCTTGGCGTGCGCTTGTTCAGCGATCAAGCCGTGCCAGGCTGGACCTCAACCGTGGTACCGCTGTTCCTGCTCTCAGGCGTACAACTGCTTTCACTCGGCATGATCGGCGAGTACGTCGCAAAGATCTTCATCGAAACCAAACGACGTCCACTCTACTTTGTTGAACACGTGGCTGGCGCGCCGGATGATGCTGTCCCGTTCTCCGTAGAACAGCCCACCTTCGCTGATGTAGCTGGCGCATGACGAGCGCTGTGGAAAGTGTGGCGCCGCGGCGTTGGGTCGCGCGCGAGTGGTTGCAGTGCACTGGGGCTTGTTTTGTTGTGACGCTGTGCGTTCATGCGGTCACCCTCTTGACGGGGCGTGTCGGCAACCGTTCGGACATAGAGGCTCACGTGCGCTGGGCCCACCAGTTCACCGCGGCGCTGGCCGAAGGCCAAGCTGTCCCCCGCTGGCTCGGGCTGGCCAACGGCGGGTTAGGGGAGCCAACGTTCGTCGTACTTCATCCTGGGTACTACTACGTGCTTGCCGCGCTGCAGTCCGCAGGTGCTGACCTGTGGGGCGCGATTCAAATTGCGGCCGTCGCGGCAACCTTTCTGGTGGGTGTGGCCACCTGCTGGGTGCTGCGGCCATTTACAGCGCCACGGCAGGCATGGCTTGGCGCTGCGTTGATGCAGACATTGCCATTCATGGTGTTCTTGTTCGCGCTATACGAGGCACTTCCCTGGCACTTCGCCTTCCCGCTGGCCGTGCTGGCGACTGGGCTTTCGCTGCCTAGCGCGCGGAACGCACGCTGGTTCGATGCACGGCTCGCCGTCGTGATAGCGCTTCTCACGTTGACGCATCTGATGGCTGCGTTCATGGCACTTCTGTGCTTGGGCTTTGTGCAAGCCGTTCTGTGGGTGGAGCGGCGCGGGTGGCGGGGGGGGTGGCGCGATCCCGCTGTCGGATGGGGTCTGGGGGTCGGGCTTGGTCTCGGGATGTCCGCCTACTATTGGCTTCTCGCGGGCACTTCTGGACCCCTGTTCCGCAACTGGATGGACGTGGAAGGAACGTTTCGCACAAGCTTTGTGCTGCCGTTTGTCACTTCACTTGTCTACGGCATGCGTTGGCCCGCGATTCAGTGGGTTCTTCCATTGCCTTCACTGGCCATCTTGCTAACGGCCATGTGGCTACTGGGCCGGAACAGCGCTGCATATGCGCCATCCACGCGCACCGCAGGACGGCAGTTGGCATTCGTGGCGCTTGTTGGGTTCCTCATGTCCAGCGAGGTTGCGTATCCGCTATATGCCAATATTCACGCCTTGCAGGCCGTACAGTTCCCATTTCGTTTCTTGATGCTCTCCAGCATGGCCGGGGCACTGGCGTTCGCTCTAGCCCTGCAGCCAAGCTTGGCACGGAGCTCGCGTTTGCAGCGCGGCATGGCGCTCAGTGCCACCGCGCTGTCGGTGGCGCTGAGTGGGATGTTCCTTTTGAAGCAGTACCGTGAGGGCGAACGGCCCGACGTAGCATCTCTACTCAAAGGCAATATCGGCACCTTTTACAGCGAACCGGCCACGTTGGGACCGCAATGGAAGTCCTATGTCGCAGAAGGTGGTTTTGCAGGCTTTTGTACGCGGACCAACCTGCGCTGCACCGAAGGGCTCAGCAAGGCGCACCACCATACTTGGCAGGTTGAGGCAAGTGAACGTGCGACCGTCCTGTTGCCACTGTTCGCCTTTCCCGCCTGGACCGTCCGCGTTGACGGCACCGAGGTTGCGAGCGGCATCGATTCCGACACCGGCGTGATCCGACTGAAGCTTGAGCAGGGGGTGCATGAGATTGACGTCCACTGGGGCGGACTGTGGCAGGAGCGGATCGGAGGGGCCATCAGCTGGGCGAGCGTAGGCGTGCTCGCGCTGGCTTTGCTGCTACAGCGTCGCAGGAAGCCACATTTCGCTGCTTCATCTACGGCTTGACGCGGCCGTCTTGATGATCCACAGCCAAGAGACGATGGAGTCGGCCGTGTTGGGGTTGCACTTCAGGCGTTGGAGCGCGCTCACCGGGTGCTCCTCTAAAGCACGAAGGCTTGAAAAGACCTGATGGACCAGACAAGCGGCGATGAAGCGCACCAAGTCGAGTAGATCGAAAACATTGGGTTCTTCAGCCGCCAACCATCCAGGGTAGGGATCGCTCAAAACCGCCGCACAAGTTGCCCGGCATACCGCTTTGCAGTGGAAACCAGGCGCGCGTGGACAGCCCCGGTCGGCGCGGTTGGCCTGTCTCCGAGATGCACGGCGCTGTACCCGGTCACCGGATACTGGTCGCGGTGCTCGGCCAAGTGCTCACACAGCCGCTCGAAACGCTGCACCACGATGCGGTCGGGCGTCGAGGTGCCGGGTTTAAGCATCTCGAAGTTGTGCGATACCACAACGAAGCTTTGCAAGCCGCAGGCATGCGCCGTCTGCAGCGCATCGCGCATCTCGGAGAAGCCACAGGCGCCAACTTGCGCGGGTCGATCATGCCCGAGGCCGTCTCGGAATACAGCAACTGGAAAACTCTGCACACCAGCCAGCAAGAACGGCGTATTTAGTGCTCGCTGGTGCGGCAGATCGGCGCCACTGATCGCATGACAACGGTTGATGCTGCTGTCGAGCCGGATGCCGTTTCTGGCCATCGCTTCAAAGCTGTCGTGATTGACCGCAAAGCTGCCAGACCGAAAGGTGTCCAGCTCACCGCTGCCAGCGGCTTCCAGCAACTCACGAGCGCGGCCGATCAACGCGGTTTGCTCGGCCAGCGTGTAGTAGGTCAGGTGCTGTCGCTTGGTGGTGCTGTCGGCAATGATCGGCGGCGTGATCTCATCGGTCCATTCCGGGTGCAGATGCAGTTGCACCTGCTGGCCGGCGTCGCGCAACATGCCCACGATGGTGGCAAGGTACTGCGGCCCGAAGCGCGCTGAAAACAGCGGCTCAACGAAGAACACCCCGGTCAGGCCGTGCCGGTTCAGGATCTCGAGCGTCTTGGGCAGCGCGTAATTGCCTTTGCTGCTGCGGCCGTACACGTAGCGCTCGAAACTCGCCGGAAACGCCGCATCCAGGCGGTCCCAACCGTTGCACCAGACTTCGGTGTCGAATGTCAAATGGACGTTCATGGCTGGATATGGGGTGGCGTGGCGTAGCCGATTGTCGTTGCGATTTTTTGCTGTTGCACCGATGTCACCCGCCTTCCGGCGCCGGGATGCGTGCAAAACCGCCGTTCGCGGCTTTGGCTAGCGTTCATTGCCGACAACGCGCTGCCCCGACTCGGCAAACACCCAGCTGAACGCCACGCCGCCAGCCCACGAATGGCGCTGCTGCACCAGTGGGCTGGCCGCGAACGCAGCGCCGTGCAGGGTGTCGTAGCGCACGAAAGCGCCAACCCAGTAGCGGTCAAAACGCTTAGACAGTGCGGTGATGAAATGGGCGCCGCTGTAGCCCCCACGGGTGCGGTATTCGGGTCGCACTGCGTTCGCGTATTGCGGGTCGACGCCATAGAAGTACGCGTGCTGGCGTTCATTTGCAAACAAGGGGCCGGCCAGCAAGCCCAGGTTCCAGCCCCGCGCGCCGAGCGGATCGAGGATGTCGAGGTTCAGGTTCGGTGACGCGATCAGACCCACATAGCGCGGCGAGCGTTCCACCGTGAACGCAGCGCGCACGGGCAGCCGCAAGTCGAGCCGGGTGTGTTCGTTTTGCGAGCGCCACAGCGAGAACTCGAGCGACGGGCCAAGCTCAACCGTCGACTTGAGGTTCGGCATACCGCTTCGCGCGCCGCTGTCGTCGCTCTTGATCGGCAACGATGCGGCCAGGCTCAGATTGAGCTTTACCCGATCGGTGTCGAACAGGATGCCGCGCATGCCGTTGCGATCCGCCCGGAACAGCTCACCGCGGTAGACGAAGTACGGCGTTGGCAGGACGTAGGTACCCTGGTTTTTCGACCCTCGATAGTCGGGAAAGCTGACCGTGCCGACGCCCAGACCGAGCTCCCACAACGGCCGTGTGCCGAGGCTGCTGCTCGCGCCGGTGCGGGCACTGTTGGCACCGCCATCACCGCCAGCGTCGGCTGCGCCGCACATCAGTGGCAGCCCCAGCGTGCTGAGCGCCGCGATCTGCGCAATGATCCGCGCAAGCAGGCGGTGGATCAAGCGGCGCGGGTCGCGCTGCGAGGAAGCAGGTGGCGGCTTGGACACTGTGGTGGTCATGAATCATTTTCCGGGCTGAGTGCGGTTGCATCGCCCGAGAATCGCCGGATGGTCGGCGCGGTCGATAATGGATGCACGATGGACGATATTGTCAGACAGGCAATGGCCAAGTGGCCGAATGTGCCGTTTGCTTACGGTTGGCTCGGGCTGGACGCACGCGGCGCCTGGTACCTGCGCGATGCCGGGGCGCAGGCCGCGGGCGGCTTTGCGAGCGGCGTGGCCCCAGCCAGGGGCTCGTTGATCGAGCATGCGAAGCTGATCGGCTTCATCGGGCGCAATTACCAAGCCGATGACGATGGTCAATGGTTTTTTCAAAATGGCCCGCAACGCGCCTATGTCGAACTGGAAGTGGCACCTCACGTGTTTCGCTTCGGCGCCGACTCGGGCAATGCGGCTGCGGACGCGCTCGTGTTGACCTCGCACACCGGCGCTGCGGCGGTGGCGCGCGCCTGCTTGGTGGACGAGCGGGGCTGGCTTTACTTCGACAGCGACATCGGCCTCGGGCTGCTGCATTCGCTCGAAGTATCACGGCTTGCGGATCTGATCGAGCAGGGTCATTGGCAGCCTGAAACAGTGGCTGCTGCGACGCTGCCAAAGCGATTCGGGTTCGTGCTCAGCCCGGCGGCACAGCAACCAGCTGCTGTCAAAAAGTGAGTTGGCTGGCCGGTGGAGGTCACCATCAGGCAGAAGCATGCTGGTGTGCCGGCAGTACGCACGACTCTGCACCCCATTCCACAAAAAGCCGGCTCGAAGCCGGCTTTTGAATTGGGAAAGCGTCGTCACGACACGTTGCCTTCGGTGTTCGGCGCTTTAACACCAAACACGAAGGGTAGACCATTACTTCGCCGCGTCAACCATATATTCGACGGCAGCCAGCAAGTCAGCGTCTGAAGCCGCGCTACCGCCGCGTGGCGGCATCGCACCCTTGCCGTTCTTGACCGAAGCGACGAGCATCGGAATGCCTCCGGCAATGCGGGGTGCCCACGCTGTCTTATCGCCGAACTTCGGTGCACCGGCAACGCCGGCCGCATGGCAGGCAAAACACGCCGATTTGTAGAGCGCTGCTCCCGCGGCGGCGTTTACCGGCATGGCGGCTGGCACCGGCGTCACTGCGCCTGCAGTTGGCGGCGCTGGGGGCGTGGCTGCGGTCGGCGCCGTGGCAGCCAACGTGGTCGCTGCTGGCGTAGTAGCCATGTTGGTCGCTGGTGCTGCAGGTACGTTGCCAGCCAGTGCAGTGGCCGTGGCAGCTGCCACGGCCGTCAGCGCGGCGGGTGAGGAAGCAGCATCGGCCGGCGCGGGGTTGGTCGGCGCAGCCGCAGCGAGCACAGCGGAGACGGGCGCAGCCGGCGTAGCGGCCTGCACAGCCGATGCGCCTGCAGCTGGCGCATCGGTAGCAGCAGGTGCAGTGCCCGCCTTGTCGGGCACCGGCAGATTGCCGCCGGCTGCGTTGGTCATGTAGACCACGGCACGGCCGATCTCGACGTCTTCAAAGTCACCGCCGCCTTGCGGGCCCATGGCGCCCTTGCCTTTGAGTGCCGATGTCAGAAGAGCCTCGTAGCCATGCGGTATGCGCGGCGCCCAGGCGGCTGCATCTCCGAACTTCGGTGCGCCAGCCACACCAGCTGCATGACAAGCCGAGCACTGTGCTTTGAAGACTTCCTCACCTGTCTTAAGTGGCCGATTCGCATCGCGAATCTCGACCATGCCGATTTTTTGCAGCCGCGCGGTCATCAGCTGTTCGGCCGACCGCTCTGTCACACCGTTGAGCGCCATGCTGGCCGGCGTGGTGAGACCGGACGGCTTGAACTTATAAGTGACGAACAGCACCAGCCCGATGATGATGAAAATCGGCAGCACGAATGCAGCAAGCACCGTGTAGACGAATTGCCGCGGATTCTTGATTGGCCCGGCGTGGGCCGAGTCTTCGGCATGGCTGATGGCGTTGCTCATG
>JBBPYC010000011.1:0-25274 GCA_038200275.1 Burkholderiales bacterium
ACCATGATGATCGATGGCTGCAGGTCGCGAATCAATTGCACCTGTTTCTCGGTCTGGCCACCGGACATCGGGATTACGGTGCAACCAGCGCGTTCGGCGCCGTAATGTGCGCCCAAGCCGCCGGTGAACAGGCCGTAGCCATAAGCCACATGAATCATGTCGCCGGGCCGTCCACCGGCCGCACGGATCGAACGCGCGACCAGATCGGCCCAGTTGTCGATGTCGGCCTGGGTGTAGCCGACGACGGTCGGCTTGCCGGTGGTACCGGACGATGCGTGGATGCGCGCGATCTGTGCCCGCGGCACGGCGAACAAGCCGAACGGATACGTGTCGCGCAAATCTTTTTTGACCAAAAACGGAAAACGGGCAAGGTCAGACAGCTGCCTGCAATCTTCCGGCCGCACGCCGTGCGCGTCGAACGCGGCGCGGTAGTGCGGCACCTGCGCGTAAGCCCGGGCAAGGGTCGCCTTCAGGCGCGCCAGTTGCAACGCTTCGATCTCGTCACGGCTTGCCGTTTCGATCGGTTCGAGATCGCCAGGAGCAGGGCGCTTGACGGGCACGGCAAGATTCCTTTTGCGCGTTTTGGTCTAGGTGAGTTGGCCAACCGGGCTGGCAGGCTTTCCCCTGAACGTATGCGAGCGGCCACGGAACAAGGCGATCGATTCACTACGCTGGTTGCTCACCTGCACGTCATACACCCCGGTGCGCCCGGCCTTCGACCGCTCCACGCACGCCGCCCGCAACACGTCGCCGACGCGGGCCGGCGCGACAAAATCGATGGCGAAGCCGGAACCCACGGTCATCTCGTTGTACGAGTTACAGGCGAAAGCGAATGCGGTGTCGGCCAGCGTTGAAATCAGGCCACCGTGGCACAAAGCATGGCCGTTCAGCATGTCGGCGCGCACGGTCATCTCCACGGTGGATGTGCCCGGTCCGATGGCTGTCACGGTCATGCCGAGTGCGCGCGATGCAATGTCTTGAGCGAACAGCGCATCTCGCACGTGCTCGGCCATCTGCTGGGGCGAGGGTTGAGACATGAGGGCTTGGGGCCTGACAATCGAGTGGTTAAACCGAACAAGTCGAAATTAATCGACCGCACGGTCGGAATATTAATTGACGTGCTGGCTTGACGCAAGCCGGGCTCGCGGAGGCAGTCGGGTCCGTCAGAACTTGGAAAGCTTGTCGTGCACGGTCAATGCCGTGCTCGAGGTGCACTACGATGCGCCGATGAACAACGACGCCAAAACCTTGAAAATCGATTTCGTGTCCGACGTGGCTTGCCCCTGGTGCGCCGTGGGCTTGGCATCGCTTGAACGCGCCATCGAGCGCATCGGCGACGAACTGCCAACGCCTGAGCTGCACTTTCAGCCGTTTGAATTGAATCCGCAGATGGGTTCCCAGGGCGAAGATCCAGCCGAGTACCTGACGAAAAAATTCGGTACCACGCCGCAACAGCAGGAGGCCAGCCGGGATGCGATTCGCCAGCGCGGCGCGGAGGTCGGCTTCATGTTTCGCAAGGAAGGACGAGCCCGCATCCACAACACGTTCGACGCGCATCGATTGCTTCACTGGGCTGGAATAGAGGGGCTGCAAGCGGCGTTGAAAAAAGGCTTGCTCAAAGCCTATTTCACCGATGGAGAAAGCATTGGTTCACACGAGACCTTAGCGCGCATTGCAGCCGACGCTGGTTTGGACGCCAAGCGCGCAGCGCAGATCCTGGCGAGCGACGAATATGCTGCGGACGTGCGTGCGCAAGAGCAGTTCTACCTGGGGCAGGGCATCAGCTCGGTGCCGTCGATCATCATCAATGACCGGCATCTCATCTCAGGCGGCCAGCCACCTGAAGTGTTCGAGCAGGCGCTCCGGCAGATCGCGGCGGAGGCTTGACTGCGGGACTGCGGATCGGTCAAACGGGCACCTCGGAGTTGTCGACCACCGCCAAATAGCGCGCCACGACATCGGGGTCCTGCACACCGAGCCACTTGCCGACGCGCTCCGGTGTTTCGTTTCGTCGCAACTGTCGGATGGCAAAGGTGTGGCGCAATCGGAATGCGCCGCCCGGCACATATTCCTTACCGATGCCGGACTGCTCCAAGGTTTCCGTGATGGCCTTGTAGTGACCCAGCTTGCTCCAAGGCCGGCCGGTACGGGTGGCGGGAAACAGCTTGTCACCACACCCTGCGCCGAGGCGGGCTCGAGCGTCCAGCCAAGCGGCCAATACCCGGCCCGCCCAGGGCGACAATGGCGTCTCCCGTGCGGTGGCATCGCCGAGTGCTGGTACGCGAACCTTCCATGGAATGCCTTGCTGACGACCGCCTTCGATCACCACATCGTCGGCCTCGATCGCGCGCACCTCCGCAGGCGTCAGACCGCCACCGAGATGCAATGAGATCGCCGCGAGGTTGCGCAGATCTTGCCAGCGCTTGCCCCCGGGCGCGGCGCCGCTGCGATCGTTGCGCCAGCGCGAGATGTAATTCACCAGCACCGAGGCTTCCCCGGGCGGCAAGTGATCGGGCAAGGTGTCGCGATGCCTGGCGTTGGCGTGCTGCCATTCCGGGCGGCTGGCCAGCAGCTCCCGTGCTGCTGGATTCGAGCGCTCCCCAATCGCTTCGGCACGATGAGCAAAAACTCTGTCGATTACGTGCAACACGCGCCAGACATAACGATTCGTGAGACCTGTGGAGCGGCGAGCAGGGCGCTGGTGGTAGAGATCCGGAGCAGGTGATCCGGCTTGACCGCGCACCGAAATCCCGTTTTGACGGGTCGCTTTCGACAGCAAGATTTCTTCCCGCTCCTGCAGGAATCGCCCCAGATCGGCGGCTGTGATGTCCGACAGCGCGATCGCGGGTGTCTGACCCGTCGTACACCAGCGCGCAAACACACTCCATAGATTCAAGTAAGCCGCTTGGGAAAGCGGCTGATCGAGCGGGCGGCGGGATTTGGTCGCGTCTTCGACCGACTGGCGCCATGACAGGAAGGCAGCGTCATATTCCCGTCGGATTGCTACCGGCGATACAAAGTCGAAAAGATCCTGGGTATACGGTTGAATAGCGAGTGCCATCATTGCAAAGTAAAAAGTAAACCAACGGCGAGCGTTCAATTATCTTATCAGCGTCTGTTGGTATTGAGTTCACTGACGGGCTATTTGTCTTGAAAGATCGGGCGGACTTCGAATTGCAAAACATCCTTTTAGAGATAGTGGCTGACAGCAATTAGTCAATATTGATGGCATTGCCGTTGGTTTACTTTATCGTTTCGGTTCTGGGCATCCGCTTGATGCGCTGGACCGACCTCGCAGCGGGGCGCATCGGCGTCGATGAGCAGAACAAATATTCAGACTCATAGTTCGCCTTCTAGAATTTGTCGTTCACCGCATTGACGCCACAACCAGCCGGATGCCAATCACCATGCAACTTGCCCCATCAATCTTCAAGGCTTACGACATCCGCGGGGTGGTGCCCGCATCGCTGGACGAAACGGTTGCTGAAGCGCTGGGCTGCGCCTTTGGCAGCGCGGCCCTGGCGCAGGGTGAGCGGGCCGTGGCTGTGGGGCGGGATGGGCGGATCAGCGGTCCGGCGTTGTCGGCCGCCCTGATCCGCGGTCTGCTATCGACCGGCATTGACGTGATCGACATCGGCATGGTGACGACGCCGATGCTGTACTTTGCGGCGAACACGATTTGCAGCAGCGGCATTCAGGTCACTGGAAGCCACAACCCCAAGGACTACAACGGCTTCAAAATGGTGATGGCCGGGCGCGCCATCCACGGCGACGAGATCCAGGCGTTGCGAGCCGTGATGGAAAGCGAAACCTGGCGGCTTGCCAAGGGCGGGAGCGCACGGGCTGAGAACATCTCGGCTGCCTACAGCGACCGCATCACAAGCGACGTCAAGCTCGCACGCCCGATGAAAATCGTTGTCGACAGCGGCAATGGCGTCGCCGGTGCTTCGGCGCCAGCGATTTTTCGCGCATTGGGCTGCGAAGTCGTCGAACTGTTCAGCGAAGTCGACGGCGATTTCCCGAATCACCATCCGGATCCCAGCAAACCTGAAAACCTGACCGACCTCATTGCAGCGCTCGCGCGCACCGGTGCCGAACTGGGCCTCGCGTTTGACGGCGACGGCGACCGGCTCGGCATCGTGACGCCCGACGGCCTGACGATCTACCCGGACCGCCAGATGATGCTGTTCGCTGCCGACGTGCTGTCGCGTGTGCCCGGGGGCAAGATCGTGTTCGACGTCAAGTGCTCGCAGCAACTCGCACCCGCGATCGAACGCGCGGGCGGCGAGCCGTTGATGTACAAGACCGGCCATTCGCTGATCAAAGCGAAGATGAAGGAAGTCGACTCGCCACTGGGCGGTGAGATGAGCGGCCACATCTTTTTTAAAGAGCGCTGGTACGGCTTCGACGACGGCACTTACGCAGGCTGCCGCCTGCTCGAAATTCTGAGCCGGTCGAGCGACGTCGGCGCTGTGCTGAAGGCACTGCCCAGCAGCTTTTCGACACCTGAACTGAACGTCGGTTGCGCGGAGGGCGAGCCGCACCGATTGGTGCGCACGTTGATCGGTCGCGCTGGCTTCAAGCCACCGGCCACAGTCAGTACGATCGACGGCTTGCGCGTGGACTGGCCCGACGGATTCGGGCTGATCCGCGCCTCCAACACCACGCCGGTGCTGGTGCTGCGATTCGAAGGCACCACCGAGGCGGCGCTGGAGCGCATTCGCTCGGAGATGCTCACGCTGCTGCGCACGGTGAAACCCGACGCGCAGATCGGCACGGCTGCGCATTGATGCCGTTGCACCCAGCTGCGGCTCAGGGCGTGGCTTTTCTCGATGCAGCCCATGCGGCGCCGCGTCGCATCCTGATCGTCAAGCTGTCCTCCCTCGGTGATGTGGTGCATACGATGCCGGCTGTGCAGGACATCCATCGATCGATGCCTGATGCCCGAATTGACTGGGTGGTGGAGCGTGCATTCGCACCGCTGGTGGCACGTTGTGCCGGTGTGCATGCGGTGATTGCTTGCGACTTGCGTCGTTGGCGCAGCGCGCCGCTGACGGCGCAAACCCGTCAGCAGTGGCGTGCGTTCCGGACGCAACTTGGCACCGTTCAGTACCACGCGGTGATCGATGCGCAAGGCCTGTCGAAGTCGGCGCTCATCGCGCGCTTGGCTCGGCTTGCACCGGGCGGCAAACGATTTGCGCTCGCGAACCGCACGCGGGGCTCCAGCTACGAAGCGCCCACACGCTGGGCTGCGGATGTGGCCGTGCGCGTCGACGCCGAGATGGCAGCCGTCCCACGCGCCCGCGTGCTCTGTGCGCAGGCACTCGATTTGGCTGCGGTGCCTGCACGGGCGAGTTACGGCCTGGTTCCGCAGCGAAAGCACGCAGGGTCGGATGATGGTCACCCAACAGTTGCCTTGGTGCACGGCAGCTCGCGAGCCGACAAGTGCTGGCCGGAGGCCGACTGGACCGCGCTCGGTCGCCGACTGAATGCGGCCGGCTGGCATGTCGGGCTGCCGCATGGCAACGAGCGGGAACGGCTGGCTGCCGAACGCATCGCAGCAGCGTTGTTGCATGCCGAGGTGTGGCCGCACCTCGCGCTTGACCAACTGGTCGACCGCATGGCCAACTGCGCCGGCGTCATCGGCGTGGACAGCGGCCTCAGCCACATTGCGGTGGCCCTCGATCTTCCCCACGTGCAGCTCTACAACCACGACACGGCGTGGCGTACTGGGCCGGCACCGGGCACTGTGGGGCAGCGCGCGGTGTTCGCCCAGCCGGCGCCTGCGCTCGATACGGTTTGGGAAGCGTGGACGACCGTCCAGCCCGCGTTGCCTGCAGTCATCGATCCTCAATGATCGCGCGAGCGATCCGGGCGCTCTATTCGGCAGCGATGTGGCTTGGGCAGCCGCTGCTGCGGCTGAAGCTTGCGCGACGCGGTCGGCTCGAGCCGGATTACGCACAGGCTGTCGAAGAGCGATTTGGTCACTATGTTCAGTCACCGGGCCGCGGAAGCATCTGGCTGCATGCCGTATCGCTTGGCGAAACCCGCGCAGCGGTGCCGTTGGTCAAGCAGCTGCGCAGCCGGATGCCGCACCTGCGGCTGCTGGTGACGAACGGCACCGCGACGGGGCGGGCCGAGACTGCGCGGCTGTTGCTGCGCGAGGGCGACATCCAAGTCTGGCAACCTTGGGACACCCCAGGCGCAGTCGACCGCTTCTTGCAGCACTTCAAACCTTGCATCGGCATCTTGATGGAGACAGAGATGTGGCCCAACCTTTGCGCTGGCTGCGCGCGCACCGACACACCATTGGTGCTCGCGAATGCCCGGATGGGTCTTCGTTCCCAGCGGCACACCCAGCGATTGGCCTGGCTGGCTCAGCCCGCGTATCGGTCGCTTACCGCCGTGTGGGCGCAGACGCAGGAAGACGCGGTCCGGCTGCAAAGCGTAGGGGCTGCGGTGGACGACGTGTTCGGCAACCTCAAGTTCGATCTGGAACCGGATGCGAGCCAGTTGACGCAGTCGACCCGTTGGCGAGCCGCAGTCGGGCGGCCCGTGGTGATGTTCGCGAGTTCACGTGAGGGTGAGGAAGCGATGTTGCTCGACTGGTTGCGACGAAATCGTCCCACATCGCCTGCAGTACCTTCACCTGATGCTATCTTCTTGGAAGCATCCGCCGTTCAGTGGCTGATCGTGCCGCGCCATCCGCAGCGGTTCGACGCGGTGGCCCAACTGATACAAGACCACGGCTTCGTGGTTTCGCGCCGCAGCGATTGGAACGACAGTGGCCCGACAGCCAATCCCGATTCGTCGCCAACCATCTGGCTCGGCGATTCGCTCGGTGAAATGTCGCTTTACTTCGGGCTGAGCGCAGTGGCATTGCTCGGTGGCAGTTTTGCGCCGTTCGGTGGCCAGAATCTGATCGAGGCAGCCGCCTGCGGATGCCCGGTCGTGCTGGGGCCGCACACCTTCAATTTCGAGCGAGCAGCCGAGCTGGCGATCTCGGCCGGTGCAGCACAGCGCGCCAGCACGATAGACGAAGCAGCGCCTGCGGCGGTCCGGCTCGCCGTCGACGCTTCCGTACAAAGCGATATGGCAACCAACGCCCGCGCGTTCGTGCAAACCCAGCGCGCCGCATCAAGCCGAACCGCCGCCGCCATTGAGCGCCTCGTTATTGGTGCAGAAGCCGGGTTAACCCGCTCAAAAACCCACCCGAACTGAGGCCAAGATAGGGGGGATACCGAACCATCGTTCGCGCGGGCAATTGCATCCTGCGCTGCCTTCGACCGGGGGTAGCGACTGCTCCAGTCTACTTATCAATCAAGGAACGAAACCAAATGAAGAACACTTTTGTCCGCTCGATCTTGCTGGCTGGCGCTTTGGGCGCCAGCGTCGGTGCCTTCGCGCAAACCAAATGGGACATGCCGACCCCGTACCCGGACGGCAACTTTCACACCAAGAACTTGGTCGAGTTCGTCAATGAGATCAACACCAAGTCGAACGGCAAGCTGACCATCACGCTGCACAGCAACGGATCGTTGATCAAGCACCCAGAGATCAAGCGTGCGGTGCAGACCGGCCAGGTTCCAATCGGCGAGGTGCTGATTTCCGTGCTGGCCAATGAAAGCCCGCTGTATGCGTTCGATTCGAACCCGTTTCTCGCAGACAGCTACGACGACTCGAAGAAGCTTTGGTCGGTCGCCAAGCCGTATCTCGTCAAGCGGCTGGACGGGCAGGGCATCACCTTGCTGTATTCGGTGCCGTGGCCGCCGCAGGGCATCTACACCAAGCGTCCGATCGACTCCGTCGCAGACCTGAAGGGCACCAAGTTTCGCACCTACAGCCCGACGACCAGCCGCTTTGCCGAATTGATCGGCGCGGTGCCGACAACTGTGCAGGTGCCAGAAGTGCCCCAGGCGTTTCGTACCGGGCTGGTCGACGCGATGATCACGTCCGGTTCGACCGGCGTCGACACGCAAGCCTGGGACTATTTGACGCACTATTACGACGTGCAGGCGTTCCTCCCGCAGAACATGGTGATTGTCAGCAAGGCCGCCCTCGAAGCGCTCGACGCGGCCACGCGAAAGGTGGTGCAAGACGCAGCGGCTGCAGCCGAGCAACGCGGTTGGGCAGCGTCCGTTGAAGAAAACGACAAAGTCGTCAAGACGATGGCAGACAAGGGCATCAAGGTGGTGAAGCCTACCGTTAAGATGAAAGACGAACTGAAAGCCGTTGGCAAGCAGATGACCGACGAGTGGGTCAAGCGCGTGGGCCCGGACGGCGAAGCAATCGTCGCTGCATTCCGCAAGTGATGGGTTGCTGCTCGCAGAAGCATT
This sequence comes from Burkholderiales bacterium, assembly GCA_038200275.1. GTDB lineage: Bacteria > Pseudomonadota > Gammaproteobacteria > Burkholderiales > Burkholderiaceae_C > JBBPYC01. The sequence goes on from JBBPYC010000011.1 coordinate 8,337, forward strand.
TGCCGTCACAGCCGCTGCTGCTTTGCAAGGCTCGCCGCAATCGATGATCCGTCGACTGCTTCACGACCTGCACCGGGCCGGTGCAATTGCAGCCGGCGCGTTGCTGATCGCCGTGGGTGTGCTGACTCTGGTGCCGATCGCAGCGCGCTTGTTTGGTCTGCCCGCGCATTCATGGGACGAGGTTGCAACTTACTGCATGGCTGGCTCAGCGTTTCTGGGCCTGGCATCTACTTGGCGTGCGGGGGTGCATGTGCGCATGGAACTGCTGGTGTCGCGTGTCCCCGGCACGGCAGGACGCCTGCTGCAGACCGTGGCGCTGGCCATCACGCTGGCCGCGTGCATCTACTTTGCGTGGTATGCCACGCGTTTCGTCTGGATGTCGTACTCGATGAACGATGTGTCCCAGGGACTGTTGCCGATTCCACTCTGGATCCCGCAGACTGCGATGGTGCTGGGGCTCTGGCTGATCTGTGCGGCGATTGCCGAATCGCTGGTCGACGCGCTGCGGGGCGGCCCGACGGCGCCCGGCAACGCCGACGCGGTGCTGGCCCGCGCAGCCAACGAGTTGTGAGCGCTCGCGCATGAATGTCCTGGTCGAATCGGGCTGGTTGCTCGTTGCGTTGCTCGCGCTGCTGGCCGCGGGGGTGTGGATCGCGCCGGTGCTGCTGATCACCGGCTTCATCGGCATGACGATGTTCACGCAGGCGCCGACGGGGCCGCTGCTGGCCACCACCGTCTGGAGCGCCAGCAGCAATTGGGCGCTGACCGCATTGCCACTGTTCATCTGGATGGGGGAGATCCTGTTTCGCAGCCGGATATCGGAAGACATGTTTCGCGGCCTGGCGCCTTGGGTCGCGCGGCTGCCGGGTGGGCTGTTGCACACCAACGTGCTTGGCTGCGGCATCTTCGCAGCCATCTCGGGTTCGTCGGCAGCCACGGCGGCCACGATTGGCCGCATGACGGTGCCTGAGCTGACGCGGCGCGGCTACGACCCGATGATGGTGACCGGCTCGCTGGCCGGCGCCGGCACGCTGGGACTGTTGATCCCACCGTCGATCATCATGATCGTCTACGGGGTCGCTGCCGACGTGTCGATTGCGCGGCTGTTCGTTGCCGGCGTGCTGCCGGGCATCATGCTGATGACGCTTTTTTCCGGCTTCATCGCGGTGTGGGCGGTGCTGAAGCCGGAGCTGCAGCCCACAGTGCGCGACGAGAAATCCACGTTCGCCGCCAAGATCGCCGCAGCGCGCTATCTGATCCCCACCGTGCTGCTGATCGGCGCCGTTGTCGGCAGCATCTACACCGGTGTCGCCACGCCGACCGAAAGCGCTGCGCTCGGCGTGCTCGGTGCACTGGTGCTTGCAGCGATCAGCCGGTCCCTGTCGATGAAGGTGTTTCTGGAAGGTGTCGGCGGGGCGGTGCGCACCACCTGCATGATCAGTTTCATCCTGATGGGCGCGAGTTTTCTGACCACCGCCATGGGCTTCACGGGCATCCCACGCGTGCTTGCCGAATGGATCGCCGCCTCGGGCCTGGCGCCGTGGCAACTGATCGCGATGCTGACCTTGCTGTTCATGCTGCTGGGCTGCTTCATCGACGGCATCTCTATGGTGGTGCTGACGGCCGCCGTGGTGCTGCCGTCGGTGCGCGCAGCCGGCATTGATCTGATGTGGTTCGGTATCTTCGTCGTGCTGGTGGTGGAGATGGCCCAGATCACGCCGCCGGTCGGCTTCAACCTGTACGTGCTGCAGAGCCTGACGGGCAAGGACATGTTCTACGTGGCCCGTGCCAGCCTGCCGTTTTTCCTGCTGCTGATGTTGGCCGTGGCGCTGATCTGGCTGTTTCCGCAGATCGTGACGTTCTTGCCTGGCCAGATGTTCAACATGGGCAAGTGATCAAACTTGAAAGCGTGATGTCAGTTATGAAAACGCAACATTCCCATGTGCATTGTCTATTTTATACGATGTATATTATGTTAAGTTTAGTCTGAATGGCACTGGCTTGATCCCATGCCTCAACCCAACGCCGACAACCGCATTGCCTCTGCTTCCGATCACTGAACGCGCTTCCGGGTTGCCAGCAGCCGCTCAACCACCTCAAACAACCGATCGATGGAAACGGGTTTGGGCAGATGCGCATCAAAGCCTGCGTCGGTGGCCCGCTGTGTGTCCTGGGCCCGCCCGAAGCCGGTCAGCGCAACGGCGGCAATTGCCGCGTTTGGTTCGCCGCTTGCACGCAGCGTGCGAATCAATTGATACCCGTCGATGCCGGGCATCGCGATGTCTGACAGCAACAGGTCAAACGGCTCCTCTGCCAGCACGGCCAGTGCCTCGGCGCCGTCGGCCACCGCCGTGACCACGGCGCCTTCCAGTTCCAGCAACATTGAGAACGCTTCGCGGGTATCGGCCGCATCGTCGACCACCAGCACGCGTAGTTCAAGCAGCACGTTGTGCGGAAGTGGCCAAGTCGCCGGGGGGGCACCAGCTCTTGCGCGCGGCAACCAGACGCTGAACAGCGCACCTTTGCCAGACCCGGCGGATGCGACTTCGGCGCGGCCGCCGTGGGCCAATGCCAGTTGGCGCACCAGCGCAAGCCCGATTCCCATGCCCCCTTGCGTCCGGGAGGCAACGCGCTCGGCTTGCTGGAACATGTCGAAAACCTGCTCCAGGAAGTCCGGCGAAATGCCCTGCCCGCTGTCTTGCACATCGAGGCGCGAAAATTCGCCGTCCCCCGTCAGACGTACATCCACAGTGCCACCGGGCGGCGTGAACTTGATTGCATTGCTGAGCAGATTCCAGACGATCTGTTCGAGCCGCACCGCATCGGCTTCCATCGCAGATGCCGCCGGTTCGAGCTGCCAGTTCAGCGACAGGCGCTGGCTTGCCGCATCGGCGGCCATCGCCTGGCACACGCGATCAATCACCTCGGCGCCCTCGATCCGGGCCTGATTCAGGCTTAGCTTGCCGGTGCGCAGCCGCGACAGATCCAGCAGATCATCAATAATTTTGGCTTGCCCCAGCACGGTGCGGCGGATCACCGTCGCCGCTTGAGCGACGGCCGGCACGTCGCGCGCCTGGGGCAATCGCAGCAACAGTTCGGCATTCACCAAAATCAGGTTCAACGGATGTTTCAACTCGTGCGACATGACGGCCAAAAACTCCTCTTTCAGTGCGAAGGCCCGTGCCAGCTCGGCCGTTGTGCTCTGCTGTTTGGCCAACGAGGCTTCCAGCTGAGCCTCGATCCGCTTGCCCTCGGTCAGGTCGCGTGCGATGCTGGCATAACCAACCCACTGGCCGTGGTCATGCAAAGGCGTGACGATGCCGCTGGTGTACCGATGGCTGCCATTCTTGGCGACGTGCCAGCGCTCGTCGTCGGCACGGCCTGATTCGCGCGCCGTCTCCAGCACGCGCAGCGGCACGCCGTCGGTTCGATCCTGCGGCGTAAAGAGGAATTCGAACGGGCGGCCCGCTGCCTCCTCGGACGCATAGCCGTACAGCAGCACCGCGCCCGGGTTCCAGCCAATCACCGCGCCGTGTTCGTCAAGCGTCACGATCGCATAGTCCTGCGTGGTTTCCACCACACGCTGCAGGTTGGCTTCCCCGACCTTTACCTGCTGCTGCGCGGCGCGGATCGCAGTCACATCGATGAAGGTCAGCACCGCGCCGCCGATCACGTCCTGCTGGGTCCGGTACGGCAACATGCGCACCAGCCAAGCACCGCCGTCGGCGTCCCGCACTTCACGCTCGATCACGCGCAGCGTGTCGAACGCAGCCTGCGCATCGGCCTTCAGTTCGTCATAGTCAAGCCGATGCCGGATGTGCAGCAGCGGGCGGTCCACGTCCGAGGCAATCAGGTTGAACAGCTGCGCTGCGCGCGGCGTGAAGCGCTTGATGCACAGCGCGCGGTCCACAAACACGGTTGCGATGTCGGTCGAGGTGATCAGGTTCGACAGGTCGTCGTTCAGCTTGGACGTTTCGTCGAGCGTCGACTTGAGCTCCTGGTTTACCGTGATCAGCTCTTCATTGACGGACTGGACCTCTTCCTTCCCGGTCTCGAGTTCCTCGGTGGCCGAGCGCAACTCTTCGTTGATCGCCTGCAGTTCCTCGTTCGATGCGCGCAGCTCCTCATGACTGGCGGCAGCGTCCGTCACCGTGCCGTTGAGCTGGTCGCGCAGTCGGCCCAACTCGTCTTCGAGTTGCACCAGCATCGGGTCTTTTTCTGCGCCGGACAGCGATTCCAGCCCGAATGTGACATCGGCTTGGTCGAACTGCACCAGCAACAGCCACCGGCCATCCGACTCGACCGGCCGCACGCTAATGCCAACCCAGCCGGCGCGCCCGTCGCTCATCAAGTGGACGCGGCGTGCCACCACACTGGCCCGTTCCTGCACTGCACGCAATATTGCCGCCCGCAGCTCGACCCGCAACTCCGGACGCACCACGTCGAGCAGATTGCGCGAAGGCTCGCCCGTAGCGAACTTTAAAAACGCACCGGCCTCATCGGTGCAATGCAGCACGTTGTAGGCATCGTCGATCAGCACGCTGCCGGGTGCCTGGCTGGCGGCCAACTGCTGATGCAGCATGCCGATCGCATCCAGCATCGGCACCGGCACGGTCGGGGGCGCTACAAAGATGGGCTTCTGGATCAAAGTCGACGGCAACTCGATCCGCAACGCGCCCGTTGCGTCCAGCGAACGCGAACGCACCGCACGACGGATGCCGTCTGCGCGGTAGATGCGGTGCTTTTTGTCAACCGTGATGAACAGCCCGGGAACGGAATCAGCCGACTCGGACATACCTAGAAACAGCAGTCCACCCGGCTTTAGCGCGAAGTGAAACATGTTCAGCACCTGAATCTGCAACTCCCGATCCAGATAGATCAGCAGATTGCGGCAGCAGATCAGGTCCAAGTTGGAAAACGGCGGATCGCGCAGCACGTTATGCGCAGCGAACAACACGCTTTCGCGCAACTCCTTGTGCACGCGCAGCCGGCCCTGCCCCTTGACGAAATACCGCCTCAGCCGCTCCGGCGCCATGTCGGACGCAACGTTGTCCAAATAAAGTCCCGCGCGGGCGCGGGCAATGGCCTGTTCGTCGATGTCGGACGCGAACACCTGCACGTCGACTTTGGTGTGCAGCGAGGCGGCATGTTCGGCCAACAACATCGACACCGAGAAGGCCTCTTCGCCGGTTGCACAACCGACCACCCACGCACGCAGCCTTGGGTGCACGCTGGCTTCCACCGGCAAGCTGGCGGCGATCTCGTGCTTCAGTGCATCAAATGCGGCCGGATCGCGAAAAAAATGCGTGACGCTGATCAACAGGTCTTGCAGCAACGCCTGCGTCTCCCCCGGATGCCTGCTCAAAAATTCGCTGTAGGCAGGCAGGTTCGGCACTGCGGTCACCTGAAGCCGTCGCTCGATCCGGCGCAACACGGTGGCCCGTTTGTAGTGCTTGAAATCATGACCGGTGCGCGTGCGCACCAGCCGCATCACATCAGCCAACGCCTGCTCGGCCCGCTCAGCCGAAGCTGGGTTGGAAGGTGGATCGAGATGGACCCGCGCTGCAGTCGGCTGCGGCATTTCGAGCCGCTGCAAGTTGTTCCATAAAGTGACCAACCGCGGCCCGATCTGTGCTGCCGGCAGCACCGTGTCAGCGACGCCGGTGGCAACTGCACTGCGCGGCATATCGCCGTACTCGGCTTCCTTCGGCGCCTGCACCAGCGCCACACCGCCACATTCCTTTACGCGGCACAACCCCAACGTGCCGTCGCTGCCAGTACCGGACAGCACCACGCAGTAGGCGCGTTCTCGCTGCGCATTGGCCAGCGTGCGGAAAAACACGTCGATGGAGCGGTGCGGGCTGCGGCCGCGGTCGAGCGGCGCGACGCTTAGATGCCCGTCTGTCATGGCCAGTTGCAACGCTGGCGAGATCACGTAGACGTGGTTCGGCCGGATCGGCACCGAGTCACGCACCTGCAATATCGGCATGGTCGTGACCCGGCTCAGGATGCTGTCGAGATGGCTCTCGTGCTCGGGCGACAAATGCACCACGATCACAAACGCCATGCCGCTGTCAGGCGGCAGATGCTCGAACAACATGCCCAGCGCGCTGACGCAGCCGGCCGATGCGCCGATCCCGACCACGGGAAACGGTAGGTGGCTGGTGGGCGCTTCTGGCGACAGGTCCGGGGTGTCGTTCGTCGCGTTCACCACGACATCAACCAATTCGTTGTCTTCTTCGGCTTCGCTCATGGTGGCCCGGGATTATTTGGCAACTGAAGGCTGCAGCACGCGCGTCCGCGCCAGGCCCGGTGGCGCCGCCGCGCAGCCAACCCTCCACTCAGGGTGCAATGCGCCCGACTTCAACCAACCGACCGTCTGCAACACGCAGTACCAGACCCTCACCCGACGACAGATCGGCGCCCGTCAATGCCGTGATGTTGACCTGATGCGTCACCACCACCAACGCACCCGGACCCCGCCAGTTCAGCAGCAATTCGCGCGCGGTGGCGGTCTGCGTCGGCTCCAGCCCTGACGCAGCAAAAAAAGAGTTGAACGCCGGCTCGACACGCAGGCGGCCCGGAAACGCAAGCTCGGCCGTCTCCTTGGTCCGACACCACGCAGACGACCAGACCATACCCACCAGCACGCCCTCACGCTCAAACGTGCGGCCAATGCGAAGCGCCTGCGCCTGACCGTCGGCATCAAGGTTGCGTTGGGTACTGCAGTCGCCGATTTTGAAGCCCGCCGGGTCACCTACTCCTGGCGCTTTGGCATGCCGAAACAGCACCACCGCCCCACCCTTCAGCGCGCTCCAGGCTGCGGCCTGCGATGCCTCCTGCGCAGCGCTGGTCAACGGCGCCAGACTCGCCAGAAAGACTCCCAGCGCAACGACGAGTGCGAAGCGGCGAAGCGGGAGTGAAGTCATCTGCATGTAGGTACGAGCCGATGTGCGTTGGCCGTTGGAACGGTGGGCGGAACCCGAAGGAGCAAGCTCTTTGCGATTGTGACGGGTTTGGTATTTTGGGGCGTCGGCGCCACGTCCGGGGCGGCTCGGTGGGATCCGACAAGCACCGAACCACCATAGCTACGGGTTACTACCCTGGACCGATTGATAGCACTTTGTAGACTGGTCGCCGAGCCAAGCGGCTCAACGAATCAACTACTTGGAGACCCATCGATGCAACCCACCCTGCCGACCTGTCAGCGCAGCAGCAACGTCGTGCTGCTTGCGTGCCTTGCGACGATTGTGCTGGCTTCTTGCAGCAGCAGCGACGACAACACATCGGCCGCGCCGCTGCAGATCAAGACCGTGTCAAACCGCGCCGATCTGATCAGCGGGGGGGACGCGCTGGTCCGCGTCGAACTGCCACAAAGCGCCAACGCCAGCAGCTTGAAAGTAAGCGTAGACGGCCGCGATGTCAGCAGCGCGTTTGCGCCGACCACGGGCAACGCAACCAGCGTCAACACCGTTACCGGACTGGTGACGGGCCTCAGCCCAGGCGCCAACGTGCTCACTGCATCGATCGACGGCGCCCAGGCAGCCAGCCTGACCATCACCAACGCCGGGCGTGGCGGCCCGATCCTGTCAGGCCCGCAAGTGGTGCCGTTCGTTTGCGCCACGCCGACCCCGCAAGCAGCCAGTGGCAATCTGCCCGCCACGAATGTGAGCGGCCTGACCCGCCCGGCCGTCGATGCGCAGTGCAACATCCCGACCGAGTTCAAGCTGTATTACCGGACCACCACAGCCGGCTGCAGCTTCGCCCTGCCCGACCCGACCCCGACCGTCTCGCCAACGGCCACCACCGTCCCAGCAACGCCCGCAGCACCCGCAAATCCTTGCTTTAAAAGCTACGACGCAGCCGGCGCAGCGCCTGCCGACCTCGCCAGCACAACCACCGACAACGGCTTGGCCGTGCCCTACATCGTGCGGGTCGAGCGCGGCACGATGAATCGCGGCCTGTACGACATCGCGGTGCTGTTCGACCCGACCAAGCCCTGGACGGCAGTCAACCCGCAACCGCAGTGGAACGGCAAGCTCTACTACGCATTCGGCTCCAGCACCGGCCAGCCGCGCAGGCAAGCACGACCGCAGGCCGCCTGGACGGCCGATGCGCAGCTGTCGCGCGGCTACGCAGTGGTGGTCAACAGCATGACCGATTCGGCTCGCAACTCGAACCGGGTGATGATGACCGAGACCGTGATGATGATGAAGGAGCACATCGGCGATACCTATGGACCCATCAAGTTCACGATGGGCACGGGTTGTTCGGGCGGCTCGATCAACAGCAACATGAACGCGTCGATCGCTCCGGGCCAGCTGGACGGTTTCACGATCCAGTGTGCCTACCCAGACTCGGAAACCGTCGGAATGGAAGTCGCTGACTGCACGCTGCTGGTGGAGGCGTATCAGAAGGCCCCGTGGACCAACCTGATGCGCGCGACCGGCCAGACGCAAGACCAGATCAACGCCAAAAAGGGCGCGATCAATGGCCACCCGGATCAGACCGCCTGCCACGGCTGGTTCAACGCATTCGGCAGCAACGCCAAGGCCGGGGTCTACTTTCAGCGCCTGGTGGCGGACAACCAGACCGGTGCCGTCGTGCAGTCGCCCACAGCGACCAACAACTGCGAATTGCCAAACGCCGCGGTCTACGATCCGGTGAGCAACCCGGCGGGCCCGCGTTGCAACGCCTGGAGCTGGAACGAGTCGATCTTTGGCAAGGTGTCCGGTACGCCGTTCGCAAACGACACGCGCGACAACACCGGCATCCAGTACGGCTTGAATGCGCTCAAGAGCAGCGCCATCACGCCCGAAGAGTTCGTCACGCTCAACGAATCGATCGGCGGCTTCGACCGTGACAGTAACCCGGTTGCCAACCGCATGGTCGCGGACCAGCCGGCGCTGGATGTGGCGTACCGCTCAGGCATCGTGCTGGATGCGCGCAACTTGTCGAAGACGGCGGTGGTCGACATGCGCGGCTGGGACGATTCGGCGCTGATCAAGCCGCCCTTTGCCAACGCGCCGGCCAATCCGATTCATTACGTGTGGCGCAGCTTCCAGATCCGCGACAAGCTGGCGCGGGATGCGGGTGACTTCGGCAACCACGCGATGTGGCGCACCGGCGTGACGGGCCTGACAGCGCCGGCAGCAATTCAGCTCGACGCGTTCGACACGATGGACCTGTGGCTGACGAATCTGAAGGCGGACACCACAACGGCAGCGCTGGACCAGAAGGTGCGCAAGGCCAAGCCCGCCTCCGCAGCCGACTTCTGCCTGCTGCCTGGGAGTGCAAGCACCAAAGTATTCGACAAGGCCCAGTGCGACGCTGTGCCGTTCAATATGCCGCACGCCTCCCCGCGCCAAGTGGCCGGCGGTGCGCGGACTGAGGACGCGCTCAAATGCCAGCTGAAGCCGTTGTCGATGGCTGAGTACGCGCCAGTGACGTTCACTGGCACGCAGTCTGCACGGTTGCAGGCGGTGTTCGCAGGCGGCGTTTGCGATTGGTCCAAGCCCGGCGTGGCACAGCAGCTGTCGGTCAGTCCGCTAACCTTCATTGGCGGTCCTGGCGGACAGCCGCTGGGCGCGGCGCCGGTGTCGCAGGCCAAGCCGTAACCGCACGTACAGGTTCGATCCGCCAGGGGCGGTCGGACCAGCCCACCATGGCTCGCACAAAATGCGGGCCATGCTTGTTTCTACGCCTGTGTGCCTGACCCGATGAACGCCGCCATTTGGCTATTGGTGATCTTTGTCGAGGGGTTTGCGTCCCTGGGCATCGAAATCATTGCGCTGCGTCGGCTGGTGCCACAAATTGGCAGCTCGATCACGGTGACAGCGCCCACAATCGCGCTGTTTTTGCTCGCGCTGGCCACTGGCTACTGGAGCGGAGGCCGGATTGCGCAGGATTTCGAGCGACGCGTGCTGCGCAATTTTCTGGCGGCAGCGCTGATCGCTGGTGTCGGCTTGTCGAGCGTGGTGGTGGAGGCGTTGTTTGGCACCGTGCAGGACCCATGGCTGGCCTATTTGCTGCTCATGGCCTTGGTGGTATGCCCCCCGGCGTGGCTGCTTGCGCAGACCGTGCCGCTGTTGACCAACATCCTGCCGCAGCAGCGCGTGGGTGCCGCCAGCGGCGTCGCCCTGACGGCATCCACCGCCGGCTCGGTACTGGGTGCTGCGGTGCTGGCGCTGGTGGTGATGCAGCGGCTCGGTGTGGCTGCAGCGGTGCTGCTGTGCGCGGCGACTCTGGCGCTTGTGGTGCTGGCTGCAGCGAGCCGCGCCGGGCAGCGGCCGCTCGCGGGCATTGCCGCACTCGTGCTGGTCGGCGTCACGGCAGTGAACCTGATGCCGCGCTCCGGAACGCAGGAAACTGCCTATGCCGACTACCGCACGGTCGAGCGTCAGACCATGTCGCTTACGGACGGTTTGCCTGGCACCCACCGCACACTGATCATCAACAACCAGCTTGCGTCGCAACTCGGCGGCGCGCGGGGTGCCGACGGATCCGTGCCGAAACGAGCGGCCTATGTAGAGCGATTGCAGCAAGTCCTGTTGCAAGAACTGCAACTGGCCGACCGGCGCATTCTGGTGCTCGGCGCAGGCGGCTTTACGTTGTCGCTGGGCGATGCGTCAAACCACTACACCTATGTCGATGTCGATCCGGCGATCCAGCAAATCGCCGAGCGCGACTTCTTGGGCGGCCCGATCGCTGGTGAGTTCATCGCCGCCGACGCCCGCGACTTCATTCGAGGTACAGACCAACGGTTCGATGCGGTGGTGGTGGACGTCTACAGCGCGCATGCAGCAATGCCCGCGCATCTGGTCACGCTCGAGTTTTGGCAAAGCCTCAGGCGGCCGCTGACCGATGGCGGCGCGGTGCTGGCCAACCTGATCCTTGATGGTCAATTGGCGTCGGCGTTTGCGCGCAATCTGCTTGCGACGATCGAGCAAGGGCTCGGTCGCTGCACGGTGGATGTGCTGCACCGCACCCGACGCATCAGCAACGTGCTCGTGGTCTGCCGCCCCAGCGGAACTGCCCTACCAGCGGTGCAGCTGTATACCGATGACTTGAACCGGGTCGAACGCGACCGGGGGATACTTGGTTATTGATCTCTCCAACAGGCGATTGCTGCGCATTGCCCTTGCACCATCGCCATCTTGTCACCACCTATCTGATTCATGACACACACCGACACACCCTACCAGCCCGCCGCCGCTTTTGCCGACAATGCAGCCAACCCGTTGCTCGACTTCTCCGGCTTGCCAATGTTCGACCGCATCGAGCCTCGGCACGTCGAGCCTGCCGTCGAGCAGTTACTCGGCGCCGCCGAGCGCGCGTTGGCCGCCGTGACGGCCGACGCATTCCCAGCTCGCTGGCACGACATCTCCGCTGGGCTGGACACTGCAACCGAGCGGCTCGGCCGCGCCTGGAACGCCGTCGGTCATTTGAATTCGGTGGCCGATACGCCCGAGCTACGCGCAGCCTACAACGCTGCGCTGCCGAAGGTGGTGGAGTTCTGGACCCGGCTGGGTGCGGACGAGGCGCTGTATGCAAAGTACAAGGCGATCGACCCGAGCAGCCTGAACGGCGAGCAGACCCAGGCCTTCAAGAACGCGATGCGCAACTTCGTGCTTGGCGGCGCCGAGTTGAGCGGTGCAGCGCGTGACCGATTTGCCCAAATTCAGGAGCGTCTTGCCGAACTGAGCCAGAAGTTCAGCGAAAACGCACTCGATGCAACCGACGGCTTTGCGTACTTCGCAACCCAGCAAGAGCTGGCGGGCATGCCCGTCGACATAACGCAAGCGACGCGCGCGGCAGCAGCTGAGGATGGCCGCAGCGATGCGTTCAAGCTCACGCTCAAGATGCCCTGCTACTTGCCGGTCATGCAGTTTGCAAGCGACCGTGGATTGCGCCAGACCATGTACCGCGCTTACGTCACCCGCGCCAGCGATCAGGCTCAGTCCGACGCACGCAAGTACGACAACTCCGCGCTGATGCAGGAAATCCTGGCCCTGCGTCAAGAAGAAGCGCAACTGCTCGGGTATCGCAATTTCGGTGAGCTATCGCTGGTGCCCAAGATGGCCGAGTCGCCCAAAGAGGTGATCGAGTTCCTGCGCGATCTGGCAACCAAGGCGCGCCCATTCGCTGAACGCGATCTGGCCGACCTCAAAACGTTTGCGTCTGAGAAGCTGGGGATAACCGATCTGCAGCCGTGGGACATGGCTTATGTGGGCGAACAGCTCAAGCAGGCGCGCTACGCATTCAGCGATCAGGAGGTCAAGCAGTACTTCACCGCGCCGAAAGTGCTGGCCGGCCTGTTCAAGATCGTGGAGACCTTGTTCGATGTATCGATCCGCGCGGATGCGGCACCGGTCTGGAACGCGAAAGTCGAATTCTTCCGGATCGAGCGCGAAGGACAGTTACTCGGCCAGTTCTATCTTGATTCGGCAGCGCGCACCGGCAAACGTGGCGGCGCCTGGATGGACGACGTTCGCGCGCGCTGGCTGCGGCCCGACGACGGCATGTTGCAGACGCCGGTCGCGCAACTGGTGTGCAACTTTGCGGCCGGTGTGGGCGACCAGCCGCCGCTGTTGACTCACGACGACGTGACCACGCTGTTTCATGAATTTGGCCACGGCCTGCATCACATGCTCACGCAGGTCAACGAGCGTGACGTATCCGGCATCAGCGGGGTCGAGTGGGACGCGGTGGAGCTGCCCAGCCAGTTCATGGAAAACTTCTGCTGGGAGTGGGATGTACTGAAGCACATGACCGCCCATGCGCAGACTGGCCAGTCGCTGCCACGGGAACTGTTCGACAAGATGCTCGCGGCAAAGAATTTTCAAAGCGGGCTGCAGACGCTGCGGCAAGTCGAGTTGTCGCTCTTCGACATGCTGCTGCACACCGAACACAACGCCAAGGACGACGTGATGTCGCTGCTGCACAAGGTGCGCGCAGAAGTCGCGCTGCTATCCCCACCAAGCTGGAACCGCACCGCGCACACGTTCAGCCACATCTTCTCAGGCGGCTATGCGGCGGGCTACTACAGCTACAAGTGGGCCGAAGTGCTGAGTGCCGACGCTTATGCAGCTTTTGAAGAAAGCGCGGGCCCAGACGGCTTGCCGAGCGCAGAAACTGGCAAAAAGTACCGAGAGGCTATTCTGGAAGTCGGCGGGAGCCGGCCTGCGATGGAGTCGTTCAAGGCGTTCCGCGGTCGCGCGCCGACGCTGGACGCGCTGTTGCGGCATGAGGGGATGGAGGACAGCAGCCATTCCGTTGTGCAGACGGCCTAGACCAAGCGCGGGGAACTTCACGGTTGAGCCATGTTCCGGACGGCCTGATCAAGTCGCCCTGGCTGCGCCGGCGGTAGGCTTCGACCCATTGACTTGTCGAAACAGCGAGACCTGCCATGGCATCGAACACGATCTTCCCGCAGCGCGTTGGCGTTACCGCGGCCGCCGCCGTGCTGCTCCTGCTGGCCAATCCGGCGTCGGCGCAAGCAATGTTCCGAAGCGTCGGCCCGGATGGTCGCATCACCTACAGCGACCGCGCACCGGCGGCTGCGGGCGCCAAGGCAAGTGTCGAACGCCGGGTGCAGGCCCCTTCGTCCGCACCGGCAGCCACCCTGCCCTACGAACTGCGCGAAGTCGCGAGTCGCTATCCGATGACGCTGTATACGGCCACCGACTGCGCTGCCTGCACCAGCGCACGGGCTTTGCTCAGTGGCCGCGGTGTTCCGTTCACCGAACGCACTGTTACCAGCAACGACGACATGGTCGCTCTGAAAGCGCTGAGCGGCGACGGCTCACTGCCGTTTGCGACGTTGGGAAGCCAGCCGCTGCGCGGCTTTGAGCTGCAGGAGTGGCAACGCAACCTTGATGCGGCTGGCTACCCGAAGACTTCGCAGTTGCCATCCAATTGGCGAGTGGCGGCTGCCCTACCGCTTGCGCCCCGCGTGCTGGCAGCGGTTGAACGGACGCCTGCTGCAGCGCCTTCGCCCACCGATGGCCGTGCAGTGGTCAACGGTGCGGAAAGACGCAGCGATGACCGCAGCAGCAATCCAACAGGAATCCGGTTTTAACGATTGTTGCGGGAGCGCAGCGCGAGGTCGTGCTGCCTGCCCAGAGTTCAGGCGCCGTCGTCGTACCGCAGCGTCTTGACGCCCTGCGAAGTCGCAAGCAGGCAGATATCGGCCTTTTGCGCGGCAAAGACACCCACCGTCACGACACCAGGCCACTGGTTGACCATCGCCTCGAACGCAGCCGGATCGTCGATGGTGAGGCCGCGCACATCGAGCAGCTGCAGACCGTTATCGGTCACGAGCGGCTGACCCTCAACCTGCCGCAACGTGGCCGTGCCGCCCACCGCAGAAAAGCGCTGTGCGATATGCGCTGCAGCCATTGGGATGATTTCGACCGGCAGCGGGAAACGCCCCAGTTTGTCAACGCACTTCGATTCGTCCGCGATGCAGACGAATCGCTTCGACTGCGCAGCCACGATTTTTTCGCGCGTCAGCGCAGCGCCGCCGCCTTTGATTAAAAACCCGCGCGTGTCGATCTCATCGGCGCCGTCGATGTAGACCGACAGCTCACCGACCGCGTTCGCGTCGTACACCTGCACGCCGATCGCACGCAGGCGAGCGCTGCTGGCTTCGGAGCTTGAGACTGCGCCCGCAATGCGGGACGCCATTGGCGCCAGCGCGTCGATGAACCGGTTGACGGTGGAGCCCGTGCCCACGCCGATCAATGCGCCCGCTTCGACGAACTGCAACGCGGCCTGTCCGACCAGCGTCTTGAGTGCGTCCTGCGGGGATTCGGCAAGGAAATTCATGACAAGTGACACGATGGACTTGGGTGAGAATCGGCCGGCGTTTGCGCCAGTGTGAATGCTTGAGCCCGACTCACTTTATCCGATGCCCATGCTTTCCTACGCGCTCGTCCGACCGCTGCTGTTCCAGGTGGACCCCGAGACCGCCCATGAAGCGACGCTGACCGCACTGGCCGCGGCACAGCGCACCCCCCTGTCAAGCATCTGGCGCACCAAGCTGGTGCCAAGCCCGGTCACCGTGGGCGGCCTGACGTTCGCCAACCGGATCGGGCTTGCGGCCGGCATGGACAAAAACGCGCGCTGCATCGACGCGTTCGGCGCGATGGGCTTCGGCTTTGTCGAGGTCGGCACCGTTACACCGCTGGCTCAGCCTGGCAATGCCCGGCCACGGGTGTTTCGGCTGCCGGCCACTGGGGCGCTGATCAACCGCCTCGGCTTCAACAACGACGGACTCGACGCGTTCATCAACCACGTCCAACGCTCCTCCTTCAGGAGCACCGGACGCATGCTGGGTTTGAACATCGGCAAGAACGCGGCCACACCGATCGAGCGTGCTGCAGAGGATTACCTAACCTGTCTGGACGGCGTCTATCCGCATGCCGACTATGTGACGGTGAACATCTCAAGCCCGAATACCGCCAACCTGCGCGCGCTGCAGCACGACGACGCGCTCGATGCGCTGCTCGGGCGTATCGCGGAGCGGCGCGAACAGCTCGCGCAGCGATCCGGTCGACGCGTGCCGATCTTTGTGAAGATCGCGCCCGATCTGAATGACGAACAGCTCGCCGCGATGGCCGCGCTGCTGAAAACGTACGGCGCAGGCCGCGGCAGCTTCGGTGTGATCGCCACCAACACCACGCTGAGCCGGGACGCCGTGCAAGGCCAGCCGCACGCGCAGGAGACCGGCGGGCTGTCAGGGCCGCCCCTTCGTGCGCTCAGCAACCGTGTCGTCAAGCAACTTCGCACGGCCTTGGGGCAGGACTTCCCCATCATTGGCGTCGGCGGGATCGACAGCGCGAAGGCAGCGCTCGAGAAGATTGCCGCCGGGGCCGACTTGATCCAGATCTACTCTGGCCTGATCTACCACGGACCAGCGCTGGTGCGTGACATCGCACGCGCGTTGGCAGCAACGTCACCCCACCACGCATCAAGCTAGGCATACCGTTGCGTTGATTCAGTCGGGCCAGATGCCCCATGCCATACTCGAATCCACGTCGAGCACGCTGCTTGCTTTCCTGCTTGACCGCGTTCGGCATCGGAGCCTCACCGGCTCCGGACGCAAAGCTTTTCTTTCCAGTCGGGAGTGTCAACCATGCAAATTCGCGTCGGCTACGAGATGGTCTACCAGTGCTATCAGCCCACCCCGATGATTTTGTCGTTGACCATCCATAGCAGCCGGTCCAATGACTTGGTGAAGGCCGATCGGATCGTGACCGATCCGCCAGTGCCCGTGCACGGCTATCACGACACGTTCGGCAATTGGTGCTCACGCGTGATGGCGCCGCCGGGCCGCTTCATGATCACCAGCGACGCGGTTGTGAACGACACGGGTCTTGGCGACGACGTGGCGCCGAACGCCGAGCAGATTCCGGTTGAGCAACTGCCCGACGACACCTTGCTGTATCTGCTGCAAAGCCGGTACTGCGAAACCGATCTGCTGTCGAACATGGCGTGGCAGCGGTTCGGCTCGGGCCCAACGGGTTGGGCTCGGGTGGAAGCGATCTGCGATTTCGCCAACAAGCAAATCCAGTTCGGCTATCACAACGCGCGGCGCACGCGCACGGCGGCCGAAGCCTTCAACGAGGGCGTCGGCGTATGCCGCGACTACGCGCATCTGGCGATCACCTTGTGCCGCTGCATGAACATTCCGGCGCGCTATTGCAATGGGTTTCTGGGCGACATCGGCATGCCGCCGCCATACGGGACAATGGACTTCGCGGCCTGGATCGAGGTGTATCTCGGTGGTCGCTGGTACACATTCGACCCGCGCAACCACCAGCACATGCCGCGTATTGGCCGCGTGCTGATTGCGCGCGGACGCGACGCAGCCGACGTCGCACTCGCCAGCACCTTCGGACCGAATTTGCTTGAAGGCTTTAAAGTCTGGACCGA
>JBBPYC010000012.1:0-76108 GCA_038200275.1 Burkholderiales bacterium
GACGATGCGCCTTCGGCGCACCGTCCACATGACCACAGCCCTCGACCAGCAATGAACAAAACCTCAAAACCTGAGATAAAACGACAACCACTCCACGGGTAACATTCCTTCGTGAGGCAACACGGCGGCCAAGATGAGTGTCGCTGTCTACCCACATCGTCATCGCTCACCAGCGCCATGAACGATCGCTGGCCGTCCACAGTCACCGCCACCTGTTGGCGCTTAACCTGCACCTTGATGCACGGCGGGCGTGTGCCCAGCGAATCGGCATGCGCTCGCCAATGGGATCGAATCACTGGTGTTGCGCCATGGCCTAGCGCACCAGCGGCCCGACGTCGGCCACGGCGTCGCTAATGGCTTGCACCATGTGCTGTTGTTCTTTGGGCTGAATGCCCAAGGTGGTGGCGATGAACTTTTGCAGGTTTTTGCCCGGTCCCCAGGTCTTCTTGCCTATAAATTCGATGCCGGGCAAATTGTGCTGAAAGCCCGCATACACGCTGGCGGTCGGCATGTCGTAGGTGGGGGATAGAAGCACGTCGGCCCGGCTGGTGTAGAGCAAAGCGACGTTCTTGGCGTAGCAATCGGCATCACGCAGCGCGTAGGTCATCAGCAAGCTGGCAGCAAGTATGCAGCCGCTCGTGGCCAGGCACGTGGTCGCGCACGGCTTTGGCGATGCGCTCCCAGGTGGTGTCGTACTTGGCAGCGGGGCGCAGTCCGAGCAGGCTGCAAAAGTCTTCCATGCCCCAATGGAGCGGGCCGTGCGCGTCCACATCGAAGCGGTGCATCAGCAACGCCTGGCCGTCATTGGAGACTTCGGTTTTGGCTATGGGCATGACGCGGCTGGCCACTTGCATGCACAGGTGTTCGTTCAAGGCCACGAAAGGCAGGTGCGCGCTGGAGCCTTTGATGATGTGGTGGCGGGTCACCAGACTGGCTATTTGTGCAGCGCCAGGGGTGCGCCTTCTTCAGGCTGCGCGTCCGAAAGTTTGGGCACCACGCCGGAGACGCCGCTGGTGGCGTGCTCGCGCACCAGTGCAGCAAACGCGGCTTCAGAGTTGTCGCCCTTCGGCAGCGCAGCCCCCTCCACCGGCTTGGCCGGTTCGCTGGTTCAGCGCCCGGTGCGGCCACCCGCAAGTGGCCCACCATGTTGCGCCCGATGACCGACAGCAAGGCTATGGCACCGGCGCTGATATGCGGGCCGAACTGCTCCTGCAGCACTTGGAGCGGATACCCCTCCGGCAGGTTCATCTGCAGCAACACCGGCGGGAGGTGGTCGTCCCATACGTAACTCTCTGTGGGCACCAGCATGGTGAGCGACACGAAGTCGTCAGCCGTCACCTGCGGGTGGTAGCTGAGCACGCTCTTGAAATCGCCTTCTCGGCCCAGCGTGGCGACTTCGCGGCCCAGCACGTACATGGACAGCGGGATCCCCTTGCCGTCCGTGCTCGGTGAAGAGCCCGTTTGGCCGACGGTGGATTGCGCGCGTTCGCGGTGAAGAAGCCATCGACTTGAAGCTGAACGCCTGCATCGAGGGCTACAACAATCTAATCGGCACGTTCGGGCTTCCGCAGACACAGCAGCGATACATGAGTGAAAACATTCCGAAGCGCAAAGCAGCGAAGAATTTTTCCATCACCGATGACTGGGTTTCAATTGCCAACGGTCTGCTCAAAAAAGGGCGCGAGATGGAGGCGGCCGGGCTGAAAGAGCTGGACAAAGGCGCCGTCAGCTTGATCACTTCGCTGGACGCGCTGGTAGTGCAACTCAACGAGCCGAACGTCTACTACTACAGCAAAGCCTACGAGGGAGACAACTTCGTAAAAAGAGAGGCGGCAGATGCCGGCTTGCACGCCGCGTTTGAACGAAGCACCATCGACATGGCCTAATTCAACGAGTTGCTTATTCGAGAGGAGAAAAAGCGCACCTGAGCATTATGGCCAAACTGAAAGCTGCCGACAACCTGCTGGGCTACCACACCAAAGTGGCGTTATAAAAAGCAGCCGATCTGATGATGTTGTTCTACAGCGAAGCAGACTTCTGCAAACTCCCCAAATACCAAGCGGCCGACGCGCTCGTTCCTCAGCTCGAGAAAACCCTGGCCGAGCTGCGTGCAGCGTGCGCATCGGCCAAAGCGAAAACTCCAGGGATAGATTCCGACTTCCAAACCGCCGCGTCATCGCTGATTTCGCTCGTCGGAGCGTATCGCACCATGAAGCAATCCAAGTCCGTCTACGACCTCAACGACATGGTCAAGGCGTACAACCGAGCGGTGGAGGCCGCAAACACCATCGATTGATGAATGCCATTGCCTTCACGCCAAAACACCCATGGGGACCGAATTGGCAAGCCGTGTGTTCGGCCTTGATGCGGCGGGGCGCGTTGGACTTGAACCCACAGTGACAAACCCGCCAAGCGCGGTTTTGCGGTCAACCGCCTTGATGCGGGCGTTTGCCAGCGTTTTTCTTGTTGCGCGTGGCCTTGCCGCGCTCCAAGCTGATTTTCTGACCACCACCATTGCGGCGTGCCGCGGTCCCCTCGCTCGTCTTCGGGGTCGGGGTGCGCTTGCGATCGGCCTCGGTCACGATTTTGTTGCCCATTCAATTTTCTCCAGTAATGAATCGGGCGATTTAGCCATAAGTCCAAACCGTGCTTCAAAGCCATCCCAACATCACGCGAGGGCAGATCAGCGCGTGTGCCACCTCCACATCAGGATGCAGCAAATGCTCGAGTGATCAAAGCGGCCCGGAGCCCAGGCCGGCAAACTCCGCAGCCAACGCGGAACGTCGCATGGGCCAATCTCAGGCCATCGGCTACATCCCCGGTTGCATCGAGAGGATGAAAAAAATTCCGCTACTTATTTTATAGCAAAGATTCCTTGTGTGACGCGGTAGGGCGTGTTGGACTTGAACCAACGACCAAAGGATTATGAGTCCTCTGCTCTAACCAACTGAGCTAACGCCCCGCGTGACTTACAGCGGGGTTATTGTCGCAGTCCGGCGACTGAGGCGACATTGTCCAATTCAGTTGCGCTTGTTGTGACTCAACGCGTTGCTGATCAGCTTCGACGTGATGTCGACGATCTGGATCATGCGGTCGTACGGCATGCGGGTCGGGCCGACCACGCCGAGCGTGCCGACGACCTGGCCGTCGACTTCGTACGGCGCGCTGACGACAGACAGCTCCTCGAAAGGCACGATCTGGCTCTCACCGCCGATGTAGATACGCACGCCTTGAGCTTTGCTGGAGTTGTCCATCAACCGCATCAGCTGCGCCTTCTGCTCGAACAGATCGAACGCGCGGCGCAGCTGGCTCATGTCGCTTGCGAAATCGCTCACCGCAAGCAGTTTGCGCTCGCCGGAGATCACGACGTCGTCTTCTTCCTGAGTAAATGCGCCGGTCCCGGCCTGCACGGCGGCACGCATCAGGTCAGCGATCTCGGTACGCAGTTGCTCGACTTCCTGACCGAGACGTTCGCGCACCTGCTCGATCGCCACGCCGGCATAGTGCGCGTTCAGGTAGTTGGTGGCTTCGACGAGTTGCGTCTGGTTGTAATCGGTCTCGGTGAAGATCACCCGGTTTTGCACATCACCGTCAGGCGAGACGATGATGACCAGCACGCGCCGATCCGATAGCCGCAAGAACTCGATGTGGCGAAACACCGAGGAGCGCCGCGGGGTCATCACGACACCGACGAAATTCGACAAGTTCGACAGCAACTGCGCCGCATTGGCAATCACGCGCTGCGGCTGGTCCGGCAGCAGGCAGGCGGCCGGCAACGCTTCGCGCTGTGCGGTCAGCATGGTGTCCACGAACAGGCGATAGCCGCGTGCGGTGGGAACGCGGCCAGATGAGGTGTGCGGGCTCGCGATCAGACCGAGCTCTTCGAGGTCGGCCATCACGTTGCGGATCGTGGCTGGCGACAGGTCGAGGCCGGAAGCCCGCGACAAGGTGCGTGAGCCGATCGGCTGGCCTTCGGCGATATAGCGTTCGACCAAAGCCTTCAGAAGCATCTTGGCGCGGTCGTCGAGCATCCAAACATTTTAGTGATGTAATTTGCGCGTGACCTCCTCGCTTCAGTTCGCCCACGTCGCCTTGGTCGGCAAATACCAGCACGCCGTCGGCGCCCATCCAGACGATGCGGCGCGCCAAGCGTTGGAAGGGATTGCGCATTTTTTGCAGGCACAGGGTTGTGCCGTCGCGGTCGAAGCCGACACGGTGCGCAACACGGGCATCCAGGGTCATCCCGCGCTTAACGTGGCGCAGATCGGCGCCGAATGCGATCTGTGCCTGGTGGTCGGCGGCGATGGAACCATGCTCGGCATCGGCCGCCAGCTTGCGCAGGCAGGTGTTCCTCTGATCGGGATCAATCAGGGTCGGCTTGGCTTCATCACGGATATCCCGTTTGGCCAGTTCGAATCTGTGCTGACGCCGATGCTGCACGGCGACTATGAAGAGGACCGGCGTACGTTGATGCACGGCACCGTGCAGCGCGCGGACGTTGTGGTGTTCGAAGCGCTTGCGATGAACGACGTGGTGGTGAACCGCGGCGCGACGTCCGGCATGCTCGAGTTGCATGTGGAGATCAATGGCCGCTTCGTTGCGAATCAGCGCGCCGATGGATTGATCCTGGCTTCACCCACCGGCTCGACCGCTTACGCGCTTTCGGCTGGCGGACCGCTGCTGCACCCGTCGCTGCCGGGTTGGCTGCTGGTGCCGATTGCGCCGCACACGTTGTCGAATCGACCACTTGTGATCAGTGATTCATCCGAAGTGATGATCGAACTCGTGGCGGGCCGCGGCGTGAGTGCGAATTTCGACATGCAATCGCTGGCAAGCCTCCAATTGGGTGACCGCGTCACGATGCGGCGGGCCGACTTCACGGCACGTTTTCTGCACCCGACCGGTTGGAGCTATTTCGATACGTTGCGCGAGAAGCTGCACTGGAATGAGAAGTAGAGCACTCCCCCAGGCTTCACTCGCTTCGCTCGGCTTTCGTCTACCCCCCACCGAGGGCGGCGCCCGCGGCCTGGTGGAGCCGGATCCGCGGCCTTTGCTGGATGAGGTGGTTCGCGCGCTTGAATTGCCCGCGTACATGATCATCGTGGGCCGCTGCCATGGCCCTTAAACGCATCACCTTGCGCGACTTCGTGATCGTGCGGGAGTTGGATCTGGAACTCGACGCGGGTTTTACGGTGCTGACGGGCGAGACTGGGGCAGGCAAGTCGATCCTGATCGATGCACTGCAGCTGGCGCTTGGCGCACGCGCCGATGCGGGCGTGGTGCGTGAAGGCGCTGCGCGGTGCGATGTATCGGTGTCGTTTGACAGCGCGCCGGGTTGCGATGCGTGGCTGGATGAGGCCGGCTTCGATCGGCTCGACGACGGCTTGCTGTTGCGTCGCACGGTCGACGTGCAGGCAAAAAGCCGCGGCTGGATCAATGGCAGCCCGGCCACGGCGGGCCAGTTGCGCGCGTTAGGCGACCGGCTCGTGGACATTCATGGCCAACATGCCTGGCAAAGTTTGACGCGGCCGGATTCGGTGCGCGATTTGCTTGATGCTTATGCGGGCGCTGATGGAAACCAAGCGGCTGCGGACCCCACATCGCCGGAGCCCACCGGCAGTGGCGTTCGCGAACTGCTCGACGCTTATGCCGGGGCCGACAGCCGCACGCTGGCGCCACTGTGGCAGCGCTGGCGAGCCGCCGCCGATGCACTGACCGAAGCACATGCGGCGCAGGACACGTTGCAGCGCGAGCAAGAACGTCTGAGCTGGCAGATTGGTGAGCTCGAAAAGCTGGCGCCGATGGAAGGCGAATGGCAGAGCTTGTCGGCCGATCAGTCGCGCCTCGGCCATGCCCAGGCATTGCAGGCAGCAGCGCGCGATGCAACCGCGCTGCTCGAAGACGACGGCGCGGCGCTGTCGACACTGGCACGTGCGTTGGCGCTGCTGCAAGACCAGCAGCCGTACGAGCCCGCGTTCGGTGAGCTGGTCGATCAACTGGCTTCCGCCCAAACGCAGATCGAAGACGTCGCGCACTCGCTGCACCGCTATCTGGGCCGCTCCGATCTGGACCCGGAGCGGCTGGCCGATGTGGAAGAACGCCTGTCGCTGTGGATGGGATTGGCGCGCCGCTATCGACGGCAACCCGACGAATTGCCCACGCTGCTGCAGTCGTGGCGTGATGAACTCACAGCGCTGGCGCGTGCGGCCGATCTGGAAGCATTGGAAGCCGACGAACGGCGCGCGGCCAAGGCTTGGCGCGCGGCGGCGGCCAAGTTGTCTGCGTTGCGGCACGGCGCGGCGCCGAAGCTTGCAGCAGCGGTCACGCAGTCGATGCAGGGCCTGGGCATGCAGGGGGGCGTGTTCAAGGTGGCGCTGGAGCCACTGCTCAAGCCTGCGCAGCACGGACTGGAAGATGTGCAGTTTTTGGTCGCAGGCCACGTCGGCAGCGCACCGCGGCCGATCCAGAAAGTCGCATCGGGCGGCGAGCTGTCGCGCATCGCGCTCGCCGTGGCGGTCACCACGAGCGAGCTGGGTGGCGCACAGACGCTGATTTTTGACGAGGTCGATGCCGGGGTCGGTGGCAGCGTCGCACACACCGTCGGCCAGTTGATGCAGCAACTCGGGCGCAGCCGCCAAGTGCTGGCCGTCACGCACCTGCCGCAGGTTGCGGCTTGTGCGGACTCCCACTTGTTGGTAGCCAAACAGCGGGTTGGTGCGGGTACCGCGAGCCATGTGGCAGCGGTGGCGGGGGACGACCGGGTCGCCGAAGTCGCGCGCATGCTCGGCGGTGCAGTGTCATCGACATCCGGTACCACGCTGGCGCATGCGCGTGAGATGCTGGATGCGGCGTCCTGATGGGGTGGTGAAGGCCTCAACTGCAGCATTTCATGTCAGGCGGTCTCAGCCGCCACCGCATCGATGTGCCGCATCGCCTTCTTGAACCCTTCGCTGCAGGGCGGATCGAATCGTCATGACAGACACAAACAACGAAGCTTCAGCGGCGACAGCGCACGGCGCGGTGCTCGAACTGGTGCTGATCACGGGCATGTCCGGCTCCGGCAAATCGATTGCGCTGCATGCGCTCGAAGATGCCGGTTATTACTGCGTGGACAATTTGCCTTCCGAGCTGATCGTGCCGCTGGTCGAGCTGCAAAAAAACACCGGCACACGGTTGCTCGCCATCGCTGTTGACGTGCGCAGTGCGACTTCGCTGCCGCAATTGCCCGCGCAGCTCGACCGGCTGGCCGCAGCGGGTGTGCACGTGCGCGGCTTCTTCCTGGAAGCCGCCACATCCGTGCTGGTGCGGCGCTACTCGGAGACCCGCCGGCTGCATCCGCTGTCGCGGCGCAACCCGGAAGATCCTCAGCGCGTGTTGATCGATGCGATCGAACTCGAACGTGAGCTGCTGGCGAGGTTGCGTGAGCATGCCCAAGTGATCGACACCGGCGCACTGCGCGCTTCGCAGCTCCAGCGCTACGTGACGGATGCGGTCGCGTTGCCGCTGCGGCAATTGAACGTGGTGTTCGAATCGTTCGCTTTCAAGCACGGCGTCCCACTGGATGCAGACTATGTGTTCGATGTGCGCATGCTGCCCAATCCTTATTACGAACCGGGCCTGCGCGAGCTGACCGGGCTGGACGAACCGGTGGCCGCTTTTTTGCACGCGCAACCCGATGTGGAGCGGCTGTACAACGACATCGAGACGTTTCTGCGGCACTGGATCGGCCAGATTGCGCGCAGCCAGCGCAGCTACGTGACGGTTGCGCTGGGCTGCACCGGCGGGCAGCACCGTTCGGTTTATCTGGTGCAGCGGCTTGCCGAGTCGTGCGCAGCCGACTGGCCGACCTTGCAGCGCCACCGCGAGCTCGACGGGCAGCTGCAGTCAACTGGCGGCGGCCGCAACAGCACGTGGTCAAGCCTTTGAGGGCGTGCCGCATGGAGCGGCGCGACCAACGCCTATTCGCGACCGAGTAACCGGCTCTTCGAAAAGTCCGGGCACACAGTGTGGTTAGCAAGACCGCTCTCGTGCCTTGCATCTCAGAGCGCACGCGGAGCGCGTGGCATCGCTCGGCTTTGCTTGAGCGAAACGTCAAATCAGCGAGTCAAGCAACGTCCGGATCGGCGCGGGCAAACCCAGTTGCGTCCATTGCAGCCGCTCCAGCCATTCGCCGCCGTCTGCCTCGGCAGCATGCGCCGGCAGCCCGGCTGGCAGCGTGAGGCGCATCGGGTGTATCAGCAGTTCGCGATGCGTCATCGCGTGACGCAGCACGGGCAGCGCCTTCAGAGCGTTGGGCGCGGCACCGACTGCTGCCACACGCTCAAGCATTGCCAGGCTATCGAATGCGGGCGGGCAGAACAGCCCTGGCCAGACGCCTGCCAGCGGACGGCGTTGCAGCCAGATGCGACCTTGCGCATCTTGCGCGATCAGCAGCCACCAATGCAGTTCGGTACGGGGCCGCGGCGGGCTTTTGACCGGGTATTTTTCGGCGTTGCCGGTCTGCTGCGCAACGCACTGCGCTGCGAGCGGACACAGCAGACAAGCCGGTCGGCGCGTGCGGCAGATGGTGGCGCCCAGGTCCATCAACCCCTGCGTGTAATGCGGCATCGTGAAGGCCAGATCATCGTGTGGAAGCAGTTCGGTCGCGTGGTCCCAGAGCGCACGCTGGCTCGGCGCCAAGCCCACATTCTGCGCGAAGCCGAGCACCCGCGTGAGCACGCGTCGCACGTTGCCGTCGAGGATCGCAACCCGCTCGCCGAAGCAAAACGCGGCGATCGCCGCTGCCGTCGAACGGCCGATTCCTGGCAGGGTTTGCAGTACTTGGGCAGTGCGCGGAAACGCGCCTCCATGCTCTGCCACGATCTGCTGGGCGCAGCGGTGCAAGTTGCGCGCGCGGTGGTAGTAGCCGAGGCCGCTCCAAAGTGCAAACACGTCGTCGACCGGCGCTGCAGCGAGCGCCGCTACATCGGGAAAACGCTCGACGAAGCGCACGAAGTAGTCACGCACGGTAGCCACCTGCGTTTGCTGCAGCATGATCTCGGACAGCCAGACCCGATAGGGGTCCGGCTCTTCTGGTTGCTGCTGCTGCCAAGGCAGATCGTGCCGGCCGTGGATCCGCTGCCAATCGATTACGGCGGCGGCGAATGCAGCCGGCTCACGCAAGACGGGCGCATGATCGCTGCCCGATCCCACCGGTACGCCCAATGGTGGAGATGACGACTTCAATGCGGCTGGGCTTGCGCGGCTTGTGGAGTTCGCACGCCTTGCACTGCTGGCTCAGCCGGCTTCACGACATAGGCACTGAGCTCCACCATCCGCGTATCGAGCTGGTTTAGCCCGGCCAGCGCCGCGTCGATCTCGGCAATACGCGCGTCCAGGCTGTCGGCGGCATCGCGCACACGGTCAATTGCCTGCACGCGCCGCTCGATACCCTGGCGCCGCTCGCGCAGCTGCGCTTCGATCTGCAGCAGCGAGCCACGACTCCACAAATCGAGATCGGCGCGGACGCCCTCAAATACAAGTTGCAACTGCAGCGACAGGGCCCGGAGCAATTGCGCAACGAACTCGGACCGCATCAGCCGCATTACGTTGATCAGTCCGAGCTGGCGCACATGGCTGTATTCGATCAGTGCGAGTCGCTGTTTCGCTTCCGCCAGTTCAGGCGCCCGCATCGCGCTGAGCGTCAGGCCATGCTCGGTGTTGAGTTGTTTCATCGCATTGGCCAGCGCTGCCCGGCTTTGCGCGCCCATAGCGCGGGCCGCATCGACTGCGGCACGCAGGCGCGCAAAAGTGGTTCTGTAGATCGCTGCCGCACCGAGCTTTTTCAACACGCTCGGGTCGCGCAGCGCTTGACTCAACTGGTGCAGTTCCCGCTCGACCGACTGCGCGTCGAGCCCGTTGGATGCGTTCTGCATCGAGCGGGCATGGGCTGAGTACACGCCTGCCGTGGCCAGCTCAGCCGCAGCGAAATGCTGCTGCTCGGAATGCACGCGCAACGACATCGCGTCAATCACCGAAGCGTTCTTTCCGCGCAGCCCATTCAACTCGGCCTGGCTGTCGGACAACTCCCGTCTGCGCAGGTCAAGCCGGCGCACGACGTCCGTGCGCAAGGCCTCCAGACCGGTCGCAACCACCGAGCGCAGGACCTGCCGGCGCTGGCCCAGGATGCCCTCGCTTAGCGCGGTCTCGAGCTGCGGCAGACGGCTTGCGGCCAGTAGTTCGGCATCTTGATTGATCTTGCCGATCAGGCCTTTCTGGGCCGATACCGGCAGCACCTGCGCAGCCGGCAGCCCCAGCGTTTCGGCCACGCTGGCGATCTGCCGAACGATCTTCTGGTCGACCTGCTCGGGCGTCGACAGCGAATCCCACAACGCGTCGATCTTGTTGAGCACCACCAGCCGCGTCGCCACCTGCGGCGCGTCGACGGCCAGGTGCTCGCGCCAGATCGCAAGGTCGCTGCGCGTGACGCCTGCATCGGCGGCCAGCACAAACAGCACCGCATGCGCATGCGGGATCATGTTGACGGTCAACTCGAGCTCGACGCCCATGGCGTTCAGTCCCGGTGTGTCCAGGATCACCAGACCCTGGCGCAGCAACGGGTGTGCGATGTTGATCAGCGCGTGGCGCCAGCGCGGCACTTCGACCATGCCGCAGGCATCGGGCACGGGGTTGTCGGCACCGGGTTCTTCGCTCCAGAAACCGAGCGCCTGGGCATCCGCGACCAGCACGTGCTGCACTTCGGTGACGCGTTCGACCGCGGTGGCAAGCCCGGCCGCGTCGTTTGCGTCGAAGTTGATCTGCAGCCAGGCATCGGTGCAGGCGCGCCACTCGGACAGCGCTTGCGGCCCGCGACGGGTCTCAATCGGCAGCAGCCGGATGCAGGGCGGCACATCATCGTCGTAGCCGAGTTCGGTCGGGCACATGGTGGTGCGCCCGACATTGGCCGGCACGATACGCTGGCCGTAGCCGGAGAAGAACAATGCGTTGATCAACTCGGACTTGCCGCGCGAGAGTTCGGCCACGAACGCGACCAGCACCTTGTCCGAGCGCATCTGCGCAATCAGCCGATGCAGCCGCTCCCGCACCACGTCGTCCATCAGGTCACTGCGCTGCAGCCATTCGGACAACGCCTGCAGGCGCAGTGCCACTTCTTGCCGCCAGGTGCCGTGCCGATCGAATTGCTGATGAAAGGAATGGAACAACTTCAAACCTCGTTGCCAAAGAGCACAAGCAGCCTTGTGGACAGTCAAGCCGGCTGCGACCAGGGCACTGCTGAATGGACGGGAAAAAAGGAACGCCGCGTCGGGCCAACGCGTTTACTGCGCGTCATCCGACGTATGCGAAAACCCGGTTGCGGCCGATTTTTGCACCGCCCCAACGTGTATCCACGCGGTCGCGGTCAACACGAACCGCCGCAACGCGACTTATGCATCACCGCCGTTGGCAGACCGGACAAAAGTAGGTCGAGCGCTGCCCCTGACGGATCAGCCGGATCGGCGTCGCACATACTTTGCAGGGCAGATTGGCGCGGTCGTACACCGTCGTTTCATGTTGGAAGTGGCCGGCCTCGCCGCAGCCGTAGGAAAAGTCGCGCAGCGTGCTTCCGCCAGCTGTGACCGCGCGCTGCAGCACGTCGATGATTGCCGCATGCAGCCTGGCTGCGCGCGGCCGGCTGACAAGCCGCGCACGCAGTGCCGGATGGATGCCGGCATAAAACAGGCTCTCGCATGCATAGATGTTGCCCACGCCGACCACCAGATCACCGGATAGCAGAACCTGTTTGACCGCAGTCGCCCGTTGCTGCAGCCCGGCATGGAAGTCGCGCGCGGTGAATTCATCGCTGAATGGCTCGACGCCGAGCTGGTCGAGCAGCCGACGCGCTGCCGGCGCTGCCTGACCCTCGGCATAGACCACCGCACCGAAGCGGCGCGGATCGCGCAGCCGCAGCGTGCCGCGGTCGGTCAGCAGATCAAAGTGATCGTGCGCGCCGGGCGGCGGCGGCTCGGGTTGCAGATTCAGGCTGCCCGACATGCCCAGGTGCATCAGCAGCAGACCGACGTCCAGATCCAGCAGCAAGTACTTGCCACGCCGGCGCAGATCGCGCACCGTGCGGCCTGCCAGCAGCCCAGGGTCGCAGCCGAGCGGCCAGCGCAGCGGCTTGCCAAAGCGCACCGACTCAATGCGCGCACCGATCAGCCGTTCGGCCAGACTTCGGCGGGTGACTTCGACCTCGGGCAACTCGGGCATGGGAAAAAAGCAGAAAAAGGGCAAGCGGCCACGGAGACCTGAAGGTCTGGAAGCCTCGATTATTATCAGTCGATGAAGCCCTACTCCCGCCTTGCCGTGGCCACACTGGTCGCTGTAACACTGACCGCCTGCGCCCAAACGATGTCGGTCGGCGATCCGAGCGCCGATGCGCTGGTGGCCAACGCTGCTCCTGTTGCGCCTGCTCCCCCGACGGCCGATCTGTCGCAGGCCATAGCCACCGAGAAGGCCAGCGCATCGGCGGATTCCGGGCTGGACGCCCAGCTGTTCTATCAGCTGCTGGTGGGCGAGCTGGAAGCGCGCGGCGGTGAGCCGGGCGCCGGCTTCTCGAGGGTGTTTGAAGCCGCACGCCAGACCGGTGATGCACGGCTCTATCAACATGCGGCCGACATCGCGCTGCAGGCGCGCTCCGGCGAATCCGCACTGCGTGCAGCGCAAGCCTGGAAGGACGCGCACCCCGATTCACGCGACGCAAACCGCTATGTGCTGCAGATCCTGGTGGTCCTGCAACGGCTGTCCGATACGGTGGAACCCCTGATGGCTGCCGTGCGGTTTGCGCCGGCTGCTGAGCGCCCGCAGATGCTGCTTGCGGTGCCCCGTGCTTATGCGCGTGCAGAGGACAAGCAGCTTGCGGCGCGCGTGGTCGAAGAAGCCCTCGCGCCCTGGGCGAAGGATCCAGAGATCGGTGCCGACAGCTGGGTTGCGATTGGCCGGGTGCGGTTGGCAGCCAACTACCCCAGCGGGGCGCTCGAGGCCGCGCAGCGCGCCCAAGCGCTCGACGAGCAATCCGAAGGCGCAGCGCTGCTCGCGCTTGAGCTGATGGCCGACCAGCCGCAACAAGCCGAGCCGCTCGTGAAGCGCCAACTGGCCACAAAGCAGACCGATCCCGCTGTGCGCATGGGCTACGCGCGCGCACTGATTGAAAAGCAGCGCTGGCTGGACGCCGCCGCGCAGCTCGACGCCGTTACCAGCCAGCAGCCGACGTTTGCGCAGGGCTGGCTGTTGCGCGGCGCGCTCGAAGCGCAGCAAGAGCAACTCGACGCCGCACAGACATCGTTGAAGCGCTTTCTGGAATTGACCGGTGCCGACGCACCTGGCGACCAGCAGTTTGCAAGCAACCAGGCACAGGCCTACCTGACGTTGTCGCAGATCGCCGAGAAGCGCAAGGATTACGCGGGTGCGCAAGCCTGGCTCGACAAGATTCCGGATGTCGATCAGTTGATGGCCGCCCAGTTGCGGCGCGCGTCGATCCTGGCCGCCGACGGCAAGATGGAGCAGGCGCGCCAGCTGCTTCGTGGGCTCCCGGAGCGCACGGCCGGCGATGCGCGCATGAAGCTGCTCGCCGAAGTGCAATTGCTGCGCGACAACAAGCAATACGCCCAGGCGTACGACGTGCTGGCCGCCGAGATTGCGCGTGCCAAAGGCGACGATGCGACCGAACTGCTATATGACCAGGCGATGTTGGCCGAAAAACTTGGCCGCATCGATGAAATGGAACGCCTGCTGCGGCAGTTGATCGCGGCGAAGCCGGGCTTCTACCATGCTTACAACGCGCTTGGCTATTCGCTCGCGGACCGCAACCTGCGGCTCGACGAAGCGCGCGATCTGGTGCAAAAGGCGCTGAGTCTTGCGCCGGGCGATCCATTCATCACCGACAGCCTGGGTTGGGTCGAGTTTCGCGCGGGCAACTGGGACAAGGCTGCTGAGATTTTGGGCGGAGCGTATAAGACCAAGCCGGACGCCGAGATCGGGGCGCATTACGGCGAAGTGCTCTGGAACATGAACCGCAAGGACGAAGCACGCGAAATCTGGAAGCAAGGTTTGCGCACCAACCCGGACAGCGACGTGCTGCGCGATACATTGAAGCGGCTGCAGGTCGGGCTTTGACGCACGGCGCAGCAGCACGCATGCAACCGCAACGGCCATCAGCGGCAATCGGGCGTCGGCTGGCCAGCATTGCGTTCGCTTCTATTTTCATAGTGGGATGCGCCTACCGCACCAGCGCTCCGGGCCCGATTGATCAAAAAATCGCCTTCTGGAGCGGCCGCTTGTCGCTGCAGGTCGCGTCTGAGCCGCCACAGGCCTTCTTCGCTTCGTTCGAGCTCAAGGGCAACGCACAAAGCGGCGAGCTGCTGTTGTTTACGCCGCTGGGCAGTACCTTCGCCGCGCTGGCCTGGACGCCGACCAGTGCGCGCCTCACTCGCGGCGGCGAGGTGCGCGAATTTGCATCGGTCGACGAACTTGTGCAGGCTGCAACGGGTGCGTCTTTTCCAGTAACTGCGCTGTTTTCCTGGCTGGTCGGAACGCAGATTTCAGTGACTGGCTGGGACGCCGATCTGTCCCGCATCGACACCGGTCGGCTCGTGGCGGCACGCACCATGCCGCTGCCCACTGCAGAACTCAAGATCGTGCTGGATCGCTGAATTGGGACTCATCCCCACGCTTCGCTCCCTCTGGCCGGTTTCCGCGCACCCTCGGCTGGAACCGGCGCCTGCGACCGGGGCGGTCCCGTCCGCAGTCCCTGCCGGATTTGGCTGCGCCCATTGCACCGGTCGCAGTCAAAGCATGCGCCGTGGGTTTCTTTAGCGTTGCCAAAGGGCACCATGCTCCACGCGATCCATGATGTGCCGGCACCGGCCAAGCTGAACCTGTTCCTGCACGTGCTCGGACGCCGGGCGGACGGTCTGCACGATCTGCAGTCGGCATTCATGCTGATCGACTGGTGTGACAGGCTGCACTTCGAGCAGCGCCCGGGTGCTCGCATCACGCGCACGGACCGGACGATTGCTCTGCCCGCCGACGATCTCACGGTGCGCGCTGCACGTGCGCTGCAGGCTGCCACGGGCTGCGACGCCGGGGTGCACATCGAAATCGAAAAATACGTTCCAGCCGAAGCCGGACTGGGCGGCGGCTCGTCTGACGCAGCGAGCTGCCTGCTCGCGTTGAATCGGCTTTGGGGGCTCGGGCTGTCGCTGGCGGCGCTTGAACGCATCGGGCTGTCGCTGGGTGCGGACATACCGTTTTTCCTGCGTGGCCAAGGCGCTGCCTGGGTCGAAGGCGTGGGCGACCGGATCGTGCCGATTGCGCTGCCGGCCGCGTGCTTTATCGTGCTCAAGCCGCCGTCGGGGCTGTCTACCGCATCGATTTTCGCGGCGCCGTCTTTGAAACGCGATACAGCGGCTGCTACAATCGCTGGCTTTGCTGCGGACCCATGGGGCTTTGGCCGCAACGATCTGCAACCGGTTGCCGAGCAACTCAGCGGTGAACTGTCGGTGGGTCTGAAATGGCTTGCAGCGCGCGGTCTGGCCGCGCGGATGACGGGTTCGGGCAGTGCGCTATTCGCGCGGTTGACCCAGACGGGTGAACGCGTGGCAGCCGAGGGGCCATCTCTGCCGGCAGGTTGGCAGATGCGCGAATGCAGCGGATTGCCTCAGCATCCGCTGCAACACTGGGCAGCCAGTGAGGAAGATTGAAGAGGCGCGTTGCGGTCTGTTTGTACGAACACCGCAATGGTCAAATGAGAAAGAGTTAGGGGAGTCGCCAAGTTGGTTAAGGCACTGGATTTTGATTCCAGCATGCGAAGGTTCGAATCCTTCCTCCCCTGCCAAACCAGCACCATATCGTTGAGGCTTGAGACAATTGGCCTGTATTGAGCCGGCGTCTTCCTGTCATCAACCGTCGGATCGTCTCCGCGCGCCGCGACGACCGCACCAAACCACAGCCGGGATCTTCTCCATGCACGCCGCTTCCCACCCCGACTTCATGGTGTTTTCCGGCAACGCGAACCGCGCGTTGGCTGAAGAGATCGCGCGGCACCTCGGCACTTCACTTGGCGCTGCTTCGGTGGGCCGATTCTCCGACGGCGAAGTCACCGTCGAGATCAATCAGAACGTCCGGGCCCGCGATGTGTTCGTGGTGCAACCCACTTGCGCGCCGACCAACGAGCACCTGATGGAGCTGTTGATCATGGTCGATGCGCTGAAGCGCGCATCGGCCGAGCGCATTTGCGCGGTGATCCCCTACTTCGGCTACGCACGACAGGACCGCCGGCCGCGGTCCACACGCGTGCCGATCACGGCCAAGGTGGTGGCGAATCTGCTGGAGACCTGTGGCGTCTCACGCATCCTCACGATGGACCTGCACGCCGACCAGATCCAGGGCTTTTTCGACATCCCCGTAGACAACATTTATGCCTCTCCTGTGCTGCTCGCCGATGTGCGCGCCAAGCATGCGGATGACTTGATCGTGGTGAGCCCGGACGTTGGCGGCGTGGTGCGCGCGCGCGCGCTGGCCAAGCAACTCGACACCGATCTGGCCATCATCGACAAGCGTCGCCCGCGTGCGAACGTCAGCGAAGTGATGCACGTCATCGGCGAGATCGAAGGCCGCAACTGCGTGATCATGGACGACATGGTGGACACCGCAGGCACCTTGGTAAAAGCCGCCGAAGTGCTGAAAGAACGCGGTGCCAAGCAGGTTTATGCGTATTGCACGCACGCCATTCTTTCGGGCCCGGCGATCGAGCGGATCGAGAACGGCCCGGCGCTCGACGAACTCGTTGTCACCGACACGATCCCGCTTGGCGAGGCGGCTGCAAGCTGCAGCAAGATTCGCCAGCTGTCGGTCGCTTCGCTGATTGCCGAGACGATGCAGCGCATTGCGACCGGGGAGTCGGTCATGAGTCTGTTTTCAGATCAGGAAAAACTGTTCTAGAAAACGTCAGTCGGCTCGGTACTCCTGAGGGGGTGCGAGCTTTTTTTACAACGTGGGTCGCACTGGTCGCGGTCGGCCCAGCACAGGAGTAATCGCATGAAATTCGTCGCTTTTGAGCGCGCCAAGCAGGGCACGGGTGCGAGCCGCCGTCTCCGCATCAGCGGCAAGACGCCGGGCATCGTCTACGGCGGCACCGGCCAGCCGGAGCTGATCGAGCTCGATCACAACGCGCTGTGGCATGCATTGAAAAAGGAAGCTTTCCACTCATCGATCCTTGAGATGGAAGTGGCTGGCAAAGTCAACCGCGTGCTGCTGCGCGACGTGCAGATGCACCCGTACAAGCAGCTGGTGCTGCACGTGGACTTCCAGCGTGTGCTGGCTACGGAAAAAATCCACGTCAAGGTGCCGTTCCACTTCACGGGTGAGGACGCATCGCCGGCCGTCAAGCTCGCCAAGTGCCTGGTCAATCACATCATGACCGAGCTTGAGGTCACTTGCCTCCCAGCCGATCTGCCCGAGCACATCGAGGTCGACCTGTCGAACCTGGTGAAGGGCGACACGATCCACCTGAGCGCGATCAAACTGCCGAACGGCCTGAGCCCCGCACTGCATGGTCAAGAAGATCCGGTGATCGTCTCGGTGGTGAACCCGCTGGTCGACGAAGGCCTGGAAGAAGAAGCCGAAGCCACCGCAGCGATCGTGGCCGAAGAGCATGCCGAAGAAGCTGCTGCCGAAGCGGAAAAAGAAGAGGAAAAAGACGCCGACAAGGACGCAGAGAAGAAGTAACGTCGTCTCACCCTGGAATCGGTGCAGGCCGCCGTTGCGGCATCTGCCTTGGTTCCCCGCCGATGGCTCGCCTTGTGCGGGCCGTTTTTCTTTGTTGGCGCAAGCCCCGACGCGGCTCAGTCCCGAATGCAGGAGTCACTGGCGTCTGCATTGCCGATAATCCTTGCGCATGATCAAGCTGTTCGTCGGCCTCGGCAATCCCGGCCCTGAGTATGAGGATACGCGCCACAACGCAGGGTTCTGGTGGCTCGACGCGCTTGCGCGCGATCTGAAGTTGTCGCTGGCGCCCGATCGGGGGTACCACGGCCTTGTGGCGCGTTCGACGATCGCTGGCGCCCCCGCTTGGCTGCTTGCGCCGCAGACATTCATGAACCTGAGCGGCAAGTCGGTCGCCGCGCTTGCACGGTTCTACAAAATTGCGCCCGAGAACATTCTGGTCGTGCATGACGAACTGGACCTGCCACCCGGCCAAGCCAAGCTCAAGTTCGGCGGCAGCCATGCAGGCCACAACGGTCTGCGCGACATCCACGCGCAACTCGGCACCGGCGACTACTGGCGGCTGCGCTTGGGCATCGGTCATCCAGGCGTCAAGGCCGCGGTGATCAACTGGGTGCTCAAGAAACCGCTGAAGGAGCAGCGTGAGTCGATCGACGACGCCGTGATGCGCAGTCTGCACGCTGTGCCGGCGCTGGTCGCCGGCGAGATGGACAAGGCCACGATGCTGATCCACACGACCACCCCGCCTCGACCCAAACCGCCGCGCAATACGCCGGTGCCACTCGGCGCAGCGACGACCGACTCACCAGAAAAACCGGTCCCTCCATGAACGCCGACAACCCATTGCGCATCCCCGTGCTCATCGCCGGCGGCGGCATTGGCGGCTTTGCTGCCGCGCCTGCGAACTCGCGCCAGGGCTACCCCCAGTGAAGGTGCTGGAGCAGGCCAGCCAGATCGGTGAGATCGGCACCGGATTCCAGTTTGGGCCGAACGCATTCGCCGCATTCGATGCGCTCGGCATGGGTGAGGAGGCACGCAGCCTGGCGGTCTACACCGATGAGATGGTGATGCACGACGCGGTGGACGAGTCGCTGGCCGCATCCCGGTCGGTGCAGCGTTTCGCAAACGCTCCAGCAATCCCTATGCGGTGATCCACCGGGACGACATGTATCTGTCGCTGCTGCATGCGGCGCAGCAGACGCAGCGCATCGAGATCGCGACATCCCCCTGCATCCAGCGGGTCAAGCAGACCGATGATCACAGCGTCACTGCTGTTGGCACCAAAGGCAATGTCCCCCGCGGCGGCACGCTGATTGGCGCGGACGGTGTGAAGTCTGCTGTGCGCCGGCAGTACGTGGGCGACGAGGCACGTGTGTCGGGCCACGTGGTGTACCGCGCGGTGGTCGAGCGGGAAGATTTCCCGGCCGACCTGCGCTGAAACGCAGCGGCGATCTGGGTTGGCCCGAACCGCCATCTCGTGCACTACCCGCTGCGCGGCGGCCAGCAATACAACGTGGTGGCCACGTTCCATTCGCGCAATCAGGAACGGTGGAGCGTGCGCAAAGGCAGTCGCACCGAAGTGAAAACTGCTTCAAAGGAATTTGCTCCAAGGCGCCCCAGTTGATCGACATGCCCAAGGACTGGACCCGCTGAGCCACTGCGGACTGCGAGCCGATCGGCCAGTGGACCCAACCAACGCGAAGCGCTGCTGCGTGAAGCCGCGCATCCGATGCTGCAATACCTCGCACAAGATGCCGGTATGGCGCTGGAAGATGTGGTGACATGGGGCGAAGCGCTGCGTGTGCACGATGGCGACTGGCGCCGCGCGTTCGCGCATTATGAATGCTCGCGGGTTGCACGTACCGTGCGGGTGGTGCTGTCTTCGCGTGAGATGGGCCGCATCTTCCACGCCCGAGGCGTCGAACGACTGATGCGTAACGATCTCTGGAAGGAGCGTACGTCAGAGCGCTTTTACGACGCCCTCGAACGGCTGTATGGCTGGAAGGTCGAGCACTGCCTGGCTGCCTGAAGCCCTTTGGCGCCGAACGCGGTCGGCATATTATGAGCGGTTAGACCAAGTTCTTTTCCCATCAATCGACAACACGAGACATTCGGACTAATGACCAAAAAGCCTTCCATTCATCGTCGTTCACTGATCGCCGCTGCAGTCGTTGCATCCGTCGCGGCATTCCTGCAGCCAACGGCCGCACTCGCGCAGTCATCCGACAACGCCGCCAACTGGCCGACGCAGCCCGTCAAAGTCATCGTCGGCTTCCCCGCCGGCAGCTCGCCGGACCTGGTCGCGCGCACCATCAGTGAGCCACTGGCGCAACTGCTTGGCCAGCCCGTGATCGTCGACAACAAGCCCGGTGCGGGCGGCAATATCGGCACCGATGCGGTTGCCAAAGCCACCGACAATCAAACGTTCGGCATCACGATCAACGGGCCCTTGACGACCGCGCCCAAGCTCTACCGCAAGTTGCCGTACGACGTTGACAAAGATCTGCGGCTGTTGTCGCTGGCCGCGGTCAGCCCGCAGGTGCTGGTGGTCGACAATGAACTGCCGGTGCAGACCGTGACCGAGTTCTTGAAGTATGCGAAGGAGCAGAAATCGTCGCTTGCTTTCGGCTCGGTCGGCATCGGCTCAGGCTCCCACCTGACGGCCGAGTTGTTTGCCGCGCAGACCGGCATCGATTTGCTGCACGTGCCCTATCAGAGCTTCCCGCAAGTGACCAACGCGATCGTCGGGCACCAGATCAAGGTCGCGTTCATGGCGCCTTCGGGCGCGTTGGCACAGGCCAAGGCCGGCAAAGTCAAGGTGCTTGCGGTGACGTCGGCCAAGGCATCGGATGCGGCTCCCGGCGTGCCGACGGTGGCCGACGCGGCCAACCTGCCAGGCTTCAAGGCCGAGCTGTGGATCGGCGCGATCGCACCGAAATCGATGCCCGAGCCGATCGCCGACAAGCTCGCCAGCGCGATTGCAAAGATCCTCAATTCGCCCGAGACGCGCGACAAACTCGCGCTGCAAGGCTGGGAAGCCGTGGGCTCCACGCCGAAGGAAATGGCCGAGCGCGTGCAGACCGACACCACGATGTGGGGCGACGTAATCAAGCGGGCCAAGGTAGAAATCGAGTGACACCCCCACGCTGCACTCGCTACGGTCGGCTTTCGCGTACCCCCGGCCGGGGCCGGCGCTTACGGCTTGGCGGAGCCAGCTCCGTAGCCCCCGCTGGACTTGGCTCCGTGATTTTGGGCGACATCGGATTGCCAACGGTGCGAATGGGGCCGCATGACGCACAGTGAACTAAGCAGCACGTTCCTGACCGAACCGAGCCGGCAGACGCCGGTGTTCGGCGAGTTCGACGTGGTCGTGCTCGGTGGCGGTCCGGCGGGCATCGCCGCGGCGACATCGGCGGGGCGTGGTGGTCAA
Organism: Burkholderiales bacterium; assembly: GCA_038200275.1. Taxonomy (GTDB): domain Bacteria; phylum Pseudomonadota; class Gammaproteobacteria; order Burkholderiales; family Burkholderiaceae_C; genus JBBPYC01. The sequence continues at coordinate 21,191 of JBBPYC010000012.1, forward strand.
CGCACGCTGCTGATCGAGCGCTACGGCTTCCTTGGCGGCATGGGCACGGCAGCAGGCGTCACCAACTTCTGCGGGCTGCATGCGAATGTGCACGGCGAGATCCGGCAAGTGGTGCATGGCATCGCCGACGATTTGCTGGATCGCATGCGTGCGCTTAATGGGTTGAACGAGCCGCATGAAGTGTTCGGCGGCAAGACTGCCGCGCAGGCTTACGACAACGCCGCATTCAAGATCGCTGCCGATGAACTGGTGCTGGCCAGCGGTGCACAACTGCTGTTTCACGCGCAGGCAGTCGGCGTCGTGATGCGATCAGTCAACCAGGTCGACGCGCTGTTGATCGAGACCCGATCGGGCCGCCAGGCCGTGCGTGCGCGCAGCTTCATCGATTGTTCGGGCGACGGCGACCTGGCGATGCACGCAGGCGTGCCGTTCGAGAAAGCGACCAGCGGACACGACATGATGATGTACCCGTCGACCATGTTCCGCGTGAACAATGTCGATGCCGAACGTGTTGGCAAGGACTACCGGGTGTTCGATCGGCTGATGCAGGAGGCAATTGCCAGCGGCCGCCAGTTCGCGCGCAAATCACCGATCATTCGCCCGCAAAAAAATCCCGGCGAATGGCGCGCCAATGTGACGCAGCTCGCCAACCCCGACGGCAGCCCGGTCGACGGCACCGACGCCGTGCAGTTGAGCCGTGCCGAGGTCGAGGGCCGCCGCCAGATCGTCGATTTCTTTCAGTTCCTGCGCGATTCAGTGCCCGGCTTTGATCGTTCCTACATCCTCGAGATTGCGCCGCAGGTGGGCTTGCGCGAAACCCGCCGCATCGTCGGCGATTACCAGCTCACCGAGTCCGACGTGCTCGACTGCGCGAGTTTCAACGACACCATTGGCGTGAACGGCTGGATGATCGAAGAACACGTGGCGGGCGACATCCGTCTCAAGTGGCAGGACATTCCGGACTCGCGCGGCTTCAACCATCTGCCCTACCGCATGCTGCTGCCGAAGCGCATCGACAACCTGCTGGTGGCCGGCCGCTGCGGCTCGATGACGCACATGGGCCAGTCGGCTGCAAGGGTGTCGGGCGGCTGCTTCGTGATGGGACAGGCGGCGGGGTCGGCGGCGGCGCTGGCGGCCATAGCCGGCATCACGCCGCGCGATGTCGATGCGGGGCAGTTGCAGATGCTGCTCGAAGCCGACGGGGCTTACCTGGGGCGCGACATCGCGTAGCCGCGCGCAGTACGGTGGTCAGGCTTTGCCGCTTGCCGCCTCGGCCTGCAGCCGCCGATATTTCTGCCAAAGCGTCTCGTTGCTTTCAACGTGCTGCGGGTTGATCGGGATGCAGTCGACCGGGCAAAGCTGCACGCACTGCGGCTCATCGAAGTGGCCGACGCATTCGGTGCACTTACGCGCGTCGATCTCGTAGATCTCATCGCCGGGTGAGATCGCATCGTTCGGGCACTCAGGCTCGCAGACGTCGCAGTTGATGCATTCGTCGGTGATCATCAGTGCCATGACGAATCCCTTTTGGCCACGGCCTGGCCTGCTGCTGGAACGCAGCGCGATCGGGTGAACGGCATGGACCTGTGCATGCATGCAATTATCGACATTGGCCAAAGCGGCCCACCAACCGAAGGGTATTGCCGATTGCGAAGCGCGGTCGATGCCGCTAGTTTCGCCCGGTCAACCCCAGCGGTCGGCGCTTTCAAGGAGACACGTCATGCGCGACTATAACGAAGCATTCCGGGATTTCTCGATCGGAGCACTTGAGCGACAGGTGCTCGCCGGCAGCCTTGCCGACGGCCTGAACGCGTACCACGAGTGCTGTGGCCGCTGGGCCCATGACCCACAGCGCATCGCGCTCGAATGGATTGGCAAGGACTTCACGGTCCAGACCGTCACCTACGCCGAACTCGCACGCCAGTCCGCGCAATTCGCGCATCTGCTAACCAATCGCGGCATTGGGCACGACGACGTGGTGGCTGGCCTGCTGCCGCGCATCCCCGAGTTGTTCGCCGTTGTGCTTGGCGCATGGCGGGTCGGTGCGATCTATCAGCCGCTGTTCACCGCGTTCGGCCCGAAGGCGATCGAGTTGCGCATCGCCACCGACGGAGGCAGCGGTGCGTGTCTGGTGGTTTGCGATTCGGCCAACCGCGCCAAGCTGATCGGTGTGCCGAACTGCCCGCCAGTGCTTGAAGTCGATCGCTCGTCTGAGGACGCAAGCGCGCTTGCCAAGGAACTTGAAGGCCTGCCAGTCACGTTCGAGCCCGTCACAAGAGTCGGCACCGATGGCTTCGTGATGCTGTTTACCTCCGGCACCACTGGCCGGCCCAAAGGCGTCCTGTATCCGCTGTCGATGCTGTTGACCTTCGCCGAATACATGATCGACGGCATTGATCTGCGGCCCAGCGACCGGTACTGGAACGTAGCCGATCCCGGCTGGGCCTACGGCATGGCGTACGCCGTGGTGGGGCCGCTGTTGCTTGGCCAGACCACGCGGATGTGGGAGGCGGCGTTTGCGGTCGAAGGGGCGCTGCGCATCGTGCAGGAACAACGCATCACCAACATCGCGGCCGCGCCGACTGTCTACCGATTGATGATGGCGGCTGGTGACGCCGCGATGACACCGATTGCCGACCGGATTCGGGTCGCAAGCAGCGCAGGCGAGCCGCTGAACCCGGAGCTGGTGCGCTGGGCCGAGCGCGCGCTGCGATGCCCGCTGCGCGACCACTACGGCCAGACCGAGATGGCCATGCTGGTCAACAACCACCACGCGCTGGCACACCCGATCAAGCCGGGCTCTGCAGGCTTGCCCGCGCCAGGCTTTCATCTGGAGGTCCTGGACGACAACTTGCAGCCGGTGGCGCCCGGTACGCCGGGCATTCTTGCGGTAGACCGCACGCGGTCGCCGATGTTCATGTTCAAAGGCTACTGGAACAACGAGACGCCAAGTTTTCGGGGACCTTGGTATCTGACCGGCGACAGCATGACGCGCGACGCAGACGGCTTCTACTTCTTCGTCGGCCGCAGCGACGACGTGATCACCTCGTCCGCCTACCGGATCGGGCCGTTCGATGTGGAAAGCGCGATCATGGAGCTGCCTGCCGTCGCTGAAGTGACCGTAGTCGGCAAGCCCGACCCGGACCGCACCGAGATCGTCAAAGCATTCGTCGTACTGCGCATCGGCGAGCAAGCGTCACCGGCATTGACCGAAGCGATCCAGCAGCACGTGCGCATGCGTGTCGGCGCTCACGCCTACCCGCGTGAGGTCGACTATCTCGACGAGTTGCCGAAGACGCCGAGTGGCAAAGTGCAGCGCTTCTTGCTGCGGCAGCGCGGCTGAAGAACTGCAGGAACGGCTGTCCGATCGATACCGCTCAAAGCCGCTCAAAGCCGCTCCACGAGCGTCACATTCGCCATGCCGCCACCCTCGCACATCGTCTGCAGGCCATAGCGTTTCTGCCGCCGGCCGAGCTCGTTGATGAGCGTCGTCATGAGCTTGGTGCCTGATGCGCCGAGCGGGTGGCCAAGCGCGATGGCGCCGCCGTTCACGTTCAACCGCCCAGGGTCGGCGCCGATCGCCTGCAGCCACGCGAGCGGCACCGAGGCGAATGCTTCGTTCACTTCGAACAGATCGATGTCGCTGGCCTTCATGCCGGCTTTTTGCAGCGCGCGTTCGGTCGCGGGAATCGGCGCTTCGAGCATGATGACCGGGTCGTGGCCGATCAGCGTCATCTGATGGATGCGGGCCAGCGGCTCGAGCCCGAGCGTCTTCAAGCCCCGCTCGTTGACGACCAGCACACCACTGGCGCCGTCGCAGATCTGGCTCGCGTTCGCGGCCGTGATCACGCCGCCTTCCTGCAACAGCTTAACGCTGGCGATGCCGTCGAGCGTGGCATTGGCGCGAATGCCTTCGTCGACGGTGTGCATCTCGTCGGTGTCCGTGCCGTGCTCGTCGCGCACCGCGATCGGCACGATCTCATCCCTGAAATACCCGGCCTCAGTCGCCGCAGCGGCACGCTGATGGCTTTGCAGCGCATAGCGGTCGAGCGCGTCCTTGGCCAGGCCGTACTTGGCGGCGATCATCTCCGCGCCGGTGAACTGGCTGAACGGCGCGTTGCCATAGCGCTGGTTGATTGCCGGGCTTTGGTAGTGGCCCAAGCCGGCCTTCTGCGCCAGGGTGCCCGGGCTCATCATCGGCACCCGGGTCATCGATTCGACACCGGCTGCGATCACGACATCCATCGTGCCCGACAGCACCGCTTGCGCCGCGAAATGCAGCGCCTGCTGCGACGACCCGCACTGCCGGTCGATCGACGTGCCAGGCACCGAATCCGGCAGCTTCGACGCGAGCACTGCGTTGCGGCCGATGTTGAACGACTGCTCACCGACCTGGCCCACGCAGCCCATGATCACGTCTTCGACCAGCGCCGGGTCCATGGCTGCGCGCTCGATCAACGCGTTTAACACCTGGGCGGCGAGCTCAGTCGGGTGCCAACCCGCGAGCTTGCCTCCGCGGCGGCCGCCTGCGGTGCGCGCGGTGGCAACGATATAGGCTGCTTGCATCCGGGTCTCCTGTTTGCTTGTTTGTTGAATGGTTGCGACCGGCCAGTCAAAGCGACCGCGAGATCACTTCCTTCATGATCTCGCTGGTGCCGCCGTAGATGCGCTGCACGCGTGCATCCACATACATACGCGCGATTGGGTATTCCATCATGTAGCCGTAGCCTCCGAACAGCTGGACGCATTCGTCGACCACCCTGCCCTGTGTTTCAGAGCCCCAGAGCTTGGCCATCGATGCGGTGGCGGTATCGAGTCGGCCCGCGACCAAGTCTTCCACGCAGCGATCGATGAACGCACGGCCCACCTTGATCTGAGTCGCGATCTCGGCCAGCTTGAACTTCGTGTTCTGCTGATCGGCCAGCGGCTTGCCGAACGCCTTGCGCTCGCGAACGTAAGCCAGCGTCGCCGCATACGCACCTTCCATCGTCGCCAGCGCGGACACGCCAATGATGAGCCGCTCGTAGGGCAAGTCCGACATCAGCTGAAAGAAGCCCTGGCCTTCTGCGCCACCGAGCAGCCGGTCCGCGCTGAGCTGCACGTCGTCGAAGAACAGCTCCGACGTGTCCTGGGCGTGCATACCGACCTTGTCGAGCACGCGGCCCACGCTAAAACCTTGGCAGGCTTCGGTCTCGACGATGAAGATCGACGTGCCCCGCGCACCTTGCGCTGGATCGGTCTTGGCCACCACCAGCACCAGGCCCGCCAGGTAGCCGTTCGTGATGAACGTCTTGGCACCGTTCAGCACATAGTTGTCGCCGTGCTTCTCAGCGCGTGCGCGGATGCCTTGCAGATCGGATCCGGCAGCCGGCTCGGTCATCGCGATCGCGCCGACCAGCTCACCCCGGCTCATGCGCGGCAGGTAGTACGCCTTCTGCGCATCGGTGCCGTGGTTCAACAGATAGTGCGCCACGATGCTGTGCACCGACGTGTTCATGCCCGACAGCCCACGCCGTGCCATCTCCTCGTAGAACACCGCCTCGTGCCGGAAATCGCCACCGCCGCCACCGTACGGCTCCGGGATGTCCGCACACAGCAGGCCCAGCGAACCGGCACGACGCCAGATCTCGTGTCCGACATGCCCCTGCTCGCGCGCTGCTGCGTCCTGCGGCGCCATCTCATCCTCGATGAAACGCACCACGGTGTCGCGGTATTGATCGAGATCGGGCTCGGTCCAAGAGCGGGTGAAGTCGAGTGGCATGGCGTGTTGCGCTGTGTTGTTTGGCGTCAACTGTGAGAAGCAAATCCTGCTTTTGAACGCCAACCTAGATTGTTACCCCGCCGTCCACCACGATCGCCTGGCCCGTCACAAATGAGCCTGCTTTCGAAGCCAGAAAGATCGCCGCGCCGGCGATCTCGTCGGGCTCGCCGATGCGCCGCAGGGGCGTGGTGGCGGTGCGTTGCTTGAGCATCTTTTCGTCTTCCCACAACGCCCGTGCGAAGTCGGTCTTGATGAGTCCCGGCGCAATGCAGTTGACGCGCACGTTGTGCGGCCCATATTCAACCGCGAGGTTGCGCGCAAGCTGGAAGTCTGCGGCCTTCGAGATGTTGTAGGCGCCGATCACAGGCGAACCGCGCAGCCCCCCGATGGAAGAGACGATCACGATGGCACCGTCTTTGCGTTCGATCATCTGCGGCGCCACGAAGCCGATCAGCCAGTGATTCGCGATTACGTTGTTCTCAAGGATCTTGCGGAACTGATCGTCTTCGATGCCGGCAAGCGGGCCGTAATATGGGTTCGACGCCGCGTTGCAGACCAGGATGTCAATGCGGCCGAACTGGCGATTCGATTCGTCGACGAGCTGCTTTAGATCGCCCTTCGACGAGATGTTGGCTGGTACAGCGATCGCGCGCCCCGTACCGTGTATGGCGTTGATCGCATCCGCCACCTCGGCGCAGGCTGCGGCCTTGCGCGAAGAGATTACAACGTGTGCGCCTTGCTCGGCCATGCGTTCGGCAATGGCGCGACCGATGCCGCGCGACGATCCGGTGATGACGGCGACTTGGCCATCGAGTGAGAACAGGGACATGGTTTGCATCCTTATACGAGAATCATGAGCAGCCGAGACGGTGAACTTCGAGGTTGCGACTGCACTGGACAAACACAGTAAGTTCCTTCACGCACGCCACGTACACCTCACTGTCGCGCAATGATGGAGCGATCGTCATCCATCGGTTTGTCTCGGTAGCGACATGCGTCTACGGGAAAGCCCCTGTATTGCTTGCCCGCAGAAAGCGCTTTACTGCGCCTTCGTCGCGCACGAACAATCAAACGATCGAGATCGGCCGACGAACAATCAGGAGACGACATGAGACGTTCTGCATTCATGGCTGGCGCTGCAGGTGCCATCCTCGCGTTGGCCGGCGCACCGCAAGCATTCGGGCAGCAGCCCAGCGGCAAGCCGATCCGCATCGGCATACCCACTGCAATTCAGCTGCAGGTCGGCCGCGACACGCAGGACGGGGCCAAGATGGCGATCGAGGACATCAATGCCAAAGGCGGGGTGCTGGGGCGCCCGCTGGAGATGGTGGTGGCCGACGAGACCGAGAACCCCGAGACCGGCATCAGCGCGATCAAGAAATTGACCGGAGACGAAAAGGTCGACGTGCTGATCGGCGGCTACACCAGCGGCGTGACCTTGGCGCAGCTCCCGCACATTTCCGCGGCCAAAACGATTTACTTGAACGTTGGCTCGGCGTCGCCGGCCACCAACGCGAAAGTCAAAACCGACTACGACAACTACAAGTACATCTTCCGCGTCGGCCCGATCAACGCGGCTCACCAAGCGCGTGAAATGACGGGTTTCGTGTCTGGCTTCGTCAAAGGCGAACTGGGCATCGACAAGATCGCGATCGTCGGTGAGAACGCGAAGTGGGTGCAGGACCTGGTGCCCATCCTGAAGAAGGGTGCTACGGCAGCTGGCGCCGACATCCGCGCGACCGAATTCTTCGACGCCCAGACGTCCGACTTCTCGCCGCTGTTCTCCAAGATCAAGGATTCCGGCGCTGAATATCTGATTGTGATCTTGTCGCACGCATCCAGCGACATTTTTGCAAAGCAGTGGTACACAACGCGCTTTCCGATGCCCTACGGCGGCATCGACGTGAAGAGCATGGACGGTGACTTCTGCGACCGCATCGACGGCAAATCGGTCGGCGAGATGGCCGGCAATTTCGCGGTAAATGCACCGCTTACGCCCAAGACGGTGCCATTCTTCGAAGAGTTCAAGAAGCGCACCAATCGCTCACCGGTCTACACCGCATTCGGTGCGAACGACTCGGTCTACATCTACGCCGAAGCCGTAAAGCGCGCGGGCAGCACCGACACCGACAAGGTGATCAAGGAGCTGGAGAAAACCAGCTACGTCGGCATCCCCGGCACGATTGAGTTCGACGAGACGCACGACGTGAAGCCCGGCAATGCAACCTTTAAGGGGCCTAATTTGCTGTTTGCACAGTGGCGCGAAGGCTGCAAGCGCGAGGTGATCTTTCCGAAGGAACGCCGAACCGCCGATTTCGCCTGGCCGGAGTGGGTGAAGAAGAAGTAAACCCACGATCCACTGGGAATGAACGCGTTCAGCGCATTGCAATGGAGCGTCGACCATCGTGCTTGAAATTCTGATCGTCGGCGCTGTCAGCAGCGCAATCTACGCGATGCTGGCGGTTGGCTTCACGCTGATCTTTGGTGTGGCGCGGATTCTGAATCTTGCGCACGGCAGCTTCTACGCGCTCGGCGCTTACGGCGCCTATCTGTTCACGTCGCGGTTCAACCTGCCGCTGCTGCCAGCGGCGTTGCTGGCGGTTGGGTTCGTTGCGTTGTTCGGCATCGCGGTCGAGCGCGTGCTGATCCGGCCGATGCGCAAGAAATCGCAGATTGCGGTGCTGATGATCACGCTGGCCATCGCGCTCGTGATCGAGCAAGCGCTATTCCTGACATTCGGCTCAGAGTACCGCAACGTGCCGGCGTTTGTCGACAAGATGGTCACGATCGGCGGCGTGTCGATCGGCGGTGCACGGTTGCTTGCGCTCGGCGTCGGCGTGGTGCTGATCGCAGCGCTCTGGCTGTTCATTCAGCACACGCGGCTCGGCTCGGCCATTCTTGCGATCTCGCAGGACCCGGAAGCTGCGCAGTACATGGGCATTCCGAGCGACCGTATCTTCGCGATCGTGATGGGCATCTCAGCCGCGTTCGCAGCCGCCGCTGGGGTGTTGGCCGGGCCGTTTCTTACCGTGCAGCCGACCATGTGGCTGTTGCCGATCGTGAAGGCTTTTGCGATCGTGGTGGTGGGCGGCCTCGGATCGATTCCAGGCAGCATTCTGGCCGCGTTGATGCTTGGTTATGCAGAGACCATCGTCGCTTACATGGTCTCAAGTTCATGGACCGAGATCGTGTCGGTGCTGGCCACGTTACTGATGCTGGTTTTCCGCCCGGCCGGCATCTTCGGCCGCCGTGCCGCGTTTTAAAGGAACGCCCGCTATGTTCGGCCGCACTCGACCTATTCATCTGATTGGCGCAGCAGCATTCATCGCGCTGATGGCGGTGCTGCCGCTGCTGTTCGGTACCAGTTATCTGGTCGGGGTGCTCACGGTGAGCGTGATCTACGGTATCTGGGCCGTGACGTGGGACTTTATGTCGGGCCTGACCGGCCGGGAGAACTTCGGCCACAGTTTGTTCATCGGCGTCGGCGCCTACACAGCCGGTTTCATGAACACCACTTACGGGTTGAACGGCTGGTGGAGCTTGCCGGCTTCAATGGTGACGGCATCCCTATTTGCGCTGCTTCTCGGACTGCCGACCTTGCGGCTGAAAGGCCCCTACTTCGCGCTGGCGATGCTGTCGGCTTCGGTCATCATGCAGCGGCTGATGCTGATCTTCTGGGAGTACACGGGCGGGGAAGAAGGCATCAACGGGCTGGAGCCGCTGATCCGCTCGCAATTGGGTTTTTACTATTTCGCGTTGGCGGTGTTGGTGGTGATCACGGGCGGGCTGCTCGCGCTTGCGCACTCGCACTGGGGGCTGATCCTGCGCGCAATCCGCGGCGATGAGGCGACCTGCCAAGCTGCCGGTATCAACATCACGTTCTACAAGATTGCCTCGCTTGTGATTAGTGGTGCTCTAGCGGGCCTCGGGGGTGCGATGTATGCGCATTACCAACTGCAGGTCAGCCCGCAACTGTTCGCAGTGGTCACATCGATCACGATCATCACGATGGTCTATGTCGGCGGCATGGGCACCGTGTACGGGCCGGCAGGCGGCGCGATTCTGTTGGTCCTGCTGACCGAACTGCTTCGTGACTTCGGAGAATGGCGCCTCATGATCTACAGCTGCACGTTGATCCTGATCCTGTTCTTCTTGCCAAACGGCTTGATCGCACCGATCTGGCGGCGCATCAGCGGAAGCGGCCTAAGGGCGCAGACCAGCACTCCCATGGACGCGTTGCGCGCAACAGCCAGACCGGCCGCAAGCAAGGCAGGCCGATGACCGCCCTGCTCGAAGTCGGGAATCTGAACAAGCACTTCGGCGGCTTGCACGCGGTGAAGGATGTGTCGTTCAAGGTTGAGCGCGGCGAGTTCGTCGGCATCCTCGGGCCGAACGGTGCCGGCAAGACCACCTTGTACAACCTGCTGACCGGCTTCATTGCGCCAGACGCCGGCGCCAGTATCGTGTTCGAAGGCCGCTCGATCCTGGGTGTGGCGCCTTACAAGGTTGCCGCGCTCGGCATCTCACGCACGTTCCAGTTGTGCCGGCCCTTCGTCGGCATGAGCGTGCTGGAGAACGTGATCGTCGGCGCGCTCGGCACCAAGCGTGCGGACACGCGCGATCTCGATGTGCAGGCCGCGACGTTGCTGCGGCGGGTCGGCCTCGCGGGTAAGGAACAGATTCCGGTCGAAGTGCTGTCGTACGGCGACCAGCGACGGCTGGAGATTGCCCGCGCACTGGCCGCCAAACCGGCATTGCTGCTGCTCGACGAGCCGTTCGCGGGCCTAGGCAGCGGCGAGATCGAGGATCTGTCAGTGCTGCTGCGCCAAGTGCACGCAGACGAAGGCCTGACGATCCTGCTGATCGAACACAAGCTGAGGGAATTCATGCGGCTGGTCGGCCGCGTGATCGCGCTCGACTTCGGTGAAGTCATCGCACGCGGCACGCCGGACGAGATCGTGCAGCACCCGGCCGTGATCGAGGCTTACATCGGCCGCGGCAACGAAGCCGACGCCATCGGGGAGCCCGTGGATGTTGCTTGAACTGCGCAAATTGTCGGTCTCCTACGGCAAGGCGGTCGCGCTCGAAGACGTGACGCTGCACATTGCCGCTGGCGAATTCGTCGCAGTACTGGGGCCGAACGGGGCAGGCAAAAGCACGTTGCTCAAAGCGATTTCCCGCGCACAGCCCTCGACCGGCGTGCTCGAGTTCAAAGGCGAATCGCTGCAAAGGTTGCCGGCGCACGTCGTGGTCGGCAAGGGCATTTGCCATTGTCCTGAAGGACGCCGACTGTTCCCTGAGCTCACCGTGCTCAAGAACCTGATGCTAGGCGCCTATCTGCGGCGCAATCCTGTGGAGGTGCAAGCCGATCTGAAGCGCGTCTACGAACTGTTTCCGATCCTCGAAGAACGCGCGCCGCAGATCGTCAGCACCTTGTCGGGCGGCCAGCAGCAGATGGTCGCCATCGGCCGCGCGCTGATGGGCAAGCCCGCGTTGTTGCTGCTCGACGAGCCCTCGGTCGGCATTGCGCACCGCCTCAAGATGGAGATCTTCGGCGCGATCAAGCGCATTCAGCAAGCCGGCACCGCGATCCTGATGGCCGAGCAGGACGCACAGTCCGCACTGCGCATCGCAGACCGCGTCTATGTGCTGGAGCACGGCCAGGTCGGCCGGGTAGGCACTGCGGCGGAGCTCGGCTCGGATGACTACATCCGGCAGGCATACCTGGGCGTTGGCTAGCTGACTGCTCTCTCCAACCTGCGGATCTGGCGAATCCGCTCAGCCCGCGTCGCTGCCGACTCCCCACCCGCTCAACACGAGCTTGCCGATCATCCGCCCCGTGCCGATCTGCTGCAGCGCAGCGGCCAGATTGGCCGAATTCAGTCTTCCCCCATCGACCTGCAGGGTGCTGCGTAGCACACCGGCATCGACCAGCGGGGCAACGTCGGCCAGGATACCGCTCTGCCGCGCCACGTCCGGCGTCTGAAACAAGCTGCGTGTGAATACCCCCTCCGAGTGAAAGGCGATGCTTTTCGGCCGCAACAGATTCATCGGCAGATCGGCGGACGCTTCGACCAGCGCGCACATCTGCGCATGCGGCGCTGCGATCTCGGCCAGTTGCGTAAATGTCGGGGCCAGATCGGTCAGGCAGACGATCGTGTCGACCTGCGACAGCCCCAAGTCTTTGAGCTGGGGCAGCAACAGCACAGCGTGATCGATGACGTGGTGAGCGCCCATGTCGAGGCAATACGCGTGTGATTCGGCTCGGGAAGCCGTGGCGACTACCGTGTTCAAGGTGAGCGCCGAAGCGAGCTGGATCGCCATCGACCCGACACCGCCTGCGCCGCCGAGCACCAGCAACGTGCCGTCATGCGATGGGTGGGTTGCATGGCTTGCATCGGGCACGAGCCGGATGCGCTCGAACAGCGCCTCCCACGCAGCAAGGCTTGCAGCCGGCAGTGCAGCCGCTCCGGCAAACGACAGGCTGGCCGGTGGGTGCGCAGCGAGCCGATGGTCCACCCGATGCAACTCGGCAAACGCACCAGGGCGCTTGATGCTGCCGGCGTAGTACACCCGATCGCCAGGCTGAAAGCCCGTAACGGCCGGCCCGACCGCGTCCACCACACCGGCCGCATCCCAGCCGAGCACACGGGGTGTGCCGTCGGCCGACGCTTTGGCGCCGCCTCCGCAGGTCGATCGGGTTGACCGCGACGGCCTCAGCCCGCACCAGCAGGTCGTAGGGCAAGCACGTGGGTGCTGGCAGATCGACGTCGATCAGCAACGGCGCACCGCCCGCCGCGTCCCGCGCACCGCCGGGGTCGACCACGATGGCCTTCATGCGGACGAGTCCTCGTTGCAGCGTGTCGCACCACTGGCTTCGAGCGCCTGAATCTGCTGCTGCGTGTAGCCGGTCTCGGCCAGCACCTGCCGGCTGTGCTGGCCGAGCCGAGGCGCGGGTTGCTGTTCGGTTGCAGCGGGCGTGGCAGACAGCTTGACCGGCACGCCGAGTTCGCGAATCGCGCCTTCGCTCGGATGCGTTACGGTGCGGATCATGCCGGTCGCCTGCAGGTGTTCGTCATCAATCAGGCTGTCCAGATCGTGCAGCGGCATGCACGGGATGTCGGCTTCGCGCAGCAGCGCCTGCCACGCCGCGTTGTCGCGTGTGCGTAGCGCTTCAGCCACCAGCGCATACAGATCGTTGATGTGCTCGGTCCGCGCGCCGATGCTTGCGAAGCGGGGATCGTCGGTGAACAACCGTTCGCGGCCGATCAGACGCAGGAATGTTTCCCATTGCCGATCGCTGTAGATCAGCACGCACAGATAACCGTCCTGCGTTTGATATGGGCGCCGCTCGGTCACCAGCAGCCGCGGATAGCCGGCCTCGCCCAGCGCGGGCAGAAACGTCTCACCAGCCATGTGGTCCGACAACACATACTGCGCCATCGTCTCGAACATCGGCACTTCGATCTGCTGGCCTCGCCCGGTACGCGCACGCGCCACCACCGCTGCCAAGATGGCGTTGGCCGCCATCAGGCCGACGGTGCGGTCGGCCAACGTCAGCGGCACATAGCGCGGCTCGCCGCCAGAGGCACGACGCATCAGGCTGGGCACGGCCGCCGCACCCTGAATCAGGTCGTCGTACGCCGGCTTGCCAGCGTAGGGGCCGGCCTCGCCGTAACCGTACAGCCCGGCATAAATCAGCCGCGGATTGGCCGCATCGAGCTGCTCGTAGCGGATGCCGAGCCGCTGCATCGCCTGCGGGCGGATGTTGTAGACCACCACGTCGGCTGCAGCGGCCAGCCGGTGAAACGCTTCCAGTCCGGCCGCCTGCTTCAGATCGAGCACCAGGCTGCGTTTGTTGCGGTTCACATGCAGAAAAATCGCGCCCATGCCGGGGTTGCGCATCGGCCCGATGCCCCGCACGGTGTCCCCCGTGGGCGGCTCGACCTTGATCACGTCAGCGCCCATGTCGGCGAGCAATTGGGTCGCATACGGGCCCATCAGTACGGTGGTCAGGTCGACCACGCGCAGACCTTGCAACGCGCCGCCGGCGGGGGCGGTCGACACCGATTCAGTCATCCTTGAAGTCGGGCTGGCGTTTCTCGACGAACGCATTGATCGCCTCCAGATGCTGCGGGCTCTTGTGGGCGATCACCTGCAGCCCGGCCGACATCTGCAACAGCGACTCGATGCGCATGTGCTGGCCTTCGCGCATCAGCCGCTTGGTCATGCGCAGCACATTGCCGGGGTTGCGCGCAATGCGCTGCGCAAGTTCATTGGCGGCCGGCAGCAGCTGGTCGGGTGCCACCACACGGGAGACCAGCCCGCAGCGCAGCGCCTCCTGGGCCGCAACCGGATCGCCTGTGAACGCCATTTCCATCGCCTTGGCCATGCCAACGGCGCGCGGCAACAGCCAGGCGCCGCCGTCGCCAGGGATCAGGCCGACGCGGATAAAGCTTTCCGCAAAGCTTGCCGACTCGGACGCGATACGCAAATCGCACATGCAGGTCAGGTCGCAACCCGCGCCGACGGCCGCGCCGTTCACGGCGGCTATGGTGGGCACCTCCAGGTTGTAGACCGCATTCGTAAGCCGCTGGATGCCCAGCAGATACCACTGGCGAATCGCGGTTGGCGACATTGAGTCGTCGCAGAACTTGCGCATGTCCTTCACGTTGCCGCCGGAGGAGAACACGGTGCCGGCGCCTGTCAGGATCACCGCGCGCACCGACAGATCGGCGCCGATCCGCTCACAGGCCGCAACGAACTCGTCCACCGCGCTGTTGCCGGTCAACGCGTTGCGCACCTCAGGCTGGTTCATCGTCAACGTGACGACCGGGCCGGCTTGTTCATACAGCAGAAAGTCGCTCATCAAGAAAAACCTTCGAGTTCGAGAAATGGAATCGTCAAGCGGGTTCGACCGGCGCGAGCGCATCGAGCACGAAGTCGAGTGCGCCGCCACCCCCGGGCCGGTCCAGCAGCGCAGTACCGATACGCCGGTGCCAGAACGTCTCGGCACCGAAATCCAGCCGCCATTCGTGCAGCCGGCGCGTCCACAGATGCAACGGATATTCGGCCGTGATGCCCATCGCGCCGTGCACGGCGTGCGCAACGGCCGCCACACGTGGTACGGCGGCGCTGGTGCTTGCTTTGGCCAGCGCAGCATGCAATGCCGTAGACGATTGGGGCAATCCGGCCTGCGCGCCCATTTCAGCGGCCAGCATCGCGGCTTGAGCCAGCTCGGCAATCTCGCTTATGTTCTGCTGCACTGCCTGGAACTTGCCGATCGAGCGGCCGAACTGGACTCGTTCGTTCGCGTAAGCCACCGTCATATCAAGCACTTTGTCGAGCGCGCCAGCCAGCATGGCAGCCCAGAGCACCGCGCCGGTTTCGTGGCATGGTAGCCCGTCGCCCAGCTCGATCGCCCCATCACCGGGCCAAGCGGACCAGTACAGGTGCGCTTGCAGACTGCCATGCACGCCGATGTCACGCCGCACCGCAGCGTCGATCGGCAGAAGCCAAGCCGTATCGCCACGCTGCACCACCACCCAGTCCGCCACACGGCCGAACGGCACCGCGCGGGCGGTCAGCGTGCCATCGGCTTCAACCAGCGGTGCAGCAGCCAACGCGATCGGACTCGCAGGCGCCGAAACACCGCGTGCGGCCAGCAGCACACGCGCCCAGCAGGTTGCAGCCAGCGGCAGCGGCAGCGCGTGGCGGCCAGCGGCCACCAGCAGCGGAAACACGCCGTGCAGCTGCAGTCCCACACCGCCTGCGTCTTCCGGCACCAGCGCATCGCAGAAACCAGCCTCGTCAATCTGGCGCCACAGCGCGGCGGTATCGCCGCCGCGCTCGATTTCCAGCACGGCTGCAGGTGTCGCGACGTCAGCGAAAAGTTTGTCGGCCGATTCGGCCAGCATGTCATTCATGGATCGGCTTGCTCCAGTTTCAGCGCATGCCCAAACCACGCGCGATCATGCCGCGCAGGATTTCTCGGGTGCCACCGCGTAGCGAGTAGGTTGGTGCGATCTGGCTGACGTAGGACAGCGTGCGCAGCAGTTCGTCGCTGGCCTCGGTCGGGCTCTCTTCGCTGCCAAGTGCATCGGCCAGCCAGGCCGGAATGTCTTGCTCCAGCTGCGTGCCCAGATCCTTTACCAGCGCTGCTTCGACCAACGGACTCTGGCCGGCAGCAAGCTGCGCCGTCAGCGAAACCGACATCGAACGCAGCACGGCAAGTTCGGTCACGACCCGGCCAGCCAGCGCGACCTCGGCTGGGCTTTGTTCGACCTCAGCCGCACGCCGGGCCCGCAGATACGCCAACCACGCATCGAACAGCACGATGCTCGAATAGATGCGCTCCGGCCCGCTGCGCTCGAACGCAAGCTCCGCGTTCACCTGCTTCCAACCTGCGCCCTCTGCACCGATCAACGCATCATCATCCAGCTGCACATCGTCAAAGAACACCTCATTGAAATGTGCATCGCCGGTCAAGTCTTCGATCGAGCGAACGCTGATGCCGGGCAGCGACAGATCGACGATGAACTGCGACAGCCCCTGCTGCCGGTCCTCTGGCGTGCCCGACGTGCGCACCAGCGCGATCATGTAGTGCGAGCGGTGCGCGTTGGTCGTCCAGACTTTTTGGCCGTTCAACCGCCAACCGTTGCCGTCTGCAGAACGTGTCGCCCGCGTACGCACGCTGGCCAGATCAGACCCGGCTTGCGGCTCGCTCATACCAATGCAGAAAAACGCATCGCCGCTACAGATGCGCGGCAAATACTTGGCCTGCTGCCGTGCATTGCCGAACTTCAGGATCAATGGCCCGCTTTGCCGATCTGCGATCCAGTGCGCAGATACTGGCGCGCCGGCGCTGAGCATTTCTTCCACCAGCACGTAACGGCTGTAGGCGTCCAGGCCGGCGCCACCCACCGCTTTCGGCAGCGTGAGCCCGACCCAGCCTTCGGCAGCCATCGCGCGGCTGAAGTCGGCATCGAAGCCCATCCAGGAGCGTGCGCGCCGGTTGATCGCAAGACCTTCCATGTGCTCATTCAGGAAGGCGCGTACCCGAGGTCGCAACGCCTGTGCGTGTGACGGCAGTTGCTGCAGAGTCATCGGCTGTAGACCGGTCATCGACGAGGCTCCTTCCGTGTGGGTTCGATCAATTTACTTGAGGCCAGCGCGAAATGCATTGAGCACCTCAGTGCCCGCCTTGCCGCGCCGGTCCAAGTTGCTGGCCCAGTCTTTCGCAACCGTGTCCATGGTTTTTTCCAGCGTGGCCTTATCGGCGGTGGACAGCGTGATGGTCTGCAGGCCAGCCTGTTTCGATTTCTCTATGTCGCGCGCTTCGTCCAAATCCACTTTTGCGCAGGCGGTGCGCACGAACTCTTCGCCCATCGTCGTCAGTTCCTGCTGAACCGGCTTGGCCAGCGCATCCCATTTTTTCTGGTTGATCACGTAGTTGACGACGAAGCTGCCGAAGTTCTCACCCGCTGTGCCGTACTTTGCGACCGTATGCAGTTCATACGGCGGCAGGCTGTTGAACGGGAACAGCATGCCGTCGATGGTGCCGCGCGACAGCGCCTCGTAAACATCCGGCGTCGGGATCTGGATCGGCACTGTGTCAAGCTTTTTCAACGCGAGCTCCTTGGCCGATCCCGACGTGCGGATCTTGCGTCCCTCCAAGTCCTTCAAGGTCTTGAACGGCTTCTGCGTGAAGAGCTGGTACGGCGGCAGCACCAACGTGAACAGCAGCCGCACGCCGTTGGGCTCGAACTCCTTCTTGTCGATCATGCCGCCGGGCTTGGCCAAGTTCCAATAGGCGAGCGTTCCTTTGCAGGCGCCGTTGTAGTCAAGCGGCAGCTCCGCCACCACCGACAGTGGCATCTTGTCGGTCACGAACGCCGGTGCGACGTAGCCGATATCGACCAGCCCGCTTTGCACGAGCGCGAGCATGTCCTTGGACTTGCCCAATTGCTCGGCCGGGTAGTACTCAAACTCGACGCCGAGCTTCTTTTCCTTGAAGCGCTCCATCAGCGGCTTGATGGTGTATTCCGGCACGTAGCGGCCAATTGGAAAAGAGTCCGCGATCTTGAGCTTGATGTCCTGCGCCAGCGCGGGCTGCAGACCAACGAGGGCAGCTGCTGCAGCCATAAACGTCAGCGTTACGTTGCGCTTTCGATGGGTCATGAGTGTCTCCTTTGGTGGTCGTTGTGGGAAAAGCATACGCCGCCGCTCAAAACCGCATCGTTGACGGCAACCAGAGAATGATCTGCGGAAACGCGACCAGCAT
The DNA here is from genome assembly GCA_038200275.1 of Burkholderiales bacterium. Classification (GTDB taxonomy): domain Bacteria; phylum Pseudomonadota; class Gammaproteobacteria; order Burkholderiales; family Burkholderiaceae_C; genus JBBPYC01. The sequence goes on from JBBPYC010000012.1 coordinate 39,235, forward strand.
CACGAGCAGCGCCAGATGCGCAAGCACGTGCGGCCAGACACCCGCGAACACTTCCGACAACGGTCGCCCGGTATAGCGCGACACCACGAACACGTTGAGTCCGACCGGCGGCGTGACCAGCCCGATCTCCGCCGTCACCACGATGACGACGCCGAACCAGACCGGGTCGAAGCCGAGTGACTTGATCAGCGGCAGCACCACAGGCACCGTCAGGATCAGGATCGCGATCTGGTCCATCAGACAGCCGAGCACGATGTAACCGAACAGGATCAGCGCCATGATCACCCAGCGCGACGTATCCAGCCCACCCACCCAGGCCACGATCTGCTGGGTCGATTGCGTGAGCGAGAAAAAGTAGCCAAAGATCTTTGCGCAGACGATGATCATCACGATCATCGTGCTGGCCTGCAGTGCCCGCATCAAGGCCGCTGGCAGCGTCTTCCTATTTACCGTGCCGGCTTTCAGCGCAAGCACGAACGCGCCGAACGCGCCGATGCCAGATGCTTCGGTCGGTGTGGCCACACCGGTGTAGATCACACCCGTGACGGCCATGAACAGCACCAGCATCGGACCGACCACCTTGAGCGACGTGAACTTGTCACGCCAGGTGTAGGCCGAGCCCAACGGCGCGCGCGCTGGCACCCTCCAGACCAGGTACCAGACCGTGGCCATGATCGTCGCCGTCACGAGCAGCCCCGGAATCACCCCCGCCACCAGCAGCTGGCTGATACTGACGTCTGCAATGACGCCGAACAGCACCAGCGCAATGCTCGGGGGGATCAGCATCGCCAGCGTGCCGGAGATCGCGACCACGCCGCCGGCCAGTTGTGGCTCGTAGCCGGCCTTCAGCATGGCCGGAATGGTGGTGGACGACAGCGTGGCCGCCGATGCCGTGCTGGAGCCGGAGATCGCACCAAAGCCCGCGCCGGCCAGCGCAGTCGCCATCGCCAGCCCACCCGGCAGACGGCCGACCCAGCAGGTCGCGGCCTTGAACAGGTTGTCCGCCACGCCGCTCAGGATCACGAACTCGGCCATCAGGATGAACAGCGGCACCGAGATCAGCTCGTACGTACCAGCCGTCGACAACGGCGTGGTGGTGACGATGCCGGTCAGCGCATCGGTGCCGCCGATCCAGTAGAGGCCAGCAGAGCCGGCCGCCGCAAGCGCGAACGCAACCGGCATGCCGAGGCCCAGCAATATGAACATCACCGTGACAATGATTGCAGCCGTCACGGCTTGGCCTCCTGTGCGTTGCCATGGTCACCGCCGCTGCCCGACAACGGCGGCAATGCCAGCCAATGCTCCCCAGAGACCAGACTCATCGCATAGCCGACCGTGTTGAGCAGGCAGCGCAGCGCAAGCAGCCCAAAGCCCAATGGCAGCAGGGCAGTCGTGAGCCAGGACGGCAACTCGAGCCCGCTGCTGTGAAAGGTGCCGGCAGCGAACTGCTCCAAAGTCTGTTGCAGCGCAACCCAGGCGATGAACGCGAACACCGGCGTGGCGACCGCGCTCGTGATCGCCTCGAACACGTAGCGACTCGAGTCGCTTACGTAGTTCTGCAGGATGTCGACGCTGACGTGGGCGTGAGTGCCCAACGCATGCGACACCGACAGGAAAAACAATCCCGGCAACAGAAACACCGAGATCACTTCATACGACCACAACAACGGCGCGTTGAACAAGTAGCGCAACGACACATCGGTCATCACCACCAGCATCAGGCTGAACAGCAGCAGGCATGCAATGTATGCAGCGGCTGTGTCGACATACTGCATCCATCGGCGCAGATGCTGATAGGTGCGGTTCAAGGATTGAGTCTCCTGGTTATCGTTTTTAGGGCTCGTCGCTGCTGTGTGCGGACGGCGCTGTTCCAAACAAAGTGTAGACCCGGTGGCAAGATTGGCAGCCCACTGCAAACCCCTAGACACCATGAAACTTGTTGGTTCCTGTCACTGCCAGGCCGTGCGCTTCTCCGTGGAATCGCACGAGCCGGTGCCGTTCATGCGCTGCTACTGCGGCATCTGCCGCAAGACCGCAGGCAGTGGCGGCTACGCGATCAATCTTGCTGCCGACCACGGGACGCTCAAGATCGAAGGCGTAGAGAACCTGACGGTCTACTGCGCGAAGTTCGAAGACGGCAGCATCAGCAGCGGCCAGCGCAATTTCTGCAAACTCTGCGGCGCCGCACTATGGCTGTGGGACCCGGACTGGCCGGAGCTGGTTCATCCGCAGGCGGGCGCGATCGACACCGAACTGCCCAAGCCGCCGAGCAGCACCCACATCATGCTGGGATCGAAAACGAACTGGGTGCAGCCGTGCGTGAAGTTGGGCGATGCCGAGTTCGACGCATATCCGGAAGAGTCGCTCGCCGAGTGGCATCAGCGCCATGGGCAAAAGTTTTGAGACGCTTCATTTGCCGCGCTGTGTCGGCGAGCGCTTAGGATCGCGTTGATCCGTTGTTTGATGCCCTGCTGATCCCCCCGCCCCCACTCGCGCACTTGCTCAATGAGCTTCTTCCTGTTCAAGCGCCTGCTGACCTTGCTCATCACGTTGCTGGGCGCTTCGATCGTGGTGTTCCTTGTGCTTGAAGTGCTGCCCGGCAACGCCGCACAGACGTTGATGGGACCGGATGCATCGCCTGAAGCGATAGCAGCTCTGGCGACCAAGCTGGGGCTGGACCAGCCAGCGATTGCGCGTTATTTCCATTGGCTCGGTGGCATGCTGCTGCATGGCGATCTGGGCAACAGCTATGCTTACGGTTCGCCCGTGCTGGAGCTGGTGCTGGAGCGGCTTGCGCTGACGGTGCCGCTGGCATTAATTGCGATGACGCTTACCGTGGCGCTGGCGCTGTCGGTTGGTATCTATGCGGCGGCACGGCATAACCGCTGGGGTGACGTCGGCATGATGGGCCTGGCGCAGATCGGCATTGCGATTCCGAATTTCTGGTTCGCGATTTTGCTGATCCTGCTGTTTTCCGTGAAGCTGCAGTGGTTCTCGGCCGGCGGCTTTGCGGGCTGGGGTGAGCCCCTCGCGGCGCTGAAATCCTTGCTACTGCCGGCAATTTCGCTGGCTGTGGTACAAGCCGCGATCCTGGCGCGGGTCACGCGCTCTGCCGTGCTCGAAGTTCAGCAAGAAGACTTCGTGCGGACCGCGCGCGCCAAGGGATTGAGCCGGCGCGGCGCGCTGCTGCGGCACGTGCTGCGCAACGCGATGATTCCGGTGATCACGGTGATCGGCCTGCAGTTTGGCCAGTTACTGGCCGGCACCATCGTGGTGGAGAACGTCTTTTACTTGCCTGGGCTGGGACGGCTGATCTTCCAGTCGATCGCGAACCGTGACTTGATCGTGGTGCGCAACTGCGTGATGCTGCTGGCCGCGATGGTGATCGTTGTGAACTTCATCGTCGACGTGCTCTATGCGGTGATCGATCCTCGGGTTCGGGCCGGTGGCTGATGCGCTGCCACCTGATCAGCGAGGTGCGATTCACTTGAACGCGAACCCCGTGGCCGCAGCCGCCGACGCAGCGCCGGCGGCTGCACCGATCGCCGCGCCAGGTTTCTTGCGGCGCGCGTTTCGGCATCGCAGCTTCGTAATCGGCGCGGTGCTGGCGTTGTTGCTGCTCGGTTCGGCCGCGCTGTCGCTGGTCTGGACGCCGTGGTCGCCTTACGAGATCGACCTTTCGGCCAAGCTTCAACAGCCATCAGCCGCGCACTGGCTCGGCACCGATCCATTCGGGCGCGACATCGTTTCGTTGCTGCTGACTGGCGCGCGCAACTCGATCCTGGTCGGCGTGATCGCAGTAGGCATTGGCCTGCTGATCGGTACCACGCTCGGTCTAGTGGCCGCAGCGGGGCGCGGCTGGGTCGAGGAAGTCGTGATGCGGCTGGCGGACTTCACGTTTGCGTTCCCGGCGATCCTGTCGGCCATCATGCTGACGGCCGTGTTCGGCGCAGGCATCGTGAACGCGATCATCGCGATCGGCATCTTCAACATTCCCATCTTCATCCGCGTCACGCGCGCTTCGGCCAATTTGGTCTGGGCAAGGGACTATGTGTTGGCTTCGCGCGCGTGCGGCTTCGGCAGCTTGCGCATCACGCTGGACCATGTGCTGCCGAACATCGCTTCGGTGCTGATCGTGCAGGCCACCATCCAGTTCGCGATCGCAATCCTGGCGGAAGCCGCGCTGTCCTACCTCGGCCTGGGCACCCAACCACCGCAGCCGAGTTGGGGGCGCATGCTGGCCGAAGCCCAAACGCTGCTGTATCAAGCGCCGCAGCTTGCGGTATGGCCGGGGCTGGCGATCGCACTTGCGGTGCTTGGGCTGAATCTTCTGGGCGACGGACTACGCGATCTGCTTGATCCCCGCCTCGCGCGCAAGAGATGAAGCTCACTCCCAGGCTTCGCTCCTTTCGGTCGGCTCCTGCCATCCCCCCACCCGGGGCGGAGCCGACGGCACGGCGAAGCCGGCTCCGTGGCCCCTATTGGAACGAGTTGGCGCCAGTCTCATCAGAGTCGGGTGGCACACCACGTGATGAATCGCTGACATGACCCTGCTCGAAGTCTCTGACCTGCGCGTGCGCCTGCGGACCCCACGCGGTCCGGCCGATGCGGTGCGCGGCGTCGGGTTCACGATCGAGCGTGGTCAGACCCTCGGGCTGATCGGTGAATCGGGCTGTGGCAAATCGATCACCGCGCTCGCCTTGATGGGCCTGGCGCCAGACAGTGCGACCGTCAGCGGCAGTGTCCGCCTGGAAGGCCGGGAGCTGGTCGGCGCAAGCGAAGCCGAACTCTCCAAGGTGCGCGGTGACCGCATCGCTATGATCTTTCAGGAGCCGATGACCGCACTGAACCCGGTGCACACGATCGGCCGACAGGTGGCTGAGCCGCTGCGGCTGCATCGCAAGATGTCTGCTGCCAACGCACGGGCTGAGGCGCTTGCACTGCTGGACCGGGTCGGCATCCCGGACGCGGCGGCCCGCTTCGATTCGTACCCGCATCAGTTCTCCGGCGGCCAATGCCAGCGCATTGGCATCGCGATGGCGCTGGCCTGCAGGCCGGACCTGCTAATCGCCGATGAGCCGACCACCGCACTCGATGCCACCATTCAGCAACAGGTGCTCGATCTGATCCGTGAACTGGTGGCCGAGCGCGGCATGGGCCTTTTGCTGATCTCGCACGACCTGGGCCTGATTGCGCGCAATGCGCAGCAGATGCTCGTGATGTACGGCGGGCTTATTGTGGAGCGCGGTCCCACCGAAGGTGTATTCGCCGAGATGGCGCATCCCTACACACGAGGACTGTTCGCCGCACGGCCTCGGCTCGGCGCCCGCAGCCAGCGGCTCCCAACGATCGCAGGCTCGGTTCCGGAGTTGATCGATCTACCGAAGGGCTGCCCGTTCGCAGGACGGTGTCGTTTCACGATCGATGCGTGCAGCGAGGTGGTGCCGGCATCGGTGGCTGTATCGGCAGATCACAGCGCGCGCTGCATCCGGCTCGATGCGGTCGCGGCGGCAGCAGCATCGACCGATACACCAGCGCAAGTGGCATGACGACCAACGAACGGCTGCTCGAGGTGCGTGACGTCATACGCGACTACGCCTTGTCGCGCACGCACCTGTGGCGCGCGCCGCCTGTGGTGCATGCGTTGCGGGGCGTGAGCCTGTCTGTCACGGCCGGCCGCAACCTAGGCATCGTCGGCGAGTCGGGCTCGGGCAAGTCGACGCTTGCACGCATCGTGATGGCGCTGGAGCGGCCGACGTCGGGCACAGTGCGCCTGCTTGGACAGAACCTGTTCCAACTCGACCCGGGCGTGCTGAAGGCCGCACGGCGCAATTTCCAGATGGTGTTCCAGGACCCGTATGGTTCGCTCGACCCGCGCCAGACCGTTGCAGCGATCGTCGCCGAGCCGCTCGCCGCGCAAGGCGATTCGTCGGCCGCACAGCGCCGCGAGCAAGCCGCACAATCATTGGCAGCGGTCGGCCTGCGCACGGCCGATCTCGACAAATACGCGCACGAATTCTCTGGCGGCCAGCGCCAGCGCATCGCGATCGCCCGTGCACTGATCACACGCCCGAAGCTGATCGTTGCCGACGAACCCCTGTCCGCGCTGGACGTGTCCGTGCAAGCCCAAGTGCTGAATCTGATGGCCGATCTGCAGCGGGAATACGGCGTGACCTTCCTGTTCATCAGCCACGACATCGCCGTGGTCAGCCACTTGTGCGCCGACGTCGTGGTCATGCAGGCCGGCCGCATCGTCGAGGCCGGGCCGGTCGAGCAGGTATTGGATCGGCCGCGGGAGGACTACACGCGTTCGCTGTTGGAGGCCAGCAGGTAGCCCCTGAGCACTGCTTCAGTCGTCGTACACCCCGTCAAAGGCAATTGCTTGCTCCAACCCAATCATTGACGAAGCGACTGTTCCGGTTCCGCAGCTTCGCCCGCTCAACTGAACGGAGTTGCCCGGTCTACGTCATGGGCCGGCGCACGATTGGGCGTTGCGCACCCCCTTTGTTTCAGCACACGCTGCGCTTGTGCCGGATGCTTGCTCAAATCACCCGCCGTCCAACCAGCGGCCGGATCGGGCGGCGTTCCAGGTTTCCATGACAGTTGGGGCAGACGCCTTGAAGCAACTCTTCAACACAGCTTTTGCATTATGTGCACTCATGGCTCCAGATATAGGCTTCCGTGCTCGCTGGCAGCAGATCGCGATCGCAGCACTCGCAATTGGAACGCAGGTCGAGACGGGCCATCGAAGTTCCTCCAATTGAGCTGGTCGAGATAGGTGGCTACCAGTACGGTTGCGGTTGCGCGGTGATGTCCGATGGCATCCACCCAATCGTTCATTTCGCCACTCGGCGCGCCAGAAATTCGCGCATCACGCGCTGCGGCTCCCCGCTCTCATAGCAGGCAAGCTGATAGTCAAGCGCTGCTGTGCAGGCCTCCTCAAAGCCGGCTTGCGTGCGCTCGCGAAAGCGCCGCTTGGTGGCACGGAACGCGGCCTGCGGCAAGCTGGCAAATTGCATTGCGCGCTCGACTGCGCGGGGCAGCACTTGGTCGGAAGGCACCAAGTCGTTGACCAAGCCGAGCTGATACGCACGTTCGCCGCTGATCAGCTCGGCCGTCAACGACAGTTGCTGATTCAGCGAATGGCCAATCTGCAGCGACATCAGGTAAGAGCCGACGATGCTGGCCAAGCCGGCCTTCACTTCGGGCTGCCCCATGCGCAGCGCCGGGTGCGCTACGCGCAGATCGCACATCAGCGCCATCTGAAAACCGGCGCCCGCCGTGCTGCCGTTCAGCGCCGCGACGATCGGCTTGGTCACGTCGCGCACGGTCTGGTACATCGCGTGCTGTCGATCGAGCCAACCAGCGAGGGTCTGTGCGGTGAGCGTGGCCGACTCATCGAGATCCTGACCGCCGCAGAACGCACGCAGTCCGCTGCCGGTCAGCACAATCGCATCCACCCCCTCAGTGGCGTCAAGCGTCGGCAATGCACGGGTCAGGGCGGCGCGCAGGTTCGAATCCACCGCGTTCAGCACGCTCGGGCGGTTCAGCCGCACCACGGCGATGCGGTCTTGCACGTTGACCACAATCGGATCATCGGCGCTCGTCGTCGTCATGCGGTGATTCCTGAGAGCCGATCGGTCAGGCGCCGCGCAAGATCATGTCGGCTGCCTTCTCGCCGATCAGCACAGCGGCTGCGTTCGTGTTGGCCGACACCATCGTCGGCATGACGGACGCATCGACCACGCGCAATCCCTCAACGCCGCGCACGCGCAACTGCGCATCAACGACCGATGCATCGTCACCGCCCATGCGGCAGGTACCGCATGGATGGAACACAGTGCCGCCTTTGGCGCGCGCAAAGTCTTCAAGTTCGGCATCGGTTTGCACGGCGTTGCCGGGCAGGTATTCGTCGTCGGTGACCAAATCACGAAACGCGGGCTGGCGGTAGATGTCGCGCAGGATGCGCAGGCCATTGACAACCACTTTGACGTCGTGCGGCGCGGTCAGGTAGTTCGAGACGATGCGCGGCGCGGCCAACGGATCACTGGAGCGAATCCCGACCCGCCCGCGCGATTCGGGCCGACACTGCGCGGTCGATGCGGAAAAGCCCGAGAAGCGGTGCAACGGATCGCCGGGCTTGTCGACCGACAGCGGCATCACGTTGAACAGCAAGTCCGCGCGCTCGTTCTTTGCAACGGCGCTTCTCACCATGCCGCCAACTTGACCCGCGCCGACAGTCAGCGGCCCGCGCTGGCCAAACAGCCACTGCGCGCCCATGCGTGCCAGGCCGATCGGGCTGCGCACCTGGTCGTTCAGCGACATCTTGTGTTTCAGCCGCACGATCACGCGGGCCTGGTAGTGGTCCTGCAGATTGGCGCCGACTCCGCGTGCATCGACGATTGTGTCGATGCCGTGTTCGCGCAGCAGCGCGGCCGGCCCGATGCCGGACAGCTGCAACAACTGCGGTGACTGCAAGGCGCCGGCAGACAGCAGCACCTGACTATCAGCCGCAGCCTGCTGCAACTGACCGTCCTGCAGCCATTCGACCCCCGTGGTGCGCCCACGCTCGATCACGATGCGCGTGACTTGCACGCCAGTCTGCACGGTGAGGTTGGCGCGCTTCCTCACCGGCGCAAGAAACGCCGTTGCAGCGCTGCTGCGCCAGTGGCCGCTCAGGGTGAGTTGATACGCGCCCAGGCCCTGGTCGATCTCACCGTTGAAGTCGGGGCTCAGCGGATAGCCGGCTTGCGTGCCGGCGGCAACCCACGCGTCGCAGTACGGGTGGTCGTTGCGCAGGTTCGATACGCCGAGTTCGCCGTCGCGCCCGTGGTAGTCGCTTGGCGGGCCGTCATAGCGCTCGGACTTCTTGAACAAAGGCAGCAGCTCCTCATAGCTCCAGCCCGTAGCGCCTTGCCGCGCCCAGTCGTCAAAATCGGCGCGTTGGCCCCGGATGTAAAGCAGCCCGTTGATCGCGCTGGATCCGCCGAGCACCTTGCCGCGCGGCCAGACGACCCGGCGGTTGCCGGTCTCAGGCTGGGGTTCGACTTCGAACTGCCAGGAATGGCGCGGGTCATAGATCGACCGAAAGTAGCCGACCGGAAGCTTGAGCCAGAAGCTGCGCGCCTCACCACCGGCTTCCAGCACCAGCACACGCCGGCTTGAATCGGCACTGAGCCGGTTCGCGAGCACGCAGCCCGCGGAGCCGGCGCCGATGATGATGGTGTCGTAGCCTTTTGCGAGCGCGTTACTCATCGGTCATCGGTGCTGCAATCGTTGTAGCGTGAATTCTGTCGGTGATCCAGGGCATGGGCGACTCGCGAGGCCTAGAGCTAGCCTGGTTGGATCCAACAGGGGCCACGGACGGGCTTGGCCCTGCTTAAGACGCCGACCTCAGTTTAGGGGCAGGCGAGAGTCGACCGAAGAGGGCATAGCCTGGGGTGAGCCTTATTCGACTTGGGCCAGGAACAGCTTCGGATCGAAGTAGGTTTTCGCATCCACCGGGTTCGCGATCTTCGCGTTCTCGACGAAGAAATCGGTCACCTGCTGCAGCCAGCCGGTTACCGTGCCGTCCTGGTATTTCTGTTTCCAATCGGCAGCCGAGTAGTACTTGGACGCCCTGAACTGCTGCTTGAACTCGTCAAACGGCAGTTGCGAGTACTGTGCCTTGTGCAGCATCACGGCTGCCGCGTCGGGGTCTTTCACGATCATCTCGTTGGCCGGCAGCCAGCCCGCGATCAGGCGGCCCAGCACTTCGCGATTGCCTTCAAAATAATCGTTGCGCGCGCCCCAGCCGCCCATGATCGCGGCTTGCGGGAAGAACGCCGATGCATCGACCAGCTTGCGTGCATTTGGCACCTTGGAACGTACCACCGAGTCGAACGGCGACCACAGCGCCACGGCAGGCACTGCGCCGGAGATGAAGGAGGTGACGGCTTCGCTCATGCGTTGATTTACAAGCTGCACGTCTTTGGCCGAATCAAGCTGCGCCGACTTCAACGCGCGGTCCAGGAACACATGCGCGGTGGTGCCGGTGCTGGTCGAGATCTTTTTGCCCTTCAGGTCACCGATGGTCTTGATGCCGGAGTCTTCACTGACCCACAACTGGGCGGTTGCGTATTCGATGTTGTTCATCAGAAACGCCTTGCCCTGCCCGCGTGCCGGGAAGTTGGACAGCACTGCGCCGGTGGACAACACATCCAGACTGCCGCCAATCATCGCCTGGAACAGCTCGAGCCCGGTCGTGAACTGGCGCAGTTCAAGCTCGATCCCCTGCTTCGCAAAGCTGCCGATTTCCTGCCCGATGAAGATGTGCGAATCGACCGCCGGCGTGTGCAGGTAGCCGACGCGCACCTTGGTCTTGTCCTGCGCGAGCAGGGGGGTGCCAAGGCCGGCGATGGTTGCCGCCGCGGCCGTTTGCAATAGGGTTCTGCGTTGTATGGTCATGAGAGTCTCCTTCGGTTATAAAAATGCTCAGTCGGCCATCCGCACCGACTGCTTCGCCTGCGCTGCGTACTCTTCCATCACCAGCTCGCGGATCTCGGAGCGCAGCGCCATGAAGCGCGGATCTTCATGCACGTTCTCGACACGTGGGTAACCGAATGGCACGTCGATGATGGTGCGAATGCGAGCGGGCCGGGCCGTGACCACCACGATGCGCGTCGAGAGATAGATGGCCTCTTCGACCGAATGCGTGATCAGCATCACCGTCTTGCGCTCGGTCGTCAACACTTCCAGCAGCAGGTCCTGCATCGCGCTGCGGGTCTGGGCATCGAGCGCGCCGAATGGCTCATCCATCAGCAGAAACTCCGGCTTTACCGCGTACGCGCGTGCAATGGCCAGGCGCTGACGCATGCCGCCGGACAGGTGCTTCGGAAAATGCGAGGCGAAGTCGGATAGGCCCATCAGGCCCATGTAGCGCTCGCACACGGCAGCACGCTCGGCTGCCAAGATCTGATTGGCGCTCAGCTTCAGGCCGAACTCGATGTTCTGCCGCACCGTGAGCCACGGGAACACACCGTATTCCTGGAAGATCACGCCGCGGTCCGGACCCGGCTTGATGATGGGCTTGCCGTCCAGCAGCACGCTGCCGCCAGTGGGCTGCACGAAACCGCCGACGATGTTCATCAGCGTGGTCTTGCCGCAGCCGGAAGGCCCGATGACCGACACGAACTCACCTTCGTGGATGTCGAACGACACGTCGTCGATCACGCGCATCGGACCCCGCGCGGTGCTGAACTCGACCGACACGTGATCGAACGTGATGCGCACCGCACCCTGGGGCGTGGGTGCCTGTGTGATGGCGGGTGAAGTGGTGCTCATGCGATCCGGTCCTGCCATGCGACAAGGCGGCGGCTTGCAAAGCGCAACGCCAGGTCCATCGTCAGTGCGATGAGGCCGATGCAGATGATGCCTACGTAGATGATGTCGAGTTGAAAGAACGACGAAGCATCCTGAATCAACGCGCCCAGGCCCTGTTGCGCGGCAATCAACTCAGACGCGACCAACGTGGCCCACGCGACGCCAAGCGCAACCCGGATCGCCGTCAGGATGTGCGGCACGGTGAGTGGCAGGATCACCTTCAGAAAAATCTCGAAATCGGTCGCGCCGAGCGTGCGCGAGACCCGCACGAAGATCGGGCTGATTTGAGCGATGCCTTCGTACATCACGATCACACCCGCGAAGAACGACGCATAGAACAAGATGACGGTCTTGGCGACCTCGTCGATACCGAAGTAGACGATGACCAGTGGAATCAACGCAATCGGTGGTAAGGCGCGAAAGAAGTTGATGACCGGATCAATGAAGCTGCGCAGTCCCTTGTACCAACCCAGGCAAAAGCCCACCGGCACCGCCAGCACGATGCCCAGCGTGACCCCGATCAGCACGCGCTGGGTGGACATCCAGATGTCCATCGGCAGCCGTCCCTGCGCCAGTTCGATGAACTTGCCCCAGACCGCGTGCGGCGCCGGCACCAGCGCCGGGTTGATCCAGCCGCTCGCGCGAATGCCGTACCACAGCAGCAGCAGCAGGCACCAAGGCGCGAGAATCAGCGCCGCTTTGGTCCAGGTCGATCGGGTCGGCATGGGCGAATTCTTCTCCTCAAATCAGCTTCGCACAGCGAGTTGTTGTCCACTGCAGTCCACGTGTGCTGGCACGCCGAGTTATTTGGTCATACTGTAAACCATACGTTTGACTGACCGACATGATCGAACCCTTTGCTTCCAGTCCCGTTCCGCGTTATTCGAGGGTCGCCGACGTGCTGCGCCAACGCATCACGCGCGGTGTCTGGCTGCAAGGCCAGCGGCTGCCTTCGCTGGAAGCGTTGGGCGTCGAGTTCCAGGTCGCGCGGGTCACGATGCGGCGCTCGATCGAGCTGCTCGCGCGAGATGGTCTGGTGCGTGCGCAGCAGGGCCGCGGCACCTTCGTGATCGGCCAGCCCGCGCGGGCGCGGCCAATCTCCGTGGTCACCACGCTGGACGAACTGACCCGGTTCTATCGGGACACTTCGCCCGTGATCGTCAATATCGACGAATCGATCACTTCGCCGCCATTGCGCGAAAGCGATGGCACCCCAGCCGAGCGCTACGTGTTCATGCGGCGCGTGCACTCCCAGCAGGGCGTGCCGTATTGCGTGATCAACATTTATCTGGACGAGGCGATTTTTCGCAAGAGCCCGAAGCGCTTTCGTGAGCAGACCGTCATTCCGATCCTGGGCACGCTCAAGGGCGTGCAGATCGCCGACGCGCGCCAGGTGCTGACCATTGGTGCAGCCGATACCGAAGTCGCAAAGCTTCTCCGACTGGCCGTAAACGCGCCGGTTGCGGAAGTCCGCCGTGTCTTCAAGGCGCCGGACGGCCGCGTGATCTACCTCGCTGAAGTAACCTACCGCGGCGACGCGATCCAATTGCAGATGAACCTCAAGCCATGATCAAGACCTTGCCGTCCGACCCGCTTGCGATCCGCAGCGTGGAAGCGTTCGTGTTCCGCTATCCGGTGCGCACGCCGGTTCGTACTTCGTTCGGCATCATGCGGGACCGGCCGGCCGTGTTCGTGCGGGTCACGGACGATGAGGGTGCGGTTGGCTGGGGCGAGGTCTGGTGCAATTTCCCCACTTGCGGCGCTGAGCATCGCGCGGCGCTGGTCCTCAGCGTGCTTGCACCACTGCTGGAGGGCAAGCGGTTCGACGGCGGGCCGGTGCAGGCATTCGACAAGGCCACTGCGCAGACCGCAGTGCTTGCGATCCAGTCCGGGGAGCCCGGGCCTCTGGCGCAGTCGATTGCAGGGATCGACCTCGCGTTGTGGGACCTGTGTGCACGCCGTGCGGGTCAGCCGCTGTGGCGCTACCTTGGCGGCGCAAACGGCCATATTCCGGTCTATGCCAGCGGCATCAACCCCGACGACCCGGCAGCCATTGCATTGGCGCAACGCGCCGCAGGTCACCTTGCCTTCAAGCTCAAGATCGGCTTCGACGCGGACCGTGATGTATTGAATGTGCAGGCGTTGCGGCACGCCCTCGGCGACGATGCGCCGTTGATGGTGGATGCGAACCAGGCTTGGTCACTCGAAGAGGCGTGCGGCATGGCCAAGCGACTCGACGGTTTCGGCCTTGGCTGGCTCGAAGAGCCGCTGCGCGCGGACCGGCCGTGGCACGAATGGCAGGCGCTGCGATCCCGCAGTTCGATACCGCTGGCGGCTGGCGAGAACCTGGTAGGCCTGGACGCATTCGACGAAGCAATGCAGTCGCAGGCGCTTTCGGTAGTGCAGCCGGACGCGGCCAAGTGGGGCGGTATCTCTGGCAACTGGTCGGTCATCGCGCGCCTCTTCGACGCCGGCTTGCGATTCTGCCCACACTATCTGGGTGCCGGCATCGGGCTGTCGGCATCGGGCCATCTGTTGGCCGCGGCTGGCGGCGGCGGGTTGCTTGAAGTCGATTCGAACCCGAACCCGTTGCGCACCGACCTATGTCCCGCGCTCGGCCGCATCGAAGACGGCTTCATCGAGCTGGGCGAGTCCCCTGGCATTGGTGTCGAGCCGAACCTGGAGCGACTGGCCCAGTCCATCCGGTCAGGCTGAAGGCACACGCTCGGGGCGGTCGCGCCGATTCGCTTCGGGTCCAGGGCCATCGGGTACGCTTGAACCCATGCTCGACATCATCGCCCTGACTCTCGTCATCACCGCGCTGCTGGCGTATCTGAATCACCGCTTCGTCGGGCTACCCACTACGATCGGCGTGATGGCGACGGCGCTGGCGCTGTCGCTCGCCATCGTCGGACTGAACGCGTTGGGCGTCGCGCAGGACCTGTTCGCAGCGGAAGAAAAACTGCTGCGTTTGATCGATTTTCGCGATGTCCTGCTGGACGGCATGCTGTCGCTGCTGCTATTCGCCGGCGCACTGCATGTGCACCTGGATGACCTGAAGCAATACCGTTGGCAGATCGGCGCACTCGCAATCATCGGCACCGTGGCGTCCACCGCGGTGGTCGGCTTTGCGATGTACTACATGCTGCCGCTGGTGGGCCTGACGCTGGCGCTGCCCTACTGCCTGCTGTTCGGCGCGCTGATCTCGCCGACCGATCCGGTTGCGGTGATGGGCATCCTGCGCACCGCCGGCGCGCCAAAGAACCTGGAGACGGTGATTACGGGCGAGTCGCTGTTCAACGACGGGCTGGGCGTGGTGTTGTTCAGCCTGTTGCTCGGGGTCGCGGCCAGCGGCACCATTCCGACCGCGAATGAAGCGCTGCTGGCGTTCGCGCATGAAGCCGGCGGCGGGCTCGTGTTCGGCCTGGTGCTTGGCTATTTGACGTATCGGCTCATCAAGAGCATCGATCAGTACCAGGTCGAGGTGCTGCTGACGTTGGCGGCCGTCGTCGGCGGTTACGCGCTGTGTACCAAGCTGCACATCTCCGGGCCGCTGGCGATGGTGGTGGCCGGCGTGATGATCGGCAATCCGGGCAGAAGCCACGGCATGTCGGACATCACGCGGAACTACGTCGACATGTTCTGGGAGCTGCTCGACGAAATCCTGAACGCCGTGCTGTTCGTGCTGATCGGCATGGAGGTGCTGGTGGTTGCATTCCCGAACAATGTGCTGCTGGCCGGTGCGGGAGCGATCGTGCTGACGTTGCTGGCGCGCACGCTGGTGGTGGGGCTGCCAGTGGGTGCGTTGACGCAAGCCTTCAAGCTGCCGACCGGCTCTTGGCGCGTGCTGACCTGGGGCGGACTGCGCGGCGGAATTTCGGTCGCACTCGCGCTGTCGATTCCGGTGGGGCCGGAGCGCGACTTGGTGCTGGCGCTGACTTACTGTGTGGTGGTGTTCTCGATCCTGGTGCAGGGCCTCACGGTGTCGAAGGTGATCCGGCACGCGATGCGCACGTCGGCTTGAGGCACGCGCACCGCCGACGTTGCAGCGGGGTGCACGCGATTCGCTGCGCTACGATGATTTGTTCACTTCTTCCAACCCGTCGAAAGGTGCCTCCCCGATGAAACGCCGTCAGTTTTCCCTGTCCGCTGCCGCTGCTGTCGGCCTGGCCAGCACACCATTCGCTGCCCTCGCCCAATCGCGCCGCAAGGACACTGTCGTCCTCGGCATGACGCTGGAGCCGCCTGGTCTGGATCCGACGGCCGGTGCCGCGTCTTCGATTGCCGAGATCACGCTCTACAACATCTTTGAGACGCTGACCAAGATCAACGCAGACGGCAGCGTGACGCCGCTGCTGGCAGAGAGCTGGGAAGTCTCACCGGACCTGAAGCGCTACACGTTCAAGCTCAAGAAGGACGTGAAGTTTCAGAACGGCGAGCCGTTCAACGCCGAAGCAGTCAAGTTCTCATTCACGCGCGCGGCTGACGAGAAAAGCACCAACAAGGACAAGCGCACCTTTGCCGGCATGGACAGCGTCAAGGCAGAGAGTGAGCACACCGTGACGATCACCGTCCAGGAGATCGACCCCGACTTCCTGTTCCTGATGGGCCAAGCCACCGCGATCGTCGTCGAGCCGAAAAGCGCGGAGACCAACGCGACGAAACCGGTCGGCACTGGCCCGTACAAGCTCGAGAACTGGAGCAAGGGCGCAGCCGTGTCGCTGGCCGCCTGGGATGGGTATCGCGATTCCGCAGCCATCGCAATCAAGAAAGCCACGTTCCGCTTCATCCCGGACCCGGCTGCGCAAGTCGCATCGCTGCTGTCGGGTGACGTCGACGCGTTCGTGCGCGTGACGCCGCGCGGCGTGGCGCAGTTCAAGGCCGATCCGCGCTTCGCGGTGATCGTGAGCGGCTCGCGAGCGAAAACGATCCTCGCAATGAACAATGCGAAGAAGCCGCTCGACGACGTGCGCGTGCGCCGTGCGATCTCGGCTGCGATCGATCGCAAGGCCGTGATCGAAGGCGCGGTGGAAGGTTACGGCGTGCCGATCGGCAGCCACTACGTGCCAGGCGCCGATGGCTATGTGGACACCACCGGCGTCAACCCGTTCAACCTGGACAAGGCAAAAGCGCTCTTGAAAGAAGCCGGCGTGCAGACCCCGCTGACCTTGACGATGACGCTGCCGCCAACACCGTATGCGCGCCAGGGCGGTGAGGTAATTGCAGCGGAACTGGCCAAGGTCGGCATTACGGTCAAAACTGAAAACGTCGAGTGGGCGCAGTGGCTTTCGGGCACGTTCAAGAACAAGAACTACGACCTGACGATCATCTCCCACGTGGAGCCATTCGATCTCGGCAACTACGCCAAGGCGGACTACTACTGGGGCTACCAGTCGCCGAAGTTCAACGCGCTGTACGACAAGATCCGCACGACGGCGGCCGGCTCCGAGCGCAACGCATTGCTTGGCGATGCGCAACAGCTGCTGGCTGAGGACGCAGCCAACGTCTACTTGTTCCAGCCCCAGTGGATCACCGTCACGAACAAGACCCTCAAGGGGTTTTGGAAAGACATGCCGCTGTTCGTGAATGACCTTTCCGCGCTGTCCTGGAGTTAGCACTCGCGGCTGGCCTTTGGCCTCGTCGTTCGGCTCTCAGCCACCCTCGACCGAGGGCGACGCCTGCCGGCCTTGCACGGCCAGTTGGCGTTTTTTTCTTCTACGTTTGAATCTTTGGTCCGGAGTCGGTCATGGCAGATGCGTCGGTTTGTGATCTCAGTGCCGGCGAATTGCTGGCGCACTACTACGCGAAGCGGCTTTCGCCGGTTGAGGTGGTGCAATCGGTGCTCGACCGGATCGAGCAATGCGAGCCGCAGTTGCATGCGACTTATCTGCTCAGGCCCGAGGAGGCGCTGGCCGCCGCACGGGCATCGGAAGCACGCTGGCAGCGCGGTGCGCCGGCTGGGCTGCTCGACGGCGTGCCCGTCACGATCAAGGAAAACATCGCCACAGCAGGCGATCCGATGCCGCTGGGTACTGCGGCCACGGCGTTGACGCCAGCGGCTGCGGATGCGCCGCCGGCAGCGCGGCTGCGTGAAGCAGCGGCCGTGCTGGTTGCCAAGACCACGATGCCGGACTACGGCATGCTGTCCTCTGGCTTGTCGAGCTTTCACACAACAGCTCGCAACCCATGGAATGTCGCCAAGACGCCTGGCGGCTCCAGTGCAGGGGCGGCTGCAGCGGCCGCGGCCGGCTACGGGCCGCTGCACATTGGCACCGACATCGGCGGCTCGATCCGGTTGCCGGCCGGCTGGTGCGGTGTGTTCGGGCTGAAGCCCAGCCTCGGCCGCGTGCCGATCGATCCGCCAACAACAGGCCGCGCGGCCGGGCCGATGACGCGCTGCGTGGCCGATTCGGCGCTGCTGATGCAGGTGCTGAGTGAGTCCGATGCGCGCGACAGCATGAGCCTGCCACCCCAGGCGATTGATTGGGCGGCGTTCGACCAGGGCGTTGAGTGCTTGCGGGGTTTGCGCATCGGGTTGCTGCTTGACGCAAGCTGTGGGCTCGACGTGCATCCAGAGACACGCGCTGCGGTCGAGCAGGCTGCACAAGCGTTTGCTGCAGTCGGCGCGATCGTCGAGCCGATGCTGCCTATCTTGCGTGCCGAGATGCTCGACGGTATCGACCGCTTCTGGCGCATGCGGTCGCACCTCGACTTAGGCGCCCTTGCGCCTGCGTTGCGCGCTCAGGTGTTGCCGGTAATTCGCGACTGGGCCGACAGCGCCGCCGACATGAGTGGGGCCGCGCTGTTTCGCGCCTTCAGCCAGATCCATGCAAGCCGCGTGGCGGCTGTGCAGGGCTGTGCCGAATATGACTATGTGTTGTCACCCGTGTCGCCGGTGCCGGCGTTCGCAGCCGACTGGCCGTCACCCACAAACGATGCGCTTCGCGCGCTTGAACACATTGCGTTCACGGTGCCGTTCAACATGAGCGAACAGCCTGCTGCCAGCATCAACTGCGGCTACTTCTCGGCCGACGGCATGCCAATCGGCTTGCAGATCGCGGGCAAGCGTTTCGACGACCTGGGGGTGCTGCGGGTGGCGCGCGCGTATGAGCTGTTGCGCGGTCCGCAATCGGCCTGGCCATCGGTGCCGCGCCGCGCAAGGGACTGAGTCAGGCAATACGTCGCCGTTGCGCCAGCCGCTCTGCGAGTGACCCCGGCATCGGCTGCGGCGTCGGGCGCGCCTGTGAATACACCGGCTGTGCGGGCAGACCGTCCAGGTGGCGCGCATCGGCCCAGTGCAGGATGTCGACGCGCCCCTGGCTGCCGAGTCGCACCCGGCCGATCGCACCGTTGGGCACCAGCCCGTCGCGCGGACCGCTGAGCGACAGACTCCGCGCGCCGCGCCGGATCATGTCGAGCACGCCGCCGTGCGTGAACACACCCAACGTCTCCCCCGGATGGGCAAGTGCCAACTGGCGCAACGTGGCTTGCACGCGCAGGTAAAAATCGCGCGCGCTTTCCCCGCCGCCTTCGAACGCGTGATCGGCGTCGAAGCGCAGCCAATCGGTCCAGTCGCCCGGATGCTGTGCCTGGATGTCGGCCACGCGCATGCCGTCAATGCGGCCAAAGTGTTGTTCGCGCAGGCCAGGCAGTTCAATCACACGGTGCGGGGTCCGGGCGGCCGCCAGCGGGGCTGCAGTCTGACGCGTGCGCAGCAGGTCGCTGCAGTAGAGATGCTGTAACGGCTCAGCGTCGAGACGGTCGGCCACGCGCTGCGCCTGCACGTGGCCAGCCTCGTTCAACGGCACGTCGACTTGTCCCTGAAAGCGCAGTTCGCGGTTCCAGTCGGTCTCTCCGTGGCGAATCAAGATCAGCTCGGTCATGTGCCAATTATCGGCGTCGGGCGGCTTTGGCGTCTGTGCGTTTTTGAATACACAGGCCGTCGGTGCTTGATTGCATTGCCGCTTTAGCTACATTTTTGGTAGCAAATCAGTTGCTGCGTGCGGCTGGATAATTACACTCGCGCATTTCACCTGGGCAGTGCCCGCGCCATGGGCTGCGGCTGCGCACCGCCCGATCCACCCGATTGTTCTTTGCTTCATTCCCCATGCTGATTCAACCCGTCGTTCTGTCCGGGGGCTCCGGCACCCGACTGTGGCCGCTGTCGCGCGAGAAATATCCGAAACAGTTGCTCCCGCTGATTGGCGACGACTCGATGCTGCAAGCCACCGTGCGGCGGCTGGAAAACTTCTCCGGCATCCAAGTCGCGCCGCCGATGATCGTCTGCAACGAGGAATATCGCTTCGTCATCGCCGAGCAGTTGCGCCTGATGGGCCGGCCCGGCAGCGTGCTACTGGAGCCGATCGGCCGCAACACCGCGCCGGCGTTGACGCTCGCTGCGCTGGTCGCCGCGCGCAGCGGCGCAGGCAATGACCCGGTGATGCTGGTCATGCCGGCCGACCATGTGATCACCGACGTCGATGCGTTTCAGGCGGTGGTGCGCGCGGGTGCGGCATTGGCCGCCAGCGAACATGCGATCGTTACCTTCGGCATCACGCCCGACGCGCCCGAGACCGGCTACGGCTACATCCAGGCCGGCGCAGCGTTCGGCGGCAACGCGGGTGATGCAGCGCAATTTGCGATTGCGCGATTCGTTGAAAAACCCGATGCCGCGACCGCGCAGCAGTACTTGGACGCCGGTGGTTACTACTGGAACAGCGGCTTGTTCATGATGCGCGCCTCGGTCTGGCTCGCGGCAATGAAAAGCTGCCGTGCTGACATCCTG
The DNA here is from genome assembly GCA_038200275.1 of Burkholderiales bacterium. Taxonomy (GTDB): domain Bacteria; phylum Pseudomonadota; class Gammaproteobacteria; order Burkholderiales; family Burkholderiaceae_C; genus JBBPYC01. The sequence goes on from JBBPYC010000012.1 coordinate 59,381, forward strand.
CAGGCTTGTAAGCAAGCGGTCGAGCAAGGCACGACCGACGGCGAGTTCGTGCGCGTAGACCGCGCCGCGTTTGCGGCCTGCCCAGCCGACTCGATCGACTATGCGGTGATGGAACGGCTCGCCGCCGGCGCTGACACGGACGCACGCTTGCCGCGCGGCACAGATTCGACAGACGCGCGCTTGCCGCGCGGCGTCGTGCTGCCTCTGTCAGCCGGCTGGTCCGATGTGGGCGCCTGGGATGCGCTGTGGCGCGTGCTGCCGAAAGACGACGCTGGCAATGCGGTGGCTGGCGACGTGCTGCTGCACGATTGCCGCGACGTGCTGGCGTTGTCGGGCGGTCGGCTGGTGGCCTGCATCGGCATGCAGGATGTGGTGGTGGTGGAGACACCGGACGCGATTCTCGTGGCGCACAAGGATCGCACGCAAGACGTCAAGAAGGTCGTCGAACAACTCAAGGCGACCAAACGCAACGAGGGCCAGACGCACCGAAAGGTGTATCGCCCCTGGGGCTGGTACGACAGCGTGGACACCGGCAGCCGCTTTCAGGTCAAGCGCATCGTGGTGAAGCCCGGCGGCACGTTGTCACTTCAGATGCACCATCACCGCGCCGAGCACTGGATCGTGGTCAGCGGCACCGCCAAGGTGACCAAGGGCGACAGCGTGTTTCTGGTCAGTGAGAACGAATCGACCTTCATCCCGCTGGGCACCCAACACCGATTGGAAAACCCAGGCCGCCTGCCGCTGGAGATGATCGAGGTGCAGTCCGGCTCCTACCTGGGCGAAGACGACATCGTGCGATTCGAGGACGTGTACGGGCGGTGAATGGTCGCAGCCGCTCGCATGAGCAGCAACGTGTCAGACCGCAGGAACTTCGGCGGTACTGAAGTCCGCCGGCATCACGATCTCCAGCATTTCGATGTCGTCGCTGTGGCCAAGTTCGCGGTGCCGGATGCCGGGCGGCTGATGCACGCAGGAACCCGCTTCGAGCCGCACACGGCCGTGGCCCTCGTACTCGAATTCGATCCAACCCTTGAGCACATAGACCAGCTGGAAGTCAAGCGCGTGTTGGTGCGGCTGGCTCGAGAATTCGGTGCCCGCGGTCGAACGGATCACGTGCGCTGAAACCCGGCCTTCGGTGGCTTGTTCGATGCCCAGATTTCGATATTCGAAGAAGGTGCGCAGGCCGCGGTCGAACACCGCGTCCTTGGCGTGGGTGACGATGAAGCCGGGTATTTCAGCCATGGCGAACTCCTCTGAGCGGTTGCTTGATGTCACCGCATTTTCACGAATCGGTTGAACCGCCGCCTGGTGCGCTACCAGCGCCAGAGGCCTGTGTCTTCTAGCCATGGCACGCCGGCCAGCGCAGCATCCAGCGCCTTCTGGCCGGAATCGAAGCTGCGGCTGCCGAACCGACGCAGGCACTGCCATGCGCCGCCGTCGTCCACGTCGCGCCGGAGCAGCTCGAACCCAAACGTCCGGTCTACACGCATAAAAACGTCAATGCGATGCGCGCCGTCGGGCTCGTTGAACGGGGCGCGCACTTGGTGTTTGACGAAACGGTCAGCCACCGAATCCCAGCTTGAGCCCATAGCGCTGCGCAATCAGCACCGACAGCCCGATCCACATGATGATGAACAGCGGCGTGCCAACCCGCACGAAGTCACCGAAACGGTAGCCACCCGCGTTCATCACGAGCAGGTTGGTCTGATAGCCCATCGGCGTCAGATAGCAGAGGTTGCAGCCGAACAGCACCGCAAGCACGAAAGGCTCAGGCGGCAGGCCAAGCGCACGCGCGATCTCGATCGAGAGTGGAGTGCCGATCGCCGCCGCCGCATTGTTGGAGACGAAGTTCGTCATCATCCCCATCATCCCCATCAGCGCCGCCAACACCCAGGCGCCGGGCCAATCGGCGACCAAGGCGACGAAGCTGCTGGCAAGGAATTGTGTGCCACCGGTGATCGTCAACGCATCGCCGAGGGCCAGGCTGGCTGCCACCAGCAGCGCGACCTTGGCCGACAGCGCGCCGCCGACGTCGTGCCACGCCAAGGTGCGCGTGGCCAGCAACACGAGCACACCGGCCAGCGCGGCCAGCGTGATCGGTACGCCCCCCACGCTTGCCGCGGCGACGACCGCAGCGAGCGTGAACAATGCGATCAGCGACTTGCCCTGTCGCGGCAGTGCGAGCTGTTCATCGAGCAGCAGGCCGTAGCCATCGCTTTGCACGGTTTGCAGGGCCGACTTCGGCCCCTGGATCAGCAGCACATCGCCAGAATGCACTTTCAAGTCTTCGAGACCCTCGCGCTGCGTCTGCGACCCGCCGCGCGCACGCTTCAAACCGATGACAAGCAGGTCATAGCGCCCAATCAGACGCTCGCGCCGCACCGTGCTGGCGACCAGCGGTGAATCGGGCGTGACGATGAGTTGCGCCGCCAGCATCGGCTCGGCCTCTTCATCGTCTCCATCGTCGCTGGTGCGCCGGCTCGAGCTCGCTTCGTCCTGCGAATGCAGCGGTGCTTGCAGGCGCGCTTCGTACTCCTTCAGGTTCTCCGCCGTGTCGCGCACGACGAGACGGTCGCCGACGCGCAGCCTGGCCGTCGGCAGAGGCACCATCACCGCGCCGTTGTCGCGCCGGATGCGGACGAGTGGCAGGTTGTTGCCGGCCTGCTGGATGACTTCGCGCAGTTCCGCGCCGTCTTCCAAAGTTCCCTCGGTAACACGCAGCTCAGCTTCGAACTCGGGTTGGGCCGTCTGCGGTTGGGTCGGCTTGAGATGGCGCAGCAGCAGCGGCGCGCCCAGCCACAGATACAACAGCGCCGGCACCGAGGCAATCGCCACGAGCGGGAAAAAATCGAACACACCAAAGCGTGGCAGCCCAAGGCCCACGGCCAGCGACACAACAATCAGGTTCGTCGAAGTGCCGATCGTCGTCGACATGCCGCCCATCAACACCGCATAGTTCATCGGCAGCAGCATCCGCCCTGGTGCCTGGTTGGCACGCTGCAGCGCAGCCACCAGCAGCGGGATCAGCAGCACCACCACCGGTGTGTCGTTCATGACGCCGCTGACGGCAGCCGAGCCAACCAGCACCACCAGCAGTGCCATCCGCGGCGACTTGGCCACGAGCCACGCCAGCCGCCGCGCCGCCGGCGCCAGCGCCCCGGTCAGCACCAATGCGTGACCCAGCACCATCAGCGCAAAGATCGCCACCAACGCTGGGTGCCCGAAGCCAGCGAAGAAGCGATACGGCTCCACGTCAGGCAGTGGAAAGGCGAAGAACAGCACCGGCAACAGCATCAGGATCGCCAGGCAGACCGAGCTGAGATCCAGGCGGTCCCAGATGAAGACCGCAAAGACGATCGCAGTGAAAGCGAGCATCAGCACCGCGTGGCCAGAGAGTGGACCGATGGCGAGGGAGGTCAGTGAAAACATGGGGCGAGAGGCTAACCGAAGCGTCGCCCGAGCTTGTGGGCGGCCGCAGCTTGCGCGCGCTTCGAACGGCGGCAACCACACGAAGGCGCTGGCCGGACCACCAGCCAACCAGCCATGCCAACGCGGCGCCTTTGGCGTATATCCACGGCATGCACAGCGGCTTGCGGCGCTATTGAACAGCGCGATCTGCCGGACGACAACTGGGCGTACTTGCATGACACATCTCCGTCACGGCGCGCCAGCAGCGGCACCTCCCGCCTGCCGGCAGCGCCGCTTCTTGGTCGCGGCGTCGTCTGTTGCAGTCGGTGCCCTCGCAGAGGGTGCGGTTTCAAGCGAGGCCGGCACCGACAGCGAAGCAACGACCTACGAGGTGCAGCACAGTGATGCGGAATGGCGAGCGCGACTGTCCGAGGTTGAGTACCTCATCCTGCGCACGGGCAAGACCGAGCAGCTCAAGTCCAGCCCTTTGTGGAACACAACGGCCAACGGGTACCACCGCTGCAAGGGCTGCAATCTGACGAACCCCGACGCATATTGGAAAGTCGTGCTGGACAAGGGCTGGGTGTTCTTTCGGCACGCGCAACCGAACGCGGTGATGACCGGCATCGAAGGGCCGGTGCCTGCGTACGGTGCGCCCGATGCGGAATTTGGCGCCTTCACCGAAGTGCGTTGCCGCCGCTGTGGAAGCCATCTCGGCCACTTGCTGCAGATCGAGGAGCAACCGCTGCACTGCATCAGTGAGGCTTCGTTGAATTTTCAGCCTGAAGCAGCCTGACGGCCCTGGTCAGGCTGAGTGGTTTCGCGCGTGAGTTCACTCCGTCCATGCCCGACACCGGCGCATCCACTGCATCCGAGCCGGGGCATTGGGCAGGCCTGCCCCACGACCTCGGCAACCAACTGTGTATCGAGATAGAGCCGGTTCCCCACCACCTTGCCCCAGCGGACGCGCAGAAACCGCACGCCGTCGTTGCGAAGCATCGATCAACGGGGCAGCACCCGGGTCGACCAAGGCAATCCGCGCACATGCACATCGTGCAGTTCGAACAGGGCGTCAAAACTCAGTGCAGCGCGCCTGCTCATGCGCCGGATTCAAAACTCGGGTGCCTTGTGAAAACGCCAGGCCTTGCGAATTTTCACAAGCGCCGCACTGAAATCCCTGCGGTGGCCGGGGCTCGGCAAAATTGGGGCTTGCTTGATCCCATCGCAAACGAAGCGGCCGGCAATCGGCAAGATCGCAGTTCCGAGCGCAACCGCAGCGCCGCGCGGCAGATCGTCGATCGGCTCGGTCAACCCGAGCACGGCACAGGCTTCTCGGTAGCGATGTCGATGAAGGGCAACGCGTTGTCAGGGTCGAGCAACAGCGGTGGTTGCGGCTTCGAAAACGCTCTTCTACTGCGCGACTTTGACGGCATTCCAGAACTCAGCGTTGCTGCCATAGGCCCTGGGCAAATCATAGTGACCCTTCTGCAAGACTGCGCAGGGTCCAGCGTTGCGTCATGTCCCTTGTGCTGCTTGCAACGGCGACGGTGTGAACGCACCGCGAACTTCCTGCGCTACGCCACCTGCGCCGTCAGCCTCACCCCGAGCGCCTATGCAACCTTGAGCACGGTGTCGAACCGCGGCTTGGCACTTGGCACTAGCGCTTTGTACAAACTCTCACGGCCCAGGCCAGCTTCTTGCGCTGCCCGCGCCCGCGCGATGTCGCCCAGCGCGAGCGGCAAGAGATCGGGATCGTCGGTTTCAAGAACAGCGGTCATGTACTCGGCGACTGCGGCGTCATCGATCAGGTAGCGCGCCGCGTCGAGCGGGACCCGCTTGTTTGCAGATTTGGTCTCGCTCATCATTCAATCTCCAGTTCTTTAACGAGTTGTCGTGTGCGCTTCATGTCACGCGCCTGTGATGACTTGATGCCAGCCGCGAGCATGACGATCAAGATACTCCTGCGAGGGGTGAAGTACGGGCAGTAGCCCGAGCCAACGTCCACTCGCATCTCAGATACCTCGCCGCCGACCGACTTCCAGTCGCCGAGGTTGCCGGCTTCTGCCAGCCTCAGGCGAGCAGCAATGCGAACCTGCACTTTGTGATCGCGCATCCGATCAAGCCATGCTCGAGACTTCAATATGAGGCGGACAACGAACATGGCTACGTTGTATCTACCTGGATACGAATGTCCACTACTGCTCTGACACAGGTCAGCGACTTCGTGCAGGGGCCATTGCCAAAGACGACCCCTCGATAAAATCGGCTGCGTACCGTGTATTGGCCGAAAGGCTGACCCCATTCCGCTTTTCTGGAACCCCCTTGTCCCTCGCCTCCGAAACTCGCCGCCGTCGCACCTTTGCGATCATTTCGCACCCGGACGCGGGCAAGACCACGTTGACCGAGAAGCTGCTGCTGTTCTCAGGCGCGATTCAGATCGCAGGCTCGGTGAAGGCGCGCAAGGCGACTCGGCATGCCACATCCGACTGGATGGAGATCGAGAAGCAGCGCGGCATCTCGGTGGCGTCGTCCGTGATGCAGATGCTGTATCGGGACCACGTAATCAACTTGCTCGATACGCCGGGGCACAAGGACTTTTCTGAAGATACGTACCGCGTGCTGACCGCGGTCGACTCGGCCCTGATGGTGATCGACGCGGCCAACGGCGTCGAAGCCCAGACGCGGCGCCTCATCGAAGTCTGCCGCCAGCGGGACACGCCGATCATCACGTTCGTCAACAAGATGGACCGCGAGGTGCGCGAGCCGCTCGACATCTTGGATGAGGTGGAGCGTGAACTGGGCATGCCGTGCGTGCCGATGACCTGGCCGGTCGGCCAGGGCAAGTCGTTTCGCGGCATCATGAATCTGCGCACGCAGGCCATGACGGTGTTCGAACCGGGCGCGGAGCGTCGGCCGCAGGAGTTCGAGACGATCGCGTTGACCGAGACGGATCGGCTCGTCAAACGCTTCGGCCACGAGTTCGAGACCGCGATGGAGAGCATGGAGCTCGCCGCCGGCGCATCGCCCACATGGGACCACGCCGCATTTCTCGCCGGCAAGCAGACGCCGGTGTTCTTCGGCTCCGGCGTGAACAACTTCGGCGTGATGGAAGTGCTGGAGGCGCTGGTCGACTTGGCGCCTTCACCCGGCCCGCGCAAGAGCTCGCTGGTCGTGAACAAGCAACCGGTGGAGAAAATCATCGAGCCGCAGGACCCGGCGTTCTCTGGCGTGGTCTTCAAGGTGCAGGCCAACATGGATGCGAACCACCGGGACCGCATTGCATTCGTACGAATGGCCTCGGGCAAGTACACGCCGGGCATGAAGCTCAAGGTGCAGCGCAGTGCGAAGGAGCTGCGGCCGACATCCGTCGTCACGTTCTTGAGTCAGCGACGCGAAGCGGTTGATGAGGCTTATGCGGGCGACATCATCGGCTTCACCACGCACGGCGGCGTGCAGTTGGGCGACACGATCACCGACGGCGCGAATCTGCAGTTCACCGGCCTGCCGTTCTTTGCGCCCGAGCTGTTCATGACGGTGCTGCTGAGGAACCCGCTGCGCACCAAACAGCTGCAGCAGGGCTTGGCGCAGTTGGGCGAAGAAGGCGCGATCCAGGTGTTCCGCCCGGACATCGGCGGGCCGATGCTGCTGGGCGCCGTCGGCCAGCTGCAGTTCGAAGTCGTGCAGCATCGGCTCAAGGCCGAGTACGACGCGGACATCCGGCTGGAAGGCTGCCAGTACACCGGCGCACGCTGGATCACGGCCGACACGCCGGCCGAGTTGCGTGCGTTCTGCGATGCCTATCCGCAGCGGATGGCGCACGACGCGGCGGACACCCTTGCCTACCTCTGCACCTCGCCTTACGACGTGCGGCTGGCGCAGGAACGCTTTCCGAAGATCCACTTTCATCCGCTGCGGGAGCATGCGGGGCTGGCCCTGCACAACTCATGATCGGCCCTCAAAATATCTACTTTTAAGTAGATATGTTGGAGGCCGCGATGCTTGCAACCGCCAAAGTGCCCAGCACCGGCAACAGCCATGCTGTGCGCCTGCCCAAGGCGTTCCGGGTCGACGTATCCGAGATGTGGATCCGCAAGAACGAGGACACCGGCGAGATCACGTTGAAGCCGAAGGACGATGCGGGGCGGGAGGAGCGCATCAGGGCGTTGGTCAAGATGATCGAGGACGATCCGATGCCGGAGGACTTCCTTGCCGAGACCAGCCGGCGCAATGATCCGCCACGCAACCTGTTCGCGGACCGGGAAGCTCGAGATGCTGCTGACAAAGGTGATGGAGACGACCAGTGATCCGCTGTATGGCGGACATCAACATCCTCGGTTATTTTGTGCCGGGGGAGTACCCGTCTCTTCATCAGCGCATGTCGCTCGCGCTGATGAAGACTGGCCAGCGCATCGGCGAAATGGACACGATGATCGGCGCTCATGCAGCCGTTGCCGGCCTGCCACTCGTCACCCACAACACCTGCCACTTTTCCCGCATTCCCGAGCTGACCCTCGAAGACTGGACCGTTTGAACACACCAACCCCAATGCGCCCGCTGGCCACCTGGCCGATCGCAGATCGGCGAAACCTGATCGGCGTTTTTACCGACATCGACGACACACTGACCACCGACGGTGCGATCACGCCCGACGCACTTGCTGCGTTGCGTGATTTGAAAGCGGCCGGCCTGCACGTGATTGCGATCACCGGCCGGCCGGCCGGCTGGAGCGAGCCGTTTGCATATGGCGACGTCGCCAATGGACTACCTGCCTGGCCGGTCGATGCAATCGTGGCGGAGAACGGCGCGGTGGCATTGCTGAACGCCGCAGCCGGCTCCCACGCCGGTTTTTTGAACAAAACCCCGCGCAGCCGCCCGTACGGTCTTCATAGTTCGCTATTAAAGATATATCAACAAGACGTTCCGACGCGCGCGGCCAACGCGATCCGTCTGCAAAGCGTCGCTGCACAAATCCTGCATGAGATTCCGACCGCCCGGCTCGCACAAGACTCCCCCGGCCGCGAAACCGACATCGCCATCGACCACAGCGAGTTCACGCACTTGTCGCCCCCTCAGATCGATCAAGTGGTCGCGATCATGCGCGCGGCCGGCATGAACGCAAGCGTCAGCAGCATCCACATCAACGGCTGGTTCGGCGACCACGACAAGCTGTCCGGCGCGCGTTGGATCGTGCAGGAACGGCTCGGCCGCCCGCTCGATGCGGAGATCGAGCGCTGGGCGTTCGTCGGCGATTCGACCAACGACCAGACCATGTTCCGCGCGTTCGGCAACAGCGTGGGCGTGGCGAACATTGCGCGCTTCGCGGCGGAACTTCAGCATGCGCCGGGCTATCTGGCCACAGCCGAGCGCGGGGCCGGTTTTGCGCAAGTTGCCAGAGCCGTGCTGTCAGCACGGCTCGCCAAGCCGGGTCTCGAAACCGATCCGGCCACGCGGCTGGATGCGACCAGCGCCACGACGCCACCCGAGAGCACCCGATGAGCCTCGCCGCTTGGTCGGCGTTCGCCGGCCTGCTGTTGATCGGCATGGCCTTGATCAGTTCGCTGGTCGAGCGGCTGCCGCTCAGCACGTCGATGCTGTACTTGGGCATCGGCCTCGCGATCAGTCCCCTGGGCTTCGGCTGGGTCGAGCTCGAGCCGCTTGGCAAGGCGGTGCTGCTCGAGCGGCTGGCTGAGGTGGTGGTGGTGCTGTCGCTGTTCACCTCAGGCATGAAGATGGGGGTCGACTTGTCGGACGGGCGTTGGAAGCTGCCGGTGCGGCTCGCCGTGGTGTCGATGCTCGTGACAGTGGCGCTGGTCGCGCTGGCGGGGCACTATGTGCTTGGGCTGTCGATCGGTGCGGCGGTGTTGCTCGGCGGTGTGCTGGCGCCGACCGATCCGGTGCTGGCGGCCGAGGTGCAGGTAGATCACTATGAAGACCGAGATCGGTTGCGCTTCGGGCTCACCGGCGAGGCGGGCTTGAACGACGGCACCGCATTTCCCATCATCATGCTTGGGCTTGGGCTGCTGGGCCTGCACGAAATCGGCGCGTGGGGCTGGCGCTGGTTCGCGGTCGATGTGGTCTGGGCGGTGTTCGCGGGATTGGCGATCGGCGCGGGGGTCGGGTTAGCCGTGGGTCGGCTGGTGCTGTATCTGCGCCGCACGCACCGGGAAGCAGTGGGGCTGGATCAGTTCCTCGCACTTGGCGTGATCGCGCTGGCTTACGGACTCGCGCTGCTGTTGGTCGCCTACGGTTTTCTTGCGGTGTTTGCTGCAGGCGTCGTGTTGCGCCAGCTGGAGCGGCGCGAGAGTGCAGCAACGCGTGACGCGCAGCCGCCGTCGGGCACCATCGCCCACGACGCAGCCAGCGGCGCAGCGGCGACCGAAACCGACGACAGCGCCGTGCATCCTGCCCGCGCGCCCGCGTTCATGGCGCACGCCATGCTCGGCTTCACCGAGCAGGTCGAGCGCGTGGGCGAAGTCGTTGCCGTGATCGCGGTCGGCCTGCTGCTGTGGACGATCGAGTGGCCGCTCGAGCTCAGCCTCTTCATCGCACTTGCGCTGCTCGTGATCCGGCCGGTGGCGGTGGCGATCGGCCTGGCCGGCTCCCGCAGCGCGCGGGTGCAGCGCGCGCTGATCGGCTGGTTCGGCATCCGCGGCATCGGCTCGATCTATTACCTGATGTATGCGGTGAACCACGGGGTGTCGACGGAAGTGGCCGCCGACCTGATCGGCATCACGCTGGCGGTGATTTCGGTGTCGGTCGTGGTGCATGGGTTCTCCGTGAAGCCGCTGGTGTCGATGTACGAGCGGCTGAAGCACCGTCGGTCTTTGCGCTGAATAGCTCGGCGGCGGCGTCGCGCACAGGCGTGACGCCGCGTTCGGCTGCAGCCTTGTTAGATCAGCGCCGGCGCGCGCAGTGGCGTGCCGGCTTCGTCGGTGGCATCGGCCGCATCGTTTTCACTCGATGCCTGCTGCCAGCCGGCACGGGTCCAGTGCTCCACCAGCGCCTGCTCGGCGTCGATGCGCAGCAGATGCAGCCAGCCGTGCTCTACCAGTTGCCGCACCACGTCATAGCGGTCGATGATGCGGTCGATCATCTTGCGCGGCGCTTCGATGAACACCGACAGCCGCAACGGCGTGTGCCGCAGCCGCTCGCCGTCGTGCAAAGACTGCAGCGCCAGGCCGATGCGCAAGTCGCCGCCGTTGCCTTCGAACACGCCGATGCGCCCGCCCACCACGTTGTGCAGCGTCTTGTTGCCGCTGCCGTAGCGGGTGTTGTCCACCGTCGATGCGTGGTACTGCAGGTTGATCCAGTTGGTCACGATCATCGGCGCGGTCATGATCAGTTCGAGCACTTTTCCTTCGCTGTCGGCACGGTGGTCGTAGTCGTGCAGAAAGCTGCGCCCGCCCAGCCGCATCCGCTGCGTACGACGGCGCGGTGCGACGATGAACGCAGCGTTGTCGGCCAGGCCCCATTCGGGCCGCACCTGCGCCCAGTCGTTGGCGCGGCTGCGGATCGATTGGGCCAGCGCCGCGTCATCTGCCGCCAGATGGGTGAGCCCCAGCAAGGGCGCCCGCTCGGCCCGGGTGCGCCGGCCTGCTTCGGCCAATGCGCGGCGCAGGGATTCCAGCGCGCGGGTGGCGTCCGCGCCCCAGCCCGTGCCGGCAATGTCGGCCTCGTACAGCGTGACGTCGTCCGTCGTGGTGTTGTGCAGCCCGGCGATGAAACGGGTGTTATCGGGAATCGTTGTGCCTTTGGCCGCCAGCGCCGAGCGCAGCGCCGGATGGTTCAGCAAGTGGGCCAGCACGCGCGCGTTGACGTCCCCGCTCTGACCGCCGCAGGCGCCGCAGTCGAGCGACGCCTGCAGCGGATTGTTCGCGGTCTGCGCGCCGTGGCCGGCCAGCAGCACCAGCGGCGCAAAGCCCTCTTGCCCGTCTGGCAGGCCAATTGCCGTCAGCACGCCGACCAGCATGTTGGCCGTCGCATCAACGGCGCCTGCGTTCGGCAGCGGCAACTGCGGCGCTGAGCCCACAGCGTTGGCCGGCAGTCCGGTGTCTTCCCAGCGAGACAACAGTTTGGTCGAATGCAGACTGTCGGCCACCAGCTTCGGCGCATAGGCCAGCCCGCACGCTTCGACAAACCCGAAGCCCGACGATGCATTGCTGCGCAGTTCGCTCCAACGGCGCTTCCAGGCCAGCGCCTGCTGGCGGCGACGGGACAGGGCTTGGCCCAGGCCGATGCCACAGGTTTTCTCTGCGCCGCTCGCAAGGTCGGCGCTGCTCGTGCCCGCCCTGCCGGCTGAGCCGACGTCATCGGTTGTGCCTTCGGTGACGGTCAGTGCGGGGGCGAGCAGGCCCGGCAACTGCGGCCGCGTCAAGGCGCTGCCGATCGGCCGATATGCGATCGGCAAGCCGAAAAACCCTGCAAAACCCCGCGTGCGGATCGAGCCGTCCGCCGCTTCGAGCGCACTGCGAAACGGCTCGGAGCGCACATCGATGCAGAACACCGCCTGCACCGACGGGCGTTGTGCGTTCGAACGGCGGCTCGCGTCGGTTCGATCAGTGCACGCCAACGCCAGCGCATCCGCCAGTGGCTGCTGGTAAGCGAGTTCCACCGCAAGCTGCAGCAACCAATCGATCCGGCTGGCTTTTGCCAGCTCGGCGATGCGCGCATCGGCCGCGCACCAGCGGTCACGCCAAGCCGGGTCAGCGGCTGCACCAGTGTCCTGCTGCAGCAGCCCCTCCCAGGCCAGCCGGATCGCCAGCAGTTCCACGATGTGGTCGTCCTGCGCCGCTTTGGCCAACTGCGCCTGCCACCGCAGCCACGCGCACCAGGCCGCCCAGCCGTTGATGTCGAGCAGCACCGCACTCAGGTAGTTGGCAACCGCTTCCCGGGGCAGGCCGAGCCCTTGCAGCGCGGCGTCAATCAGCGCGGCCGGCGCGTCAGGCAATGCGCCAATGTGCGGCAGCATCGCGCGGCGGCCACTGCGCCACCGCAGCGCCCGGTCGGTCGCGAGCTGGGTTTTCCAGGTGCGGTACAGGCCGGGCCGCCGATCGAGCTGCCAGCGGGCCTGATCGTCATCGAAGAACGCGGCGCAGTGCTGGCTGATCTGGTGTCGCACGATGCTGCCGGGGCCGTGCAATGTCTGCCAGTCGGCGGCGTCCAGCAGGTCGGTCACAAGCGGCAGTCGCACCACGGCAGGCCCATCGGCAGCAAGTGCATCGACGGCCTGTGCGACCGACACCGAGCCGCCGACAAGCGCTGTGGCGCGTTCCAGCTGCGCCCAGCCGAAGCGGCCGGCCTCCCACTGCGCGCGGAACCAGGCGCGCGGCATCGTCAGCCGGGTGCCGGCCAGGATGCCCAGGGCCGCCGAGGCTTGCACGGCTGGCTGCTGCCGCCAGCCCCAATAGGGATTGACGGCAATGGACTGGTCCAGCGGCCAGGTCGGCGCGATGCGGTCGCACGCGGTGCGGATGGCGTCGGAAAGTGACGAATCGGTAAGAACAGAAGTGGACATGACAAACCCAGCAATTCAAGAAAACGGAACCGGCTGCACCAGGCCGGAAGCGGCAGCCGCAGTCTGTCGGCGCTCCGGCGCGGGCAGCAGCCGAAACGCGAAGCGGTTGAATGCCTCGTCCAGAAACAGCCCGCCGTAGCACCACGGGTACAGCGCCTGCGACAGCGCACCTTGCGGCCGTGCGAGCAGCACCGCTTGCACGACGAACAGGCCGACGAATGCGACGGCCACGATCGGCCACAGCGGCAGCGCCGGCTGCAACGCCCCCGGCGCGACCCAACCGTGCGTGGCCGCATGCAGCGCAGACCAGACCACGGCCAGCACTACCGCAGCAAGCACCGGCAACAGCCAACCAGCCCACGGCGAGCCACCACGCCGGATCATCGGCACCATCGCCAGCGCGAACACCCCAGCCATGACCCAGAGCGCGGGCTGTGCCAGCGGCTGGCTGCCAAGCGCCCATGCGGTCATCGCGAGTGCAATCAACGCCACCACCCCGGCACCAAGCAACGCCGCCAGCGAAGGCACGGCAGGCACCGGCGCCAGCCGCCGCACCAGCACGTGCTGCACTGCGCGGCCGGTGCTTAGAAACGCATGCGCCTTGTAGAGCGAATGCGCGACCAGATGCAGCAGCGCCATGGACCACAGCCCAAGCCCGCACTGCAGCAGCATGAAGCCCATCTGCGCCGCGGTCGACCACGCGAGCGATACCTTGATGCTGATGCGTGTGGTCATCACGAGCGCAGCGACCACGGCCGTGAACGTCCCGACCAGCACCAGCAGCGTCATCGCCGCCGGCACCGCACCGACCAGCCCATACAACCGGATCAGCACGAAACCGCCCAGGTTGACCACACCCGCATGCAGCAGCGCAGACACCGGCGTGGGGGCCTCCATCACTTGAATCAACCAGCCGTGCAGCGGCAATTGCGCGGTCTTCAGCAGCACCGCCAGCACGATCAGCAGCACGGCGATGTGCGCGGACAACGGCAGTGCGCTTGCTGCCATACTGGCAGCCGACAGCTGCGTGATCGACAGCGTGCCGAACGCCATGTACAGCAGCACGCAGGCGATCGACATGCAGGCGTCGGCCCCACGCGCGACGATGAATTTCTTGTGCGCGGCCAGCAGCGCCGCGGGCCGGTCCGAAAAGAACGTCAACAGCCGGTGCAATGCGAAGCTGGTGCCGGCCCAAGCGAGCGTCAGCATCAGCAGATGGTCCGTCACCACCACGATCTGCACGGCAGCCAAAGTCAGCAACAGCGAACGGACATAGCCCGGCGCATCGCGCTCGGTGCCCAGATAAGGTCGCGAAAACCGCACGATCACCGCGCCGACGAACGCCACCAGCAACGCCACTACCGCGCCGACCGCATCCGCCCGCAGGCCCAACGCGACCACAGGCCCCGTTGCCAACAACAGGACGCCCGAAGCCAACACCGCGACAAACACCAGCCCGCAAGCCCAGGCCGCGGCGCGCCAGGCACGGTCCCGACACGACGGTGCGATTGACAAGGCAGCGAACAGCAGGATCAGCGCGGGCGCAAGCAGCAGCACGAGCCGCAAGCCGCTGAAGGTGGCATCGGAAGAAAGATCGGGTGACATAGGAATGGAGATCAAGCCAAGCCAAGTGCTGGCCAAAAAAAGCACGCGAACGATTCGCTGCAGTCACGACTTTGGCAGCTCCTAGTCCATCTGTAAAATTCATTGTTCGCCATATAACGTCAATCAAAACAGAACGATCGAGCTGTGTCCCGCCGTGTCAACTTTCATCACCTGCACTACTTCTGGGCCGTGGCCAAGGAAGGCAACCTGACGCGTGCGGCCAGCCATCTGCATGTGTCGCAGTCGGCGCTCTCGGCACAGATCAAGCAGTTGGAAGAACAGCTGGGCCAGGCCTTGTTCGAGCGGCGCGGCCGGGCGCTGTTGCTGACCGAAGCGGGTCGGCTTGCGCTTGGCTACGCGGACTCGATCTTCGCTGCCGGGGCCGAGTTGGTGGCTGTGCTGCGCGAAGGCCGACGCGCACAGCGCGAGGTGTTGCGCGTAGGGGCGGTGGCCACGCTGTCACGCAACTTTCAAGAAAACTTCCTGCTGCCGCTGCTGGAGCGCGAAGAGGTCGAGCTGGTGCTGCAGTCCGGCGGTCTGACCGATTTGCTTGCGCGGCTGCGCGTGCACACGCTCGACGTGGTGCTGTCCAATCAGCGTGTGCAGCCCAGCGCCGACGACCCGTGGCGCTGCCGCCGCATCGCGCAGCAGCCGGTCAGCTTGGTTGGCCGACCAAGAGCACGTGGCCGCAAAGCATTCAAGTTTCCCGACGACCTGGCCGATGTCCCTCTGCTGCTCCCCGGCCGCGACAACGACATCCGCACCGGCTTCGACCTGCTGTGCGAACAACTCGGCATCCACCCGCGCGTGCGCGCCGAAGTCGACGACATGGCGATGCTGCGGCTGCTCGCACGCGACACCGATGCGGTGGCGTTGGTGCCGAGTGTGGTGGTGCGCGACGAGCTGCGCAGCGGCGTGCTGGTGGAATACGCCGCGGTACCGGACCTGCACGAGAACTTCTATGCGATCACGGTGCGGCGCCAGTTCGAGCCATCGGCGTTGAAGCAGTTGCTGGGGCGGCGGGAGGTGGGGGTGTTGGAGGTGTTGCCGGCGCGGGCGCGGGTCGGCAAAGGTTGAACTTCAGCCACTTCGGTAATCAATCACTGCAATTGATTTTCCTCGGAGCAGCCTCGCCCTGAGCGTTTGGCTCAACTTCATCGATTCCCTCTCGTAGCGTCGCGATGAGCGCGGTGCCGGTTCTTGTCGCCAGCTCTTGCGCCCCTTTCGCAGCCCGCTGCATTGCACACACCGACGAGCGGAGGTCGGCGTCATTGGCCGTCTCGATCGGCTGTTTATTCATGGCTTTTCATTCCAGTCCAGCAGCACCGGCTGTGCGCTTGTATTGTCGTAAAGCACCCACCCTTCCATTAGGAATGCGTAAAGTTGCTCGAAGTTTCGCAGGCCGGCAGCGAAGCATCTTCGAATGGTGGCCTCAGGAATGTTGTGACCGCCTTGTCGAACCCGTTGAGCAACGCGTGTTACAGCGTCTTCGGCGCTACCAAGGCGCAAGAAGATCAGCCTCACCCGGTAGCCGGCAGCCTGCCACACACGGATGTGATGCAAATAGCCGCGACCCGAGAGCGTGGTTTCAAAAGCGAAGCTCTCGCGCGCTGCGAAGTGCCTCGCCAACTCCTGCAGCATCAGCCGCCCGGCATGCAGCGCCTCGGTTTCCGGCGCGAACGGGGCCAGCCTGGCTGCGATTTGATCGGCGTTGACGAACACGGGGCAATCGGCCTCATTCGGCAGAAACTCGTGCGCAAACGTCGTCTTGCCTGCGCCATTGGGACCCGCGATGATGATGACCTTCGGCGCGGTCGTCATGGCCACTGTTCGCACAAATGTTTCTGTGTCTCGCAAAACCAAGGCCGCTTGAGACCGATGGGCTCTTGCAGTGCTCGGAGTATGCGCACGCGGGATGGTTTGGAGAGCGTCAGCAAAATCGTGTCAACGCCTTGCGGCGCAGGACCTTGGCTCATTCCAGCTCGCCGTTGATTAACTGGGTTGATCGAAAGTCGAATTCCCATGCACACGCGCCGCCACGGTTGCTGCGGAATCACTGATTACTCATGAGTCAGAAATATAGGCGACATCCGGATGCCTGAAGAACGAGCGGATCAGGCGCTTGTTCTTGGCGATGGCGTGCAGTTGCGCGTCGATGCGAGGCTGCAGCTTTTCCCCCGCCTTCAGCGGCGAGCGTGCCA